>CALYTI010000007.1 GCA_945487035.1 uncultured Bacteroidales bacterium
AGGCTATGCCCTCCAGAACCCATGGCCGCCCATGGCCATGTGAATGGGTGGCGCGAAGCGCCGGGATGGAGCGAAGCGGAAGGTTTCGGAGGGCACAGCCTGAGCCTGACGGATATTGCAATAGCAACGGGTGTGCCTGCGAAGCACACTACCGGACACACCTCCGCCGGAACTCGTTCATTCCGGCGGCTAAAGTGAAGTCGCAGTGCCGAGTCGATGTGATGTGAGAGTGATTTTATAATCCGCTTATACACAAGGTGTTATATTTTTCGTATGGGGTAAAATCACCCATACGAAATAATTAGCGCCCTGATTATCAACCACTTATAAATTCACCCTCATCCGCGTCAGCGGGACGCAGGAAACGGTGGAAGGGGCCCACACATGACCCGGCATCCGGAGCCATCTGCGCCACTCTGGCAATCAGGTTTTAAGACACTGTTTTCTGCCTTGTTTCACTGCTGGAGAGCCTTGTTTCACTGCCAGAGTGCCCTGTGCCAGCTGCCAGAAGTGCTCGTTGTAAGATAGAAGCGGCAACACGGCCGACGGCGGACGGCGGCGAATGGCGGCCCTGGAAGGCAAACCGGAGACTAGAGTGGACGACTAGAGTGGACGGAGCCGAGAGGCAGGGCGGACGGAGTGGACGGCTTTGCGGGCGGTTTTGAGGTCTTGTTTTGAGATACCCTCGGGGCAGTAGCGGTTTCGCAGGATGGATTTCCCGGTGAGAGCCTCGAACCAGGCGGCGGCAGCGATGTAGCGCCCGATTGTCAGGTCGAGGTGGTAGCCGTCGCGGGTAAGGTCGGGGCCCAGGGAGGTGCTGCGCGCCGCCTGGATCGCATCTCCCGCAGGGATGATGGTCTCAATCCCGCAATCTCTGCAGGCACGCTCAGAGGCATCCACAATGGCATTCCACATGGTCAGCTGGTCATTGCCGTAAAAAGCGTAGTGCTTGTGGGTAGACTCCGGGGAATAGGCCCAGGTCCTATGGAAAACTATCTTCGCCTGAGGCGCCTTCTCGCGAATCCAGCTGACCAGCACCGCGAGCTTTGCATAGCTCCCATACTGTCCGCTGTAACCGCTGGACTGCTGCACACTGACAACATCCCAAGGCTCATCCTCAATTGCCTGACTGAGACGGTAATTCCCGGTCTCCACCTTCACCCCGTCTAGGCCTATTTTCCGGTAATCGTAGGACGGCGAATCATTTTCCATACATCTCACATGCTTGTCGATGCTGCAGCCGGGGATGTACATATTCCCGATTATCACCTGCTGCCCGGCGGCAGCGCATATCTCATAAAGATTCTGCTCAACCGCATCCTGAGAAAAGCTGTTGCCGATGGCAAGTATCCTTAGCGTAGCGGCAAGGAAAAGAAAGAGAGTAGTCATAGGGTGGAATGTGTTATTTCTTCAATCAAAGACTGTACGCCGGAATAGTCGTAGCCCCTGGAGAGGGCGAAACGGATGAGTTTCAGTCGGCCCTGCGGGTCATCGCAGAGGCTGCGCCATTTGCTGCGCAGCATTTTCTCAAGCTTGGCATCGGCTCTCTCACTGTCAATCTCCTGAAGAGCCTCATCGGCAATTTCCCTGGAAATACCCTTTGCCGACAGGGCCATGCGGATTTTGACCGGTCCCCAGCCGGTGATGGAAGACTTTTCACGGGCAAAAGCCGCAGAATAGCGCCGGTCATCGGCATAGCCATCCTCTACCAGGGAGGCGACGATGCTCTGTGCAGCATCCGGCGCAGCAATATAGCCATCACGCGCCGCTAGTGCCTTTTGGGCCTTGCTCAACAGGTCCCTGGTGCAGCACTCCTGCCTTGCGCATAGATTCTGCAGGCGAGAGAGTATCTTTTTCTGAACTTCATCCATAGCTCTGCAAATTTACAAATTATCTTTGACTTATATTTTTACCGTTTTATTTGTCCGGGAATGATACTTTTCCTACATTCGCAGCTGGTTTAACAGGGTGTTTTTTTATGGAAATGGACGAGCAGATGATGCGCGAGGCGCTCAAGGAGGCGCACACAGCAAAGCAGGAAGGAGAAGTGCCTATCGGAGCGGTCATTGCGTGCAAGGGCAGAATCATCGCAAAAGGGCACAATATGACTGAGCGTCTGTGCGACCCTACAGCCCACGCCGAGATGATTGCGCTTACCGCCGCAACGGAGGCGCTTGGCGGGAAGTATCTTCAGGACTGTACCATATATGTAACCGTGGAGCCATGCCCTATGTGCGCAGCGGCACTCGCCTGGGCTCAGATAGGCACCATAGTATATGGGGCCGACGACCCGAAAAGGGGCTACACGCAGTTCACCCCATCCCTGCTCCATCCGAAGACGGAAGTCAGAAAAGGGGTGAATGCAGAAGAATGCTCCCGAATAGTCACGGAGTTCTTCGCCTCCAAAAGGAAAGCCTAGAGGGTCCTCTTGATTTCGACTATAGTGAAGGCCTCGATGAAGTCGCCCTCCTTGATATCGTTGTAACCGGCGATTGACATACCGCAGTCGCGGCCTGCTGCAACTTCCTTGACGGCATCCTTGCCGATTTGCAGGGAGGCAAGTTCTCCGGTATAAATCACGATACCGTCGCGGATGAGTCTGATCTTGGACTTCTGAACCATCTTTCCGTCACGGATGACGCAACCGGCGATAGTGCCGACCTTGGAAATCTTAAAGGTCTGCTTAACCTCAGCGGTAGCAATAACTTCCTCCTTCTTCTCAGGCTCAAGCATACCCTCGATACCGTCCTTGACATCGTTGATACAGTCGTAAATGACTGAGTAGAGGCGGATTTCGATACCTTCCTTCTCCGCAGCACGGCGGGCATCCACAGACGGACGCACCTGGAATCCGACAATCACGGCATCCGAAGCCTGTGCAAGCAGGATATCGGACTCGGAAATACCACCGACAGCCTTGTGAATCACATTGACCTTAACCTCCTCGGTGGAGAGCTTGATGAGGGAATCGGAGAGAGCCTCAACAGAGCCGTCCACATCACCCTTGACGATGATGTTGAGCTCCTTGAAGTTGCCGATAGCGATGCGGCGGCCTATTTCCTCAAGGGTCATATGCTTCTGGGTCTTGATGCCCTGGATGCGGATGAGCTGCTCACGCTTGTTGGCGATGGACTTGGCCTCCTTCTCGTCGGCAAGCACATTGAACTTCTCACCTGCGGCAGGAGCGCCGTTGAGACCGAGTATGGATACCGGAGTGGAAGGACCGGCTTCGCTTACCTTCTGGCCGCGCTCGTTGAACATTGACTTCACACGACCGTAGTTGCTTCCGCAAAGGATGCAGTCTCCAACGCGGAGGGTACCCTGCTGCACAAGTATGGTTGCAAGGTAACCGCGGCCCTTGTCAAGGGATGACTCGATGACCGCTCCGCTGGCAAGTTTGTTAGGGTTGGCCTTGAGTTCAAGGAGGTCGGTCTCGAGTAGCACCTTTTCAAGAAGTTCCTCAACACCTATTCCCTGCTTGGCGGATATCTCCTGACACTGGTACTTTCCGCCCCAATCCTCCACGAGGATATTCATCTCGGAAAGCTGGCGACGGATGGTGTCAGGGTTTGCACCAGGCTTGTCTATCTTATTGATTGCGAAGACCATAGGGACATTGGCAGCCATTGCGTGGTTGATGGCCTCAGTGGTCTGCGGCATCACCGCGTCATCAGCTGCAATGATGATAATCGCAAGGTCCGTCAACTGTGCACCACGGGCACGCATAGCTGTGAAGGCTTCGTGTCCAGGGGTATCGAGGAAGGTGATACGGCGGCCGTTCTCAAGAGTGACATTGTAGGCACCTATGTGCTGGGTGATTCCACCGGCTTCACCTGCAATCACATTGGACTTGCGGATATAGTCGAGAAGGGAGGTCTTACCGTGGTCAACGTGACCCATCACGGTAATGATAGGCGGACGGGTAACGAGATCCTCTTCGCGGTCCTGCTGCTCTTCGAGTTCTTCGGTAATCTCGGCAGTGACAAACTCAACCTTATAGCCGAACTCTTCGGCAACAAGCACGAGAGTCTCGGCATCGAGACGCTGGTTGATGGAAACCATAAGACCAAGACTCATACAAGCTCCGATGACCTTCACCACAGGGGTGTTGTTCATAAGGGTAGCGAGGTCGTTTACGGTTACGAATTCGGTCACTTTGAGGACCTTGTTCTCCGCAGCCTGCTGCATCATCTCATCCTGGGACTTGAGTGCGGCAGCCTCTCTCTTCTCCTTGCGGTACTTGGCTCCGAAGTTGTTCTTCTTGTTTTCGTTCATCTTGGCATAAGTCTCCTTGACCTGCTTCTGGATCTGCTTCTGCATCTCCTCCTGCTGAGCCTCGGTAAGGGCAGGGCGGAAAGCAGCATTGTCCTTTCCTCCACGGTCGCGACGGTTCTTCTTGCCCGAAGGAGCCTGAGCCGGCTCATTCTTGCGGCCTGAAGATGCGCGATTGTTGGTAGCATTCTTGCCGGCCTGAGCGAGGTCCACCTTCTGTTTGTTGATACGCTCGTGCTTCTTGGCAGGCTTGCGCTCGAACTGACTGAGGTCAATCTTTCCTACAACCTTCAAAGGAGAAGTCTGACCAGCCGGGGTTGGAGCTGGCTCCTCTTTCTTTACAGGTTCAGGTACAGGCTCCGGTTCGACCACCGGCTCAGGTTCCGGCTGAGGCTGAGGTTCAGGCTCGGGCTCTGCCACCGGCTGAGGTTCCGGCTCCGGTGCAGGCTCCGGCTCAGGTTCAGGTTGGGCCACCGGTTCCGGCTCAAGCTGGGCAACAGGCTCAGGTTCCGGTGCAGGCTCAGGCTCAGCAACTTGCTCCCGGGCTGGTTCTGCCACAGGCTCCGGCTGAGGTTCCGGTACAGGTTCCGGCTCCGGTGCAGGCGCAGGCTCCGGTGCAGGCTCCGGTGCAGGCGCAGGCTCCGGCTGAGGCTCAACCTTCTTTTCGTTGATGAAGGTATTGCTCTTGATTGTGATTATCTGCTCAGGTTCTTCTTCCTCGACCTCCTCCTTCTTTTTCCTTCCGCTCTTTTCGAGAATTTCGGAAATCTTGATATCCACCTGTTCCGCTGCCTTTTTCGCCTCGAGGTCTTTGCCGAAGGCCTTCTCTATTTCCGGCATCAGTTCGTCCGATACCTTTGCATTAGGATTGGCGTCAACCTCAACCCCCTTCCCATGCAGGAATTCCACAAGGTTGGAGAGGCCGATGTTGAACTGCCTCATTATTTTGTTTAGTCTGATTTCTGCCATATTAACCCCTTTTCTTGTTATTAATCTTCAAACTCAGCCTTGAGTATGCTGAACACTTCCTCGACAGTCTCGTCCTCCAGGTCAGCCCTCTTGGCTACATCTTCAGGACTGAAGGAAAGCACATCCTTGGCAGTATCGCAACCGATATGCTTGAGTCTGTCGATAACCCACTGGTCGATAACATCAGAGAACTCGTCGAGTGCAACATCCTCATCCTCCTCTTCTCCCTTAGGGAGTTCGCGCCATACTTCAATCTGACGGTCAACGAGCATACCGGCGAGAGCGATGTTGCAGCCTCCGCGGCCGATACCCTTGCGCACTTCGTCCGGCTCCATATAGACCTTGACCTTGTCGTCAGGACCTGCGCCCATATCGATGGATGAAACCTTTGCAGGAGTAAGGGCGCGCTGAATCAGCAGCTGAGGGTTCTGTGACCAAGGAATCACGTCAATGTTCTCGTTGTGGAGCTCACGGACAATGCCCATAATGCGTCCGCCCTTGACACCGATGCAGGCTCCTACCGGATCTACGCGGTCGTCATAGGACTCAACGGCAACCTTAGCCCTCTCGCCTGGGATGCGTACCACCTTGTGAATGGTGATGAGGCCCTCGGCAATCTCAGGCACCTCCTGCTCGAAGAGTTTCTCGAGGAAATCCGGAGAAGTACGGCTGAGAATGATGTAAGGAGTGGTGTTGTTGCGCATCTCCACGCTCTTGATGATGGCGCGGACAGTGTCGTTCTTCTTGAAGCGCTCGCCAGGAATCTGCTCATTCTTAGGGATATGGAGTTCGTTGCCGTCCTCATCGAGGATGAGCACTTCCTTGCTCCAGGTCTGATAGATCTCGCCCGTGAAGATCTGGCCGACCTTCTCGGAGTACTTTTTGTAAACATTGGCCTTCTCAATATCCATAATACGGCCGGCGAGATTCTGGCGTATGTTGAGTATGCCGCGGCGTCCGAAGGACTCGAGCTTGATCTGCTTGGTGTACTGGTCACCGATTTCGTAATCGTCATCACCGCTGTCGGCCTTGACCTGCTCGAGAGTCATCTCGGTGTTCGGGTTCTCCACCTCTTCCACAATCTCGAAGTTCTGGTAGATTTCGCAGGTACCCTTGTCGACATTCACAATAACATCGAAGTTGTCAGATGAGCCATAAGTTTTGGCAATCTGGGTGAGGAACACATCCTTGAGCACACCCATCATCACCGGGCGGTCGATGCTTTTTTCCTCCTTGAACACCTTGAAGGCGTCAATAAGTGTTACAACTGGTTCTTTTTCCATTTCTGTATTTCTTGTTTTGTCTATTCATCAATGGTTTTCAGAAGATCATCAGCCTCCTCAGGGTCGATTCCGCGTGAGCTTACCGTAAGGGAATAATCCTCAACGTTGCGGTCGAAGGCGGCAAGTATGGCCCTGTGGACATATTCGCAGTCCTGCAGGTCAACTGCTCCGTCAGCCTTGTCTATTGTAACCTCAAACACATTGTCATCGTCATCGAATGCGATTTCGAAGACTTCGCAGCCCCTTTCGGCTGCGGCTTTAAGCAACACTGCTTCAAATTCCTGTCTGTTCATATGCTTTCGCGTAGCTTCTAAAAAAAAGATAGGCGACCAAACCAGGTCCCCTATCTCCAACACGGCCACAAATATACGAACAAAAAACCAATTATCCAAGGAAACAGATGCTTTCGGGGCCTTCGTTGAAAAGAAGGTCCATCACAGAGAGGCCGGGCACAAAGCCGAACTTGTCACGGAAGACCTGCCAGTACGGGCGTCCTTCCCAGGAAGAGGGTATTTTGGGATGAATAATAATGCGCTCCACCTCGCCCTGAGGGGCTTCCAGAAGGACCGCAGGCTCGGGAATGCCGATTTTGCGGCAGAAAAAACAGGTAATACGGGAGTTGAGTTCCCAAAGGGTCTGAGGACGGGAGTCCAGGATGGCGAACAGTTCGTCCCGGTAGTACTCGAAGAAGGGGGAAGAATAGTATGCGGTGTCAATTGCATATTCGTTTCTGCGCACCCAGTCGGTCTTGTAATCCACCAGCACAGCGGTAATTGAGCGCTTTCCGTCGTGCACAACCGGGAAGCGCAGGTCTTCCGGCCCGTTGGAGCTGAGAATACGGCAGCGGTTGCGCCAGCTCTGCTTCTGATAATGCTCGGTGCCGTCAATAAAAACAGAGCACTTTGCCAGATGGGCAAAGTACTCTATAGGCGGAAAAAAAGCAGTAGTGAGCAGTTTCATCGAAGACTACTCGATGAAGCCCTTCTCGCTTATGTCGTTGGCACGGACGATACCGCGCTTCGAGTTGCGGATGAAGTTGACAATCTCATCCTTCTCAGGACAGTCAGGGAAACCGGCCTCAACCTTGGAAACACCGTCGGAAACATTGTTGCCCTGATAGTATATCGTATCGTAGATATCCTTAATCATACGGATAGTGTCGGACTCGAAACCGCGACGGCGAAGGCCCACGATATTTACACCCGCATAGCAGATAGGGTCACGACCGCAAAGGGAATAAGGCGGGATGTCCTTGTTGACCTTGCTGCCGCCACCGACCATTGCGTGGGTTCCGATGCGGGAGAACTGGTGAACCACGGTGCTTCCGCCGAGTATTGCCCAGTCATCGACATCGGTTTCACCTGCAATGCCCACATAGCTGACAAGAATGCAGTGATTGCCGACACGGCAGTCGTGGGCAACGTGTACATAGGACATGATGAGTGTATCATTACCCACCTTTGTCACACCCTTGCCGCTTGCCTTGGTACCCCTGTTGATGGTTGCGCACTCGCGGATGTTGACACGGTCACCGATTTCAACATAGGTGATTTCACCGTCAAACTTGAGGTCCTGAGGTACAGCTCCGATGACAGCTCCCGGGAAAACATTGCAGTCCTTGCCCATCCTGGTGTAAGGAAGGATGGTTGCGTGAGGATAGATATGGCATCCGTCACCTATTTCAACATTGTCGTCAATATATGCGTATGGTCCAACTTCGATGTTGTCTCCGAGCTTGGCTCCGGGATGCACTGTTGCAAGTGGATGGATTTTGTTCATAACTAAATCAGTTTTGCTACTTTTGTATTAATGCCGTGTCCCGGCTTGTATGCTATTACCTTGGCTTTCAGGAAGCCTCCGCAGAGCCTGAGGTCACCCATAATGTCAAGGAGCTTATGCCTTCCGCATTCGTCAGGGAAATGGAGGGCAATATGACTCAGGTAGCCTTCTTCTACCTTGAGATCCGGCATATTGAAGGTCTTGCGCAGACGGTTCATAACCAGTTCCGGCGCTTTCTTTTCTACTATTACAATTGCATTGTCCAGGCTGCCGCCCTTGATGAGTCCCAAACTCGCGAGAATCTGGATTTCGTGAAGGAAGCAGAAAGTGCGGCAATGCGCCACCTGTGAAGCATAATCTATGGAAGGGTCCCATTTCACTGTCTGGACTCCGAGAACTTTGGAGTTGAAGTCTATTGTAACCTCATAACTCGGCTCCTCGGCCGGTACCAGCTTGATGTACGAGCCGGTCTTCTCATCCTTGTAAAGGAATTCCTGTCCTATTTCAATGTAGTGTCTTTCTGCGTCCTGTTCCACCAGACCGTCCTTCAGGAACGCATCCACATAGGGTCCGGCACTGCCGTCCAGAATCGGAACCTCTTCGGCATCGATTTCCACCAGAACATTGTCTATGCCGAGGCCTGTCAAAGCCGAAAGCAGGTGCTCAATCGTGCCTACGGCTATTTTGCCGTTGGATATTGTGGTGCTGCGGGATGTCAGTGAGACATTGGCAGCAATAGCGTCAATGAAAGCATCGTCACCGATATCGGTCCTGAGGAAACGGACACCGGTATTTGCGGGAGCCGGACAGACACGCATATGTGCGAACTTTCCTGAGTGAAGGCCGGTGCCTTCAAACGAGTAGCATTCTTTAAGTGTCTTCTGGTTCATTCCGTAGTATTTTGGGGTGCAAAGATAGAAAAACTTTTTTATTCTTCCCCACTCGCCTTGAATTTGGCGTAGGCCCTCATGAAGGTAGTCCTCGGAATTGCAGGCATTCCCATCAGAATCTGACCGCTCTTGCGGACATTTCCGATAACACCGGACTGGGCTCCGAATGTCGTATTGTCTGCCACTTTGATGTGGCCTACGATTCCGACCTGACCTGCGATGATGCAGCTCTTTCCTATTTCGGCGGAGCCGGCGATTCCGGACATTGCAGCCATTGCGGTATTCTTTCCGACCTTCACATTGTGGGCTATCTGGCAGAGATTGTCTATGCGCACGCCGTCTTCGATGATGGTGGATTCCATAGGCGCCTTGTCAACGCAGGTGTTAGAGCCGATTTCCACGTCATTTCCGATAATCACATTGCCAACGTGCTCTATTTTCTTCCAAGTGCCGTCAGGCTGAGGAGCATTGCCGAAACCGTCATCACCAATGATACATCCTGCATGCAGTATGGTCCTGTCGCCGATTACGGTACCGGAGAAGATGTGCACACCCGGATAGATAATGCACTTCTCCCCTATTTTGACATTCTCCCCTATGGTAACATTATCATAAATCTTGGTGCAGTCGCCGATGTGCGAATGCCCGCCGACCGTAACAAAATCCCCTATCCAAACCTTCCTGCCAAGTTTTGCACTCAGGGCGATGCGGCAGCGTCCGCGGTGGCGGCGGTAGCTTCTCTTCTGCGCATTCACATAATCCAGAAGCTCGGCAAGGGCGCTGTATGCGCTTTCGACACGGACCATTGTGGGTCCGACAGGGACAGCAGGCTTGAAATCATTGTTTACCAGAAGGATGGAAGCCTTGCTGGTATAGACATAATGCTCGTATTTGGGATTTGCATAGAAGCAAAGCTCACCGGGTTTACCGTGTTCGATTTTGGCGAAGGTGGTCACAGTAGCCTGCGGGTCTCCTTCTACAGTGCCGTGCAGGACTTCTGCCAGCTCTTTTGCAGTAAATTTCATTATTTCAACAGTTAAAATCTCCAACCTATGGTAAGCGCTGCGTTAAGCAGACGGTTTTTGATATGAATCTGCGGAGTGTCCATCCCGGCATATCCATAATAAGGCTGGTAATAGGAATCAGGGTATCTTGTAAACCTGACGGCGAGGTCAGCGAAGAATGAACCGGCCGGGTTGTAGCCTATACCTGCTGAGAAACTGTCGGTGAAATCGCCCCAGTAGTGTGAATTATGCTTAGGAAGTTCTTTTCTTCCATAGTAATAATCGTCATTGTAATCGCCGAAACCGATTTGAGTGCCGTCGCTGTCAAGATAGTATTTCTCAGGACTTGTACGGATTGCATAGCCTGCACGAAGTGCGAAGTCAGGAGTAAGATTGACTTCTGCACCGACCCTGAGGTTGTGGCTTACCCCGCTGAATGCGCGCATTGCGGTATTGGTGAAATCGAAATATGCCTCACCGTTCGGTGCATTTTCGGCAAATGATATGTGGTGATAGTCGGACAAGGTATAGTCCACACTGACAAGACCGGCTCTGCCGAAGGTGTATGCGGCGCTGAAATCAAAGACCTGAGGTGCTGTATATGAGTAGTTATAGCTTCCGGTCCTGCCGCTGCCGCTATACCTGGAGCCGTTGGTATATCCCACGGAACCGCTGTGTACCCAACTCTCCTGGATGTTGAATGCAGTAGGAGTCTGGTATGCAAACCCAAGCCTCAGACCTGCAAAAGGAAGCCAGATTGCTCCGAATTTGGCATAGAGACCAGTGCCGTTTGCCCAGTAATTGTACTGGTAGGTGGCGTTGCTGAAGTTGGTTGCTTCAGTACCTCCGTTTTCAAGATTGAAAACTATAGGGAAGAGTTCAGGATTGACAGAAACCTCGGAGAAAGACTCGGCAGAGGAGTAGTTGATTACAGGTATTCCTATGTTGATACCGAGATACAGCTTGTCATTGAAGTTGAAAGCCATATTCATAAGGATGTCATTCTTTGCACCTGCTGTAGTGCGGGTGGATTTCTGAATCAGTTCACCCGGCACATAGTGGGTGCCGAGGTCGGTAAGCACCTCAGAGCATCCGACATAGTCCGAATCCCCATAGGAATTGATCAGTCCGACTTCATAAGCCATAGCTACATCCCAATAGTTGTAGTACTGGGAATCGTTGTAGAAGGCGTTTGTTCCTATATAATCCTTTGGGATACCGTTTGCAGCACTTGCCATCTCCGCAAACTTGGATGTGCGGTCATTGACGCCGCTGCCGTATGAATATGAATTGTAATCGTAAGTGCTGTTGACAACGAATGCAAGTGTGAAAGACTTCAGGGCAGAACCCAGGAAGGAATCATACCTTGCGGATATGCCGATATTGGGAAGTGCAAAGGCGGAACGGTTGCCTTTCTGCTCGGAGCCGAAGGCTTCGGAAGGAGTCAATGCATAGGAAGACCTGGACAGGGCCTGACTGAGACTTGGAGTAATGGTGAACTGGGAGTAGCCCGCAACTGCCGAGCCGGCAGGGTTGATGCCAATGCTGCCCAAATCGCAGCCGACGGCACCCATTGCGCCGCCGAGGGCCATAGACCTGGCTGTTCCCGTATAATCCAGTCCGCCGAAGCGGTATGCGTCTTCAAGAGACTGTGCCCCCAGGGGGGCTGCCAGCGCCACCAAAAGCGCCGAAGCGATAAGTATGCGTTTCATAACCAACATTCAAATTTTATCTGCGGCCGGAGCCACCGTGAGACATTGAACCGCTGCTGCCGTGAGACATAGAGCCTCCGCTGCTGCCGCGTGACATCGAGCTGCCGCTGCTCTGGAAAGAGTTGCTTGAGGATGACCTGAAGGAATCCTGCTGACGGAAGTCGCTGCGGGAACGCTCCACGCCCTGTCTCTGCACACCGCTGTTATAAGATGCAGAATTGGTCGTGCGCGTTGCAGGAGAGGTCCTGTTGACTGACGAACTTCTCGGAATGGATGCCGAAGAGCTGCGTGTAGTGCTTGATGCCGAACGGCTTACCCTCGGAAGATTCACTCTTGAAGAGGCTGCCGAGCGGGAAATCACGCCTGAAGACGAACGGCTTATGCCCGGATGGGAAGCCCATTGGGTGCGGCTTGTGTGTCCGTATGATGGATAATAATGGTGATGATGGTAATACCAAGGGTCATACCAATAGGAAGGTCCGTACCAGTAAGGGTCCCAGAACGGGTCCCAGCAATACCAGTTCCAGTATGGGTCCCAGAACGGGTCCGGATATGACCATGCAAATCCCGGTCTGTACCAACGGTATCCGTAATAGCCGTACCAAGGGTAAAGGCCGAAACTGGTGTATGGATAAGGTTCAACGACAAGCACGAGGGTATCGTATTGTCTGCTCTTCAGGCCAAGGGCAGCCCTGGATGCAATTTCCTCTTGGGTCAAGGGAGTGAATTCAGGTTCCTGCGCCTGATAGTATATGCCGTCCTGGAAACGGCTTGCTGTACTTGTTGTACCGACGGTACCGCAAGATACCGTCAAAAGGCCGGCAAAGGCCATAATAATCAAACTGCGCTTCATAGTTATCCCTTCTATCAATTATTTTCTTATCTTTGCGTCGCAAGAATCGTACCTGTTTGGACGACCCGACAGCGTCTTGCAAGTTTAGCAAATAATCAAGACATTACAAACGCTATGGCAAAGGAAATTACATCCAGAAGCGAAAACTATTCTCAATGGTACAACGATTTGGTCGTTAAGGCCGACCTCGCAGAGCAGTCCGCAGTCAGGGGCTGTATGGTAATCAAGCCTTACGGCTATGCAATATGGGAGAAGATGCAGCACGTGCTCGACTCCGCATTCAAGAAAACAGGCGTGAAGAACGCATACTTCCCTCTCTTCATTCCTAAGTCCTTCTTCAGCAAGGAAGCGGAGCACGTGGCAGGATTTGCCAAGGAGTGTGCAGTCGTTACCCACCACCGCCTTATGAACGACCCTGACGGAAAGGGAGTTGTGGTGGATCCGGACGCAAAGCTGGAAGAAGAGCTCATTGTGCGCCCTACCTCCGAGACCATCATCTGGAGCGTTTACAAAAACTGGATTAAGAGCTGGCGCGACTTGCCTATTCTCTGCAACCAGTGGTGCAATGTCGTGCGCTGGGAGATGAGAACCAGGCCTTTCCTGCGCACAGCCGAATTCCTTTGGCAGGAAGGTCACACAGCCCACGCCACAAGCGAAGAGGCAGCAGCCAAGGCTATGGAAATGGTGGGCGTATATGCGGATTTCGCGCGCAATACTATGGCCCTGCCGGTAATCGTTGGACACAAGAGTCCCAACGAGAGATTCGCAGGTGCTCTCGACACCCTTACCATCGAGGCAATGATGCAGGACGGGAAAGCACTTCAGGCCGGAACATCCCATTTCCTGGGTCAGAACTTCGCTAAGTCCTTCGATGTAATGTATACCGACAAAGAGGGCAAGCAACAGTATGTCTGGGCAAGTTCCTGGGGAGTCAGCACCCGCCTTATGGGAGCGTTGATTATGGCTCACGGAGACGACAACGGACTCGTTCTGCCTCCGGCTCTCGCCCCTATTCAGATAGTTATGGTGCCTATTTACCGCACAGCTGAGGAGCACGATGCAGTGATTGCCGAGTTCAACAAGCTGAAGGCAGGGCTCGAGGCCCTCGGGCACAGCGTGGAAATCGATGACCGCGACACTCTGCGTCCGGGATTCAAATTTGCCGAGTGGGAGCTCAAGGGTGTTCCGGTCCGCCTTGCAATGGGCGCACGCGACCTCGCGTCAGGCACCGTGGAAGTAGCCCGCCGCGACACACTCACCAAGGAGACAATGAGCCTGGAGGGCATAGAGGAGCACATCCACACCCTGCTTGACGATATTCAGCAGAACATCTACAACAAAGCCCTTGCAGCCCGTGATGCACGCATACGCAAATGCGACGACTGGGAGGAGTTCAAGGAAGAGATAAAGAAGGGCGGATTCCTGCTCTGCCACTGGGACGGCACTGCCGAGACCGAGCAGAAAATCAAGGATGAAACCAAGGCTACCATACGCTGCATCCCTGTGGACAGCTGCGTTTGCGAGGAAGAGGGTGTTGACATCTATTCCGGCAAACCGTCAAAGCAGAGAGTAGTATTCGGAATAGCATATTAACAGGACATTTATATGAAAAGAATTGCACTTACCATAGGAGTTCTCGCACTTTCACTCAGCTCTGCATTCGCACAGGATGCCGTACGCAAGGCCGCAGAAGATGCAGCCGCAGCCATCGCATCCGCTCCGGAAGCACAGGCTCCGGCACCTGCACCGAAATACTGGACCAGTTCGGTTGCAATCAATCTGGGATTCAACAACACCATACTCGAAAACTGGGCTGCCGGTGGTTACAACACTATGAACCTCACCAGCAACCTTGACGCCAAGGCCAATTACAAGAAAGAGCTGATGAGCTGGAACAACCGCCTTCAGCTGGACTACGGTTTCCTCAGTTCAGCCGACAAGAAGGGCATACTCCAGAAGAGCAACGACCGCATCTATCTTGAGAGCAAATGGGCTTATCAGACGGCTCCGTCTTCGAAACTCAACTATACCGCTTCCTTCGATTTCCGCAGCCAGTTCACCGACACTCCTGCCGGATACAAACAGGAGGAAAACGGCTCCTGGGTGGAAAACGGCATCAAGTCCGGTTTCATCTCCCCTGCCTATACCAACCTCGCGCTCGGTATCCAGTGGACCCCGTCCAGCTATTTCGACATCAACATCGCGCCTCTCACCGGCGGTTTCACCATCGTTACCAACCAGGCACTGAGGTCCAGCTACGGTATGAAGGAGCTTACAGAGGCAGTGAAGGATGAGGAAGGCAATATTACAACTCCGGCCACCTACGCCAGCACCCTGTTCCAGTTCGGTGCTCAGGTGAAGGCGAACTTCAAGCTGGTCATCAACAAGAACCTCAAGTATGAGACCCAGGCAGTTGTCTTCACCGATTACATCAAGGCCATCGACAGCAAAGAGCCGTACTTCCGCATCAACTGGGACAACTCCATCGACTGGCAGCTTTCACGCTTCGTGAAATGCGCCTTCAAGACCTGGCTGATTTCCGATCCTAACGTGACCGTCACCAGGGAGGACGGCACAATTGCAAAGCGCGGAGTCCAGTTCAAGGAGTTCCTTTCCTTCAACTTCACCTACACCTTCGCAACGAAATAATCGCTTGGCTTCGTGAAACTATTGCTAGCAGTCAGCGGAGGCATCGATTCGATGTATATGGCAGAAAGGGCGCTGGAAGGCACCCTTTCTGCAGATTTATGCGACGGCTTTGCCGTAGCCCATTGCAATTTCTCGCTCCGCGGAGCAGAGAGTGACGCTGATGAAGACTTTGTCACACTATGGTGCGAGAGCCACGGAGTGCGGCTACACAAGACTCGTTTCCGGACTATGGAATATGCTGCGCAGCACGGCATCAGTATGGAAATGGCTGCGCGCGAGCTGCGCTACGGCTGGTTCAGGGAACTCTGCTCGCAGTACGGCTACGACGCCGTTGCGGTGGCACACAATGCCGACGACAATGCGGAAACCCTGCTTCTGAACATGCTGCGCGGGTGCGGTGCAAAGGGAATGTGCGGAATGAGTGCGGACAGCGGCACCTGGCCTTCGCGCATAGTGAGGCCTCTTCTGGGCACTTCGCGAGGGCAAATCCGCCTCTGGATGGAGGAGAAAGGATACGAGTGGAGGGAAGACCACACCAATTCCGAAGATATTTGCAAGCGCAACACTCTGAGGCTCAAGGTAATGCCGGTTTTCAAGGAAATCAATCCTTCCTACCTGCGCACCTTTGCCGCCAATATGCAGCACCTGTCCCAGGTCAATGACATTGCAGAAGACTACTGCCGCAAGGCAGCCGGGGTCTGCATCGGGGCGGACGGGGCCATAGACCTGAGGAAACTGAGAGACTTCGAACACTGGGAGTATCTTTTGTACCGGTTCACCCAGGGGCATCTGAACGCAGACGGACTTCTCCGTCTGAAGAAGTCCGTTGCTGAAGGCCGCTTTGTGGGCGGCAAGATTTTCGGGCCGTATGTGGTCCGCAAGGGCAAACTCCGCCTTATCGGATAACCAGACGGTAAGGCATATCTGCAAAGGCTACCTCTACCTTTCCCTTCTTCCAGTTATCATACCAGCGGGTATAGATGCTGAAATCGTTCTCTTCCGTATTGGAGAACAGGGCAGCAAGCTCTTCCGCAACGGTCAGAGGCTTAGGATATTCCACCACATTCCAATTGTCAAGATTGGAATCTCCGGCTGCTGTAGCAGCATAATGGAGTGCATCCTCAAGAGTTCCCATTTCGTCCACAAGGCCTATTTCGAGGGCATCTGAACCGGCCCATACGCGTCCCTGGGCGATTTCATCGACCTGCTGAGGAGTCATAGAACGGCCATCAGCCACTATACCTATGAACTTGGTGTAGATGGATTCTATGCTGCGCTGCACATAAGCCGTCTCCTCTTCAGTAAACGGTCTGGTGAGGGAATACATATCGGCGTGCCTGTTGGATGACACTGCCTCCACGCCGATGTGGGCTATATCTTCAATCAAGCCGCTGAACTCCGGCACCATTCCGAATACTCCGATTGATCCTGTGATGGTGGTAGGGCTGCAATATATCTTCTCCGCATTGTTGGAAATCCAGTATCCGCCGGATGCGGCATAGTCCCCGTATGAGGCTACAAGCAGTTTGTCATCGCCCAGAAGGTCAAGCTCGGTCTTGATTTTCTCGGAAGCGACCACGCTTCCTCCAGGAGAGTTGACACGCAGCACTACGGCCTTGACGGTGCTGTCCTTGCGGACCGTCTCGATAATGGATGCGAAGCGGTCTCCGGAAATGTCGGTGAGTGCGTTGCCGTCCTGAATCTGTCCGTCCGCATAGATGATGGCGATTTTGTTCAGAGCACGGAAATTGTTCTTCTGATGAGTCTTGGAATAAGCAGCGAAAGGAATCATAGGAACCTTGTCGTAGCTGTCTACACCGGCAAGGACAGCAAGTTTTCCTGCGAGTTCCTGCCTTGTGAGTGTGGCGTCAGCCAGGCCGTATTCCACAAAATCTGCAGGCAGGCAAAGGCTGAGATTGTCGATAAGGGAATTGAGCTCGTCGGTGGTAATGCCGCGGCTTTGGGCGATTTCTCCGGATATGGCTTCCCAAATTGCATCCACAAAGGCCTGGGTCTGCCGGCGGTTCTCCTCGCTGGAAGAACTGCGCACATATCTCTCCCCTGCTGACTTGTATTTGCCGTGGCGGATCAGCTGGACCTTGATTCCGAGCCTGTCAAGCAGGTCTTTGAGGAAAATCTGCTGGGAGCTTATTCCGGTCATCATAGGAGTGCCTCCCTGGTAGGCTGTAACATAAACCGCATCAGCTACGCTGGCAAGGTAATATGAGCCTGTGCTCGGATTCTCCATATAGGAAACAATTGGCTTGCCGCTTTTGCGGAAATCGGAAAGCGCCTTTCTGAACTCTACCATAGAAGCCGTTCCAATGGTGGCTCCTTCAGGTTTGAGATATATGTACTTCACTCCAGGGTCTTCGGCGGCAGCGCGAATGGCCTGGGTAGCCTGCCTGAGTCCTATGGTTTCTATCTGCTCGCTTCCGAGGTTGAAATTCAGCGACTCCTTGCTCTGCTCGGCAATGATTACCTTGGAGAGGTCGATTTTCAGTACTCCTGTGGTCGGAATCACAGGCTCGGTATTGCCCAAACCGCCTCCAATCAGGCACAAAAGGCCGAATCCCAAGAGGTTCAGAATCAGGACACCGCAGATAACTGCGAGAACGGTTTTAAGAAATTTCTTCATATCAATATGCGTTTGAGACAAAAATAGTAAATTTGTAGGATTATTATTCCAGAATATGGCACAGAAACCTTCAATACCTAAAGGAACACGCGACTTCGGCCAGATTGAGATGGCTGAAAGGAATTACATTTTCGATACGATACGTTCAGTTTTCAGGAAATTCGGATACTCCCAAATCGAGACTCCGGCAATGGAAAACCTGTCCACCCTTATGGGTAAGTACGGAGAGGAGGGCGACAAGCTCCTGTTCAGGATTCTGAACTCCGGAGACGCCTTCGCCGGTGTGGACATGACCAGGCCTTTGACCTCCCAGGTCTGCGAGAAAGGCCTGCGCTACGACCTTACAGTACCTTTTGCAAGATATGTAGTCCAGCACCAGAGCGAGATTTCCTTCCCGTTCAAGCGTTTCCAAATCCAGCCGGTATGGCGCGCAGACCGTCCTCAGAAGGGGCGCTACCGCGAATTCTACCAGTGTGATGTGGATGTCATCGGTTCCAAAAGCCAGCTTCTGGAGCTGGAACTGGTGCAGATTGCAGACGAGGTGTTCCGCAGGCTGGACATCAATGTCCTGATAAAAATCAACAACCGCAAGGTGCTCAGCGGACTTGCCGAGATTTGCGGCGCCCCCGACAAGGTGGTGGACATCACTGTGGCCATCGACAAACTCGACAAAATCGGTTTGGAGGCTGTAGAGGCCGAAATGATTGAGAAAGGTCTGACTCCTGAGGCCGTAAAACTGCTTGAGCCGGTGCTCACCCTCAGCGGCAGCAACGAGCAGAAGATAGCATCAATGCGCTCCCTGATGGCAGAATCCCAAATCGGACAGAAGGGTCTTGACGAACTCGAAGAACTCTTCGGCTACATCAAAGCCGCCGGCATTGAAACTGCCTGCGAAATTGACCTCTCGCTTGCCCGGGGACTGAATTACTATACTGGAGCCATATTTGAAATCAAGGCTCTCGACTGGCAAATCGGAAGCATCAGCGGTGGCGGACGCTATGACAACCTTACCGGCATTTTCGGGCTTCCGGATATGTCCGGAGTAGGAATAAGTTTCGGTGCGGACCGAATCTACGATGTGCTCAAGGGCCTGAACAAGTTCCCCGAGTCGCTTGGTGGCGCATCCGACCTGCTGTTTGCCAATATGGGAGCCGCAGAGACAGCCTATGTTCTGCCTGTTGCAAGCGGACTTCGCAGCGAGGGGCTGAGCGTGGAGATATATCCCGAATCAGTCAAGCTGAAAAAGCAGTTCGACTATGCGGACCGCAAGCGCATCGGCTTCCTTTCTATCTGCGGAGAAAACGAAATGGCAGCCGGCACAATCCAGATTAAGAATCTGCGCACCGGTGACCAGCAATCGTTCGACAAAGGCGATATCGCTTCGATGAAGGCCTTCATCAAGGCTTAGCGGGCTCCTCCGCCGAATCCTCCACCAGAGAATCCGCCACCTCCGCCAAAGGAGGTATGGCCGCCCATTCCCGCGCTTGCAGCCTTGGCCTGCTGGGCTGCTGAGGCATTGGTTATGGCATAACCCAGGTTGCGTGTCAGAAGGATGATGGAGCGTGTTGTCATCATATCCTGATATACGGTCTGCTCGAAGACCTGCGGGTTGATATCGTGAAGCTCCCCAGCCACCTTGTCAGCTATTCCGAAGAGGCTTCCGAAGACGAGGTAATCGTTCCACAGGCCAACCTCTGCGGAGCCTCTTTCGTCGATGAGTGTGAAGTCCTTCAGGAATTTCTTCAGGCCGAGAAGGTTCCTGGCCTGGGCGCGGGCATCGTCATTGAACTTGCCGCCTCGTGTCATATAGCCCAGCTTCACAAGCTCATCCCCACCCTCGCGGCGCACCTTGGAGTTCCATCTGTCGAGTCGTGCGGTGTGGGCCTCGCTCCAACGGGAGAATTCCTTGTCCTGAAGTATCCGGTCGGTGCCTGAGGCTTCTTTCATCATATCCCAAAGCTGGCGGTAGGACTGAGGCATACCGTCAAGAGATGCCGCATCCCCGAAAGCAAGCTCCACCTTGCCCCGACGGCCCTTGCCCACTTCTATTGCGTGTTTTTCTATCATACGCAGAATCATAGCCCCGGCAACAATGCTGGAGCCTCTTCCCGCTTCAAGCTTGGACAGGATGTAATCGGCGGCAAGCACTTCCCCGCCGTAAGGCACATCCCTGCACCACTGTATGTCGCGTTTGCGGGTGACTCCGAGTATGTTCTTCAGGTTGGAGCGGTACGCAGCTATTGCTATGAAAATGAGCAGGGCAACGAAGAGCACGCAAAACAAGATAATGAAGACAAGTTCATTGCTGTCTTCCTGCCCGTAGGATGAGCCTTCGAGAGCGCGGCTGAGCACACTTTCAAAGGAGCCGCCGCGGGTGACGCTCGGGTTGAAAAGGCCCTTGTCGAAGCGTATAAGGCTGATTACCGAAGAGTTGCGCGTGAAGGACTCTGTGGAATAATATAGAATTCCGCCATCTTTGAATACCGCTTCTCCTTCAAAGCCGAAACCCCAGATGCGGCAGTTCCTCTCATCAAGAGCGGTCCCGTTCTCCATTGCAGCCCGCACGCTGACTTTCTGCGGACGGCTCGAAAGCCCGGGCGAAACCAGCTGCATATGGAAGCAGTCATAGTCATCCATAGCCTGCACAGCACCCTTGAGAAGGTAGCTTGCAGTATAGATGTGATGGCCGTAGCTTCCAAGGCCCCAGCAGAGCTCATATCCTCCGTTGGTCACAACAAGGCCGCAGCGCCCGGCTTTCTGTGAGAGGCTGCGGTCGGTGTCCCAACGCGGACCTTCACAGCTGTACGGCATTCCGCTTTCGTCGGTAACGCTGAAGTCCTGCAAAGATATTGCGCCGAGATTGTATTTGGCAAGATACCATTCAGTTCCAGTGTCAACATCCACATCCCAACGCTCCGTGACGCGGGCGCTTCCGTCAGCTGCAAAAACAAGCTCTATGGCGACTTCCCTTATATCGGCCGCCATAGAAAATATGCATCCTGCGAGGGTGAGGATGCATATTGCCATAAACCTTTTCACGCTCTAACGCATTGAAGGCATTTCGGTCTTTCCTGCAGGCTCCTGGAGATATTCCTTCTCACGGAAGCCGAATATGGAAGCAGCTATAGAGTCAGGGAACATACGCACGAGCCTGTTGTATTTGGTCACGGCATCGTTGCAGGTCATACGGCTGAGCCTTACCTGATTCTCATACTGATTGACGCTCTCCATAGTCTTGGAGTACATCTCGCTGGCTTTGAGCTCAGGATACTGCTCTGCTACAACATTGATTTGCCTGAGGGCGGCAGTGATTTTCTCTTCCTGGGCATTGACCTCGGCGGCGCTGGAATTGCGGCCTACCGCTGTGCGCTGGGCGATGATGTCACGCAGGGTGTTGTACTCGTGTTCGTTGTAGCCTTTGGTGAGGTCAACCAGGGCGCTGAGGGCATCCCAACGGCTGTTGAGCTGCACACCGATTTGGCTGAGCGAGTTTTTGCAAAGTTCATCGGCGGATACAAGTTTGCGTTGAGCCGACACAAGCCACAGTACTGCCAGGAGTACTATCGCGATAATTACAATAATTGCTGTCATAGTTTTTATTTACAATTTGAAGCTTTCTGTATAAGTTCGAGAAATTGTGCACGGTAGCCGTACGGGTCGAAATCCAGTGAACTGCCGGCCAGGTCTTCTGCAAGGGAGAAAGTAGAAGTTCCCTTGTATTTCGAGTCCCTGAGAACCATTCCGTAGGAAGCGCAGGCAGCAGCGAGAGCCATATTGGCACTCAGCTTCTCCGAACTTACGGAAGGCAGTTCGTCTGAAAGTAGTATGCTTTCGGTGCCGAGGCTTTCCTTGTAGCGGACATCGAAGCTGCCGACCGGCAGACCCCACGCAGGCTCGGTTTCTGCCATAACCAGCTCATAGAGTGCGGTGATGGTCTGACCTGCTCCGATTTCGGAGGCATCCTTCTCGTCATTCTCGAAATCCTCATTGGAGAGCACCCTGTTTTCGTAACCGATAAGCCTGTAGCTCTTTACTCTGGTGGAATCGAAGGTAATCTGGGCCTTCACATCGTTGGCCACTGCGAAGAATTTGCCGAAATCGTTGACAAAGACCTTGGTCATCTCATCCTCGGAGTCAATGTATTCGTAGGTTCCGTTGCCGGCGTTGGTAACGCTCTCAATCATAGCATCATTGAGATTGCCGCGTCCGAAGCCGCATACGGTGAGATATATGCCGTTCCTGGCGTAGCTCTCCACCATTTCCACAAGGGCTTCGGTAGAGGTGACTCCCACATTGAAGTCTCCGTCTGTACCCATTACGACACGGTTGTTGCCACCTTCAATGTAGTTCTCCAAAGCCTCTTCGTAAGCCATTCTCATTGCGTCTCCACCATTGGTGGAACCGCTTGCAACGAGTCTGTCGATAGCTGCATAAATAGTCTTTGTATCGGATGCAAGAGTGGACTCAAGAACCTTTTTGACAGAACCTGAGTAGGTGATAATCGACACTCTGTCTTTAGGGTCAAGTCGTGTGACGAGAGTCTTGAGGCTGGACTTGAGAAGAGGAAGCTTGTCGTCGCTGTTCATGGAGCCGGACACATCGATAAGGAAGACAAAGTTTGAAGCAGGACGCTTCGCAAGGCTCTTTCCCTTGATGCCTAGGCGGAGCAGCTGGTGCTCAGCGTTCCAAGGGCAGACATATATTTCCGAATTGAGAGCGATAGTTTTGCCTTCCTGCGGCTCAGGATAATCGAATGTGAAATAGTTCAGATATTCCTCGATACGCACTGCATTTGCCGGTGGGAGCGCATTGCTTTCGAGTATATAACGGCGCATATTGGCATACGCTGCGCCGTCGCAATCTACCGAGAAGGTGGAAGTCGGCTCGTCGGCGGTGTTGATGAAATCGTTCTCGACAATCTCGTCGTAGCGGTCTCCTCCGGGTTCGTCCGGGACATAGCCCCCTTCATTTGGAGCAGAATACTCAGGGTACATACCCGAATCCATATTGAGGCTTCCTACAGAACAGGAAACCAGCGCTGCTGATGCTGCAATTGCGGAAATGATACTAAAAGACTTTTTCATATTCTTTTCTTTGATTACCCCTTTTAGATGCGCATAGCCACTTGGGCGTTGCATTTGAGGGCCGTAAAGAAAAGAAGGCGGCCTTTCCGAGACCGCCTTCCCGAAATATCAAAAAAGCTTACTCAGCCTTGCCGTTTGAGCCGAGAACGTTTACAATCTTGTGGATGTAAAGCTTCTTCATCTCGTCACGTGCAGGTCCGAGGTACTTGCGAGGGTCGAACTCACCCGGCTTCTCAGCGAAGACCTTGCGGATGGCTGCGGTCATTGCAAGACGGCTGTCGGAGTCGATGTTGATCTTGCATACTGCGGACTTGGCAGCCTCGCGGAGCTGCTCCTCAGGAATACCTACTGCATCAGGAAGCTTTCCGCCGAGAGAGTTGATCATATCAACATACTCCTGTGGAACTGAAGAAGAACCGTGGAGGACGATAGGGAAGCCAGGAAGCTGCTTCTCGACCTCGTGAAGAACGTCGAATGCGAGCGGAGGTGGAACGAGCTTGCCGGTCTTAGGGTCGCGGGTGCACTGCTCAGGGGTGAACTTGTATGCACCGTGTGAAGTTCCGATAGAGATTGCGAGGGAGTCGCAGCCGGTACGGGTTGCGAAATCCACAACCTCTTCAGGCTTGGTGTAGTGTGAAACCTCAGAAGCAACCTCATCCTCAACGCCTGCGAGCACGCCGAGCTCAGCCTCGACTGTTACGTCGTACTGGTGTGCGTAGTCGACAACCTTCTTGGTGAGTGCGATATTCTCCTCGTAAGGAAGAGAAGATGCGTCAATCATAACGGATGAGAATCCCATATCAACGCAGCTCTTGCAGAGCTCGAAGCTGTCGCCGTGGTCGAGGTGAAGCACAATCTGAGGCTTCTCCCAACCGAGCTCCTTTGCATACTCCACAGCACCCTGTGCCATATAGCGCAGAAGGGTCTGGTTAGCGTAGTTGCGTGCGCCCTTGGAAACCTGGAGGATAACTGGAGACTTTGTCTCGGCAGAAGCCTGGATGATAGCCTGAAGCTGCTCCATATTGTTGAAATTGAATGCAGGGATTGCATATCCGCCTGCAACGGCCTTTGCGAACATCTCACGGGTGTTTACAAGACCAAGTTCTTTGTAAGATACCATAACTCTATAATAAGGATTTAGTAAATTTCCTTCAAAAGGTCCGCAAATTTACTAATTTTGCAAGAAATAACCTACTGAGATGAAAGGTAAAGTAATTATTTTCTCCGCTCCGTCCGGAGCCGGCAAAAGCACCGTAGTAAATCACCTGCTCTCCCTTCACCCGGAGTTCGAGTTTTCCATCAGTGCAACATCGCGTCCTCCAAGGGGAAACGAGAAGGATGGAGTGGAATATCATTTCATTGATGCACAGCGTTTCCGCGAGCTCATTGCCCAGGATGCCTTCGTGGAGTATGAGGAAGTCTATCACGACCGCTTCTACGGCACGCTCAAGTCCGAAGTGGAGCGCATCTGGAGCAAGGGACACGTGATAGTATTCGACGTGGATGTAAAGGGCGGAAGCAACCTCAAACGCTATTTCGGCGAAGCTGCCCTGTCTGTGCTGATTGTCCCGCCAAGCCTCGAGGTGCTCGAGCAGAGACTGCGCGGAAGGGGCACCGACCCGGAGGATGCCATTCGTGAACGCCTGGCAAAGGCAGCCTGGGAACTGGATTTCGCCAAGGACAAGGTGGATGTGGCCCTGGTGAACGACAAAATCGGGGATACCTTCGCCAAGGCCGAAAAGCTCATTGACGATTTCCTATGCAGGTAGCCGTATATTCCGGAAGCTTCGACCCTCTGCACAAGGGGCATCTGGGCATACTTCGCCGGCTGGCGGACCGTTTCGATGCGGTCTACCTCGTAGTCTCTCCCCAGAATCCGCTTAAATCCGAAGACAAGGCCTCCGGTGCGCTGCGTCGGCTGAGGGCGGCGCGGGAAGCGGTGGCGCGTCATCCCGAGCTTGACGGAAAAGTCAAGCTCGATGACATCGAGTTTTCACTGGGCCTGCCTAGTTACACAATTGACACCCTCGACGCCCTTCAAAGACGCGAGCCGGGCAACAGTTTCTGCCTTGTGATGGGCGCTGACAGCCTCGCCGGCTTTCGCAGGTGGAAGGACTACCGCCGCATTCTGCTGGACTATCGCGTGCTGGTCTTCCCGCGCCGGGATACTGACCTGGACGCGGTTGTGAGCGATTTGCTCTCGGAGAACCCGTCCTACCATATAGAGAGAATTGAGGCGCCGCTGGTCGATCTTTCATCTACCCTCCTGCGCGGCCTTCTGGCCGAAGGCGAGGATGCAAGCGCCTTTCTGATGTAGCCTCAGACCTTGAGGAAAACCTTCTTCCTGTAGAGGAAATAGAGTAGCAGCCATTGGATGGCGAGCACTCCCGCACTGAGCAGCAGCCTGCCCCAGGCGGGCGGCAGCAGGGCGGCCACACCCCCGAAGACATTTTGCGCCATGGTATAGAAAGGAACGAAGGCGCTGGCGAGGTAGATGGTAATGGAGTTCATTCCGAACATCTTGAAGATGAAGGTCAATGGTCCGTTGTGCCCCTTTACATCTATTATATAGTAGAATATGGTGAAGCCTGCCAGCGCAATCCCTCCGGCTACCAGAGTGAAACTGCTGCTCCAGAGGTTCTTGTTGAGAGGCATCCACAGACTCCACAACAGCCCCAGAAGCACAAGACCCAGAGCTGCTCCGAGCATACAGAGGGACTTCCTGCTCCCGTCCATCTTCCCGCGGCGCACGAAATCTCCCGTGAGCATTCCGAGCAGAGCGGTCACTGTGGCAGGCACCACTCCGAGTATTCCCTCAGGGTCCCAGTTGCCCCGGTACAGACGGCCGGGCATTATCATGCGGTCAATCCATCCGGCTATATTGCCGGCCTGAGAGAGGCTGTCAGCCCCTGCGGCGTCCGGCGCGGGAACAAACTTTAGCAGAAGGAAATAGCCCAGCAGCAGAACCCCCGCCACCAGGCAGCGGGCCATAGTCTTGCAATGCATGAAAACCAGAGAGGCGAACATCCAGGCGAAGCCGATTCTGCCAAGCACGCTGCAGTAGCGGAAATCGGCGAGACTGGAAGTGGTCAGGATCCCGTTGTAGAGCAGTCCGCACAAAAACAGGAGTATAGCCCTGCGCAGCACTTTCAGATGTATCTTCGCCCCGCTTGCTCCGAGCGACTGCTGCTTTGCAAGGGAGAAGGGAAAGGAGATGCCGGCAATGAAGAGGAAGGTCGGGAAGACCAGGTCCATCAGGGTGAGTCCGTCCCAAGAGGCGTGTTCCATCTGCCTCACCAGAAAGCTGTTTTCGCCTCCGGGAAAGAGTCCGCAAATGCACACTATGACAGAAGAGAGTCCCATCAGGAACATCATATCAAGGCCCCTGAAGGCATCAAGACTTTCCAAACGCTTGTTTTCCATAGCGCAAATTTATGAAAAAGGGATTAACTTTTGCCAATATGAAACTAATTTTCCCTCATCAGTTTTTTCGTTGTGGTCATATTTTACTTTCTTACTTTGGCAATGAGTTCGAGGGAGTTGCGGCAGAGCTCGGTAATCTTGTGCCACTCCCCTGCCTTAATGACATCCTTAGGGAAGAGGTTCGAACCCATACCGACACAGGTCACTCCGGCACCGAACCAGCCGGCGAGATTCTCCTCCTCCGGCTTTACGCCTCCGGTCACCATAATCTGGCTCCAAGGCATAGGGGCGCGCAGGCCCTTCACGAACTTAGGTCCGAGCACATCTCCCGGAAAGACCTTGCACACATCGCAACCGGCCTGCTGGGCAGCGCCAACTTCGCTTACGGAACCGCAGCCCGGGCAGTAAGGCACGAGACGACGGTTGCATATCGGTGCGATTTCAGGATTGAACAGAGGGCCGACAACGAAGTTGGCTCCCAGCTGGAGATAGAGTGCTGCGGTAGCAGGATCCACTATGCTGCCCACACCCAGAATCATACCCGGAAGGTTGGCGTTTGCATACCCCACCAGCTGAGCAAACACTTCCTGGGCGAAATCTCCCCTGTTGGTGAACTCGAAAGCACGTACTCCGCCTTCGTAGCAGGCCTTGAGCACATTGATTGCAACCTCAGGGTCGGAATCGTAGAACACAGGCACCATACCCGTGCTCTTCATAGTCTGAATGACTTCCAGTTTACTGTATTTTGCCATTGTTGTAATGATTATCTTTGAACTCTTCCGTTGGCACTGCCCCCCACGAGAGCAAGCACCTCTGCTTCGCTTACGAGGTTGAAGTCTCCGCTGATGGTGTGCTTGAGCGCAGAAGCGGCAACTGCAAACTCCAGAGCCTTAGCCTGATCTTCACCGTATTTGAGCATACCGTGGATGAGGCCTCCGGAGAAGGAATCCCCGCCGCCCACGCGGTCTATGATGGGGTTAATCTCGTAACGCTTTGACTGATAGAAGTCCTTGCCGTTGAAAATCAGCGCCTTCCAACCGTTATGGGTTGCGGAGAAAGACTCTCTGAGGGTAGATACGACATATTTGAATCCGAATTCCTTCTGCATCTGGCGGAAGATTCCTTCATAGCCTGCTGCATCGGTCTTGCCGCCTTCCACATCCGAATCCGGTTTGAATCCAAGGCAGAGTTCGGCATCCTCTTCGTTGCCTATGCAGACGTCAACATACTGCATCAGAGGGCGCATAACGCTGATTGCCTTCTCGGAGGTCCAGAGTTTCTTGCGGAAGTTCAGGTCCACGGAAACTGTCACTCCGTGCCTCTTTGCGGCCTCGCAGGCGAGCCGTGTCAGTTCTGCTGCCCTGTCGGAAATGGCCGGGGTGATGCCTGACCAGTGGAACCAGGAAGCACCCTCCATAATTGCATCGAAATCGAAGTCTTCAGGAGACGCTTCTGCTATGGCAGAATGGGCCCTGTCATAAATCACCTTGGAAGGGCGCATTGATGCACCGGTCTCAGCATAGTAGAGTCCTACCCTGTCACCGCCCCTGCTGATATAGGAAGTGTTGACTCCATATCTTCTGAGAGCATTTACCGCAATCTGTCCGATTTCGTGGGCAGGAAGCTTGGAAACAAAATAAGCATCGTGTCCGTAATTGGCGAGGCTGACCGCAACATTGGCTTCTCCACCTCCAGGGATTACCCTAAGGGATTCTGCCTGAATGAATCTGTCTGTGCCCTGAGGGCTGAGTCGGAGCATTATTTCTCCAAGTGTAATTACTTTTGCCATTGTAAGTCTATGGTTTATCTACAAATTTACTTGTTTTTCCGGAAATCCGTGTGCGGTCACGATTCTTATTCTTCCTTTTTTATTTGTGATAAGATGAAAAAAGTTTATTTTTGCGATTATTACGAAAACAGCAGTACGATGACGACAGGAAACAAGCCTCTGGTACCTCACCAAGCCTGTAGTTTCCGCCGCACTGTTTGAAACCCTGGACAAATATTTCAAGTGAGAATGAAAAGAATCCTTACCGTTATCCTGCTTTGTCTGATATCCGTACCCATTGCAAAGGCCGGGGACTGCACGCATACAGACAGGACCCCTGTCCACGAGTTGTCATTGGGAGTCGGAGACCAGCTCTTCGAAAACCTTGTATGGCAGAATCCCCAGTTCATTGTGGACAATATGGGCGATGACTGGAGCAGTGTGTACAGGGAAAGATACCGCTACTCGCAGCATTGGTTCTTTGATTATTACTACAATATGTCAGAACGCCTTGCGTTGGGCGTGAGGGCGGATTTTTCGGCTTGTCTGTGGGACGAGGTGCTGCGCAGCGGCTCCGGCGGCGAAATATCCCGCGAAGCGGACTGCTTCTTTATGAACATAAGCCTGCTGCCAAAGGCCCGGTGGAGCTGGTACCATTCGCCCGCGCTGCTGGTTTACTCCGCACTCGGCATAGGTCTCAATATCAACACAGGCACCGAGGCGGATGCGTACGGCAAGAAGACTGCATGCGGGCTTGCCGCCGACCTTACTCTCGCTGGAGTGCAGTACAGCTTCAGCCATTGGTACGCCTTCGGAGAACTCGGAGGCCTGACTTCCCTCAAGGACAAGAACACCATTTATATGCTGGGCTCCCGCATCATTTCGCTCGGCGTGGGACTTAAGTTTTAGGCAATGAAAGCAAAAAGAATATCGGTATTGGCATTTATCGTGCTCCTGGGCGCTTCCTGCGACAGGTCAGAGCCTTTCGTAGGGGACATAGCAGGCGCTGATACAGAGGCTTTTAAGGTCTATGCTTCGGGCGAGGCTGACCTTTCGAAGGGATTGCCGAAGACCTGCATACTGCCGGAGGAGACGGAGACCAAAACGACTTCCGTACCTATGAATGCACTCGCCTCTCAGCTGCTGGAGTACGGAAACAGGGGCAAGGTGCTGGAGCTTTCGGGCACCTACCGGTCCGCCGACGTGCGCACCGGGGAGCCCATCACCCTTTCGGGCAAAGTGCTGCTTCCGAAGGGCCGCAAGCCGCTCCGCTACATAGTGGTAAGCCACTACACCATAGGCGCAAACTCCGAAGCGCCGTCCAACGTCTTCCCGCTGGAGGGCGTGCTATGCGATTTGGGCTATGCTATGATTTTCCCTGATTATCAGGGCTATGGAGTGGACCGCAAGAACATACATCCCTACCTTGTGATGAGCCAGACGGCCTTCGATGTGGTAAATATGTACAAGGCTGTCGCCAAATATCTCGAACATACGGCCTACAAGCCCGAATATGACGACATCTACCTTATGGGCTTCTCCCAGGGAGGCGCGGTGACCATGTCCACACAGTGGATGATGGAAAGCATACTCGGAATGGGGGACCAAATCCATCAGGTCTTCGCCGGCGGCGGGCCGTACGATGTGCGCGCTACCTTCAACAATTTCGTCGAGACCAATTCGGTCAATATTGCACCTGCGGTGCCTTTCGTGATTCAGGGAATGATAAAGCGATACGGGGCAAATGCCGATATGAGCAAGGTGCTGCAGCCGTGGATTTACGAAAAAATGGACGAATGGATCAATTCCAAGGACTATTCGGTCAATCAGCTCAGGGATATGATGGCAACCACCAGGACCAGCGACATACTCACTGCCGAAGCTATGGACCGCACCAGCGACCTGGTTGCAGAGCTCTACAAGGCTATGACGGAAAACTCGATACTGGCTCAGGACTGGACTCCGCGGGCTCCTGTCTATATGATGCACTCGATGGATGATGATGTGGTGCCTTTCGTAAATGCAGCCAAGGCCAAGGACAAATGGACCGAGGCCAATATCCAGTACAATTTCGGCCACTACGGCTCCCATATGAAATCAGCGCTCAGGTTCATCTATTCGGTACAGACCTGGCTTAAGAGAGAGGATAAATAGGCTATGAGACAAAGGATACTTGCTTTGATGATACTTGCCGCCCTGTTTGCAGGCTGCAGGACTGATGCGCTCTACGAGACTGAAGATGTGAGGCTGGACTTGAAAATTGCCCGCACGAGCTGCGGTTTTGTGGAGGCAAAATTCTCTACTGACAAAGATGCCTACTATTATGTATCCATCGAGAAGGTCAGGGAGGGTGTGGACCCAATGGCGATTGAGAATCAGTTCAAAACTCTTGCTCTGGACTACGCATACAAGGAGTATATCAACTGGAGGTTCGAGCACCTCTACAACGGGGTAGAGCATATTGCGGAATTCTCAAGCCACAGCCTTCAGTACGGAGACCAGGACAAGTTTTTTACCGACCTGGACCCGGACAGCGATTACTGGGTGTTCGGTTTTGTTGTGGACCCCAATACCAACAAGCCTTGCGGGGAACTCGTGCTGGAGACGGTTCACACCACGAAATCAACTACGGTGAAGGCTAGGTTCGAATACAGGGTGAATGATGTTTGGGACTATGTCTATCCTCTCGACGAAGAGGGGGAACTGTGTTTCTACATCCCTTGGGTGGGCGAGACTGTGGACAGCCTGAAACTTGCCGGCCTTGATTTCAGAGCACCCGGACAGTATTTCATCGACCGTTTCGAGACCCTTCGCAGGGAGGACAGCGCCACTATTTTTTATGGGATGTACGCCCATAAGAATGACGGAGTGGGAGACGGCACCAGCACTACCCTGCTGGAAGACGGGCATACCTACTATACGGCCATCGCAAGTTTCGACGGGCCTCTTGTAATGGAAGGGGAATTCAGGAACTACGCGATTTACAAATTCACCTGGCATCCGGGAATGCAGCAGAGGTTCGGCGTGGACGACGATACTCTGGGAGCCTGGTAGGACTTATCGCTCCTCCAGGCAGCGTTTGTAATAGTCCTTTGGAGCAAGCCCTTTTACCTTCTTGAAGTAGCGGTTGAAGGTGGAGACGGAGTTGAAGCCGCTCCGCTCGGATACTTCCGGCATATTGATCCTTCCGCTCTTAACCATTTCCCTGAAAATGGAGCAGGCTTTTTCTACCCTGAAATTATTGATATAGTCGTAGAAGCTGACTCCGAGGCAGCGGTTGAGATAGACTGATAGATATTTGGTGTTGGAGCCTATTTCCGTGGCTACGGTTTTGAGCGACAGGTTCGGATTGAGAAACAGCTTACCGTTCTGCATACAGTCGGTGAGCTTCGGTTCTATCATATCCCTTATGTATTGGAGGGCCGCAGGGTCGTATTCGCTGTCAGTGTTCCGGTCTGTGGCGGCTTGGACAGGTTCGGGTGCGGTCTCGGGCGCAGCTTCATCATCGGCTTCCGAGCTGTCCACAACCCTGTGGGATTTGGCTATGAAGAAGATATAGGTCCAAATCAACATACACAGGATAGAATACAGGACTTCTCCCAGCCAACCGGACCCATTTATACCGAAGACGAAGAAGTAAACGATGAAACAGGCAATGTAGAATATTCCGGAACTGACTACCCAAAGGACGGTGATGTTTTCGTGGGAGGAGTAATGGGATTCGATGTAGTGTTTGTGCTTTACCGAATAGAATATCATATAGACGGCCGTCACTATCAGCAGCAGGAAGCAATACATATAAGCCGCAATGATTACCCAAAGCTGCGGGCAGATGAGATAGACCGGTATGAATATGAGTTCACTTACAGGCCATAGCCAAATCCAACCGGATTTGGTGGAGTTGTGTTTGACTGCTTCGCAGAAGAAGTTGCAGGCAACAAGTATGGCGGACATGTCCAGTATGCTGACTATTGTGTCCAGCCAATCTGAGTCCCGGATTGATTCGAACAGGTAGAGAGAGTCCTTGGCAAATCCCAGACACAAGCAGACGGCGGTGATGAACATTACTTTCATCATTCGGCTGGAAGTCCTGTAATGGTACAGATATACCGTCCAGAGGAGGAAGAACATTATCGTCGCTCCCCTGACCTGATGTGCAAGTGCTTCTACGAAATACATATGCGCTAAAATACCACTTTTTGAATTGTTTTACAAATTTCAGTTTTATTGCATATTAGGAGAAATCGGAACTTTTTACTTAATTTTGCAAGCGAAATATTCAGAAGACAAATATGGGTTCTACAGCAGCCATTTCCGCCATACTGACTCTTCTTGCAGGTATAGGTATTTTCCTTGTTGCCTGCCAAATGATGAGTTCCAATCTTGAGGCGGCAAGTTCCAAAAAACTAAAGCATCTCTTTGCCAAAGCTTCCAAAAGCAAACTTCTCGGTGTTGGTATCGGTACCATCGGTACAGCTGCAATTCAGAGTTCCGGCGCGACAACGGTAATGACCATAGGTTTTGTCAATGCCGGCATCATCTCGCTCCAACAGGCAGCCACCATAATCTACGGTGCAAACATAGGTACGACCGTTACCGCGCAGATTGTCGCCCTCGGTATGTTCGGAGGGACCGGAATCTCAACATCGGTAATCTTCTCCGCCTTTGCAGGTATGGGGGCCTTCCTGAGCCTGTTCTCGAAGAAGAGCAATATGAAGACCCTGGGAGGTATCCTCGCCGGTTTCGGTATGCTTTTCGTCGGACTCAGCCTGATGAGCGGCTCAATGAAGGATTTCGCAGCTCTTGAAGGAGTAAAGACTTTCCTTGCGTCCATCGGCAATCCTATTCTGCTTGTGCTGATAGGTGCACTGTTTACCGCCATCATCCAGAGTTCATCCGTGATGACATCCATTGCGCTTGCAATGGTTGTGAGCGGACTCATCTCGCTTGACCAGGGCATCTTCCTCACTATGGGTTCCAATATCGGTTCCTGTATCGTAGCGATTCTGGCAGGTATTACCAGCAGCAAAAACGCGAAGCGCACAGCTCTGATTCACCTGATTTTCAACTGTGCCGGTGTAGTATTCTTTATGCTTGTCAACTGGCTTATGTCCGGACTGAGCCACGGGAACATCACCTTCGGCAACATCTTCAACGCTGCTTTCCCGGGTGCGCCGCAGACCCAGCTCGCGATGTTCCATACCTTCTTCAACCTCATTACGGTCATCTGTATGCTGCCTCTCACCGACCTGCTCGTGAAGACAGTCATCAGAATGGTACCTGATGTGCCTCAGGCAGAGGCTGCGGATGCGCCTCACCTTCACTATGTGGACAACAATATGTTGAAGACCCCGCCTATTGCAGTTGACCAGACCAAGCGCGAAATCGTGCGTATGTCAGAGCTTGCAATGGAGAATTTCAACCGTGCCCTCAGAATAGTCAGCACCCTGTCCTTTGCGGAAAAGGAGACTTTCGAGAAGACGGAAAACGAGCTCAATTTCATCAACCGTGCCCTCGTGGACTTCGTGGTGAAACTCTCTGAGCAAAAGGGACTCAGCGAACACGACCATATCTATCTGGCAACCACCTACCGCACCATCCGCGACCTGGAGCGTATCGGAGACTATGCAGAGAACATTCTCGAATACTCCGAGGCGCTGGCAGAGGATGGAGAAGGCTTTTCGAAGAAAGCAATCGGGGAGATTGCAACTCTTCAGTCCAAGGTCGGAGACCTCTACAATTTTGCCATCAGGGCATATGAGGATGAAGATCTGGATGCTCTTGCCAAGGCAAATGATGTGGAGGAGGAAATCGACGATATCACAAAGGCTATGGAGGACAACCACATCACCCGCCTGAGCGAGGGTGTTTGTACCGCAAAGGTCGGTGCACAGTATCTGTCCCTCACTTCCAATACCGAGCGTATTGCCGACCACCTTGTGAACGTTGCCAAGTCCATCCGCAGTCTCACCGGCATTCAGGCGTAAATCCGCACTGCCCGTCAAAGAGCAATTTTAACCCCTCATTTTTGCTCTTTTGACTTTTATGATATGATAGTGTTTCATCGAGTGTATCCTGCTGAACACGGGAATCTGTACGGGAAAGCCCAATTTCCGTACGGATGAGCCTGCAACTTCAATCGGTACGGGAAGATCCCATGTTGGACATCACCGTCTCCGACTACGTGGAGAAGAACGCTAGCCCGGAGTTGCGGGAGATGGGGGCGGATCTGGCGGATTGGGTGGTGGTGGAGAGGCTGATGGGGAAATAACACACTCATCCTGAAGAGAAGCAGGCATTTTTGTCTCAGACATCAGTTCCTATTGCCAGTTTGATTTGAAATACCTAACTTTGCACATAATGAAAATTGAGTACAATAAAAATCGTGTAACTTATTTACTGTCACTGTATAAGATGACGGAAAGCGAGTTATTGTCCGCAATTAACGTTGACCTAAAAACACCTATCACATGGAAAGACATTGATGCTGACGAGATTGAAATCAATCACCTCAAGCGCATCGATAAAGTCTTTAATAAAGGCCTCCTGTACTACTCAGATCCATCCACCCCAAGAAAGGACAAGGGCACCAGTGTCTTCTTTCGTAAGGAGCATTTCTCTACTCAACTCAATATAGGCGCGAAGAAAAGAGTGCGTGAATTTGAGGATATGAAGACCCAAATCAGCGCAATCTGCAAACTGTCCAAATTCAACCTAAAGAGGGCTCTTGCGACTTACACAGTCAAGGATGACCCTAAAGCCATAGCATTTGCTCTCCGTACTACTATTCTTCCGGATTTTACCTCAGTCAAACGAGATTTCCTGAAGAATTTCATCAACAAGCTTGGAGATAGCAATGTTTTGGTATTTGAATTCGTAGATACATTCAATAAAAAAGAAAAAGCCAATATTGATGGTTTCTATATCGAGCCTAATGCTATAGTATTGAAGCGAAATCAAGACTCTCTTAGCCGCGAGATTTTCACACTTGCACATGAGGTCGGACATTACCTTCTCCAGCGCGAAGAGATTGAGGAGATTGATTTTTCCAAAATTACAGAGAACACGACTAATCTATCTGATATAGAAAGATGGTGCAACACCTTTGCTTACTATCTTCTTCTCGGACCTGATAATGCGGCTAAACTTGACGCGATAGATAGATATGACTATCGAATTGATTATGGTCACGATATTATTGAGGCTATTTCCAAGGCCACTAATTTGAGCCGCCTTGCTATTTTCACGAATATCTTTCTCCAGCAAAAGATGACGTTTGCAGATTACAGCAATGTCAGAGAGGATTTACACCAGCAGTGGCTTACACGCAAAGAAAACGAGAAACTCAAAAGAGAACACGACAGAGAAGCTGGCATACCTCAAAGAGGAAGTACTCCAAAGCCTATTCAATCGAATCTAGTTTATGACATATATAACTACGCTTTGAATAGAGGCGTTGTTTCCGAGCGTGAGTACTGTACTGCGCTGAATATAAAAGCTAACAATATAAGCAGCATATTCTATGAAGGCAATCATTGATACGTGTTCGCTTATATCATTCGTGAGGTACTACCTCCCTTTTGACCAGGACAACCAGTTGAAGAATTTTCTGGAAACACAGATTCTGGAGAAGAAAATTATTGTCTTGGACAAGGTAGCAAAAGAATGCGAATATACCAGCCAGGGATTGGTCATATCAGCGTTACCTTTTATCAAGAACAAGAAGTACATAACGAGCACATCTTCACTTATAGCTCCTGCAAAATTTCATAAACTTATCGACAACAACTTCCTCATCGGCTCCGAGAAGAAGGGGTTAACTGATGCAGAATATCAGTCAAAGAGAGATAGCTTCCTCAACTCAGCAGACTGCGCCATAATTCTCTATGCGTATAACAACAAAGCATCAGAAGAGATAATAATCATCACGGAAGAAACTGGTTACAATAACGACGGTAAGGTTTTCAAAAAGATTCCCGAAAATTGCAATATCATCGACGTTAAGACTCAAACTCTTCCGGAATTCTTCAAGTCGAACGATTTGATCAATCTTTCAATAGACATTACCGCTACTTCCCTCTTTTAGTAATTCTACTCGAATATCAAATACCGGAAATACGGCTCAAATATCACACTCTCCGTATCCTCCCGGTTGGCCAGCGGTTCATTGATGAAATTACTCTCGCGCCACAGGTCCTTTGTCACCTTATGCAACGGCTTCTGAGGTTCTCCAAATTCATAAACACCCACCTTAACTCTCTTTAAGAGTTTAGCCTCAAGCATCTGAGCGACAGCATTAATCTGCACATTGTACACACTCTTGTTTGCTCCGTACTTCGCCCCGAGCATCCTCAGAATCAAATCCGTATTGATTTCATCCTGAAGCCTAAACTGCTTAGCCAACATGCAGAAAAGATCATAGCAGAACGGATACCTTGCCACAATTACGGCCGACAAAATCAGATTCTTGTCAGCAGGTGACCTCAGAGCCGCCAGAACCTCATCCTTACGTTCCTTGCTCAGTTCCACAAGCTGATTATCCGCAAGCGTAGTCTTCACCTGGCGGAATCCCTTCTTTTTGCGTTTTGGGCCTTCTGGATGGCGTGAGAGCAATTTGAGGGGGTCATTTTTGCGCTTTTGCCGATTTTTGAATGCTCAGAGCAATTTTATGGGGCTCTTTTTGCGCTTATGCCTTTTATGATATCGTTGAAGTTCATTATCAATGCATACATCGCCTCGTTGAATGTCCCATATGTCAATTCGGATTTCCTGAACGACATACACTTTCCTTCATCATCAGGCACCACATAGCAGAATCTCCCGTCTTCGGAATCATTCAGGACAGAAAGATATGTCTTATACTCAGTTTCAATCGCTTGGCGTATCTCACCCAAGGTTGTAGGGAACTCAATTCTGTCCCTGACAAGCAGCGCGACCGGATCTTCATATCCAATCTTTTCCTCCAATTTCACCCATTCCTGCTTCTGCCATATAGCACTTTCAACAATTTGCCGGAATTGCTCGAGGCTTATCTCGCCTTCAGTGCCGCATTCCTCCTCAAACGGCAGGGATATCACTCCCTCATCGTCTCCGCTCCCCAGATAGTCGTGAAAGGTCCCGGGCTCTATCCTGACCCATCCGGTCTCTTCAAGCATATGTAGTGTATTCTCCGCATCATAGTATATGAACGGAGCTCCTGCCTCATAAAGGGCCAATGCTATCTTCAAACCCATTTCCAGGCATACAGAATAGCTGATACCGAAAGTAACGAGCCATTTACCGTCAGCATAATAGTCCGAGCTGCCCACATTCATTCGGGACAGTCCTAGTTCACCGTAATGATCATTGGCAAATGACTTGAAGTCAGCCACACTGTCAAGGTCATAGTCATCAATTTTGCCGTAGTGGATGCCCGAGTTCTTGTAGTATTCCACATCATCCTCTGCGGAATCCTTATCTCTGTCCCTCAATAATTTGGAATCATTCCGGAAAACTGTGTCCGCAATCCTGTAATAGTGACAGAATTTCCGTATGGTCATCTCGCCAAACGGGACAGGAAGATTGTTCTCCTTCCAGTAATCTGCATCCGAATTTTTCGGAGTATGCTCGTAGAATTCCTCTCTTCTTATCAATTCCTTCATAACTGCAATGCAGTACTCCCGGTTCGCTACTACAAGTTTCCGATCCGGCAATATGGCATTGAGGTCGCGGCTTCGGATTCTTCCGCTTCTCTGGCAATATGGGAGATCAGACTCCAGATGTCCGTTGTATGCTTCAGGGTCCTTTACAATCTCAGCCACCCGCTCTTTCACCAATTCAAGAAGAGGAACCAAAAACCAACTCATATCTTGCCGGCAATTGCTCATTGAGTCCCTATTGGTCATTATTATGTATTGATGGCACCTGTCGGATATCTTCAGAAAATGGTTCTCTCTGTAGGTTGACGTGGTAAGAAAATACCACTCTGTCTGCATCGGGTAGTCCTCGTCCAATGCTTCCTGGTAGGACTGAAGGTCGTCATCATCGTCATCTTCCCTTTCATAGCGAAAGTAATCCCAGGCTCTCATTTCCTTCGCGGTTCCACGGGGTATCTCCAGCCAGATGATACGTGCCTGGTCGTCATCTACCGGTTCAAACACGGAAAGTTCCTGCTGGATTTCTATCAGCAACTCAAATGACTTATCATCAAGTTGGGTATCATTGCAAAGCCCGCCGTGGAGCACTGAATGCATTATCGGTTGTATTATTCTCATAAGAATGCCATTTATGGGTATCTATGTGTTATTGCAAAGTTCCGACGAATTATTGGCAATGCAATGTATTCATATAATAAATTATTTCATTGAAAATCAGAGATTTACAGACTAATTTCAATAGCTGAAGAAGCTTTGTTGGCAATTTGGCTCAAAAGACTGGAATCTGAAGGATGGAAGGGAACCCTAAGGTGGTTAGCAGATGAAATAGGTCAGCAGCACCTGAAGGCGGTGGGATTGTATGAGTAGAATAATGCTACTAAAATGTCAATAATTATCAGTATTTTTGTTGTCATAGCAAGTACATCGTTATTAGTTTTATGCGACACCATTTTTTTTGGACAATGGTGAGAATTGCATACATTGATTCTTTATATTTGATATTAATATGAGCAGAGTAGCATATAGTGCGACGAAGGCTATTTTTATGGATGACGTCCTATATAATAGGTTTATACCAAAGATGATAGAGGGCGCAAGACTAAACCATATCGGAGGATCTGACAATGAGATTCTTTCATGGCAAAACAATGCACCAAATATAAGGAACTTGCTGGAATTGAGTAAGGTTCCGGATGACATCATTGTATCTTTCGAATATAAAGTTCCTAATGGTGGACGTATTGACTGCATGCTATATGGGGTTGGTGATAATCACAAGGATAATGTTATCCATTTGGAATTGAAGCAGTGGAGCAACAAGTCTGTTCAAGAATTGTATGACAGTGGAGTATTCAAGGTAGATGCATTTGTTGGTGGAACATATCGTACTGTGTGTCATCCGTCCCAGCAAGTATTGAATTATCAGAAACATCTGCTGAATTACGTAGAAGAACTGAATGAGAGCAATACTAATTTGGAGGGCATAGCGTATTGTTACAACTACGACAGTAAATTGGACCCTCATGCTCTATATGCCAATCATTATAGAGCAGTATTGGACAAACACACGTTGTATTCCAGAGATGAAATAATTCGCTTGGCGGAAAAGATTCACACTCTTTTATGTTATGGCTCAGGCTTGGAAATATTCAATAGAGTCACAACAAGTAGAATTCGTCAATCAAAAACCTTAATTGATGCTGCTGCAAATATGTTTCGAGGGATTACTGAGTTCTCTCTTCTGGATGACCAAATAGCAGCAAGCGAAACTATATTTGCGGAAGTCAAAAGAGCAATAAAGCAACCTGATGAAAAAACGGTTATAATAGTAAAAGGTGGGCCAGGCACCGGTAAAACTGTTATTGCTCTCCACGTTTTGGCACAAATGGCGAATGAAGGCAATACTTCAAACATCTTCTTTACAACCCGTTCTAAAGCATTGAGGGAGTCTTTGAAATTGAAACTTCAAAACATTGTTCTTGAAAATGGCAGAGAGGGAGATGCAAGTGATATGATTGCGAATATCTTCCATTTCAAGCCATACTATTTCAAAGAGAACGAGGTGGATTTGCTGCTCGTTGATGAAGCTCATAGAGTTCAACAGTCGGCGAATTATATGGGAGATAAGTATTATGAACAAACATATTTGTCTCAAGCCGTTTCATTGATGTATTGTGCAAAAGTTTGCGTGTTCTTCATTGATGACAATCAGGCCATTAAAACGGAAGAAATTGGCAACTCCAGAGACATAAGGATAGCTGCATTGCAATACAGGAAAAGTGTAACGGCATACACTGAATCCGATTTTTACAAGAAACTGCTGAAAGCAAGAAAGTCATTAGAAAAGACTTTGGCAAAAAGGGAGAGTCTTGCAAGGAATTGTGCCGATGATGACTATCAGCGTGGAATAATTACGGCTTTGGATGAGAAAATTTCAGAATTGCAACGCGAACTTACAAAAGAGGATTGTCTTAATCAGGTAAATAGTAACCTAAAGAAAGACATAAATGTGATTGAGTTGGAATTGAAATCGCAATTCCGATGCAACGGCTCAGATAATTATCTTGATTGGCTTGACAAAGTGCTATATTGTTCATCATCAGAAATTAATGTTCATTTTTCAGAGAATGAATATGATTTCAGAATTTTTGAGTCTCCTCAAGCTTTATATGAAACAATCGTATCTCTGGATTCACCGCAAGGCAACCCAAAGCAAATTGCAAGATTGGCTGCCGGATATTGTTGGCGCTGGTCAACTGAATTGTTACCAAATGGGGATTTGAGAAAGGATGTAAAGATTGGCAATTTTGAGATGCCGTGGGAAACTAATGCAGTCAGAGCCAGAGGTCAATTCAGAGATATGTATGCAAGTTCAGCAGATACTTGGGCCATAGAACCTCAAGGCGTTAATCAGATTGGATGCATTTTTTCAATTCAAGGATTCGAGATAGATTACATAGGGGTAATTCTTGGCCCAGATATTACATATGATGCAAAGGAAGATTGTTTGGTAGGAGTTGTCGGAAAGAATATTGCAGTTACTAGCAATGATCAGGATACTTATACAAGACATATTCGAAACGCATATCGTGTTTTGATGTCCCGTGGAAAGAAAGGGTGTTTTATATATTGCTGTAATCAAGATGTGGCGGCATTTTTGAGGAAATGCCTTGATGAAATCAATTAGATTCAAGCGGCGGGGCTCATCTTCCTGCGCTACCGTGAGAGCAATTTCAGGGGGGGGCATTTTTACGCTTTGGACCGGAGAGAGTTCTGCATAAGACACAATCTTCTTGCGCCTTTGCAATCACGTTCATATTTCATCTCTTCGCACAGATAAATCAGATTTATGGCTTGTAACTCAGACTTCGTTCAATATATCGCGGACCAGTGTGCTGGTGCCGGGGAAATCGCCGTAAAAAAGATGATAGGAGACTATTGCATTTATTGCGATGGCATCCTGTTCGGTTTGATATGTGACAACAACTTATACCTCAAGGTAACAGAGCTTGATTAAGGCAACTCTTCCAGCGCTTCCGAAGCCGAAGGTGAGACTATGAGGACTGCTCAGGTTGCGTTTCAGGCTGACTCTGTGCGTGGTGGTGCTGTATGATGAGGGGTATGAGGGTGAGAGGAAATTACGGACGGCTAAAAGATATTTCCTTTTTGCGGATGAGTGTGGAGACCAGAATTTATCCAAATATGATTCTAATTTTCCCGTATTTACTCTATGCGGGATAATAGTTCCCCGTGACCAGGTGCGTAATCTTGAAAGAGAGATAAAGGCTCTAAATGAGCAATTTTGACCCCTCATTTTTGCGCTTTTGCAGGCGGCAGGCGGGCAGTTATACAGTTTTTGCAGAAATTTTGTAAATTTGCAGCGATTTGCTAACTAAAACCTGAAATAATGAAACCCATTCTAAAGGTAGTAGAGGGGAAACGTGATTTGACAAAATTCATTCACTTCCCGGAAAAACTGTACAAAAATGACAAATGGTGGGTACCGGCACTCATCTCTGACGAGTACAACACCCTCCAGGCAAGCAAAAATCCGGCATTCGACTACTGCGAAGCCAAACTGTGGCTCGCCCTTGACGAAAAAGGCAATGTGGTCGGACGCGTAGCCGGAATCATAAACCACGAAGCCAACAAATGCTGGAACGAACAGACCGCCAGATTCGGATGGATAGACTTCATCGAAGACCAGGAAGTTCTCGACACTATGCTTGCGGAAGTCGAGAAGTGGGCAGTGGACAAGGGTATGGTCAAACTCAAAGGACCTCTCGGCTTCACAGACCTGGACAAGGAAGGCCTTCTGGTAGAAGGTTTTGAGCAGCTCTCCCCTTTCACCTGCATATACAATTTCCCTTACTATGGTCCTATGCTCGAAAAGGCCGGCTTCACCAAGGATGCCGACTGGACCCAGAGAATCGTCACCGTCCCGGATGAATTCCCGAGAATGATGAAACTCGCGGATGCCATTGCTGAAAGGGCAGGAGTGCACGTAGTCCAGATCAAGAACAAGAAAGAACTCCGCAAGGAAGCCGATTACCTGTTCCGCAAAGTCTACAACGAGACATTCGCACCTCTGTACGAGTTCGCTCCAGTAAATGACCGTCAGATAGACCAGTACATCAACTCGTACATCACGATATTGGATAAGGACTTCATCAGCATTATCCACGACAAGGACGAGCGCATCGTAGCTTTCGCCATTACCGTACCTTCCCTGTCGAAGGCCGTGCAGAAAGCCAAGGGACGCCTCTTACCTTTCGGAATCTTCCCTATACTGAAAGCCCTGCACCGCAACGACACCCTCGAAGCCCTGATGATAGGCATACACCCTGATTATCAGAGCAAGGGACTGCAGGTGCTCCTCTTCAAGCAGATTCACGAAAACGTAATCAGGCGCGGGGACATCAAGACTATGATTATGAACCCTCAGCTCGAAGAGAACGTCAAGGTACAGATGATATTTGACGAATACAATCCTCAGCCGTATATGCGCAGGAGGAGTTATGTAAAAGAATTGAAATAATGAGAGCAGCAATTTACGGAGCCGGTTCCCTCGGAACGATACTCGGCGCATTCATCACAAAAAAAGGAGGTCAGATTGACCTCATCAACCGCAACAAAGCTCACATTGCGGCGCTCAAGGCAAACGGAGCTACCGTCACAGGAACCTTGCAGTTCAACCAGAAGGTCACAGCCCTCACCCCTGATGAGATGAACGGCCGTTACGACATCATCTTCCTTATGACCAAGCAGTTGCAAAACAAGGAAGTGGTTACCTTCCTGAAGGACTACCTCGAGGACGACGGAGTTCTCGTAACCCTTCAGAACGGAATTCCCGAATACGAAATCAGCGAAATAGTAGGTGAAGACCGCGTCCTCGGCTGCACCGTAGCCTGGGGTGCTACAATGGGAGAGCCCGGCACCTGCGAACTCACATCCTCCCCTGACAGCCTCACCTTCTCACTGGGAAGCCTGAGCAGCAAGCGCAGTGCCCATATGGGCGAAGTCAAGGCCCTGTTGGAAATGATGGGACCGGTGGAAATAGATGAGAACTTCATCGGAACCCGTTGGAGCAAGCTCCTCATCAACGCTGCATTCTCCGGAATGAGCGCAGTGTGCGGAAGCACATTCGGAGAGGCTGCATCGGACAAGGCATCACGCAAAATCGTGCAGGCCCTCATCAAAGAGTGCATAGATGTCTGCGCCAAGGGCGGAATCCGAATCGAGCCTATCCAGGGCAAGGATGTAGTCAAGCTTCTGGACTACCACGGACCAATCAAAAAGGCCATATCTTTCGCAATCATCCCTATTGCCATCAAGAAGCACGCGCTTCTGAAGGCAAGTATGCTCCAGGACCTTGAGAAAGGCAAGCTCTGCGAGGTGGATGCCATCAACGGCGTCGTATGCAACTATGGCCGCAAAGTGGGCGTCCCTACCCCTTGCAACGACAAGGTGGTGGAAATACTCCACAAATGCGAAAAGGGTGAGCTCAAACCGTCCTTCGACAATGTAAAGTTGTTCTAAACGAAACAAATACAATGGTAAAAGTCAATTTGGGAGGCTGCAGCTCCTTCGTAAAAGATGCAGATTATAAAGCTTATGTAAACAAGGCCTTAGAGGCATTTGACACACTTCAGGCAGAAAACGGTGCCGGAAATGACTTCCTCGGCTGGAAAACTCTTCCGGTCGATGTAAGCGAAGATATCATCAGCTCCTGCGAGCAGGTCCGCGACAGCTGGAAGGCCAAGGGCGTTGACCTGGTGATTGTCATCGGTATCGGCGGTTCCTATCTTGGAGCCCGCTGCGCCATCGAAGCCCTAAGCCACTGTTTCGTGCGCAAGGAGGGTAACCCTCAGGTAGTATTTGCCGGCAACAACCTCAGCGAAGAGTATCTCGCGGAGCTTATGGACCTCGCAAAACTGCGCAACACCGCAATCATCGTGATTTCCAAGTCCGGAACCACCACTGAGCCGGCTGTTGCATTCAGAATCTTCAAGGAATATGTGGAGCAGACCTACGGCAAAGCTGAGGCAGCAGAGCGTATCGTAGCCATCACCGATGAGCACAAGGGCGCTCTCAAGACACTTTCCACCCAGGAAGGCTACAAGACATTCATTGTTCCTGACAATGTGGGAGGCCGTTTCAGCGTTCTCACTCCGGTAGGACTTCTGCCGATTTGCGTTGCAGGCTTCGACATCCGCGCAATGCTCAAGGGTGCCGCAGACGAGCGCGAGTCACTTCTCGTAAAGGGTGAGGACAACAGCGCCGTACAGTATGCCGCAATGCGCAATCTCCTGCACACCGAAGCCGGCAAGGCTGTCGAGATTCTGGTGACCTATAGTCCTAAGCTCGTTTACCTCGCAGAATGGTGGAAGCAGCTCTACGGCGAGTCCGAAGGCAAGGACGGCAAGGGCATATTCCCTGCCAGCGTCAACAACACCGCCGATCTCCACTCAATGGGACAGTTCATCCAGGAGGGCAGCCGCGTGATGTTCGAAACCCTCATCAATGTGGAGAACGCAAACAGGAGCGTAGTTATTGGCAGCGACGAGCAGAACCTCGACAAACTCAACTACCTCGCAGGCCAGCATGTTGACCACTGCAACGCAATGGCCCAGCTCGGAGTCAAGGTAGCCCACATCGATGGCGGAGTACCTCAGATGGAAGTCAGCATCGAGCGCATCGACGAGTACAACCTCGGAAGCATATTCTACTTCTTCGAGTTCGCCTGCGGCATTTCAGCCTATGTGCTTGGCGTGAATCCGTTCAACCAGCCGGGCGTAGAGGCCTACAAGAAGAATATGTTTGCGCTGCTGCGCAAGCCTGGCTTCGAGGCCGAGACCGAGGCAATACTTAAGAGGATATAATAGAGAGCCATCTCGAAATACAAAGGACGCGGGCACGCAGGACCTCATAATCAAGGGTTTCGGGCGTGTCCGTGCTCTTGTTTGTATTGAGTGTGACACCGGAAGTGAAGACTACGGCAGGAACACCGGCTTCAAGGAAAACCCTCTGTTCCCCTATCTTGCGGTAGAACAGGCGGGTAAACTTGTCGCTGCGGTAGTAGTCATAGTAGAGCTTGAGGCCAGGCAGACGCGCGCAGGAGCGCAGCGAAGAGTCATACCGCTCAGCCCCAAGGGCTATGAGGAAGCGGCGGTGCTTCAGTTCGACAGGCGCAAGGGTACTTCCTACAGTATCCAGATTTACCATCAGGCGGATATTGCGCTTTCCGAGCAGACAAAGCAAATCGCGTGCGCCCGCGTAATCGCTGCTATGGCCGTCGAACGCAACGAAGATAATGCCGTCGCGCGGGCTTGACGGTGCATTATGAGCCAGGGAAATCAGTGCCGCAACTCCTGAGGCGTTGGCATCCGCACCCGGGTAGAGGCGCCCGTCCACGGTACCCAGGCCGTCGTAATATGCTCCCACCACTATCCATTTGCCGGAAGTCCCCGGGATACAGCCTACGACATTGCGTCCCCGTGCTCCCGAAGGCAGTTCAAAGGAATGGAACCACTTTCCTGAGAAGGGCTGAAGTCCCGCCCTCTCGAAACTGCGCTTGATCCAGGCGGAGCAACGTAAGGCAGCGCTGTCAGCGCTCGCACGCCCCCCGAACTGGGGACTGCACAGGGCTTCCACATTCCAGCGGAGGAAGTCCGCACCCATAGCGGAACGGTAGGTCACAGGAGGCATCACATCGAAGTCCCGGGCTGCCATAGGCAGACCGGAAAGACAGAGCAGCAGGGCTGTCAGATATAATTTGGCTCCAGGTTTCAAATTGGGCACGAAAAATGTTATATTTGCAGGATTGCAAAAATAAGCAAAAAATGGGAGTTCACGGCAAAACAATAAGCAAAGCGCTCGGCCTGATGGTAGGCCTGCTGCTGTGCATTCCCGCTTACTGCCAATGGGACAAGGATGTACTGCAGTTCAGAGGCAGGCTTGCGCTAAGTGACGGCAAGTATTCACAGGCCATCGAGCAATTCAACATACTGGTAGCCCTTCAGGACAACGACTGCTGGACCTACTTCTACAGAGGAATAGCCAAATACAATCTCGGAGATGTGAGGGGCGCCCTTGCCGATTTCGAGAAAAGCGTGGAAATCAATCCCGTATTTACCAACGGCTACCACTACAGGGCCATCACCAAAAGCCGTCTGGGCGAATACGACGAAGCCCTCAAAGACTTCGAAAAGGCCATCAGCCTGCGTCCCGGCAACAACGGCATATATTTCAGCCGGGGAGTAACCTATTTCCTTGCCCAGCGCTTCGACGAGGCTGTTTCCGACTTCGACCGTTACCTGCGGCACGAGCCGAACGACCCTTCCGCCTACCTCAACAGGGGAGCCGCCCATCTGTATCTCGGAGACACGCTCAAAGCCCTGAACGATTACAACAAAGCCATCAAACTGGACCGCTACGACCCTGAAGGATACATCAGGCGGGCCCGGCTCAACGCCAAGAGGGAGTTATGGGACGAAGCCATAGAAGACCTCAACATCGCCATAGAACTGGATAAGGAAAACACCTTCGCCTACTACCACCGCGGTCTTATGTATATGGAGACCAGGGATTGGAACAAGGCAATGGCGGATCTCAACAAGGTGCTGGAAAACGAGCCCGGCAATGCCCTGACCCTCTACAACAGGAGCATACTCTATATGAATGTAGGCGAATATGAAATGGCTCTGGACGATATGGACAGGGTCATCAATATCAACCCGGGCAATGTGCTTGCCTACTTCAACAGGGCAGCCTGTTTCATAGAACTCGGCAGATGGCGCAGCGCCCTTGCCGACTACACCAGGGCCATAGAACTTTATCCGGACTTCGCCAAGGCCTACCAGAACAGGGCCTATGTGGAGAACCATTTGGGAATGCAGAAAGAATCAAAGGCGGACTACGAGACTGCGCGCCGCAAGGTCGAAGAGTACCAGAAAGGTCTGATTTCCGTAGAGTCATTTGCCGACACCTCGAAACGCTACGGTTCCCTGATCGATTTCGATGCGGACTTCGTAAACAAGAACTTCAACGACGAACTGCTGCAGCACAGGGACATAGATATCAGGCTTAGGCCTATGTACAGGGTAGTCATAAGCAACACATCAGATGACAGCAAACTCGCCTTCTCCAATGCTTACGAGAATCCGAGTGCAGAAGCCTTCTTCAAGACCCTGCCTCTGCCTGCGAGGATGGCTTCTTCCAACGATGCAGGTGTCGCAGGCAGCAGCCTTGCCGGCTACGAGAAGTCGCGCTCCGACATAGCTTTCCTCTACGGAGTCAAAGCGGTGAAGGACAAACAATACAACCAGGCCCTGAGCCATTACAATACGGCTGTGGAGGGCTCTGAAGGCACAAGCAAAGCCTTCTACCTCACCAACAGAGCCGTACTCAAGGCTGAGATGGTGGACTTCATAGCATCCATAGAAAACAATGTCCAGACCCTGTCAATGGATGACCAGGGCGCCGTAAAGACCAGGGTTAACGACAGGGCCGCAAGGAGCTACGACTACTCAGATGCACTTGCGGATATGGAAGAGGCCGTCGCGCTCTCCCCTGACCTGGCGTGGATGAATTTCAACCTCGGAAACCTCTACTGTCTGCAGAGCCAGCCGGTAAGAGCTATAGAACAATATGACAAGGCCATCAGCGAATACCCGGCAATGGGTGATGCGTATTTCAACCGCGGCCTGGTGCTGATATTCCTCAGGGACAAGGAAAAGGGCTGCATAGACCTTTCCAGAGCCGGAGAACTCGGTGTCAAGGACGCCTACAGCGTAATCGGCAGATACTGCAAGGAGGCCTTAGAATAGGATATATATGAAAGAATTCTGGAAAATAATCAAAAGATATGTAAGGCCTTATGTGGGCTACCTTGGCGGTTCGGTGCTGCTGAACATTCTGTCCGCAGTATTCAATGTCTTTTCCTTCTCGCTTCTGATACCGATTCTGAAGATGCTTTTCGACACCTCGGGAGCAAGCTTCGAATTCATTCCCTGGGGGCAGGTGCGCGACTTCGGCGATATTACAGGCAATATCTATTACTTTGTGGGCGGCTGGATTGAAACCTACGGACACAGTCGCGTCCTGCTCGGGCTCTGCCTTACCTTCTGCGCCATCACTCTCATAAAGACCACCTGCTATTTCGGTTCATCAGCGGTTATGGTACCTATCCGCACAGGCATAGTGAGAGACTTGAGGATGGAAATCTACCGCAAAATACTCTCTCTGCCAATCGGCTTCTTCTCCCAGGAGAGAAAGGGCGATATCATAGCCCGTATCAGCGGAGATGTGGGGGAAGTCGAGAGCTCAATCACCAGCACCCTGGATATGCTGATCAAGAACCCTATCCTGATTATCATCTACCTCACGGTGCTGTGCTTCATGTCCTGGCAGCTGACCCTGTTCACCATCATCTTCGCACCGGTTATGATATTCATTATGAGCCTTATAGGACGCAAGCTGAAGGCCCGCTCCCTGGAGGCTCAGAAATACTGGAGCGACACTATGTCGCAGGTGGAGGAGACTCTCGGAGGCCTTCGTATCATAAAGGCTTTTCTGGCTGAGAAGAAGATGGGAGATCGTTTCAACAAGGTTACGGCCGGGATGAAGCGCAAAAACACCCTTGTAGGAGTGCGCCAGGCCAGCGCCCATCCGGTCAGCGAATTCCTGGGCACAGTGATGATTGCAATCGTGCTTTGGTTCGGAGGTACGCTCATCATCAGCGAAAGCACAACCATAGACGCCCCTGCTTTCATAGCATATATGACTATACTGTACAGCATAATCCAGCCGATTAAGGACCTTTCGAAGGCAGCTTATGCGGTACCTAAGGGTCTTGCATCAATGGAGCGTATCGACAAGATTCTGGATGCAGTCAATCCGCTTGAGGAACCTTCCGAGCCTCTGGAACTCGGCAGCTTCAGGAAGGAAATCCGCTTCAGGGATGTGGATTTCACTTACGACGGAAGCCGTATGATTCTTCAAGGCATCAACCTGACCATAGAAAAGGGCAAGACCGTTGCGATTGTAGGTTCGTCCGGAGCCGGAAAGTCCACTCTCGTAGATTTGATTCCACGATTCTATGATGTATGTGCAGGCAGCGTGGAAATAGACGGGAAGGATGTGCGCAAGCTAAGGCTCGCAGACCTTCGCTCTCTCATCGGCAATGTGAACCAGGAGCCTATTCTGTTCAATGACACCATTTACAACAACATAGCCTTCGGAGTCGAGGACGCTACCCCTGAGCAGGTCGAGGCAGCGGCAAAGATTGCCAATGCACACGACTTCATTATGGAAAAGCCTCTCGGCTACCAGGAAAACATCGGCGACCGCGGTTCGAAACTCTCGGGAGGACAGAGACAGAGAATCTCCATTGCCCGGGCCATACTCAAGAACCCGCCTATTCTCATTCTCGACGAGGCTACGGCTTCGCTGGATACGGAATCCGAAAGGCTGGTGCAGGAAGCCCTCGACAGGCTTATGTCCACCCGCACTACCATTGCCATTGCACACAGGCTCTCTACCGTCAAGAATGCGGATGAAATCATTGTAATGTCCGAAGGCAGGATAGTGGAGAGGGGAACCCACGACCAACTTATTGAACAGGGAGGAATATACAGGAAACTATATGACATGCAGTCCCTCTAGAAAGGCGCTCCTTCTGTGGAGAATATTGCTGCTGCTCTATCTTGGAGCCGTGGCCTGGGTATGCTTCAGCAAACCGGACAGCCTGCCGTCGGTACCTCAATGGGATTTCATCATTCCATTCGACAAAGTCGTGCATTTCTGCCTCTTTCTCCCCTTCCCCATAGTTGCCTTTTTCTCCTTGAATGTCAAAAAGAAGCCTATGCTGGCAGTTTTGGCTTTTCTGCTTATCGGATTAGTTCTCGCGGGATGTACCGAGCTGATTCAGGGGTTCACTGAGTACAGGAGCAAGGATGTGATGGATTTTGTTGCGGACGGAGCCGGACTTACTGCAAGTTCTGTTCTTTTGGCTCTTTACCTTCTTTTTTCCGGAAAATCACGAACTCGTTCATACTGAAATTCAGGATACCGGAGAAGCATAGAGCAACGAGGTTACAGATAACCGGGTCCCACTTGAAGGCAACAGCCACACCGTTGAGAATCAGCATTTTGAGTATGAAAGCGGAAATGCAGGAGAGATTGTATTTCCAGAAATGGCCAAAGAACACACCGGATTTCTTCCTGTTGATTCTGTCTTTCCAGACATAGAAATATGCAGTCAGATAGTTTACAAATACTGCGCATTCGAAAGAAATGCAGGGAGATACTATATATTGCTCGAAGTGGCTGTCTCCAAACAAAAAGTGGGTGAGGCACCATAGCACGAAGGTGTCGGTAACAGTACCCAGCAGAGTCGTAAAACTGTACTTTGCTATTTTTGTGAATAAGCCCTTGATATCCATTTGAGCAGACTGGTTTACAAATATAGTAATTTTTTGTTTCCCAAGCATTTGTTATATTTGTAACCTTATGGACAATCTCGAAGAAATACGAAAAAGAATCAATTCGCTTGATGCGCAGATGACATCCCTCTTTGAGGAAAGAATGTTGCAGTGCCGTCAGGTAGCCTTGTTCAAACGTGAACACGGTCTATCCATCACCGACTCCGCAAGAGAGGCGGAAGTGATTGCCAAGAACTCGATTCTCGTTAAGGATGACGGAATAAGAGAATATTACGCCCGCTTCCAGAAAGGTCTGATGGACACATCCAAGGCCTACCAGAGCCGGATAATGGAAGGCATTAGGGTGGCATATTGCGGCGTGCCGGGAGCCTTTGCCCACATTGCCGCGAAGCAGATGTTCCCGGAAGCAGAGCTTGTACCTTTCAACAATTTCGAAGAGGCGTACAAGTCCTGTGAGAACAACATTACGGACTGCGCAGTACTCCCGATTGAAAATAGTTTTGCGGGAGATGTGGCCGGTGTGATGGACCTTATGTTCTCCGGCTCCCTGTATGTCAACCAGGTGGTGGAGATTGCGGCTGTCCAGAATCTGCTCGGCTGCGAAGGCACCACACGGGAGAGCATCAAGGAGGTGGTCAGCCATCCGCAGGCCATAAGCCAGTGCGCCGCCTTTATCCGCAAAAACGGCTACAGAGTCAACGAATTCCCCAACACGGCAATGGCAGCAAGGTATGTAGCAGAAAAGAAGGACCCTTCCATAGCTGCTATTGCAAGCCTCGAGTCTGCGGAACTCTTCGGACTTAATGTAATCGAGCCGCATATCAACTCAAGTTCCACCAATACGACGCGTTTTGCCGCATTCTCGCGCAGCCGCTGCTCCGATAAATCGAAGGCTAAGATGGGAAGGCATTTCATACTTACCTTCACGGTGAAGAACGAGGCCGGAGCGCTTGCCAAAACGCTCAATATCATCGGTGCCCACGGATTCAATATGTGTTCGCTCAAGAGCCGTCCGATGAAGGAACTGATGTGGAACTATTATTTCTATATGGAGCTGGACGGAGATGTCCAGACCGAAGACGGACAGGATATGCTGCACGCACTTGGCAGCGTGTGTGACCGGCTCAAGCTTGTAGGCTCCTTCACTTCCCAGAAGAATGGATAGGATTCTGATAGTCGGACTGGGCCTCATAGGAGGCTCATACGCTGAAGGGCTGACCCGTGCCGGCTTCGAAGTGGGAGCTGTCACCCGCAGCCGATCCTCCATCGACTACGCCCTGCAGAAAGGCATAATATCTTCCGGCACCACCGGATTGGACCCCGATTACCTGGGACGATGGGATGTGGTGGTCTTTTCGCTCTACCCGCACATCTTCAGGCAGTGGGTACGCGAGAACCAGCAGTGGCTTCGCAGCGGTGCCATCCTTACCGATGTCACCGGAGTGAAAAGCCGGATAGTTCCCGAGATTCAGGGGATGCTCCGTCCAGACCTGGAGTTCGTTCCTGCCCACCCGATGGCGGGACGCGAGGTGTATGGAGTCCAGAACAGCAATGCCGATATCTTCAAGGGGGCGAATTTCATACTCACCCCAACCGAGCGCAACAGCGAGCAGGCAATAGGCAGAATCGAAGCCATTGCCCGGCACCTCGGGTTCCGTAAGATATCCCGCCTCAGCCCTGAGAAGCACGACGAGATGATAGGTTTCCTCTCGCAGCTTACCCACTGCATTGCAGTGACACTGATGGACTGCAAGGAATCCCATCATATGGTCGATTACACCGGAGACTCCTTCCGCGACCTCACCCGCATTGCCCGCATCAACGAAGATATGTGGACGGAACTGTTTCTTGAAAACAAAGCAGAGCTGCTCGAGCAGATGGACCTGTTTGCAGGCAAATTCAAGGAGCTGCGCGACGCACTTGAGCAGGAGGACAGTGAGAAAATGAAGCAGATGATGCGCCTTTCCACCGAGAGGCGGTCTTATTTTGACAAATAGTGCCCTATGAATATGATTTTCAAGCGGAAACTCCTTATCCCGCAGGAAGTGAAGGAGATGTACCCCATTTCTGAAGAAGGGGCTTTGGCCAAAAAGGAAAACGACCGCCAGATTGCCGACATCTTCGAGGGGAGGGATGACAGACTGCTGCTCATCATCGGTCCCTGTTCGGCGGACCGGGGTGATGCCGTCATTGACTATATTACCCGGCTCCGCAAGGTGCAGGAGGAGGTGAAGGACCGCATCTTCATCATCCCGCGCATCTATACCAACAAGCCCCGCACAACGGGTGCAGGTTACAAGGGAATGCTCCATCAGCCGGACCCGCTCAACTCTCCTGATATGCTCAAGGGCCTGATTTCCATACGCAAGCTCCATATGAGGGCCATCAACGAGACCGGTTTCAGCTGTGCGGACGAGATGCTCTATCCCGAGAACCACAAGTTCCTTTCCGACCTGCTTTCCTATGTTGCAGTCGGTGCCCGCTCTGTCGAGAACCAGCAGCACCGCCTGACCGCAAGCGGCCTGGATGTGCCTGTAGGTATGAAAAATCCTACCGGAGGCGACCTTTCCGTGATGATGAATGCGATTAGGGCGGGTCAGAGCAGCCACACTTTCATATACCGCAACTGGGAGGTGGAGAGCAAGGGCAATATGCTTACCCACGCGATTCTGCGCGGCTTCGTGGATGCCAAGGGAGTCAACCATCCGAATTACCACTACGAGGACCTGGAGCACCTCTGCGACCTCTATGCCGAGAGCGGACTGCAGAATCCTGCACTTATCGTGGATACCAACCACTCCAATTCGGGCAAAAAGTACCTTGAGCAGGTGCGCATAGCCAAGGAGGTGATTCACAGCGCAAACCACAACTCCGACATTCGAAAGCTCCTGAAAGGTATGATGATAGAGTCCTACATCGAGGACGGCTGCCAGAAGGCCTCCGAAGGAGTTTACGGCAAGTCCATCACCGACCCTTGTCTGGGTTGGGAGAAGAGCGAAAAGCTGATTTACGAACTGGCTGAGCTCTGGTAGCTAGGAGAGATCCTCGATTTTCTGGATACCGTCGCGGGTGAGGGTGATGCGCAGGTGCTTGTAGTCCGTCACATCGTCGTAATGGTACTCCAGTACTATGTTGATATAGTAGTACTTAGGCAGCATCTCCGCCCTGACATTGCCCTCCGCGTCCACGCAATCCCATTCGACCAGAGGATTGTCCATCTTTCGCAGAAAACTGTTGACCTGCAGGCGGATGATGTCATTGACTCCGCTGTACTTCCAGTTGGAGTTTGCCATCATCTTCTCCCTGTCGAGTTTTACTACCTTCTTGTAAAGTATTACCCTTTCGTCATTATGGGCTGAATCCGAAGGGAAAATCCTGTGTTCGCCACGCAGTTTCCGGATTTGCTCAGGCACCTTGCCGAGCGGAATGAAGTCCACAGCCTCCTTGAGAGAGCCTATTTCGCGGTTGTTGATTTTGATTTTGGCCTTGTTGTCGAAATAACGGTCCCCCACCCTGTGCGCGAAATAGAAACGCATCAGCTCCTTGATGCGGTCCTTCATCATGTAGCTGATAATCAAAGCGATGAACAAAGGCCAGGTGAGGTTGCCGAAATGGCGCTGGAAAGCCCAGGCCACAACTGTGGCAAAAATCATAGCCATACCGGCAGCAAGGCTGAAATAGGCCTGTTCAATCAGGAAACCGTCCTTCTTCTTCGGCACGCGAAGATAAAGCTGTGACTCGACGGACTTTTTGAGTATGCCGTGACGATACAGGTCGTTGCCGAGAGGATAGCCCCTTTCCTGACGGAAGGCATCAACAAAATGGCAGAGCTCCACGAGCAGTTCACAGTTCTTCTGCTGCCCTTCCCTGCTCTTGAGGTCCTTGAGCAGGCGGCATATGTGATTCGTGCTGACCGAACAGATGAATTCCCCCGCGAGGTCATATACCTCAAGAGCGGAAGCCGGCACGGAGGGCACATTGATGTCGCGGCTCAGTTCGCGGTATGCGTTAATGATATTCCTGATATTGTCCGCATAGCTTTTCACCAGAAAATCCATATCCCTCTCGGGACTGCGGCGAATGTAGGCCGTCTCATCGCGAAGCGAACTCTTGACTACGGCAGCAAACATCTTGACCTGGTAGATGTAATCATCCGTGTTGGTGCGGGTAGGATCCGAGGCCATACGCCCTGCCGCCGCTTTGACGTTGTGCAGAGGAATGGCTTCGCCTCCGCAGATGTCACGCAGTATGAAGGAAGGGGTAATAAGGCGGATATTGGTCTTCACATCACGGTAGAAATCCGCCTTGGTGTATGTATAAGGGGTTATATCCAGGCTGGAAGGCACAAACATCCACATACCCACAGTGAAGTCGTTCTTGCGGGCTTTGCGACGGGTAACGAACCCCACCTTGAACTCGATGGAGAACTTGTCGTGGATTTTTGTGCCTATAGATATCATAATGCTAGAACAGTCCAGGGGTTATGCCGGTCCATTTGAAGACTGTCGCACCCCAGAGCAGCACGAGCAGCCAGGAGATGACCATCATTGTGAAGCCGAACTTGAACGAATCGGTCTGGCTGTACTGGTTGGTGTTGTAGAGCAGGGCCGCAGGCTTGCTGTTGAAAGGAAGCACATAGACGTGCTCGATGAGCATGGACACAGGCAGGGCAATGCTCATAGGCATAAAGCCGAAACGCTGCTCCACTCCGAGGGCAATAGGGACGAATACCATAGTCCTGATGGTCTTGGACTGGAATACCAGGCCGGAGAAGACCATAAGGGCGGTGAGCACTACATAGAGCACCCAGTAAGGGGTGTCGGCGGTGATTCCCATAGAATCGAAGGCAGCATTTACCATAGTGTTCGGCAGGTCGGTGGCGTTGAGTCCGGATCCGAGGGTATAGGCACCTGCGGAGAAGAGCATAAGGTGCCAAGGGATATCGACATCGTTCCACTTGACCACGCCCACCTTTGGAAGCAGGGCAATGATGGCACCCAGCAGCGCAACTATGGTTTCATCCATATTGTGGAAGGTGCCCTTGGTTACCCAGAGCACGAGCACCAGCACGAAGATGGCCACAGCCTTGATTTCCTCGGCTGTGATTTTGCCCATTGCGTCAAGCTCTTTCTTCAACCTCTCGAGACCGCCTTCGATTTGAGGAACCTGCTCTTCCTTTTTCATAGGGAAGAACACATACATTCCCAGAAGAAGGCCGATAACAAGTATTACCAAACTCATAGGACCGCAGTTCAGCAGCCACTCGGAGTAACCGAAATCGCAGCTTCCCAGGAACCCCGCTATGAGGCTTATGGCGAGCAGGTGCGCACCTGACCCGGTATAGAAGGCATTGGCTCCGATATTTACCTGGAAGAGGTTCTGGAGCACGAGGTTTCGTCCGAAATTGTTGCGATTGCCGTCAGATGCTCCATAGATTGCGCATACTACCATAAAAATTGGCAGCATAATGGTTGCCTTTACGGTGGTTGCGGAAATGAACAGCGAAAGTATGAGGTTAATCAGCAGGAAGCTCCACAGCACTCCCTTCGCGGTCTTTCCGAATTTGATGACAAAGGCAAGGGCGAGGCGCTTTGCGAATCTGGTTTTCACCAGCATTGAGGCCAGCACAAAACTCAGAATGTTGAGCCACATCACCGGGTGTCCGAGCTGCGCAAGCGCTTCCTTCTGCCCGGTTACCCCGCAGAGCACTACTCCGAGGATAACGAAAAGCGAAGTGAGATAGTTCGGAATGGCTTCTGTCATCCACAGGATAATGGAAGCGACAAAAATCGCGAGCATTGCGTAATTGCTGCGCAGGAAGGCATCCAGTCCGATTTCGCCCAACCTCTTGGAGGCCTTGGCGGCAAGGGCGGTCGTATCGAGATTGTCGATAAAACCGATGTGGCAGCCCCAGTAGATGAATACGAAGGCTATAAGAGCGAGTGGCGCTCCAAGACGGGCCATCCACTTCTCGAATCCGGTTTTTTCCATCTTCGGAAGTTTCTCGACCTTGTAGTTGTTCATATCCAGCGGGTCAAATACCGCTTTCCTAGTGTTATCTTCCATTACTGTGTTTTGTGTTTGGGACCTGCAGCTCCGGTCAGGGGGCTGCAGGCAAAAGGAGTAAGAACTATTTCCAGTTCTTGTACGGATTCTTCATAAGCATTGAGTTGAAGTACTTCGGGTCTCCGGTAACCTCCTCACCAAGCCACTCAGGCTTGTCGAAAGGCTCGTTCTCGTCAGCAAGTTCAACTTCTGCCACTACAAGTCCGTCGTTGTCGCCATAGAACTCGTCGATTTCCCAGGTGTGGACACCGTCGGTGTTCTTAACGAGGTAACGGGTCTTGTCGATTACGCCCGGCTCTGCGAGCTCGAGAAGTGCGCGTACATCCTCAACAGGGATTTCCTTTTCCCACTCGAAGCGTGCAGCTCCGGAGGCATTGCCTATTCCCTTGACGGTGATGAAGCCCTTCTCGCCCTTTACGCGGATGCGTACGGTGCGCTCAGGCACTGAGCTGAGGTAGCCCTGGGTAATGCGGGTCTGCTTGAAGGCCTCGGCCTTGAAGTCTCCCTTAACAAGGAATTTCTTTTCGATTTCCTGTGCCATAACTACTCGTTTGCAAGAGGTTTGTCGGACATACCGATGACACGCTTGATTGCCTGGAGGTAGTTGATGTTCTCCACGCCCTCGAGGTGGCAGTCAGCGATTGTCTTCTTGATATCCTCGATTTCTGTTGACTCGGAATTGATGGTTACGACCTTTGCACCGTTGATGAGGACATTGCCGACCTCGCAGATGGTGTTGTTGACCATATAGCCGAAGCGCTGCTTGTGCACGCGTACGGCTGCAAGGTCAGGGTTGGCCTTCACCATAGCAATGAACTCCTCATAGGTGTAGCTGTCCTTTGTGAGTTCAGGACATTCTACCATAAATGCAGGATATACCTCATTGCGGAGTACCTCTGCGCTGATTGGGAATTCTCCCTTCATCAGCGGGTTCCACTGCTCGAGTCCGTCAACGGACTGCACGAAGGTTTTGATATCCATCTTGCCGTCACGAATCTTGGTGTTGTTGATATCGTTCTTGGCTGAGATGATATAGATTTCGTCGCTGTGCCTCTCCCATACTTTCTCAGGAACCGGCGCAGAAAGACGTGCCATCCTTTTGTGTGCCTCGCAGAAGCACTGTCCGAAGCTGCGGAATTCGAAGCGTGGCTTCGAAATTTCGCCGATTTTAAGCTCTGCCATTGTTCAGACTAAATATTATCCTGTTTGATATCAGCAACCTTTTCTCCGTTTGCAGCACCCGGGGTAGAATCAGCATAAGCCCACTCTCCGGTTCCGTCAGGGCAACGGCTGAATGAGTGCTTCTTGTCGTTCTCGTAACCTGAAACCTGGTTCCATCCTGAACCTTCCTCACCGCGAACGAAAGAGTCAAGCACCTTGCCTGATGCGTCGCAAAGCTCAATCTTCACATTCTTCTTGCCTGAAAGACCGCCTTTGAAAACGTGGTTCTCGCTCTGGTACTCATAGTTAGGGTCACCGCCTTCTGCCTCATCAGCGAGATCTGAGCTCTCGAGGTAAATCCAAGCCTTGGCAGGAAGCTTCATTCCTGCAGCACCTGTCCAGGTTGTGCTCTTTCCACCATCCTTGGTAGAATCATACTTGACGATTTGAACACCTTCGAGAGAAACCTCCTTGTCGGTAATGTTGTAAATCTCGATGAACTTGTTGTTGGCGTCAAGCTCGTTGAGAACGATTCCGGATACGGAGTCCTTGCCGCCGTCGGTCTTGTCATCAGTCTCGAAACCGTTCTTGTTGCAGGAAACAAGTGCGAGGGCAGCCATTGCTGCAATTGCAAAATACTTTTTCATTTTGATAAAAATTAAGTGTTGTTATATGATTTTTTGTTAGAATGCGACCTGGAAACGGCAGGCAAGCATTGAGTAGCAAATGCCGGTATTGCCTACAATCTGTGAAGGAACCTTGCACTTGTTGCCGTCGGCGTCATAACCTACGAACCACTTTGCAGCCTCGTCGGTACCGTCGTTGGCTCCCTTACCGTTTGCATACTTGTCGTTGATGTTGTACTGGTAGTTGATGACGAACTTCACATTCTTGGTCGGGTAGAAGTTCAGACCGAGTGTGAAGGCCTGGGCGCTACCTCCGGCGTAGTACTTCGAGCAGTTGAAGTCTGCCACCTCGTAACGGGCGCAGAGCTCAACATCTCCCCAGCTTCTGCCTGGATTGATACGGGTGTACTTGCCGCCCTTGGAATCGTAGTTCTGCTGGCCGCCGAAAAGAAGCCAACCTGCCTGAACATACCATCCGTCTGCAGTTTGAGGACCAAGTTCATCCTTAGGGATGACGGTCTTCTCAGGATTGAGATATGCGGAACGGGCAATGTAGGCACCTTCATAGCGGAGCTGCTTCCAGTGTCCGGCAAGCTCGATTGTGTAGGCAAGCTCGTGGTCAAGACCCTTGATGGCATCTGTATCGAGGAACTTCTTGCGGTTGATGGAGGTAGAGTTGCGGCTTGAATAGCGGGTTGCGTTGTAGCCGTCGGTAGAGGTGAGCTTAGGCTCGCGATAAGAAACGGCTGCTCCGATATGCAGGGATGAGGTCTGGTTGTTGATAGGACGGATAGCCACCTTACCGGTGTAGGAAAGTCCCTCATTGAGACCGTAATCCTTGTTGCCGTCTTCCATACAGGTCATTTCCTCGCTGCTCTTGAGCTCAGGGCCGAAAACACCGCCGCTCACCCAAACGAGAGGACAGCTCCAGGTTGCAGCAATTCCCATATGGCGGGATGGAGCAAGAGATGTCACCATAGGGCGCTCCATAAACTGGAGATAACGGGAAGTGGTGTTTCTCTGAATCGAGAAATTTTCCTTGAAGTTACCCAACTTGATGGAAAGATTAGGAACCCCGGTGTACTCGAGAATTGCATCCTTGAGTTCAGGAGTACCGCTGGTCCAGTCGGAGTCGATTTCACCGTACCAGTTCTTGTCAAGCTGAGCCTTGACAGCGAAACGGGTACGACGCATACTCATACCATTACCAATCTTGACGAGATTCTTGTCATAGCCGAAGTAAACGGCAGCATCGCCCTGAACACGGATATCAAACCACATCTTGTAGTTTGCCTGCTTGTTCTGAAACACCAGGATACCGTCCTGCAGTTTAGCGTTAACAGGAATCGATTGAACTATCTGTCCGTACTGATTGTACTGGAATTCTTCCTGTACTTCCTGTACGTGCTGTGCATTGGCTGAAACCGCAAAAGCGAGCAAAGCAGCCGAAACAAACAATACTTTCTTCATAAATTTTAGTGTTCTTATAGTGTATGATAATAATATCTCATAACGCTTTGATGAAGTCAATCAGATTCTGGCTCCGGGTCAGTCCCAGTTTCTTGCGCAGGCGGTGCCTCTCCACCTCCACCGACTTGGGCGAAATGCCGAGCAGGGCGGCGATGTATTTGGTCGAGAACTCAAGCCGCAGCAAAGTCGCGAGTTTGCGCTCCTGTGCGGAAAGCTGAGGGCACTTGATGCTCAGTCTTGCGGTGAAATCCTGATGCAGAGCCTCCACCTTGTTGTAGAAGTCCGTCCTTTCGTCCTGCGAATTGCGCCTCAGGCCCAGACTTGCCTTTATTTCGTGAAGCAGTTCATCCTTGCGTGCGGGGTCAGAGCTCATTTCCGCTTCGGCCACCTTGCCGTAGAGTTCGTCGATAAACTCGCTCTGCTCGCTTATTCTTTCGGCAATGGACATTGCATCACGCCTTCGGAGTTCGAGAAGATTCTGCAGATGCTCATTCTCCACCTGCATAGAATGGACTTTCAGCTCGTTGAGCCTGCGATAGCTCTCATCCTCGCTCCTGTCCACCTTCGCAGGCCTTGATTTCAAAGCTCTTACCAGCAGGGCAAGCAACACGCAGCAGGCAATGGCAAAAAGTCCTGCCACCGCTTCCGCCACATCCGGAGTCCTTCCATAACCGACACTTGAAACCACTGCACAAAGGGTAAAAGCGCTCAAAGCGGAGAAAAAAGGAGCCACCAAAACGGAAACTGTGATTTCGCCTACGCGGAAATTGCGCGCCCCGGCAAGTGCACACAACATCACCACGGAAGGAGATACTATGGTGCCTCTGGCAAAAACAAGCATGGAAAGCGCAGAAGCTATGACACAGGCAAGCGAAGTGGCGGCATCCATATCGAAAAACTCTTCGCGGAGGCTGGAAACCCTGAGTTTGACATTGGGGCTCAGCAGAGCAAAACAAGCCAGAGCAAGCGCAGATCCGATGAGGATACCGGCAGAACTCAGGTTGCCCGCAAATGCAATGCTCAGCAGCCCGGACAGATTCATTCCGACCGCAAAAAGCAGAACAAAGGCAGCAACGCTCATAAAAGCCCCCAGTCTGGAAAGTTTCAACAGCAGATGCACATTGGAATTGAGTACAATCCTTTGCAGAAGCCTTGAGAACATGACGCCAAGAACCAGTGCCAGAACCATTGAAGCCAGCCATTGGAGCGGAATCCACATTATGTCCGAGTCAGTAATACCGTAGTACAGCTGAGTTCCGACAAGGGCCGCAGTCAGCGAAGGCAGAACGGCAGAAGGCTGCCCTATCAGATGCAGCACTAAGACAACAACGAGTGCCGAGCTTACTGCAACGGGGACAGAGGCTGACGACAGATCAATGGTAAACTGTTCCAGGTCTCCAAGCTCCGTACCAAGCAGCAGGCCTGCTCCCGATGCCAATAGCATCAAAGGGAGAATCAACCTGCGGGGCAGCGAAAAGCAAGTCGCCACCGGTGCAAGGGACATAGGCAGTTCCCAAAGGATTACGGCCGAGAAGAGCAAGGCCGTAAACAATGAGGCAATCAGTAGTTCCATATCATATGATTCTGCGTATGGACATTACAGACAGCTGGTCTGCAACCTTGAGTGCTTCCTGGGAGAGTTCCTCAATGTGGAGAGCAAAATACCGGAGATGAAACTTCTCGGAAAGTTTGAGCTTGTCCATTTCGTGGAAAACTTTTCGTTTGAGAATCTTTGCCTGGGTATCAGCTTCTTTCTGGAAGAAATATACGCGATGTACCATATCCGGCACTGAATCCGGGGTCTTGAAATAGGCCTTGGATGCAGGAATGGTCGTGGACATAGCTTCCGTACTGAGTTCCATCAGCTTGAGAAAATCAGCGTTCAGCTCCACAGGAATGTGCGGAGTCTCGATTTCGAACTGATAGAGGTTGTTGTTGAGGGTGTCTAGGACGTGGTCCATACGCTCAAGAAGTCTGAGAATATCACCGCGGGGGCGGCTCAGACTGTTTCTGCGGTAAAGGTCTGCCTCGATGTCTCTTCGGAGCATCTCGGCATCAGACTCAAGCCTGGTAATTGACTGAAGATTGCCGCTGAGAGCATCATCATTATGGTAAATGTAGTTCTTGACACCTTCGATAAAAACCAGTAGTGATTGATCAACTATATCAAAGAACTTGTCAAGGCGCCCAATTGTTTCTTTTGTTTTTCTGTTGAACATAACCTTGTTGTGCAAATATGGGTTAATGATTCTGCATTTCAAAGAGTCCGCGCGCGTACACACGCAAGACAAAGAAGTACTTGTTAAGTTGTTTTGAAGAGTTAATTATATTGATTTATAATTGTTTATATACATAAGTGTAAAGTTGTTGTCTTTACTTCCACAAATTTACACAAAGTAATTGTAAAGAAAAAAGTTTAACAAAATTTTCTCCGGCTGCTCGGATTTCGCGCGTATATGCGTACCTTTGTTGAAGATTAATTAGGTTTAACAATGAATACGCTATTCTATCTGGTGCCTGCCGCATCACTTGTTGCGCTGGCTTTCGCCTACATCTTCTTCAGACAGATGATGAAGGAGGATGAAGGCACACCGACAATGAAAGAGATTGCCCTGTATGTAAGGCAGGGCGCGATGGCATATCTTAAACAACAGTACAAGATAGTCATCATCGTATTTGTAGTGCTTGCTGCACTGTTTGCAGTCCTCGCGTACGGCTTCCACATCCAGAACACCTGGGTTCCGTTCGCTTTCCTTACCGGAGGTTTCTTCTCGGGTCTTGCCGGTTTTGTAGGTATGCGCACAGCCACCTACGCTTCGGGGCGTACAGCCAATGCAGCACGCAAGTCACTCAACCACGGACTCAAGATTGCTTTCCGCTCAGGAGCAGTTATGGGTCTTACCGTAGTAGGACTGGGACTTCTGGACATATCCCTCTGGTGGTTTATCCTCGGCATCTTTGTCCCGGCAGGTGAAATCACGACTTCCCAGGAAATCATTGTCATTACCACAACTATGCTGACCTTCGGTATGGGAGCATCCACCCAGGCACTGTTTGCCCGTGTCGGTGGAGGTATCTACACCAAGGCTGCCGATGTAGGTGCTGACATTGTAGGCAAGGTCGAGACCGACCTTCCTGAGGATGACCCCCGCAACCCTGCTACAATTGCAGACAATGTCGGTGACAATGTCGGTGACGTTGCCGGTATGGGAGCTGACCTCTATGAGAGTTATTGCGGCTCAATTCTGTCTACTATGGCGCTCGGCGCTTCCGCTTTCTATTCTATGGGAACGGATATGCAGCTCAAGTCCATACTCGCACCTATGCTTATCGCAGCCGTCGGCGTTGTGCTTTCCGTAGCCAGCATATTTACCGTCCGCACCAAAGAAGGTGCAGGAATGGGGCAGCTGCTCAAGTCCATGAGTTTCGGAACCAATCTGGCGGCCATTCTCAGTGCTGTTGCAACCTTCGGCATTCTGGCTCTGGTATTCGGCACACAGACCTCCGACTGGTGGCATTTCTCCCTGTCCGTAGTGTCCGGCCTGCTTGCCGGAGTGGTTATCGGAAAGGCAACAGAGTACTATACTTCCCACTCCTACAAGCCTACCCAGAAGCTGGCAGAGTCCGCACAGACAGGACCTGCAACCGTAATCATCAATGGTGTGGGTCTCGGAATGATATCTACAGCAGTTCCTGTGATTGCCATCGTATGCGCCATCGTACTCTCATTCCTCTTTGCAACAGGCTTCAATATGAAGGATATCATCGCTGAGCCTGCCCTTCTCTCCAAGGGCCTGTACGGTGTTGCCATCGCTGCAGTCGGAATGCTCAGCACTCTTGGTATCACCCTTGCTACCGACGCCTACGGCCCTATTGCCGACAATGCCGGAGGCAATGCCCAGATGAGCGAACTGGAGCCTGAGGTACGCGAGCGCACCGATGTGCTGGATGCCCTCGGCAACACCACCGCTGCTACCGGAAAGGGCTTTGCAATCGGTTCCGCTGCCCTTACTGCTCTTGCACTTCTGGCGTCCTATATTGAAGAACTGAAAATTGCAATGGGCCCTGCCGGAGAAGGTCTGAGCATAGTGGATGTGCTGGAGCGCTTCAATGTAAGCCTTATGAACCCATCAGTGCTTGCCGGTGTGTTTATCGGCGCTATGATGGCCTTCCTTTTCTGCGGTCTTACTATGAATGCCGTGGGTCGCGCTGCCCAGAAGATGGTCGTTGAAGTCCGCAGGCAGTTCCGCGAAATCAAGGGCATACTCGAAGGCAAGCAGCGTCCGGACTATTCGCGTTGCGTGGAAATCAGTACCAAGGCAGCCCAGAAGGAGATGATTTTCCCTTCAGTTCTGGCCATTATCGTTCCTGTGCTGGTCGGCATCATTCTCGGCCCTGCCGGTGTGCTCGGCCTTCTTGCCGGAGCTCTCGGAGCCGGATTCGTACTGGCAATCTTCCTCGCGAACTCGGGAGGTGCCTGGGACAATGCCAAGAAATATGTTGAAGAGGGTCACTTCGGAGGTAAGAACTCAGAAAGTCATCACGCCACTGTTGTGGGTGATACCGTAGGAGATCCGTTCAAGGATACCTCAGGACCATCCCTCAACATCCTCATCAAGCTGATGTCGATGGTGTCCATCGTGATGGCGGGACTTACCGTGCTGTTCTAGGACAACTTCAGTAAAGATTTGCAATACCGCAAGCTGACTTTACTCTGTCAGCTTGCGGTATTTGAATCGCTTAGGCTCTTCAGTGCCAAGACGCATCTTCCTGTTCTCTTCGTATTCGGAATAGCTTCCCTCGAAGAAATAAACCTGGGAGTCACCCTCGAAGGCGAGAATGTGTGTTGCGATTCGGTCGAGGAACCAGCGGTCGTGGCTTACTACCACTGCACAGCCTGCAAAACCGTCCAGGCCGTCCTCCAGAGCGCGGATAGTGTTGACATCCACATCGTTGGTAGGCTCGTCGAGCAGGAGCACATTGCCTTCATCCTTGAGAGTGAGGGCAAGGTGGAGCCTGTTCCTTTCACCACCGGAGAGCACTCCGCAGAGCTTTTCCTGGTCTGCACCGGAGAAGTTGAAGCGGCTGACCCAGCTGCGGGCGTTGATATCCCGATTGCCCAGGCGTATCCATTCTGAATTCTCGGCTATGGTCTCGAATACCGTCTTGTCAGGGTCTATGCTCTTGTGCTGCTGGTCCACATAGGAAATCTTGACGGTCTCCCCTATCTCTATGCTTCCGGTATCCGGCTGTTCAAGGCCCATTATGAGTCGGAAAAGAGTGGTCTTTCCCGCTCCGTTAGGGCCGATAACACCTACGATGCCGGCAGGCGGGAGCACGAAGTCAAGATGCTCGAAGAGAAGTTTGTCCCCATAAGCCTTGCTGACATCGTGGAACTCGATGACCTTGTTGCCGAGGTGCGGTCCGTTCGGAATATAGATTTCCAGATTGCTCTCTTTTTCTTTGGCATCTGCCGAAGCCAGTTTCTCATAAGCACCAAGACGGGCTTTCTGCTTGGCCTGGCGGGCCTTAGGTGCCATCCGCACCCACTCGAGCTCGTGCTGGAGGGTCTTGCGGCGCTTGCTTTCCTGCTTTTCCTCCATTGCGAGGCGCTGGGTCTTCTGGTCGAGCCAGCTGGAATAGTTACCCTTCCAAGGAATTCCCTCACCGCGGTCAAGCTCAAGAATCCATCCCGCCACATTGTCGAGGAAGTAGCGGTCGTGGGTTACGGCAATTACAGTACCCTTGTACTGCTGAAGATGGGCTTCGAGCCACTGGATACTCTCGGTATCGAGGTGGTTGGTAGGCTCGTCGAGCAGAAGCACATCCGGCTGACGCAAAAGCAGGCGGCAAAGGGCCACCCTTCTGCGCTCACCACCTGAAAGGTTGCATACTTTAGCTTCGGAAGGCGGGCACTGGAGGGCATCCATTGCCCTTTCCAGCTTGGAATCGATTTCCCAACCGTCGCAGTGCTCGATTTTCTCGGTGAGCTCTCCCTGACGCTCGATCAGGGCATTCATCCTGTCCGGATCTTCCATCACCTCAGGGTCACAGAAAGCATTGTTGATTTCCTCATATTCCTTGAGAAGGTCCATCACTTCCTGCACTCCTTCCTGTACGACTTCCAGCACGGTCTTGTCGGGGTCCATCTGTGGTTCCTGCTCAAGGTAGCCTACGGAGTAGCCGGGGGCCCATACGACCTCGCCCTTGTAGGATTTCTCCACACCTGCAATGATTTTGAGCAGGGTGGATTTTCCGGAGCCGTTGAGACCTATGATACCGATTTTGGCGCCATAGAAGAATGAAAGGTAAATGTCCTTGAGAATTGTCTTGTTGTTGTGCGGGAGGACCTTGCCCACACCGTTCATCGAGAATATTATCTTTTCGTCTGCCATATCTGTTATATCTTTTCGAACAATTGCTCTGCACTGTCTGCAATATCCATAGCTCCGGACTGCTCCAGGTCGGTGCGCGGGCGGAAGCCCCAGCTTACACCTATGCTGCGCACGCCCCCGTTTGCAGCGGTCTTCATATCGGTTGCCGAATCTCCCACAAAGACAGCCTCTTCCCTGCTTACTCCGGCCTTGTCAAGCACCAGCTGCACCACAGCAGCATCCGGCTTGAGCGGCAGCTCCGGGCTGTTGCCGAGCACTGCCACGAAGCTTATGTCCGGGAAGAATTCTTTCACCAGTTTCTCGGCGCCTTCCTGAAATTTATTGGATGCCACCGCGAGTTTGAGCCCTTTCTCCTGAAGCCGCGCAAGAAGCTGCGGAATGCCCGGATACGGACGGGTATGCACATCTATATGGGCTACATAATAATCCACAAAATCGGCCAGTGCCGCATCCACAAGGGCGTCTTCCGGCTGCTGCCCGAGGCTGCTGCCCAGGGCATCCTTCACCAGATTGCGTATGCCGTGCCCTACCATATCCCTGTATTCTGCCATAGTATGCAGCGTCAGGCCGCGCAGTCCAAGGGCATAGTTTACTGCGGTTCCGAGGTCCTCAATCGTATCGATGAGGGTTCCGTCAAGGTCAAATATTGCTAGTTTTGTCATTTTGCTGTAATATGAAAACAATGTTCCTGCCTTTCGTATTTGACGAGGCAGTGTCCGGCATTGCGCCTGTCCCTGAGCACTTCCCCAAGGACCTTGGTTAGCTCGAACGGCTGCATAAACACCTTGGATTCGTCTTCTCTGTAGTAGCGGGTATAGGCAATGTCGAAGGTGGTACCGTAGCAATGCGCCGAGTTGTCAGAGGCATTGGGATTGCCGCTCCGGCGCAGCCTCTGCACATCCTCCTCCGTGCGAAGCACAGAGGAGACTACGAGTTTGTAGTCCAGAAGTCCGTGATTCTTAAGGGAATCGGAAAAAGCCTTGGCAATCGCATCCAGCTCGCGAGCCGCATTTTTGGTAAGATACGGCACTGAGTAGCGCAGGTCATAGATTACATACAGGTCGTTGTCCTTGATTTCCACCAGACCTTCGCTTTCCACCTCAGCCCTGTTTTTCGGGACCCTTTTGAGGCCCGTGCGCTTGGCAACATTGAGATGCTCCTCATTCAAATCGTTGAAGAGTTTGGAATACGGGAGCCTCTTGCGGTTGTAGATGATTTCCCTGGGCTTAGCCTCGCCGTCTGCCTTAAGTTCAGGCTCGGCCGGAGCCGGGCGGCTTACAGCCTGCTGCACTATTTGCGCAACCTCATCGGCATTTTCTTCATCCTCTATCACGGCACTGCGCATAGCCCTGCGCGTACAGCCGCCTCCGACAAGAAAGCCCAGGATGAACCCTATCAGAAGGGTCACCAGAAGTGTAATAAGTCCTTTGCTTTGTCTATTCATCATTAAATTTCTTATCAAATGCTTCAAGAATCCTTGACCTCATCTCAAGGTACTGGGATTCGGAGAGTTTCACATCGTTTATGCACACAAACGAGCAGCGCGGGTGAAGTATGGCATCGCATACCTGGTCTGCCGTCTTGACAGCAAGAGACAGATGCTGATTGGAGATGGAAGAGTTCCTCACTGCCCTGCCCCCGTAGTACAGATAATCCAGAAAGACATACTGGTTGACATTGTACCTTTCGCGCAATGCCGATACGGAAGCCTCCAGCTCATCTCCTATTCTGGAAAATACTTCCTCGCAAGCGCTTTTGAGCATTGGAGAGCAGGTGTGCTGCGGACGCACGAAAAGCAGCCCCGGTCCCATTCCGAGAGCCTTGCGGGCCAGCAGGTCGGCATTACGGGTCTGCTGCTTGTAGAGACCTGTATGGAAAAGATGCTTGCGGAAGCCGATAGCCGATTTTCCATCCACAAAGAATTCTTCTTCGCGGGTAGGCCTGACAGGAAACATATCATCATTGAAATAGATGTACTGTTCGTCCAGTCCCGGGATTCTGTGCAAGAACATTTCTATTGCCGTGCTGTTGAAGACAGGAAGGTGCTTGGAAGGAATTATATCCCTGTGATACACAACTTTAACATCGCTCTCCGGGACCCAGTCAGGCACCTGGCTTTCTCCCGACACGACGAGAAAAATGTTGTGGATAAAGGGCATATAACACCGTATACCGCGTACCAGGTACACCAGGGTACCCCAATCGCGGTAACGCTTTTCTATAGCCGGAACTCCAACCGCTTCTGCAAAGGATTTGCGCCAAAGGGGGTCGTTGCCGTCAACATAAGTAATCACTGCGTCCATAGGGCGCAAAGATACTCATTTCCCGGCGAATTACGCAAGCCCCGGACGGCAAGCTTTGCCTTCCTTTTTACGGTAATTCTGATAGAGCTCTTCTGTGGCAAGAGCGAATTTGGTGAGACAGAAACATGTATCCTTGGAAGAGAAGAACCAGGTATCCTTGATTGTACTCAAATCCAAAAGTTCTCCGTACTGCTTGTAGGCGAATTCCACGTGGCAGGAATATTTGGAAGGAACAGGATGTTCCTGGGCAAACGGTTCGCCATCCTCCGTGGTTCCCTTGATATGGAATCCGTCCATATCGTGGAGCAAAGTGCCCTCTCCCAGCCACATAGGAGTATTGTCCGGAAGGGTAAGCACCCGCACCGGAAGCTCGCCGGTGCAATATCTTCCGCTCTCGACCTCCGCACGCACGTTGGCCCTCTCCCATTCGTACCAGTCCGGGATATGGCTGAATTCGGTCTCCCCTTCAAGGGCGTGAAGCTGCCCGAGTTCGTCCATCTTCCACTGCTTGCCGCAATGGTCGCAGCGCAGAATATCGCCTTTGGAGCTCATCTCGAACTCGGTGCCGCAATGAGGGCACTGGTAGAGCACCCTGTGAAGGCCCTCCGCCCTCTTTTTGAATTTGCAGTGTACGCCCTTTTCCTTCTGCCAGGCGTAGTCGTCATATTGGAAGGCCTCAACTATCCTGTCATTGATTTCATCTACGGAAAGCTGCCCCAGCTCATCTGCGGTGATTAGCATTTTGAGCTCGGCCTCAAGGCCCTTGATGCCCCTGTCCTTCTGGTTCCAGCAAGGGGCGTTGATATGGTTGCCGTGGCACATGAAAGTCACGACAGGCACTCCCATCATCCTGCACATCTTGCCGAGGGACTCAGGAAGCACTGCCGTGGTACCCACAAGCGAATATCTGGCTTCAGGATAGATACAGAGCACATTGCCCTTATCTATCACCTTCTTGGACTGGCGGATGAGGTTCACATCATTGGTAAACTTCCTCTTTCCTATGCAGCCTACACGTTGCATAAGCCATTTCAGGCCCGGGAAACCCACAAATGCGTCGATAGCGACAACATAGTTGGCATTCTGAGGAAATATGGCCTTGGTGACAGCCTGGAAATCGAAGAAGGAGTTGTGGTTGCAAAGGAGCACATACGGACCCTTCACACCTTCCATTCCGGTTTTTGTAATCTTGAGTTTGTGCATGGCAGCGACCGGAGCGCTCAATATCCACATCAAAGGTTTCAGATACCATCTGGTCGTAATCGGTTCGGCAGAGGTATCCCAGTACACGAATTGTTTCTTCATAGTCCAAAAGTAGGTATAATTTTTGAGTATATTTGTCTGTTTTTGAAGATTTATTGGAATAAATGAAAGAATTAGGCATAGCATTCGGCGGTGGAGGCGCAAGAGCAGCGGCTCAGTGCGGCGCTGTCCAGGCCCTCAAAGAGTACGGAATCAAGCCCGACCTGGTGTCAGGAACCAGCGCAGGTGCCATTATGGCAGTGCTCTACAGCTCAGGTTTCAGCAGCCAGCAGGTGGTGGACATTTTCGAAGGATTGGATTTCTTCAAGGATATAGTAAGCCCTGAAGTGCCGAAGGGAGGTCTTTTCAATTCGGCACCCCTGCTTGCCCTGCTGAGGCGCATTCTGCCTTACAAGAACCTCGAAGAGCTTCCTATTCCTACCTATGTAGTGGCCTCCGACCTGGAAAGAGGTTGCGTCAAGATTTTCAAGGAGGGAGAAATAGCTCCGAGGGTGGTGGCGTCCTGCTCGATTCCGATTATCTTCACGCCGATAGAGATTGACGGGGTGCATTATGTGGACGGTGGCGCCTTCCAGAACCTGCCGGTGCCTGCAATCAGGGAAGAATGCCGCAAGGTTATTTCCTTCAGCCTGCTTCATCTGGAGGAGGAGAAATATCACGACAATCTGATGTCCGTTGCAAACCGTTCGTTCAATATGATTATTGCCTCAAACGAGCTCGCGGATATGCGCCTGTCGGATATTGATGTGAAACTGGATACCAGCGGCTGCAATGCTTACGACCTCGGGAAAATAGAAATCCTTTTCAAACGGGGCTACCGCCAGACCTGCGAAATGCTCGAAGAGCACGGAGCCCGAAGGGTCCTTCCTGCGGAAGAAATAGTGTTCCGTAAGAAAGATGACAGCCGCACTGCCCAAATCCGCTCCGTCCGCCCTCTGAGAGAAGCCCTCGCGAGGCTGAACCGCTAAGCCATGCTGAAGACGGGCGACCTGCTGTTTGTTGAGATACCAGGATTCGAACCTGGACAGACAGAACCAAAATCTGTAGTGCTACCATTACACCATATCTCAATACCAAAAGAGCTGCAAAGATACTAAATTAAGTCTTTCCAGACAATATCCTCAGCGTCCTTTTCGAGAAGAATCTCGTGACGCAGCCCCTTGTAGAGCTTGCTCTTCACATTGGTGTAACCGCGGTCACGCATAAACTGCACAGCCTTTGCGAAAGCCTTGTCATCGATTCGGCAAGGGTCGTCAGCTCCGGACACAAAAAGAACAGGCACTGACGGGTTCTTCATCTGCCATCCCTTTGGGGAGTAGCACATTCCCATAATGCGCATAAGATTCAGAAAGCCGTTGGCTGTGAAGCAGAAACCGCAGAGAGGGTCGGCGAGGTATTCCTTCACATTGTCCCTGTTGGCGCTGAGCCAGGCACACGGTCCTTCAGCCTCAAAAGGCTTGTTGTAGGAATCGAATGAGATGGAATTGATCAGCGCAGGACGGTAGTGCCATCCCCTGAGCACTCCCACTATCCACGAAAGTGCAGCTCCCATCCCCTTCATAGGGTTTTCCGAAGGGCATCCGCAGACGATCAGGCGGAAGATGCGGTCATCGTATTTGCGGGCGAAAGCACGCACTACCATTGAGCCCATTGAGTGTCCGAAAAGGGTGACCGGCAGGCCGGGATACTCTTTGCAGGCCCATTCCTGCACCAGGCGCAGGTCCTCAACCAATGCGGTGGCACCGCCTTTGCCCATATAGCCCAGGTCCTCCGGGCTCTGCACGGAGGCACCGTGTCCGCGATGGTCGTGGATTACGCATACATAGCCGTTCTGGGCGAGGTATTCCATAAAAGGATAATATCTTTCCTTGTGCTCGGCCATACCGTGGGAGATCTGGAAAATGCCTTTCGGCTCGCCGACAGGCTCAAGAACTGCTACAGAAAGCTTTACACCATCTGCTGATGAATTGAGTTTCAGTGTTTTCATATCTTTTGTGATTTATTGTCCGTTGGCAAAGATATGCAGTAATTCGGAAAAACGGCAATCAAAAAGACGACTTTTCTGCTCTGCCACATTCCGGAGTCCGAAAGCGCAAAAATGAGGGGTGCAAATTGCGCTTTGCAAGGCATTTGCCCAGGGTCCAGCCCGTGAGGCGCGCGATGTCGAAGGGGCGGGAGAGCATTATGTCGTCGGAGCGGAGGGTGTCGAATAGGGTGGTGCGTCCTATGCCGAGATGCTCAGCGAGAGTCTGGATAAAATTGGACGGTAAACAATAAAGCAAAAGGCATCACAGAAGATAATTGGCAAGTTGTTTGAAAAATGCATATCTTTGTATAACTGACAAGAAAAAATTATAGGTATGACACAGGTTATTCTTACAATTCCAAATGGTGAGGTCTCCTTCCTTTCTACACTTGCGGAGAAGATGGGATGGGGTTTCCAGACCAGCGAGAACCTGGTTGAGAAATTCATAGCTTCCTGTCCGACAGATGTCAATATTTCCGACGAGGAAATTCAGGCTGAAGTCAACTCTGTCAGATACGGGAAATGAAGGTAATACTCGATACTAATATTTGGATATCATTCCTCCTTGGTAAACGATTAACCATTCTAAGGGAAATCATTCAGCTGGAGGAAGTGGATATTTATGTATCTGATGCTCTTCTATCTGAACTTAGAGATGTAGCTTTCCGTCCAAAGTTCCTTGGTAAAATTGGGTTTCAGGCCATTGTCAATCTATTTGAACTCATTCATGCCAAGTGCAAGGTAATCAACGGATACTCTGATGCAGAGTCTGCAATTCGAGATATAAAAGATTTGTATCTATTGTCAATGGCTGAAAGCATCCCTGCTGATTATCTTGTAACTGGTGATAAGGACTTACTTGTCCTCAAAAATCATCAGAATACTTTGATAATTACATTTGCTGAATTTATTTCAATGGTTCAGGGATTATCATAGCGGTGTGGAGAAAAACATTCCTCCCCCCTACCCCGCATCCACGATGCGGATGCGAAGGGTCCAGCCAGCCAGGCGCGCGATGTCGAAGAGGCGACTGACCATTATGTCGTCGGAGCGCAGGGTGTCGAATAGGGTGGTGCGTCCTATGCCGAGAAGGTCAGCGAGAGCCTGGATGCTGAGGTCGGCGTCGTCGAGGGCTTTGCGCAGGAATCCGAGGCGCTGGGTGTCATATTCCGCCGGGTAGTTCGGCGTGCTTTCGTCCCGGTAGTCGAGTCCGGGGAGGGTTACTTCATAGCTTACAAGGAGCCTGCACCCGTAGGCTTCTACGAGGGCGCAGGCGTTGCTGAGTTTGGTGTCATCTACCGTGAACCAGTGCACCAGTGCCTGCCGCGAGAGGCCAAGCCTCTGCGCCGCGTCACTCTGGGTGATGGAGTGACGGTGCATGAAGGCGGAGAGGAAGGTGAGGGTCATGGTGGATTAAAATGAATATGTCTGACTTTCCGCTGCGTTCTGCAATGTGCTTGGGACATTGACGAAGAAGTCGAAACCGGTACGGGATTCGATGGTGTCAATGGTCACTACAGAAGGAGCTATGTTAGAGGAGTTTGTATCGAAAAGATATGCGCATCCTACTGCCGCGCTCATTACCCCCGGACTTGAGAAGGTGCATTTCATGAGGCACTTCCAGTAGCCGGATGGGGCCGGACATGAAGCTCCGTTCTTGTCGGTGGCACTCTCAAGTTTTCCTTCGAAGAGGGGACCTGTGACTACATAGAGGGTGTCGTTGCCGGTGGTGACCGTGGCGACTCCCTGAACCTTCTTTTCCAATTCAACCCACTGCCCCTGATTAAGGGAGGAGTACTGCGGAGTCATGTTGGTGTAGTAGAAGGTCTGCTGGTTCTGTTCAGTCGTGGTTTGCCTGTCGTTGGATGCCACCTGATGGCCACGATCGTAGCTGCGGCCGTTAGAGGATGAGTATGCTGAGCCAAGGTTCGGCTGCCAGCTTTGGTCGATGGCGGGGTCATAGGCCCAGGCGTCGTTCCTGCTGACATTGTTATCCTCGAAGTCACCGCTGTTGGAGGTGGCGTAGGCTACCCAGAGAGCTGACTTGTAGGTTTTGTCGTAGAGGAAGCTGTAGTTGCGGACTACTTTGCTGTTGTAGGAGTATGTGTGGGTTACTACCTTCTGGTTGGCGTCCGAGGTGTTGTAGCGGCAGGCTTTTGTGCTGCCGTAGGTTTCGGTGAAGGTGTCGTGGCAGTAGCGTCCTGCGTAGAGGGTGTTGCTTGCACTTAGAGCCGCTGCCCTCGTTGCCGGGATTTCGTAGTTGCTGAGCCAGGTGTTGAGGCTAGCGGTTGTGAAGCTCTGGGTGCTGCCGTAGAAGGTGTTGACTGTGGTGCTTTTGTCTCCTGTGCCATGGACTTTGGCGTATGCGCGGTAGTAATATGTTGTGCCGCTTGAGAGGCCACTGAGGGTGGCGCTGAATGATGCGGCAATATTACTGCTTATGCTGCTTGTCAGGGATGTTGAACTGATTCCGTACTGGAATCCGGTTTCTGTTACCGTGCCGGCTGTTAACGAATATGAGCCAGACAGGGTTGCCCCTGTCTGACTGATATTCATCGATCCGTCGGTTGTTACTGTTGCTATGGGCTCTTCACCCCCGTCGCCGCCGACGGATGGGAGTCAATTATTTGAATATGTTACCTTTGATACTTGAGCTACGCCGTTATTTTTTGTTGAATTTGTAAAATTGAAAACAATTCTATAGAACAAATTCTGTTGTGGACTACTTATACTAAATGTAATATCCCCAGCTTCTGTAACAGCAGTTTTAGTTTCTACTATAGTAGATGCACTAAAATTACTAGTCGTCGAAGTTTCAAGTACAACAGAAGTAATTGAACCATTGGCTATTGCATCAAGAGTAATTACAATTGAAGAGATAGCCTCGGAAATAGCAGCGGATGTTGTTATAGAAGCATTTGAAGTTTTTGCAGTACCGGATTTAGATGATTTTGCTCCGCCCTTGATATAATTCCAGCCATTCCGATTGTTGTTCCAATTAGCTAGGTCAACTGTAAAACCAGCATTAGTTGAAGACCACGTAGAGGTGTAATCCTGAACTGCCCCACTGTTATAACTAGCGCCAAACAATGCTGTGTAAGTGACGGTTTCTCCACCGGTTGAAGCGGAATCCTTAACCGTAATCTCATAAGTTGTACTTTCATCGCCTACGGTGACAGTAACAGTCTGTGTTCCTGCGGTATTCTTATCATAGCCGGAGAATGATGCGGAAGATGTCACATCAACATCATCTTTTCCTCTCCAATCCTGAACAACGGTTCCACCAAATACAAATTCATCTCCAACGTTGAATGTAGTGGTCTGGCCAGAAACCTTCAAACCAGCATAAACCTCAGTCTTACCGTTAAGTGTAACAATATAGTTATTATAGTCAAACTCATAAGTGGTATTAAACTTCTTCAATGTACCACAAACCAAAACTTCATCACCAACTTTAAGGTCGTCTATTGAAGAGAATTGAGACTTGCCGAGGTCAAGGCCGCTGTATACCATAAGTGTCTTATCTCCAGACTCTATGTTATACGTGATACTACTATAAGTTGAACTGAAACTTGTTACCTCAGTAATAACACCCTTTACATGCTTATTCGTCAAATCTCCACCGGCATCAATAGCTGTAATAGCCTCGGCAGCAGTAAACGGTTTTGCCAAAGAGCCATCATTAGCTACAGCAGCGGTCGTGAATGAAGCTGCGTCGGACTCAGAAGAAGTATAACCAGCTGCTTTTGCAGTAATCACAAGGAAATATTTGGTTTCTGGTTTAAGAGCATCGATAGTAAAATCAGAGTTGTTGATAGTGACAGAGAATTTCACGGTAGTATTTGTGCCATTGCCGACAAGGTTTTCATCGGCTACTGAACCCTCATAAAGGTCCCAGGAATATGACTCGGCATACTGAACAGCACTTTCAAGTTCTGCATAAAATCCCTTTGCAGTTTCGTTGACAGTTTTGATTACAGGTTTGTCAAGTGTAGGCTGTCCAACTATTACAGAAGTAACTGCTGCTTTAGAATTCTTAAATCCAGAGGCCTTGGCTACTACGGATACCTCATAAGTTCCTACAGCGACATCAGTAAATGTTGCCTCCGTCTCCGTCACGTTCTTTATCTGCCCAGCGCAGGTCACGTCGTATGATTCTGCATTTGCGACAGCATCCCAAGCGACTGTAACAGTGCTACCCTCAGCATCTGCCATGAGAGTTGTAGGTGTAGAAAGGCTAGGTACTAAAGAAGCTTCATTGACATAGAGTGTAACGTCTTGTTGACTTCCAGTATAGCAAGCAAAACGAGGACTACTAGTATTATATTGCAGACGTCTTTCTGTGTCACCGACGTTGGTTATTTTATCTTTCTCTATTGTCCAGAGATATTTATCTGTAGCGCCCTTATCTCCACGATTTACCGTATTTCCAGATGACCAATATAGATACTTGCCGTCTGAATCAATCATATAATACTGACCAGTAGTTACTCCTGCTTCCAATGTAATGACTTTGACAGGCTCTGAAGTAATATTGATTACTTTGTTCACAGCGGAAACACTCACTTTCCCATAATAATTGTTGGTATTGAATTCACCCATAGCTACCGCCTCATTATAAACTATGAGATATTCCGCACCATCTGCAATCTTTGCTGGATCCTCGACAAGAGTATATGAGGTCGCCTTTGGTTTTTCACTGTAATTCCCTTCACTGATAGTAAGGTTGATTACAGCGATCTGGCTCTGAGGGAAAACTAAATCCGTTGAAAGTTTGACCTCTTTAGAGAATGTGTAGTTTTCAGTCTCACCAGAGAAAGTAACTGTAGAACCAGAGGCGACTGTGGTAGGATTTACAACAAGCCATACAGTATTCCCCAAACCATCTGTTCCGCCAAAAGCTGGATTATCTGTCGTGTATTTTGCAACAACAGACTCGTTTTTCGTATTCCACTGGGAAATACTTGCTGTAGAGAGATCCACGGCAGCACGACCTGTAAGGGTTGAATTAGGTGCACTAAAAGTGAACGAAGTTACTTTTTCACCATTAAGAGCATCAACACCTTTGAGGTTAACCTTTACGACTGAGAAGATTCGCTTGAAGAACAAATTATCAATTACGACAGTACCATTATGAGCCATGAAATTACAAGGCTTTGCAACCAAAACATCGCAAGCCTCATCAATAGTCTGACTGCTTGGAGTCTGCGTCTGCGACAGAGTTATACCAACTGTACCATCTGAATATCCTTTAGCAAAAGCACCTGCAGGGCTGAAAGAAAGGAATGAACCTTCTGTCAAGCCAGTAGGTACTTTTCCATCGAAGGATGCAGTCGTTCCAGTTTCAGCTTTATTCGACAATTTCGCAGTAGGGGCAGATGTTGAGGAAGTTATATCACCGATGAAGATTGCAAGTTCGTCTCCATTAGTCCACTTCGGAGTGTATGTGCCATTCTTATTATTCTCCACGAAAGATTTCATGGCAGAATTCTCTGCTGTGTTGATGACAAAGTGTAAAGACTTTTCAGTTGCGGCTGGTTTCAATTCATCTTTTGCACAGGAAACCAGTGAAAAAGCAGCTATCACTGCTAGAACAGACTTTTTAATAATAGATTTCATTTCCAGCAGTGTTTACAAAGTATACATATAGTCCTCATCTTCATTGAGGGTTACGCCGGCTTTGTTTGCCTCGCCGTAAGGACTCTCACACATCACCCCTTCGGTGTGCATCTCAAACACCATCATATCCGGTGTTTCGTAAAGTTTAATTGTTTTGAGCATAATAATATTGATAAGTTGATTGTTGTCCGACAGGAACGCAAAGCGCGAGGCTACCGCTGCACGGCGCCTCGCGTAAATATTTGATATAGAGTGGTTTTAGATTACCCCCCCCATTAAGAAATCAGTCGGGAAGGAGCAGGTCAAAGGGCGGAAATTCAGGGTCACACCCAGTATGTCATTCTTAAAGGAATCCATACGACCAAAAACCGGATGCAAAGTTAGCCAATCCTTTACTATTATGCAACCCAAAAGCACCCCTCAAAAGCCCTTCCCCGCACAATCTCTTCCGATTTATCCTTTTTGTAACAATTCTCACCTCCCGGCAACAGGATGCGTCTCCGTTCACCTTCTCGGACCGATAAACCGGTCCCCGTTAAAATGAATCATATGGTCCGGGGTATCTGAAAACCACACCTCAGTTTCCCAAGCAATTTCATCAAAGTGCTTCTTGAACTCTCTTGCACTAGGAAACGCGCTGACATACACAATACCATAAGGGCAATCCTTGGTGAATTCTTCCAACTCTACCACACGTTTCGGAGACATTGGCCCGTGTGATGTAACTACTTCAATCAGGAATAACCACCCACGCTTATCGTCACTTATAACAACATCCGGAAGTTTCGAATGTTCCGTAATCGTAAGTTTGAGAGCCTCTAATTCTGCCTCATTCATAAAAAGATTCTTATCCTCCGTATCTCCTATATACAACAACTTTCCCCCAGGAGCAAATCTGGATGCAAACTCCTCAACGACAGCTACCTGAACTTCATTATGGGCGCCTGGAGACAGATAATACTCCTTTCCCTCGATAACAAGGGGAATCCTATGCATATCACGTTCAGCAGAATACTTATCCCGAAGAAGATTGTAATTCACAGCGAACTGATTCACACAGCCATCCCAAGCTGAAGTTCCAAAAGAACGAATTACCTCAAGCGCCTCTGGTGTAATGGAATAATGAGCCTTAGGGCTATTCACAGGCAGGGTTGGATCATCAGGATTATAATTAACAACACCAGCTTGGATAAACTGGTGTAAGACCTGTCTGCGAAAGGTTTCACGAGTATTAGGTGCATATGGCGTTTGTGACTTATAATTCTCATTGACAAAAGCCATTATCTCTTTAGTGATTCGCTGGCTGGAGCGCGTAGCATTCACCCAAGAGGTATCCTCTTTGACATTGCACAATGCCAACAAGGTAAGAGCTGACATTTCATTTTGTTGTTGGACAGGAAGGCCCAAAGCCTTCAAAATCACTTGTGCTTCACCGATTTTGTTCATAGTTGTTTGATGTTAAAATAGTCTAAGACCAAATTGTTGATATAATCAATGGAATAGTTATTCCTTAATATGATTTTTCGTCCTATCTCCTGTATAGTTTGAATCGGAGGAAGAGGCATCATTCTGAGTTCTGTCGCGCTCACATTAATGTTGCCATTGAATGTTCTGAAATATGCATCAAAAAGATCACTGTCGAAGAGCGCTGCAAGGCCCATAACCTCATCTCGACGGAGATGAGCTTTAGGTCTGTATACGTAATTCAGCTTATTTTCAAATCCAACATACTCATACTGAGACATATTGCCAAAATATGGAGCGGCAACCAGTCGGCTGCTGTCATCTTTGGAACTGAAACGCCTCAAAAGGACATAATTCTTGTTTGGCAGCAAAACTGACTTGGTTTCAGGGATATTCTTAATGTATTGACCTTTTCCCTTTTTATTGATGGGATGGTCACAAAGCATTTTCACCACATTGTGAAGCCAATACAAAGGAACCACATCCCCACTTTGTTCCTCAACGATGTTAGATGCCGCCCTAAATGCTACTACTGGACCGGTGGATATTTTTATCCCATATTTTTCCATATTGCCGTCCCATGAACGGAACAAGTTCAATATCTCCTCATCACGCTTATCTACAGGCAAATAAACAATCTTCCCACTTGAAGACACATCCACGATATTGCTTGCCGGATACTCCTTCCGATAAGAATTATCCAAATCACCAACACCTTGGCTGAACGAGACTGTAATGTTTGAAATTTCTCCTGCCGGATGCATCCTCATGATAACCAGCTCCTGAAGTACATCGTCCTTGGAGAAAGTATCCTTACGCGTATTGAATAAATGAATAAGGTCCAGATGAACATTCCGGAAAAGATAATTGCGGAAAGATTGAAAATATCGTCCGGATGCGAAACTTCTGGGGGTGATGAATATCATCTGTCCATCCTTCTGCAAAAGTCTGGAACATATTGCCATAAAGAGTGCATATATATTTGTCTGGCCATCCACGATGTTGGAACAGGAAACAGTGTGAATATCGTTTTTCGCAAGTTTGAAATAAGGAGGGTTAGATATAATATAGTCATAATTACCATATTCGGTCATATTACCGAATATAGTATCGCTTTCATCCAAACTCTCGGAATTATTCAACACGAAATCACTTTCATTCAGTTGACAGTTCAACTGAACACCTTGTTCGCTACCCCATTGCATCAGATAAGCAAGAACGAGTTGGGTATGAGGAATTACACTACTATCTGTTTCGTATAGTGATAAAGATATTGTCTCAGGGGAGGATTCTTCGATTAGGTGTTCTATAAGAGCACAAGATAGAATAGCCAAACCACATCCAGGGTCGAGAACTGAAACGGTTTTCTTGGTTGATGGTGTTGCTAATCCGCCCATAAATCGGGCAATGGGCAGCGGTGTAAAAAACTGTCCTTTATGCTTTTTATCTTTCTGAAATGATGCATCTGCATACGCTCTTCCAAGCCTCTCAGCATAGTGTGATGGCTTCTCTCCTACAATAGGCATGATATGAGCATTTTCAGATGTCATAGTTCCAGATTGCACAAATTTACAAGAAAATCTCGGAACTCACTCTTGACTATGGAAGACAAGGTTCACTTTCTTATCTGGAAAAGTATTTCTGCCAATTCGCAGCAATATTCCGTCCACGTTAGCAGAATTTCCTTTCCCGCACAATCTCTTCCGATTTATCCTTTTTGTAACAATTGTCACCTCCCGGCAACAGGATATCCTAAAAGCGAAGTATATAATCCTCTCCCTCCTTAAAAGCATTGCATCTCTCCAGATAGTCCCTAGTAGCATCAAAATCATCTCCTGTTATATTGGAGCTGAACTCACGTACTCTGGAAATTGCCCTTATGAATACAGTTGGATCGGAGCGTCTTGTCAAACGCCTTAGGGAATTGAGATAATCATCACGGAACACTGTTGGAATGATAATCTTCGACTGGTCTGCACTGACAAGCTCAGAGTTCATCATAATGCGTGAAATACGTCCGTTTCCATCATTGAATGGATGGACTTCACTAACCATAAACAGCATAAACAACGCTTTCGCAAAAGGAGATTCAAGGGCTTGGTAGTATTCATAGCCTTTTATGAGAGTGCCTTGCACAAGGGTGTAATCTACAAAATGGCTATCTCCAGCACGGTTGTTCTTCATTTTGAACATTCCCGGATCGCGGTCAGGCCTTGCCGCCATCAAAACGCGATGTCTCTCCTGCAGAATTTCGATAAACTCGGCAGCGGAACGGGGAGTGCGGCGCATCTCCCGTCTGCTGGAGACAATCTGGAATGTGCCGAGGATATCGTGAGAGTCGGCATTCCTTGTTGGCATGGGCTGCCCTGTCTCAATAATAGTCCTCGCCTCTTCTATCTCGAACTCTGTACCTTCGATATAGTTGGAGAAGTAGCTCTCGAAAAACGCGAAATTTCGAAATTCGGACTTTGTCAGGTTTTGCTCATCAATATTGGCAAAGATATCGTTGCGAAGTGCCTCATACAACACTTCGAACAGTTTGACTCTGTCTGAATCGTATGGCTGTCCCTCAATACGGGCTATGGCTCCGGAAAATGTAAGAATGCTTGAAGGCTTGGTTGAAAGTAGGGCACCAATAATCCTATTGAGAATTTCAAATTCCTGCTCCATACCGAGGGTTGTTGAAATTGTCCTGCATTTATCCCGGAATTTGTTCAGTCCGGACTCGCCATTGACCTTAAGCATTTTCTCAAGATGTTGCTCCACTACCTCACGAGACAGGCATTTTGAGGACGAACCGTTTCTGGCGCGACCTATCTGCAAATTCTCCAGAATACGACGCTCGTTGCTTGAGACATACAGATTCTCGATAAATGGCATATCGCTATCTGTTCCCGCTGGGCCCTTTATCAAATGAACTGTAATGCCTGGAAGAAAGATATTCTTGGAGTAAGAGTATGTAAGAAAAAAATCACCTTCGTCAGTTGGTTTAAACTCAAAAGCGGAACGATGGCTGATAACGGCATTGGGATACAACTGTCCAAGTATGTAGAAAAGGTTCCTCCTGACAATAGCAGAAGGCTCGTCCATCATATTTGTGGTGTATATCTTGGGAGCAATTTTGCGAAGTTCTCCCCTTCTAATCATTTCTGTCTTCTTTGCGGTCTCCGATTTGTCGGAGGTAGCCATGATAATCTCATGGACATTCATCATCGTATTCTTTGCCATTTTTTCCAATAAGAAATTGATTTCAATGCAAAAATAGCAATTTTGTAGATTAAGAAGGCTCTATTCGGGTAATTTTGTCGATTAAGCCGATTCCGGTGGGGACAATATCGGGAGTGAGATTGGGCGAAATTGAATACAGTGAATCGCGAAAGGTGGGCATCTTTGTCCTTGGCGGAACAGATGGCTAATATCGGGAGTGAAGTTGGGCGAAGTGCAAAATGGCTCACAAAAAACAAACCCGATTTGGCAGAAGGTGCATTCCACAGGGCAACAGAACTGATGGACCTCACTCTTGACTATGGAAGACAAGGTTCACCAGGAAGGGATGCCCTGTTGAAAGAACTGGGTATGGCTCGGCTATATTATACAGAGTCTTACCAGCGTGGGGACCAGGATTCACTTTCTTATCTGGAAAAGTATTTCTGCCAATTCGCAGCAATATTCCGTCCCCATTAGCAGAATTCCCTTTCCCGCACAGCTGCGAAAAAATCCGGAAGCATTGACCTGCCTGCTATGAAATCCGTGCGCAAAAAGGTAGGTGTTTGCTCACCGACAACTTTTGTCCGAAATAAGTTTACTCCGGACGCAACCGATGAAACACTACCCTGAAGCCGACAAAACGAAAACCGCCTGTTTCAACTTAAAAAATCTCAACATTTTGAGATTCTATACAAAATTCCAAAAATAAATTTTGAGATTCCGTCAAAACAGCCTAATTTTGCCTCCGTATAATGATTAAATTGTGAGGAGAATGGAATATCCGGAACGAATATTCAAACGTAAAATTTACGATAGAATAAAAGAATGGAAGCTATCTAAAGACGGCAGTACCGCCCTTCTTATCAAGGGAGCCCGCCGTGTAGGAAAGTCAACAATTGCTGAAGAATTCGCCAGAAACGAGTACTCAACATACATAAAGGTAGATTTTGCTGATGCTCCTAAAGCCCTTTGGGAAGCTATTGACAATATAAGCGACCGAGACAGTTTTTTCCTCCAACTTCAGTTCATATACAATGTTCGTCTTGAGGAGCGCAAATCTGTCATAATCTTTGACGAAATCCAGAAAGCTCCTAAAGTTCGGGAAGCCATTAAGTATCTTGTTAAAGACCACAGGTACGACTACATTGAGACCGGGTCTCTTCTTTCCATAAAGAAGAATACGCAAGGCATAGTTATTCCAAGTGAGGAAACACGTCTTGAAATGTATCCTATGGACTACGAAGAATTCCGTTGGGCTCTGGGCGACACCGTCACAGTTCCGCTTTTGAAGGAGACATTTGAGAAACATCAAGGAGTCGGTGATGCCACCTGCCGAAAACTGATGCGGGATTTCCGTCTCTATATGCTGGTGGGAGGAATGCCACAGGCCGTCAGTACCTATCTTGACACAAAGAACCTGAGTGAGGTAGATGCCACTAAACGAGAGATTATCGAACTATACGCTGACGATTTTCGTAAGATAGATCCCACAGGTCGTGCTACCCGTATGTTTATGGCGGCCCCCTCTCAACTCACAGGCAATGGTTCCCGATATCAAGTCACCAGTGTTCTGGGACGCAGCCAAAATGAGAATGATATGAACGAACTGATTCAGGATATGGATGACAGTATGACCGTTAATTTCTCCTACCACGCAAACGATCCATCAGCAGGCCTGTCCCAGCACAAGAATATTGAACAGTACAAGATGTATGTCGGAGATACGGGTCTTTTCATCACAATGGCATTTTGGGATAAAGCAGTTACTGAGAACATTATCTATCAAAAACTGCTTAGCGACAAACTCGTCACAGACCTAGGCTACGTTTACGAAAATGTTGTAGCTCAGATGCTTCGTGCCCGTGGAGAAAAGCTCTATTATCACACTTGGCCTACTTCCAGTGGCAAACACAATTACGAGATAGATTTTCTTCTCTCCCGTGACTTTAAAATCTGCCCGATAGAGGTCAAATCTTCAGGATACAAGACTCACAAATCAATGGACGAGTTCTGCAGGAAGTTTTCACAGCACGTAGGAAAGAGATATCTTGTATATACGAAAGACTTGCGGAAGGACGAACAACTGATTATGGTTCCTGTTTATCATTGTTTGTTTATATAGATGGAATCCAACTACGTTTCCGTACTTAATATGGATAGTGAATTCTTGCATATAACCTCTGCCGAATACATTTCCGGCTATTTGCTGAAACTAACCTTCAGCAATGGTGATGTGCGCATGTTCGATTTCTCTCGAATATACAATAAGGGCATTTTCGTCAAGCTCCAGAATCCCGAATACTTTCGCAATTTTACCCTGGACGGCTGGACTGTTGACTGGAATAATGAGATTGGCTTTGCCCCGGAGTACCTCCACGAGCAGGGCCTGCCGTTAGCTCTGGCGTGCAACGGAATGGAGAAAAAATGCAATTGGTAATCAGAACTGACGTTACTGCGCAGAAGAAGCCGGTAGAGGATGCTACAGTCTGAGGCCGATTCCGGCCATGCCGAAGGTGTTGGCGGCGGAGATATTGGCCTCAACGATTCCGAATACCTTGCCCTTACCGAACTGGATGCCGATTGGCGCAAAATAAGGCACCGGCAACGGGATATGAAATGAAACTCCTGCACCGAGACCGGAATACATACTGAAACTCTCCCGTACAAGCCATTTGAATCTGAACGAGACACAGAATGCGCCATAAACTTTCGTCTGTCTTGTTGTGGAAACAGGGTCTGCATTCCAATCATAATACTGTGACGAACCAGTCTCAGATGGTGTGCGGTCGGCGTATTCCGGCAACAGCGGATACTGAAAGACATCCATCACCGTGAGGTGGGCATTGAGCAGAGCATTCACCTCCCATCGCTTTCTCCACTGATAAGTATATCCGATGTTGATTCCAGGCTGATAATATTCCCCATAACGCTGACCATGCTCATACATGTCTATTCTCTTTGAAATCCAAGGGTATTCGAGAGAATGCATAAAACTCGGATAACCGGTGGTTATCTCTATCGAGCGCTGCTGGAATTGCGCAAACGCGGTTGCGGAACACAGCATCAGCAGCGCAATGACAGTTGGAAAAAATGTCTTTTGCATTAGTCACAACCTATTCTTAATACCCCCCCATATTCCGTCTCCGTTCACCTTCTCGGACCGATAAAGCGGTCCCCGTTAAAATGAATCATATGGTCCGGGGTATCTGAAAACCACACCTCAGTTTCCCAAGCAATTACATCAAAGTGCTTCTTGAACTCTCTTGCACTAGGAAACGCGCTGACGTACACAATAATCCTTGGTTCCAGAGTGCACAAATTTACAAGAAAATCTCGGAACTCACTTATATTCTGCCTGAGTGTTATTCACAGAAACTCCTGTACAAACTGCGGGCAGTGCGCGCAATCAATTTCAATGCAAAAATAGCAATTTTGTAGATTAAGCAGGCTCTATTCGGGTAATTTTGTCGATTAAGCTGATTCCGATAACTCACCACCAAAAAGAAATTGAAAGGACTATAAGGTCATTCTGAATAGAGAAGGGATGTTGATTCTAAAAAAATCCTCTACAGGAAGCCCCTCCGGACCTACTATGAAAGAGTTGACAATATCCTTTTCAAACTTTTTCCTAAAGGCAAGATACCCGTCGATATTGCCCGCATGACCGCTTTTCACTTCAATAGCAATCAGGCGCTCCCCTTTCTTAAGAACATAATCGCATTCATTTTTCTTTTCATCCCTCCAATAGAGCAGTTGGAAGCCGTCCAGAACTGCCCGCCCGGCAAGATACGCACCAACGGCAGACTCCACCTGCCTTCCCCATTCTGTCTTATTGAGAAGAGCTTCTTCAAATGTATGTTGACAATAACAATTTCTAAAAGCATTATTGTAAACCTGCATTTTTGGAATTGAGTTTTTCGTTTTGATAGCGGAGTTGTCATATTTTTGAATAGGCTTTATCAGCATCGTCTCATCAAGTATTTTGAGATAAGAACTAATGGTTGGAACCGTTCCGCTATTGACTACCCCCTGCATCTTGGTGAGAGAAAGCTCCTGTGCAGAATAGATACTGCCAGTCTCGAAAACCTGACGGAGTAAAGATGGATTGCGGATTTCCTCTATATCAAGAATATCATGATTGAGAATAGGGGAAATGATAGCGTCTTCCATAATTCTGCGCCAGCGGTCTTCGTCATTTATATAGGGCGCCAGTCCTGGAAAACCTCCGAAATATATGAACTGTTCCATTGAGATACCGAAAGCATCCCTCATCTCATTCCACTCCCAATAACCCATTTTCAGTGTTTCGAACCTTCCTGTCAAAGATTCTTCTAGCCCTTTCTGAATCAGAAGACGGGATGAACCGAGAAGAATAACCTTAAGGTTTCTCTTCTCTCTTGTATCCAGGTCCCATTCCTTTTTCACTATCTCGCTCCATCCTGCAATCTTTTGAATTTCATCAATGATAAGGAGATGTTCTGGCTCATTATTCAACATCATTCTGATTCTGGTTTCGTGCCATTTCTCCGATATCCATTCTGTATTTGTTTTTCCGACGCTGTCAGCACTGAATAAACTGCACGGAATGGATGTCAGCTCAACGAATTGGCTAATCATTGTTGATTTTCCGACTTGGCGTGGGCCCATAATTACTTGTATGGTTCGCCTTGGTTCTGCCATTCGTGTCTCCAGGATTGATAATTGGGCTCGTCTGTACATAAAATATTTTTTTCTTCAAAGATACGCCTATTTTACAAAATCACAAGTTATATTTTACAAAATCTTTAATTGTATTTTATAAAATCCTTATTAAAATTGCTCTCAAGCTGACAAAACAAAAACAGCCTGTTTCCACTTAGTGGAAGCTCAACATTTTGAGATTCCGTCAAATGTTAACTCTCCCGTAGCAACCGCCAACTTTCATTCAGCTCGTACACCAGGACACTTTCTCCTGTACGGAATGTCATTATTTACTCACTTTGTACACCAGAAGCCTTTCTCCTGTACGAACTGCCGATTTTCACCCGGTTTGTACACCACAGGGCTTCCTCCTGTACAAAATACTGGCAGTACCCTCAGACTCTCCGAAGTTTTCCTCATCCGACACATGAGGAACAAAATCGCCCTCCCACACACTTTTCCCTCCTCATCCATATCATCAGGAAAACCGCAACCTGCCACTCAGTCCTCTCTACACCACATCCCCATTTTCCTCATGTGTTACATCAGGAGCAAAATCGTACTTCCGCGCACATTTTGTTCCTCATCTGATACTTCAGGAAGAAAAACACCCTCCCAGACACTTTGCAGTCCTTATGTGTCACATCAGGAAATGGGAAAAGCAAAATAATGGGTTATTTTCGCTTTTGGGGCCTGAAAACCGAAGTAAAAGAATATTTCTCACGAATATACAATAAGGGAATTCAACAGGACAATAGAACTTTTGAAATTCACCGCGCGACGAGGTGAAACATAAGTCGTTGTTTGTCAGACACTTACACTTCACAAGGTCGCGTGGTGAGACCAATTTGGCTTCACCGCGCGCCGAAGTACCGCGTAACTCCCTGATAATCAATGATACCCGGCGCGCGGTGATTTGCATAATAGAATGGCATTTGCAGCAGGATCGGCAAGAACGAGCAACTTCGGCAAAAACAAGCAGGATCGGCAAGAA
>CALYTI010000008.1 GCA_945487035.1 uncultured Bacteroidales bacterium
TAGTTCTGCATTGAGAACATACCCTTCTTCATCTCACCGCCGTACCAGGTGTTGATGATAACCTGCTCGCGGGAAGTGGTGTTGAAGGCAACGCAGGTCTCTGAATTCAGACCGAGCTCCTTGTAGTTCTCAACCTTAGCCTTGGAAGCGTTGTAAATAACGAAGTTAGGCTCGAAGTCGGCAAGTTCCTCCTCGGTAGGAAGGATGAACATATTCTCTACGAAATGTGCCTGCCAAGCCACTTCTACAATGAAGCGTACAGCCAGACGGGTTGCCTTGTTGGCACCGCAGAAGGCATCTACAACATAAAGGTTCTTGCCTGAAAGCTCCTTCTGGGCAATCTCCTTTACAGAAGCCCAGACAGCCTCTGACATTGGGTGGTTGTCGTTCTTGTAAGCATCGGAAGTCCACCAAACCTTATCGTGGGACTGAGCGTCGTCAACGATGTACTTGTCCTTAGGGGAACGTCCGGTAAATACGCCGGTCATAACGTTGACAGCTCCGAGTTCGGTCACCTGGCCTTTCTCATAGCCTGTGAGGGCCGGATTGATTTCTGCCTGGTAGAGTTCTTCGTAAGAAGGATTGTGTGCAATGACGGTTGAACCGATAATACCGTACTGCTCGAGATTGATGTTAGCCATTTTCTCTATGAAATTGTGTTTAATAAACTATCCTTGTTAAAGGCGTCGCAAATATAGTCAATTTATGCGGATAAATCCCCAAAAATTTCTGTAATTTTGGGCAAAATCTATGCCGTTAAAAGTACTCAAGCAATATTGGGGCTACGATTCGTTCCGCCCTATGCAGGAAGAGATAATAGGCTCTGCCCTGCATGGTCGTGACGTGCTCGCACTTCTTCCTACTGGAGGCGGAAAATCCATCTGCTTCCAGGTGCCCGCAATGATGATGGACGGGCTCGCGCTTGTCGTTACTCCTCTGGTCGCCCTTATGAAGGACCAGGTCCAGAACCTTGAAGCCAGAGGCATACACGCGATTTCCATACATTCCGGTATGACCCGCCGGGAAGTGGATACAGCCCTCAACAATGCCGCCTACGGAGACTGCAAATTCCTGTATGTCGCCCCGGAGCGCCTGGGCACCAGGCTGTTCCGTTCCTATCTCGATGTGCTTCCCGTTTCCCTTCTGGTGGTGGACGAGGCGCACTGTATCTCCCAATGGGGTTATGATTTCCGCCCGGACTATCTGCAGATAGGGCAAATCCGCAAGGTGGTGGACGCTCCGGTCATCGCGCTCACCGCCACAGCAACGCCGGCAGTCTGCGAAGACATTATGGACAAGCTGGCCTTCCGTGAGCGGCATCTGCTCAAATCCGGCTTCGAGCGTCCCAACCTCAGCTATGTGGTGCGCGAATGTGCCGACAAGACAGGGCAGATGCTCTCGATATGCAATTCGGTAAAGGGAAGCGGCATCATATATCTGCGCCACCGCAAGCGCTGCGAGGAGGTGGCCGCCCTGCTTGCCGCAAACGGGGTGAGCGCCGATTTCTACCACGCCGGGCTGCCGAGCTATTCGCGTTCCTGCAAGCAGGAGGCCTGGAAGAAGGGCGCGACCAGGGTTATGGTCTGCACCAACGCCTTCGGTATGGGCATAGACAAGCCGGACGTGCGTTTCGTGATTCACCACGACCTGCCCGAATCGCCGGAGGCATATTTCCAGGAAGCGGGACGCGCCGGCAGGGACGGAAAGCGCTCCTACGCCGTGCTGCTGTGGAACGGGCGTGACATTGCCCGCCTGCATCAGCTCGCGGACCTTGCCTTTCCTTCGCTCGAATACATTGAGGATATCTACCAGAAGATTCACGTCTTCTACGGCATCCCGTACGAGACCGGCGAGGGGCGCGAGCTCAAATTCTCCCTTGAGGAGTTCTGCGCGCATTTCGGCCTCAGCCGCGCCTCCGTCCACTACGCGATACGCTATCTGGACCGCACCGCGCATCTGGTCTATTCGGAGGATGTGGACATAGCTACAAGGGTGATGATAGTGCCCCGCCGCGAGGCGCTCTACGATGTGGACCTGTCCGATGCGCGTATGCCCAAGGCCCTTGATTTCCTTATGCGCCGCTACGCTACCGTCTTCAACTGGCCCGTGCCGATAGAGGAGGACAGGATGGCCGCGGCCCTTGGCATCAACATCCCGACCCTTCGCCAGCTGCTGTACAATATGGCCCAGGAGCACGTTATCAAATATATCCCTTGCGACAACAGCACCCTGGTGGCCCTGCGTCACAACCGCCTGCATCCGGGCAATCTCAACCTTGAGCCCGAGCGCTACCGGGCCCTTCGCGAGGCTTCCGTTGCCAGAACTGAAGCTATGGAGCAATATGTCACCGAGAGTGACGAGTGCCGTTCTGCCTTCCTTCTGCGCTACTTCGGGCAGGAGCAGAGCCAGCCTTGCGGGACTTGCGATGTGTGCCGCAGCAGAGCGGCTGCATCCAGACAGGAGCGCAGCCGGGTGCGCGAAGTGCTATGCGAATGGATGGACTCCCACCCCGGATGGAAAGAAAAGGACCTGGCAGAATTCTGCGCAGATCCTTCAAACGCTTTGCCTCCCGAGGCAATATCCATAGCAAGGGAGCTTATCGCCTAAATCCCGAGTTTTCGCAGAAGCGCGCTTACCTCAGGGTCGTGTCCGCGGAACTTGCGGTACATCTCGGCCTCATCCTCGCTTCCGCCCTTGCTCAGGATGTTCTCGCGGAATGAAGCGGCTACCTCGCGGCTGAAGATGCCCTTCTCCTTGAAGAGGGAGAATGCGTCGGCCTCCAGCACTTCGGACCACTTGTAAGAATAGTAGCCGGCTGCATATCCGCCGCTGAACAGGTGGGTGATGGAAGTGGATATTGCGGTGCCCTCTACAGGCGGCAGCACTGCCATACGGCTGAGTACCCCCTTCTCGAAGTCGAGGGTTGACTCGGAGGTCATAGTGCTCTGTCCGTGCCATGCCATATCAAGGATACCGAAGTTCAGCTGGCGCACCTGAAAATATGCTGCATTGTAGTTGCGCGAAGCTGCAATCTTGTCTATCAGGGAGGTAGGAATGGTCTCGCCTGTCTTGTAGTGCTTTGCGAAGCCCTGCAGGAACTCCGGCTCATAGGCCCAGTTCTCCATGATCTGCGAAGGCAGCTCTACGAAGTCGCGGGACACATTGGTGCCGCAAAGGCTCTCGTAGCGGCCCTCGGCAAGCATGCCGTGAAGGGAGTGGCCGAACTCGTGCAGGAAGGTCTCAAGCTCGTCCGGAGTGAGGAGTGAAGGGTCGCCTGCGGTAGGCTTGCTGAAGTTGGTAACAAGGCTTACGAAAGGACGGTATTCCACGCCGTCCACTATGGACTGGCCCCTGAACTCGGTCATCCACGCTCCGTTGCGCTTGGAGGCGCGAGGGAAGAAATCCACATAGAAGAGGGCCATATGGCGGCCGCTCTCGTCCTTGACGTCATATACCCTTACATCCTCGTGGTAGGCAGGGATGTCCTCACGCAGCTCGAAGGTCAGGCCGTAGAGCCTGGTGGCCAGGCCGAATACTGCACTGATGCAGTCGTCCAGGCTGAAATACGGCTTGAGCTCGGCATCGCTCACTGCATAGCGTTCGCTCTTGAGCTTCTCGCTCCAGTAGCTGAAATCCCAGCTCTGAAGTTCGCCCTCGAAGCCGTGTTCTGCGGCATAGTCCCTGATGGCCTGCACTTCCTGCTTAGCCTTCGGAAGGGAAGCGTCGAGCAGCTGCTCGAGGAAGCCGTTCACCTGGGCTGGAGTTTTGAGCATCCTTTCTTCAAGGGCATAGTCAGCATAGCTCTCATAGCCGAGCAGATTCGCTATCTGAAGGCGCAGGGAGACTATTTCCTTCACAAGAGAGGTGTTGTCGGACTCGCCGCCTATTCCTCTTGAGTTGTAGGCAATATACATCTGCCTGCGCAGCTCCCTGTCATCGCAGAAGCGCATGAACGGTCCGTAGGAAGGGTAGGAGAGGTCGTAGGTCCATCCCTGCTGGCCGGCTTCCTCGGCGGTCTGCTTTCCGAGGTCGATGACGAACTGCGGAAGGCCTGCGAGCTGAGCCTCGTCGGTGATGTTGAGTTTGAAGGCGTTGGTTGCGGCGAGCACATTGCGGCCGAACTTCAGGGTTGCGAGCGAAAGCTGCTCGCTGAGAGCGGCATATTTCTGCCTGTCTTCTCCCTCAAGGTTGGCTCCGCCCCTTGCGAAACTCTTGTAGGTCTTTTCGAGAAGTCTGCTCTGGTCCTTTTCCAGACCGAGGGACTCCCTTTGTTCCCATACGGCCTTCACCTTTGCGAAGAGAGGCTCGTTGAGGGATACATACATTTCGAATTCGGTCAGAAGAGGGGATACCTCCTCGGCAATCTGCTGCATCTGCTCGTCCGAATCGGCTTCGAGTACATTGAAGAAGATGCTGCTGACCCTATTCAGAGTCCTGCCGCTCCTTTCCATTGCTTCGATGGTGTTCTCGAAGCTGGGAGCGTCGGTGTTGGCAACGATGGCGTCGATTTCGGCCTTGGCCTCCTCTATGCCCTTCTTGAAGGCGGGCATATAGTGCTCGCTGCGGATTTTGTCAAATTGGGGTGCTCCATAAGGGAGAGTGGACTCCTGGAGCAGCGGGTTGGTTGTGTTGCACGATACCATAAGTAAAGTGGCTGCTGTTGCTGTAAGTAATTTATTCATATTTCAATAGTTAATCCGTCGTAAGCGGGATGCACGCCCTCGGGCAGCTCCGCGTCAAAGTCCCTGTGCCCCGGCAGCATATGGGAGATATGGGTGATGTAGGACTGCTCCGCGCCCACCCTTTCGAAGAAGGCGAGGGCTTCGGGCAGGGAGAAATGCGAAAAGTGGGCCGAACGCTTGACACAGTTGATGGTTACGGCCTTCACTCCGCGCAGTTTCTCAAAAGTTTCCTCCTCAATATTGTTCATATCCGTCAGATAGGCCACGTCCCCGAACCTGAAGCCGAGCACGGAGAGCATCTTTTCCTTGTGGTGCCAGCCCTGAAGAGGGATGACTTCCAGCGGAGGTATGCTTTCCACTGCGTTTGAAGGCTCGCTGTGGTAGCCTTTGCCGGATTCCCATACGAGGGTGGGTTCGGCCTGGTTGGAGTGCACCAGGAAGTTGTGGCTGCCGTCGATGCGGTTGACCTTCCATTCGGGGCTGCCCGGATAGCGCGGCTCTGCGAAGGCGTAGCTGTACTCCTTGCGCATGGAGTTCTCGACATATTCTTCGCAAAAAATGTTCATAGGTTTGCGTTCCAGCAGGTTGAAGGAGCGCACTTCGTCAAGGCCTCCGGTGTGGTCCTTGTGGTTGTGGGTGAGCAGTATTGCGTCCAGATGCCTTACGCCCGCGCGCAGCATCTGCTGCCTGAAATCGGGGCCGCAGTCCACGCAGAGGGTTATGCCGCCGCGCTCTACGAGTACGCTGGAGCGCAGGCGCTTGTCCCTCGGGTCTGCCGAGCTGCATACGGGGCAGCTGCAACCTATAATCGGTACGCCCTGGGAGGTGCCTGTTCCCAGGAAGGTGAGTCTGGTTTTCATCCTACAGTTCTAGTTCTGTTATCTGTCCTACAAGAGAGGGGTCGTATGGCCTTGTTACCCTTATGTAATTACCTGAGTATCCGCTCATTGTGCCGCCTTTTTCCTTGGATTCGAAAAGTACCTGCACACGGGTTCCTTTCTGAGAAGATACAAATTCTTCGTGAAGGCGTGAGCATAAGGCTTCGAGCACTGCGACCCTTTGCTTTTTGACCTGTTCGCTGACCTGGCCGCCCATTGAGGCTGCAGGGGTGCCGGGCCTGCGGGAGTACGGGAAGACGTGGATGAAGGCGGGGCGCAGCTTTTCCAGGAAGGCTGTTGTTCGGGCGAAGAGTTCGTCGGTTTCGCCGGGGAGCCCTACCATTACATCTATTCCTATGAATACTCCGTCACCGAGTTTGCGGCGGAGGGTGCTTATTTTGCTTTCAAAGAAGGCTGTGTCGTAGCGGCGGCCCATTGCGCTCAGAAGCTGGTCGCAGCCTGTCTGCAGGGGGATGTGGAAGTGCGGCTGGATTTTGGTGCCGGAGGCTATCCAGTCTATGATTCCGTCGCTCAGCAGGTTGGGCTCTATGCTGGAGATGCGGTAGCGTTCTATGCCCTGTACGGCGTTGAGGGCTTTGAGGAGGTCGAGGAAGCTTTCGCCTGTGGTTTTGCCGAAGTCGCCTGTGTTGACGCCGGTTATTACCACTTCCTTTATGCCCGATGCTGCGATTTCTTCGGCCATACGGACGCATTCGCAGATGGGGAGGTTGCGGCTGTTGCCACGTGCGAGAGGGACGGTGCAGTAGAGACAGTGGTTGTCGCAGCCGTCCTGCACCTTCAGAAACGCTCGAGTTCGTTCCCCCGCCCCGTAAGCGCCAAATACGCTCTCCTCATCTTTGGCGAGCGCTGGGGTGCTCATCTGCTGACCGCCTCGCTTCGCTTCGGCCCCTGTTGACAGGGGCTCCGCCCCCGTACCGTCCCCCGCGGCTCCCGGCCTACCGATTCCGCTTCGCTCCATCCCGGCCTCCGCCGTCGCGCTGAGGCGCGAGAGAGTTTCGGGCACGACGAGGGATTTTTCGGCGGAGCCGAAGACGCGCCAGACTCCGTCGATGGATTCGATTTCGGCGCGGCGAAGCTGCGCCGAGCACCCGGTCACCACAATGCGCGCAGCCGGATTGATGCGGTGCACCTTGCGGATAAGGTTTCGCGACTTCGAATCCGAAGTCGCCGTAACCGAGCAGGTATTGATAAGATATATGTCGGCCGCCTGCTGCCAGGGCACAACCTCCAACCCGGCCTGTTCGAAGCCGCGCTGATAAGTCGAAGTCTCGGCATAATTGAGCTTGCAGCCCAGTGTCAAAAAAGCAATCTTCATCCTACTAGCGTAATCGAAGCCCCTTCACAAACCCCTCCCACAGGAGGAGCGAGTTTTGTCAGCTTCAAAGTAAAAGGCGGAAGCTGCGGAAAAGCCGCTCTGATTGCAGCCGCAACGCGCCCCGCAACATTCTCAATCAAATCGGAAGGAATCTCCATCTGCTCCCTCACGACAGCATATACTTTGCTGTAGTCCAGGGTGTCCCCGAGCTCATCGCTGTCCACAGCCCTTTCCACATCGAGCTTCACACTGAAATCCACCACATACTCTCCTCCATCCACGCGCTCCTGCGGCAGGCAGCCGTGGAAAGCGTGGAAACGCATACCTTTGAGTTCAAGCAATCCTTCCATCATTTCAAAATCAAAAAAACACAAGGCCTCTTTCCCACACTGAATCCGATCTTCTTCCACTCGGCCACGCTCATAGTCCTGATGGTCTGACTCTCCAGAGTAAGGTCGGCAGCAAGGCAGAGCCGCGTCTGGGGGCTCAGGTTCGCGAGCAGGTCGGCAAGCAGGGCATCATTGCGGTAGGGAGTTTCAATGAAAATCTGAGTCTGATGCAGGGCTCCCGAAAGCTTTTCCACTTCCCTAATCGCAGCGCGCCTCTCGTCGGTCTTTGCCGGGAGATAGCCCCTGAACGCAAATGACTGTCCGTTCAGACCGCTTCCCATCAGCGCAAGCATAAGCGAAGACGGTCCCACCTGGGGCACAACCTCTATGCCGTGGCGGTGACACAATGCCACCAGGGCGGCACCCGGGTCTGCAACTGCCGGCAGGCCGGCTTCGCTGATAAGACCCACATTATTGCCCTCATCGAAAAGAGGAAGCATGGCCTCCACCTCGGCAGGCGTGGTATGCTCATTGAGCTCCACAAGCCTGAGCTCCTCGATATGGCCCTTCAACCCTGCACGGGAAAGGTACCTGCGCACGGTCCTGGCCTCCTCCACCACATAGGTGGTGATGCTTTTCAGAAGCTCCAGCACCGGAGCGGGAATCACTTCCGCGGGTTCATTGTCCCCGAGAGGGGATGGTATCAGATATAGTTTTCCTTTGCTCATTGCGTAATCGTAATTGTCCTTACAGGCCCTTCCTGAGGCACATTATCCTTGCCCTTCTTCTTGAAGAGTCCCTTCACGAAATCGAAGAAATTGTCATACTCCTTCTGGTAGGTGATACCCACACCGTTGCGCTGCGAGTTGTCCAGGAAGGAGGTGTAGTCGTCGGAAGAGTGGGAGAACATCTTCAGTTTCAGCGAGCCTGTCTTGTCAATCTTTATGCCTATATCCAGGTCTCCCACCATCTCGTCACTGCTGGTGGTGCTGTAGCGCCTGTTGGCAATCGAACCGTCCAGCTGCACCCTGTCCGAGAACAGGTTGGTCGAAAGCGCCACATCCACTATATCCTTGCCGATTTCGTTCTGCTGGTACGACAGACCAAAGTCCACCGGCACTCCTATTTTCTGCAGCACCGAGTTGACCTGCCCCGACATTATCGAAGTCAGGTTTTTGAGTATAAGATTGGAGCCGGAAGTGGAGTTGTTGTCGGTAATGCCCTGGCTTTCGCTCGGCAGGAAGTTGCCTGTAAGGATAAGGGCCAGGAACTGCTTCTGAATCTTGTCCTCGGTATTGAGTTCACTCTCCACAAGGGATTTGGTGGCAGGGTCAAGGTCCTCCACATCAATGGAGAAACTCAGCTCAGGGTTCGTCAGCTTGTTGGAAATGCCGAGACCGCAGATGACCTTCTTTTCGGTATGCACTGCCGTGGTGTCGGAAATCAGAGGTCCGATAGAGACCTTCTTGAGGATTTGGTTCGCCTTGATGTCAAGCTCCGAATCCATAGGGTTGCCGGCGAACTTCACTGATGACCCGTTTTCTATGACGAAGTCCTTGGTAATGAGCGAGCTGAGTGCGGCGAAGTGGCACTTTCCCTCATTAATCACATAGTCTCCTCCCAGTCTCACATCTCTCTGCGAACTGTCGAAACCTATGCTGATGTCTCCGTTTCCGGAGGCGGAAATAACGTTTGATGCCGCCTTGTCAAGGTAGGCGGTGAGTTTCACCTGAGGACTGACCACAAAGCGGCAGTCCATCTTGAGTGAACCGCTTTCCTTCTTCGGCAGGACAGGAAGCAGGCTCTCGGTTTCGTTTGAGTCCACCGGCTGGGTGAAACTAAGGAGCACCGACTCGGAGCTGGCATTGAATGCCGTTATGATGGATACATCTCCGTCCCCGGCAGTGGCAATTGTGCCTCCGATATCCAGAGCCCCTTCACTGATGCCGGCAATGCGCATATTGCCTCCCACGGCGAGATGACCGTAGAACTGGCTGCCGTCGTTGCGTTTGTCAAGAACCTTGAAATTGTCCACATTCAGAAGCAGTTCCTCCAGATTGCCGCTGAGAGAAGCCATACCGCCCCTGTTGTCCCTCAGTGTGAGTCTGTCCACCGAAAGTTCGCCCTGCTGGTATTTCAGCTTGCCGTCCAGGTCATAGGCAGCCCCTGTAGGCTTGAGCAGCACGTGGCCTTCCTTAAGCATCAGGGCGTCGCATCTGATGCCCTTCTGCAGAAACTGCTCGCTGCTGACATTGCCGCTGATGGTGATGTTGCCGCTGAGTTTGCCTCTCAGCTCGGAGCAATAGTCCTCCACAAAGCTTTCTGCGAAGCCTATTTCGAAATTGTTGAAGCTTGCCTTGGCTCTGACGACATTGGATGCCAGGTTGAAGCTGCCGCCTGAAATCCTGATTGCATCGGAGGTGCCTCCAGCCGAGTTGCGCAGGCTGAAATTCAGCATTTCGAAATCCTCGGGGTCCATTTCTGCGCGCAGCTCCAGCGAGCCGGCGCTGCGGCCGCCCACCAGAAGTTCAGGGCAGAAGATTGAACCCTGAATGTCGGTATTGGCATCTTTGTGTGTGCCGATGACAAGGTCTGCCTCGATTGCACCCTTGATGCCGAAATCCTTCTTCAGGAAACCTGCAAAGGTGGAAAGGTCGAAATCCCTTGCTTTCACCATCAGTTTCTGGTCGAATTTGCTCGAAAGCGCTCCATCCACATAAATCGCCTGGTCTCCGTTCACAAGTCCGAAGCCGTGGACGGAAAGTGAATCGCCGGAGTATCTGAGGTCAGGCTCAAGTATGTTCCATACATTGCCTCCAATGCTGAGCCAGGAGTCCGGAATGCTTCCGAAAACCACCAGTTTGTTGCCTTTGCGGCGGTCTCTGGCAAGGTTTGCATTCAACTTGAGATTTACGCTGGTATTCTCGACCTGGTCTGTGGCTCCGCAGAGCATAAGTTCCACATCATTGCTCTTCGCATTTGCGCTCAGGGCGATGTTTTTCATCGCAAACTGCCCGGCATACAGCTCGCGGATGCCGGCTTCTATCACGGAGTGCTCACTGCCACACCGCATCCTGAGGGAAGGATGGCTGACGGCCACTTCGCCTGCAGCGAGAAGTGCGGAATCGAAACTCAGGATGAAATCCCCGTTGCTGTCAAGCTCTGCCTCGGCCTTGGTGCCTTCGGCAATGTTGAAATACATCTTAAGTGGAGCCAGAATCTTTTTGGTATCCTTGAGCTCCAACTGGGCAAGGAAACTGTGGCCGTCTGTCTGAGGGGTTTTGCCCGGTGGCAGCACTGCCGGGACACTTCGGCCAACGGTCGCTGCAAGCACGGGCTCCAGCACTTTTTCAATAGAAATATCGCCCTTGTAGCCGAACTCAAGGAAGTCCGAACTGAAGGTGGTCCAGTTCAGCTTGCTGTCTTCGTTGTTGCGGATGTCGAGAGAGAAATCGCCGATGTCATTTACTCCGTCGTCATCCGTGTACTCCAAATCCATACCGTTTGCCGAGCCCAGCAGGGTGTTGTCTTTGTTCTTGCGCAGCCTGATGTCGAAGTTGCCTGAGGCTATTGAGGTGCCCGGGCGAGGGTCAAGTCCGGTTGCCTTCAGGTCGGCGTGAGGAATGTTGAGGAAGAACCTTCCGTAAGTGAAATTGTTGGCTTCAATGGAGACTCCTCCGCTGAACAGGAATTTCAGGTTCCTGTCCTGGCAGTTTACCCATCCGTTGAATATGCCTTCCTTGAGCTGGCCCTTCGCAGTGATGTCGGAGTAAGGATAGTCCAGAAGAGTCAGTTTGCCTATTGAGATGGTGTCCAGCTGGATGAGCGGCTGGCTGCCGTCCAGAGGGATGGAACCGCAGCTGCGGACCAGAATGGATGTAGGTCCGAGGGCATCCGCTCCGAGCAGTCTTTTCAAATCAAGTTCATCCGCTACGGCCCTTCCGTCGTAGCTGATCGGCTTTTGGGGGTCCATAAGGCCATCGGTGCTGCCTTTCAGTTCCAGTTTGCCGGCAGTTGTATTCAATCTGATATCCAGGGAAGGGGAGTTGAGGGGTCCCCTGAGGGAGCCGCTGAGTTCTGCCTGTACCCCTTGGGCATAGCGGTCCAGACCGAGCTTGACCGAATCCGGGGTGAAAGCCCCGATAAGTTTCTCAAGGGAAGGAGTGTCGAAGGCCAGGCGCTGCAGGTCCACGGTCAGCGAAGCCTGGGGGATAATGCAGATATCCTTGAGATGCCCTCCGATTTCAAGCTCCACTCCGCTGTACAGGTCCTTGCACTTCAAAGTGTTGATGGTCAGGTTGTTGACGGGCCCGTCTATGCCGCCCTTCTCAATGTCCAGCACCACCGGGCAGTCCTGCATCACTCCCATAAAGTAGGCGAGCGAACGCATCGCGAGCCGGCTTTGCCTGAACTCTCCTTTCATAGGAATGTGGTCCACATACTCGCCCCAGTCGCTGAAATGCTCATAACCCATTGAGTAATAAGCAATATCTACATCTGACCACTGGTCTTTGAGGTGAATGTCCGATATCTCGGTCAGGCCCATTCCGGTGATGCATTTGCCGGTCAGGCTCATAGCATAGCCGCATTTATCGCGAAGCGAGGAACTTGTGATTTCGAAGGAGCAGCGGGAATCCACGAAATTGATATCGCGTCCGTGCACATCTCCTGAAAGGTCCATATCGCTCCAGTTGATGCCGAAACCCTTGTACTCGAAATCATTTTCAGTAAGGTTGACCATACGGAAGCGCAGGTCGGTTGCGTCAGCCTTGCGTATGCAGAACAGGTCCGGCTTTTCGCGGGGGTCATCGGGACCCTTGGGAATGCGGAACATTGCGCAGAGATTGTTCTCAAAGCCGTCCCTTTCGACAATGACGAGGTTGAATTCCACCCCGTCCGCCCTTACGCGGTCCAGCTTGACTCCTCCTTTCTGCTTGAAATTCAAGCCTTTGAGGGAAAAGGTGGCGGACAGCCGGTCAATGCGTGCAAGAGTATCTATGCCTCCCACCGGAGCTGTATCGACAATGACCAGGTCCTTGAGAACGAGTGTCCTGAAGGGAAGAAAATGTATGCCTCCAAGGCTGATTTGCGCATCGAACTTCCCGTCCACCAAAGAGATGGCCTTGCGGCAGAGGGAAGTCTGGACAGAAGGCAGCTGGATAAGCATTACGACCGCGAGCAGAAGCAGCATAAGCAGCTCCAGCACGCGGGCAAGTACTTTCCAAATCTTTTTTGAGCGCATACGGCCCAAATTTAACAAAATTCCGGCAGTTTTTTGCTAATTTTGGCGTTCAATTCTGAAGATACTTATGGCAGACATAATACTCGGTATAGAATCATCCTGCGACGATACTTCCGCAGCCGTTATCAAGGACAGGGTCCTGCTCTCCAATGTGATTGCAAGTCAGGACGTTCACCGCGCCTACGGAGGCGTTGTGCCCGAACTTGCCTCCAGAGCCCACGAACAGAACATTGTGCCGGTGGTCAGCGAAGCTCTTGCAAGGGCAGCAGTGAGCGCTTCCGAGCTTACAGCCATAGCCTTCACCCGGGGTCCCGGACTGCTTGGATCCCTGCTGGTAGGAACATCCTTTGCCAAGGCTCTGGGCCTCGCTCTCGATATCCCCATCGTGAGCGTGAACCATCTGCAGGGACACGTGCTGGCAAACTTTGTGCGTCAGGAAGGCGTGCAGGTGCGCGAACCGTCCTTCCCTTACCTGTGCCTGCTGGTCTCCGGAGGCAATTCCCAAATCGTGAAGGTCAATTCTCCGCTGGACTTCGAAATACTCGGCCAGACCATAGACGATGCCGTGGGAGAGGCCTTCGACAAGTGCTCCAAGATGATGGGTCTGGGCTACCCGGGCGGTCCGATTATAGACAGGCTCGCCAAGCAGGGTGACCCCAAGCGTTTCAGCTTCGCCAAGCCTCATATCCCGGGGCTGGATTACAGCTTCAGCGGAGTCAAGACCTCGCTGCTGTATTTTGTGCGCGACGAGATGGCAAAGGACCCGGACTTTATGGAAAAGAACAAGGAGGACATCTGCGCTTCCTTCCAGAAGACCCTTATAGACATTCTTATGGACAAGCTCGTCAAGGCTGCAAAGCAGACCGGCATTAAGGAGATAACAATAGGCGGAGGCGTTTCCGCCAACAGCGGGCTGCGCACCCGCATCAGCGAGGAAGGAGCAAAGCGCGGCTGGAATGTCTATCTGCCTGAATTCAAGTTCACTACCGACAATGCTGCGATGATTGCCATTGCGGGCTATTTCCATTACCTCGCAGGAGAGCGCTGCCCTCTGGACGCAGCCCCGGTTTCCCGTATCGCAGAACTGTAGAACCTATGCAGACCATAGAACTCACTTCGCCCCTCAGTTCCCCTCTCAGCCCTTCGGATGTGCAGTCCAGGGTGGAGGCTCTGTTTCACCGCAGGGACCTTCGCGCCGTACTCGTGAAACGCAGTCTTGATGCGCGCGGCTCTTCGCTGCTGCTGCGCCACCGGGTGGAGGTCTATGGCCCTGACGAAGAATATACTCCTTACGCTGCCCCTCAGTACCGCGATGTGCACGGAGCCGAACCCGTGATAGTGGTGGGCGCAGGCCCTGCCGGAATGTTCGCCGCCCTCAAACTGCTTACCCTCGGGCGCAGGCCCATAGTGCTCGAAAGGGGTAAGGATGTGCACGCGCGCAAATACGATATGGCGGCGCTCTCGCGGGAAGGCGTGGTCAATCCCGACTCCAACTATTGCTACGGGGAGGGAGGTGCAGGCGCTTTTTCCGACGGCAAACTGTATACCCGTTCCTCCAAGCGCGGGGACAACAGGGAAGTGCTCACGCAGCTGGTGGCTTTCGGTGCTTCAGAGGATATTCTTTATGATGCACATCCGCACATAGGCTCGAACCGCCTTCCCGCTATTGTGGAGAACATACGCAAATGCATTGAGGCTCACGGAGGGGAATACCATTTCGGGGCGCGGGTGTGCGCCATCGAAGGGGAAGACGGAGCTTTCGTGGTGCACTGCGCCGATGGCGCACACTACCGCGCCCCGAAAGTCATACTTGCCACCGGCCATTCAGCCCGCGATGTGTATGAAATGCTAAGAAGCGGTGGCGGTGCGCTTGAAGCCAAGGGCTTTGCCCTCGGTGTGAGAGTGGAGCATCCTCAGGCCCTCATCAACAAAGCCCAATATCACGGCAAATGGCGTCCGGGTATCCCGGCCGCCGAATACAGCTTCGTCGAGCAGGTGGACGGCAGGGGAGTTTTCTCTTTCTGCATGTGTCCGGGAGGCATACTCGTGCCTTCCTCAACCGAGCCTGAGAGCGTAGTGCTCAACGGAATGTCCAATGCCGAGCGTAATTCCCGCTGGGCCAATGCCGGAGTCGTAGTCCAGATTGAGCCTGAAGATGTGCCGGGCGAAGACCCTATGCGCCTTATGGACTTCCAGCAGGAGGTGGAAAGGATGATGTACCGCACGGCCCAAAGCTGCGGCGCAACTAACCCTATGGCGGCTCCAGGGCAGCGTATGCAGGATTTCTGCAAAGGCAGGCTGTCCGCTTCGCTTCCTGAGTCTTCCTATCACCCCGGAGTGGTCAGCGCACCTCTGCACACAGCCCTTCCGCCCATCATAGCCCGCAGGCTGCAGAAGGCCTTTCCGAAAGTGAAGATAGGAGGCTATTATACCAATGAAGCCCTGCTTCTGGGAGTGGAGTCACGCACCTCTTCCCCCGTGCGCATTCCACGCGACCCTCAGAGCCTGGAATATGTTTCCAGACCCGGAATCTTCCCTTGCGGAGAGGGCGCAGGCTACGCAGGCGGGATAGTATCTTCCGCGATTGACGGCATCAGGGCCGCAACTGCCTGCTGCCTTAAGGATTAAATCGAATCGAAAATGAACGGCAGGAGGTCGTCCACCCTGTCAAACTTCCAGACGCATTCAGCCCCCACTACCAGCACTGAGAGAGGCGCACCTGCCTTGCGCTGATACTGCGCCATCACCTGACGGCAGGCACCGCACGGGCTGGCCGGAACCTCTTCTAGCTGTCCGTCCAGGCCTCCAGCAACTGCAAGGCTTCTGATGTCCAGCTCCGGATGCTGTGCACTGGCTGCAAACATCGCAGTCCTTTCTGCGCACAGTCCTGAAGGATAGGCTGCATTTTCCTGATTGCTGCCTATTACAATGCTTCCGTCTGAAAGCCGCACGGCTGCACCGACCTTGAAATTGGAGTATGGAGAATAGGCATTCCGCATAGCTCCGACTGCTGCTTCAACCAACTGCCGGTCTTCACCGGACAGTTCGTCAAAAGTGTATTCCTTGTAAGATAATATCAGTTTCCTGTCTGTCATTTTTGTGGTTTTTATTGAAATCGTTCAGATTGAACTGTCCTTTCCGCTGACTTATTTTACTGCTGTTAATTAATTGTTAGTGTTTTATGGTTTACAAAAATAACAATTAATAAGAGAATATTCCTTTTCTTGCACAAATTCCGGCTGCCATAATGTGGGACTATTTCAAGCAATTCTCACGAAACCCTGCCACCGGAGAACTGATTACAAAATAATCCATTCTCCACCCTTGTCACTACCATGCCTCTTAATTTTATTTGTTTCCCTAAGTCGGGCAATGTCTCTCTCAATGGTTCGTTCTGCAACCTTAAGTATTTTTGCTAATTCGGCTGATGATATTTTGGGATTTATTCGAATATTCTCAAGGATTTCCTTTTCGCGTTTAGCTTTTCCTTTGAGAGATTCCTTTGTATTTTCTCCGACATTTTCTCCGACATTTTCTCCGACATTTTTGGGAAGTGTCGGTCTATTCTTGTGGAGAACTATTGTAAAGAACCCTTCGGTACGGTATTCCGGTGCGGGAAGACCGGATTCCTTCATCAGGTCTTCCATCCTCGGAATGCCGGAGCCGACCTTCTCTACAAGATCCATTCTGGTGAAAAGTTCGAAGACTTTTGGATTGCGGGACTTGCTTATATGTCCGAAATTCTTGGCTACAATGGGAAGGAGACCTCCTGGATTGGATATTTCAAGCCTGTCATCGTAGAGCTCAACCATAATGTTGGCAGCTGTGTCGTAGTAATCACGATGGCAAAGAGCGTTGGTCAATGCTTCTTTTATTGCGTCTAACGGAATTTCCCACTTCTCGATGCGCGGATTGAAGCCGTCCATGATATATTCGACGGCAAGGCGCTGCTTCAGCCATTTTGTAGTCTCGTTGTACTGGTTGAGAAGCGGGCCTCCAATGGTCTTGGAGTCGATAATGTGGACCTTGTTTGTTCCCTTGAAGAGAACGCAGCGAATGACTGCCTGGGGTATCCGTTTGCCGCACTCATCGGAGAATAACATCGGAACAACATTGGAAATTTCATCTTTGGGGCCAAGTAATCCAAGATTCCGGAAGAGTTCAGTAGTGGGTGCTAATGAGGAGATACCGGCTTTCTCTTTGAATTCACGGACGGCCTGTTCGGAGACCTCGTCCATCCGAAACCATTTGTTGTACGCTTCATCGAAATGAAGGGCACCGGCATCGTCAAAGAGTTGCCGCATTTCATCAATCATATTGAAAGCTTTAAAACACAAAAATACAAATTTCATCTTAATTGGTCTTGATATGGGGATGAATAATGGGTTGAAGTCGTTATCTTTGCTCCCTGTATGAAGATTTGTATCGGACTTTCAGGAGGAGTTGACTCCAGTGTTGCCGCTCTGCTTCTGAAGCAGCAGGGCTATGATGTCTTTGCTATGTTTATGCAGAACTGGCACGATACCGAAGGGACTCTGCACGGTGACTGCGAATGGGAAGAGGACAAGTTCGTAGCCGAACTGGTCGCCCGCAAGCTGGGGATTCCCTTCTATTTCGTGGACCTGAGCGGGGAGTACCGCAAGCGGGTCGTGGACTATATGTTCTCCGAATACGAACACGGCAGAACCCCCAATCCGGATGTGCTCTGCAACCGCGAGATCAAGTTCGACGCCTTCCTCAAAGCTGCCCGAAAGCTTGGTGCAGATGCAGTTGCCACAGGGCATTACTGCCGCAGAAGGGAGAACCCCGACGGCACTGTAAGCCTGCTGGAAGGTGTGGATCCCGGCAAGGACCAGAGCTACTTCCTCTGCCAGCTCAGCCAGGAGCAGCTGCGCGCCGCCATATTTCCGATAGGGGATCTCTGCAAAAGCGAAGTGCGCCGCCTCGCGCAGGAGGCCGACCTGCCTTCCGCTGACAAAAAGGACTCGCAGGGCATTTGCTTTGTGGGCAAGGTGGACCTTCCTGTCTTCCTGCAGCAGAAGCTCAAAAGCGTTGAAGGAGAGGTGATTGAGGTTTTTCCTCAATATTATGCCGACTCCGCAAAGCATGCCCGCGAGAAGGAAATCCTTTCCCGTCCGGTGGAAAGCTGGTCCGAGGAGGATCTGCTCGAACTCAGCCGGCCTTATGACTATTCGGACATAGTATTTACGACCGAAACTTACCGCGGGGGTTCGCACCATAAGAAAAAGACCCGCAACCGCTTCAACCCCTGGGGCGTCGTTGCCGGCAAGCACGAAGGCGCCCAGTTCTACACTCTGGGGCAGCGCAAGGGCCTCGGCATAGGCGGTCACAAGAACCCCGTCTTCGTCATTGCCACCGACGTGCAGAGCAACCGCGTCTATGTGGGAGAAGGGGAGGAACATGAGGGCCTCTACCGCAAGGTAATGCGTCTGCTTCCGGAAGATATGCACTGGATGCGCCCCTGCTACGAAATGAAGGCAGGTGAGCAGCGCCGCGTGCGTGTGCGCATACGCTACCGCCAGCCTCTGCAGGACGCTACCGTCTATTATAAGAATAGCGGAATATATGTCGTCTTCGACCGCTCCCAGCGCAGCATCACCCCGGGCCAGTTCGCAGCCTTCCACCTTTGCGAAAATGAAGCCCCGGACGCCATAGACGCCGAGGCTCCTGAACTCATATTTTCCGCTGTAATAGCTTAGAACAGCTTGTCCGCTATTTCTTCCACCAGCTCCGGGTAGTCGGTGGTGATGTAGTCAGCACATACTGCTATGCACTTCATAATGGTAGCCCTGTCGTTGACCGTCCATATATTGGTCTCAACTCCCAGTTTGTGGCCGCGGTCCACGAACTCAGGCTTGGAGTTCAGCATAACCGACATAGAGTAGTCCATAATGTCGATTCCGTCTTCTTTCAGTATCTCAGGCTCTCTGTTGCCGGAGAGGAAACCTATGGTGGCCTGAGGGTCCAGCTGACGGATCAGCAGGCAGGCATCGTAGCTGAAGGCGATATATTCGACCTTGTCCTTAAGACCCATCCTTTCCACCATCTGCACCGTAGCCATAGTGGCCTCAAGTGTACGCTCGGTGGTGGAGTGGTCCTTGATTTCTATTATCAGCTTGGTGCTTTCGGACTTGCCGGCCTGGGTGAGGTATTCCGAAAGGCTCGGCAGAGTTTCTCCGTTGGAGAGTTTCACCGTGCGAAGGGTGGCATAGGAGGTAGTCTGCACATCATAGCCTCCTATCCTGCCGTCGTGATTAATCATAAGCGAATCGTCAGCGCTGAGCCATACATCGGTTTCGGAGGCGTAATAGCCGGCCTGCTGGGCAAGCCTCAGGCCTTCGAGAGAATTCTCCGGTGCTCCGCTGTTGTGCACCCCGCGGTGGGCAATAACCTTTGGCCTGCGTGATACGCAGGACGGCTCGCTCAGCCTGAATTCCACTACTCCCAGAGGGGTGGTGAGATTGTCCCTGGTGAAATCCACCCTGTAGGCTCCGTCCCCGACTGCAGCATTGATTGTCGCAACTCCATCTGAAATGCTGCACTCCCCGTCAAGGCAACTGCCGGTGCTTATGCCATAAAGTGCTATTCTGTCGGAAGGCAGCAGGCCGTCCGCAGAGAGCTTGAAGCTTGACCCGTCCGCGATTGCGCATTCGGGGATGAAGCTGACCTTGCGAAGACCGGTGCAGTGCGCAGTCGCGTCCTGAGGTACTTTGGCGAAACGCCTTGCCACTTCGGCGGAATCAAAGACGGCATCGTGCACCTTGGCGAGTACTATTTCGCCGTTCCAGGCGCACTCGGGATCGCTCTTGCTGCAATTCCCGCCTATGCACAGCCACTGGGCTGTCTTGGCTGCCGGAAGTGAGAATGTTTCGGCCTTGCAGCTGTCCACCATCTCTGAGTCCACCCACAGCCTTGCCATCTTTGCACTTGCATCCCAGCAGAGCACGGCGTGGTGATAAACTCCGGTTCTGACTCCCTTGCCTGAAGACAGGCTTACCTGCTTGCCGCCAGCCCAAAGCTCAGCTACAATTCTTCCGTTGCTGTCCTTTCCGCTAACGCCCAGTCTTGCTCCTCCGTTGTACAGGCAGCCGATAGCGCTCATAAAACCGGAAGACGGGAGCTCGTCAACGGCAAATATGCTTTCGAGCGTAAAGCCGTCGGCCATCTTTTTGACAAATGCCGCATCGGAAGCGAAATCCACCCTTCCGTAGCCCGAAAGCGGTGAAGTTCCCGCCTCGTGGGTAAAGGAAGCGGTGCAAAAGCCGAAGGCTGTATTGTCGAAGGTAGCCATATTGCCTCCCTCAGTGTAGCCCTCCTTGAACTTCCAGTCGATTGCAGCAGATTTCTTGAGGACCACAGGAATGCTCTCCTCCAGTTTGCCGGATTTGAGGGTGACCAGGGCTGTGCGCTCCTCGCTGTCGCTCAGAGGTCCTACAACGGTAACGGTGATGCTGCTGTCCGATGGGTCAGTGGTCAGCCACTCCCCGTTCTGCACGGAAACTTCGTAATCCCCGTCCACATTGAGCCTGAAAGTCTTGCTGTCACCGCTGTTCACTGCCGTGAAACGCGCATCCGCTATTTCCAGTACCGTAGCCTCCCGGAAAGGCTCCGGAGCCGGAGTTTTCTCCTTCTGACAGGCGGAAAATGCTGCCAGAGCCGGCAGCATTCCCCAGTAGAGTTTATTCTTCATTGAGAGTTTTAGATTTTAGAGGGGAGTTGACTCCCAGCTTTTCCCAAGCCCGGTCAACGCCCGCCTTGAGTTTGTTCCAGTGCCCGCAGGTCGATATGTGCACAAGGTCGAAGACCATACAGCCCGGAGATTTGGTAAGGCACAGATAGGCTGCGGCTTCCGAATCGAATTCGCGGCTGGCAACCGAGAAGGTGCCCCAGTAGTTGCAATCTCCCATAAGCATATTGTTGCACTTGTACAGGGCATATTCTATGGTCTCCGGGTCCATTCCGTTGACCTTGTTGAGGTAGGCTCCGAGCTGGAAGGTGTCCAGAAGGTCGGCATATCCTGTCTTGTAATAGTTTTCGGTAGCCCACCAGTTGAGATTCACTGCCTTGTATTTCGGGCTGGCCCAGTTCTGGCCGGTGGCAGGCAGAGGTCCCCAGGAGGCGGCCCATACTTCCAGGTCCACATCAGGACGGATCTCTTTGAGGGTGGTGCGGATTTCTGCTATCACATCGTGAATCACCTGAGCCCTCCATTCAATCCAGAGGTTGTAATACTTGCCCGGAGTGAAGTCATCCCAGTACGAACTGAAGGAATCCGAATTGAAGGTGTAGATGTCCTCAGGCCAGTTCGGCACGCTTTCGCCTATATACTCCTCGAACTTTTCGCGCGAGTAGTCGGAAAAGTCGCTGTTGAAGTTCATATAGCGGCAGTAGTCCAGCACATAAGCATCCACACACTCGTATTTCGGGTTGGTGAAGATTTCCTTTATCATCTTCTTGATGTATTTCATCGTATTGGGATGGCAAGGGTTCACCGCACCGAAGGCGTTGGGGTTCTCGCTGATTTTGTGCAGTCCGGTAGGGGTGTATTCTATGCACTCCGCCTCGGCAATCTCAGGGTCGGTGAAAAGAGGGCCCTTGCGGCTGACCACATTGCCCATAGTCATAATGGTAGTGGAAATCTCCACTCTGAGATTGCGCTGCTTGGCAGCCTGAATCATATATTCCAGATAGTCGAAGCCCCTTTCCTCAATCGAGAGCTTGTAAGGGTCGAGGAACTCGCTGTCGTAGAGCACCGTACCCTCGCAAGGCTTCACATCAATCACAATGCCGTTGAAACCGTACTTCACTGCTTTGTCCAGAGTGGCATTGATGCTCTTCTTGTCCTTCATCCTGTCGAAGTTCGCGGAAGCATCAATCCACATCACCATAGGCTTCTGCCTTACGGTGTCTCCCGGGGCAATGTAGTTGCTGTCAACGGGGTCCTTGATTTCAGAGGTATCCCTTTCGGTGGTGTCCTGCTGGTCACCGCCCGGCTTTACCTCCTGTTTGGTGCAGGAAGGCATAAAGGCGGAGGCCAGAGCTGCCGCGAGCAGCAGTGCAAATATGCTTTTTTTCATCATTTTCTGATTCTGAGCTCCTTCTCGGCCCTGTCTATACCTCTCTTGATGTCATCCCAGAGATAAGGGTGAGTCGGGAAGTAGCATATGTCGAAAGCCATCACTCCGTCCGATTCCATCATGCAGACATAGGTGGCATCTTCGTAGTCCAAACCATTGTAAACGGCATACGAGCCGACCATCTTGCACTTGCCTTCCACATCCCTGCGGGAACGCGCAAGGCCGTATTCGATGGACTCGTTGTCATCCAGACCGCGCACCCTTTCGAGATAGGTGCCGCTGATGAACACATCAAGCTGGTCGGCAAAGCCAGTCTGTCCGTAATCTTCGGAAGCCCAGCTGTCGCAGTACTCCCTGTAGTAAGGAGCGCCCGGAGCTGCCCAGTTCTGACCCTGCCTGTAAAGGCCGTGGAGCCAGGATGCTGCCCAGTATTCCAGTGATACTTCCGGCTTTACGGAATCCTTGTATTCTTTTACCTTGGCGATGAAATCCCTGATAATCTGACTGCGGAACTTCCACCACTGCTTGTAGTAAGGCCCCGGGACAATTTCCCCATCCTCTGACCAGGTGAAGATATCTTCAGGCCAGTGCTCGACTTTCTGCCCCAATTCAATTTCGAAAGCTTCCCGACTGGCATCCGAAAAATCTGCCTGCGGTCCCGGGAAACGGCAGTAGTCCAGACAGAAGCCGTCGAAATCGTAATTCTCGAAGAGTTCCCTGATGCAGGACATAGCCAATTCCTGAGCCTCGGGAAGCAGAGGGTTCATAAAGGCTGCTACCTGACTGGGGTCGTCTTCAATCTTCGAGAGTCCCTGCGGGCCATATTGCACGCAGGTAAGTTTCTTGAGCTCAGGGTTGCGGTAAACCGGTCCTTCCCTCCGGCAAGGTGAGCCGAGAGGGAAGACGGTTGCCGAAACGGTTACCTTCATCCCGCGTTTGTGGATTTCGTCTATCATATACTGCAGATAGTCCCAATCGCCTTCGAAGGTGTAACCTTCCCAAGTTTTCATTTCATCGAAGATGGCGCTCTTGTAGCGGACGTCGCCTTCGACTCCTCTGACATCCACCACCACATTGTTGAAACCGGTGTCCTTAACCTTGTCCAGATACCACGCAATGGAGTCCTTGTCCGAGAATCTCTCGAAATTGGCATCCACTGCCACCCAGATGTACTTTTCTTTTTCTCCGGCCTTCTGCTGTGAGCAGGAGGCCAGAGAGAGAATTGCGGCAAGTATGGTTGCCACTCGGGTTGCGAATGTCTTCATCTTGCTTAGATACGGTCAGTAATCATATCGTAAGACACAACGCAGCTTGCCTGTGAGGCAACGAGCACGTGTCCGGTACCGGTAGCAGGGTCGAACACATAAGCTCCGCTAGGATAGCAGGATGCAGCCTGCTCGATAATCTGGGTAGGGAGGAAGTAGTTTGCATCAGACTCATCCACATCGTCGGTGGTGTCGTCATCCTCGACCAGATTGTCAGCCTTCTGGATAGTAATCCAGTTGCAAGGCCAGGATGAGCTGCAGGCCAGTACATATTTCTGTCCGTTGTAAACAAATGCCTTTACGTGTCCGGTAGAGAAGTTTCCGTAGCCGAAGAAGCGTCCGTCTGCATCCCAGTCAACCCAGTTGACTCCGCCCTTGAGCGGGGTCTCGTGTATATCTCCGCTGTTGAACTGCTCGATGTATGCGCTGAGTCCGTCGTAAACATAGAAGGCGCTGGATGAGTTGCCGGTCTCTCCGAATTCTGCAGCACCTGCTGAATCCCAGCATACGAAGCCGTCCTCAGGATTTGCGGTGAAGAAGGAGAGCTGCTGGCCCCAGCATCCGTCGTTGGAAGGGTGATTGATGAACGGACCGTACCAGGTGATGTTCTCACCGGCAACATAGCCGTTTCCGTCATACACAAGCACGTGATGCATCTGTGGAGGAGCGGAAACTCCTGTACGGAGGTTGACGATGAACTTGCCGGTAACATCTCCTGCTACGGACATAAAGTAGCACTGGTATTCGGTAGGACCGTAGATAAGGGTAGGAGCCTTGTCCCAACCGTCAATCCAGGCGTAGATTGAAGTATGGACAGTAGCAGCATCGTTAGCTCCACCGTAGCAGCAGCAGGCAACGAGCACACCGTTCTCGTCATTGGACATTGAGCCGAGCTGTCCATTGTAGGTGTCCAGACCCGGGATACCGTCGGTATTCAGGACTCCGAGCTTGTTGCCTTCGAGGTCGAACACATCGAGGCTGTTGTAGGCAAACTTGTCAACGTCGCAGAATGCGATGGCGCACTGCCCTGTGTTCGGAGCATTGAGCCCGAGCTCGCCGTAGGTCTTGTACCATTTGAATTCAGCCTTCTCCGTGAACTCTGCCTCAGCGAGGTTTACGGTGTAAACTGCTTTGTATTCAGGGTCTTCTGCAGTCACTGTGAACTGTACGGGACCTGCAGTGTAGTCTGTAGGCTGTGCAGGGTCCGGTGAGATAGTAGCCTTGTCGGAAATGGTCACCACAGCGGTAGCTGAGGCGAGAGCCTCGTACTCAGCCGGCATATAGGTGATTTCGACAGTTTTCTCGGCCTGGTCGATGAAAGCCTCGATGGTGCTTTCTCCTACATTCACGGTGAAGGATGAGAGCTTGCAGGCTGTGCTCTTAGGCTCTTCCTGCTTTCCGTCATCCTGGTTCGGACCTTCGTTCATTTGAGGGGTGCAGGCTGCAAGACTCAATGCTGCAAGCGCTGCCAGATACCAATAATTCCTTTTCATTGCTATAATTGATTAAAAAGTTGTGTGTCATTTTTCGTAAGATGCGCTGAGAGTGTAGCTTTTATGCTCTCCGGTCATCTTTTGGGTTACAGTAATATCGAAAGGCTCCGAAAGGTCGTGGATGCCTGTGAGCACAGGGGTGACGTAGGCATCGAAGCCTACTGTAGCCCTGAGCTTGACTTCAGAGATGTCGATGTCCTTTCTCTTCGCCTTAGGAACGGTGAATTTGATTGTGCCGGCCTCATTGTCTATCACTCCGGCAACGCTCACGGAAGAGGTTCCGGTGGCAGGTGACATATAGATGGCGCTGATGGTGGTGTCGGTGTGGAGAAAATCCCCTTTCATCGGGTCCGTGCATCCCGTAAGGCCAAGGGCCAGCAGGGCTGCTGAAACAAGTGCAAGTATCTTTTTCATAATAGCTTCCATATTATATTACCAACCTGGGTTGTTGTCAGTAAGGGCGTCGATTGCCCCATTGTTGGAGAACTCGGTGATTGGAATGGCGAAAGCGTAATATCTCTCAGGGAAGAAGTGAACCATATTGGCTCCGTCCACCACAACCTGCTTGTAGTCATAGCTTCCGTCTTCCTTTTTGGTAATCCAGCAGCCGTGATAGTTCTTGCCGTCGATTACGCTGTCCTCGGACTTTTCGCATACCGCAATCTTCCAGCGCCTGAGGTCCCAGAAGCGGAGTCCCTCGCCTCCGAGTTCCACAACTCTTTCGTGGCGCAGGTCCTTCATAAAGGTCTCAAGGTCAGAACCGCTCTTGCCCGGAAGTCCCACGCGGGTGCGCACCTGATTGAGACGCTCGTATGCGGTGTCGAAGTCGCCCTTCATCGCATAAGCCTCAGCCTCGTTGAGCAGCACTTCTGCGTAGCGGATAAGGATGGCGAAATGGTCGCTGCCGTATTTCTCCCAACCGTCCTGGCCTTCGGTAATGAATTTGCGAAGATAGTAGCCCGTGATGGTGGAGCCGGCTGCACCTGTGGTGGTGAATTCCACGATTTTGTCCTTTCCGGTGTCGTGGGTCTCGATAGTGCGCCCTTCCCACTTTGCTCCATTGTAAAGTATTGAAGCATAGAATCTTGGCTCGCGTCCGGTATAAGGGTCATCGCCGTGCACCGCCCAATCGAACGGGGTGCCGTCAGCCATTTCGAAACTGTCCACATATTCGGAAGTAGGGTTGAATACGGCATAGATGTTTGCACCTGCATGTTGAGAACCTTCGGCAGCATCTCCAGGAGGACGGAAGAATACATCTGCCCTGTGGGTAAGCTTGTTCTGCATAAATTCAATGGTGAAGAGATTTTCCACGCTGGTGCGGTTCTCGAATACATCCGCATAAACAGGGTCGAGAGCGGCTCCGTAGCGGCGGGCAGAGTCTGCGGCCTCGGTCACCACATCCCAATCCTCGGCGTAGAGAGCCACGCGGCTCAGATATGCCCAGGCGGCGGCGCGGGTAAGCCTTCCGGAAGGAAGATCGGTGGCGATGTTGTTGCCGGCTTCCCTGAGGTCCGCTTCGATGAAATCCCAGGTTTCCCTTGCGCTGGCAAAGCCCTTGTCATTCTCTGCCGGTCCGTCAACCTTGTCGCGTATGATGCATTTGCCGTAAACCTGCATAAGGCGGAAGTAGGCCATTGCGCGGATGAACTTCATCTCGGCGCTGCGTGTCTTCGCGTAGTCAGCACCTAGCTTCGGTCCGTAAACCGGAGCGTCACGCAGGAACTCGTTGCATCTGCGTATTCTCTCGTAATTGCTGCTCCAGCACTCGAAGCATCCTGCACTCTGTCCGTCAAAGGATGAAGCCTGGAGGAAGGCTCTGTTGAAAGGATGGTTGTACTCGGCCCAGGAGTTGGATTTCACCAGGTCAGAATAGGCATCCCAGAAGCCTACCATATTGCCGTCGCTGCCGACATTGCCGGTATTTTCCTTAATCAGGTTGTAAAGTCCCAGCAGGTACTGGTCGGCAGATGATGCGGAAGACCAGACGGCCTCAGCCGAATAGCGGTCGGAAGGGTCTATGTCGAGGGCATCGGAAATAAAACCTTCGCAGGAGCAGAGCAAGGCTCCGGCTGCGAGTATCGAAAGTATGTTCAATATCTTTTTCATAATCCTTCAGTCCGTTAGAATGTTGCTTTGACTCCGAGGCTGACCGTACGCTGCTGCGGATAGTAGCCGTTATTGATTCCCGGGTTCTCAGGGTCAATGTACTTGAAAGCCGAAATGGTAAAGAGGTTGGTTCCTGCAAGGAAGAGCCTGAGTCCGCTCAGCGGTGTGGCGTTCAGGACTTTCTTCGGAAGCTCGTAGGCGAACTGCATATTCTTCAGACGCACATAGCTTCCGTCGCGAACCCACCAGGAGGAGGTCCAGGCATCGTTGGCATTGTAGCTTGCGGTAAGGCGCGGATACTTGGCATCGGTGTTTTCGTCAGTCCAGGCACCCTCCACAAGGTAGCGCATAGTGTTGCCTCCGCCGTAGAAGGTGCGGGTGTACATGGTGGAGTCCATATTGCCGTTGTTCCAGGTACCGTTGAGGCAGTAGTTGCACAGGGTGGCTCCCTGAAACAGCGCGCTGAGTGAGAAATTCTTCCAGGAAAGGTCGAAATTCAGGGAGAAAGTCATCTCAGGAGTGCTGCTGCGGCCGATTTTCACGAAGTCCTCGGTACTGCTGATTTTGCCGTCTCCGTTGACATCCTCGTACATAATGGCTCCGAGTATTGCGGAACCGGAAGGAGCTGTAGGGTAGGCGTCGACCTGCTCCTGGCTCTGGAAGAGGCCCGTGGCGTGGAAGCCGTAAATCGATCCCATAGGCTGGCCGATGACCGAGCGGTAGGACGGGTGGTCGTCGGTAATCTCTGCGGAGAGTACCCTGTTGTGGGCATAGCTGACGATGCCGGTAATGGTGTAAGCCCAATCTCCGGCCACATCACCCCAGCTCAGGGTCATATCGAAGCCCCTGTTGTCCACGATACCGGAATTCTTCCAGGACGGGTTGTTTCCTCCCAGGGATGGAGAATATGTGCCGGTAGGGGCGTATTCCAGAATGTTGGTGGTGTATTTGTAGAAGAGGTCAAAGTCAATGGATAGACGGTTCCTGAACAGCTTGGACTCTATACCCAAGTTGGCGGACTTGGTCTTTGACCAGGTCAGGCCGTCCATCACATAGCCGGAAGTGTAGAAAGTATAGTTCGGAGTGCCGTCGATGATGTAAGTGTAGGTCGGCGCAGTGGACTTGTAGCTCTGCATAAAGAGATACGGAGTCACATCGTCCGAACCGAGCACACCGGCTGAAGTGCGCAGCTTGAGGTGGTCCAGCCAATAGATGTCCTGCATCCAGTCTTCATTGGAGATTACCCATCCCAAAGCAACGGAAGGGAAGAAGCCCCACCTGTTCTCAGGAGAGAATTTGTAGGATGCGTCCTCGCGGAAGGTGAATTCAGCGAGATATTTCTTGTCATAGGCATAGCCGAGGCGGCCCGCTATGGAGAAACTTCCCGCATTGCTGTAGCTTCCCGAAACCGGAGAGGAGGAGTCCTTCATACCCATAGAGATGTCGATAGGGGAACCGTCGGTGTAGCCGGACTTGAGTCCTGTCATAGTGTCTCCGTGGTAGGTGTAGCGCTCGGCAAGCAGGATTCCGCTCACGTGGCTCTTGCCGAAATCCCTGTCGTAGGTAAGCTGCGGACGAATTGTGGCGTTGTAGCCTACGGAGTGCGACTTGTTGAAGTTGTTCTCGGCTATTCCCAGGGATACCTTCTTGGTGACAAGGTCGGTGTTGGCATCGTAGCTGTACAGCTCGAAACTCTCCAGATAGTTGCGGTTGAGGGTGTAATCCAGATTGTAGGCGAAGTTGATGCCTGCCTTGAGACCCTTGAGGAAGCCCAAGCCGCTTTCGCTGAAGTCATACTCGAGAGTTGAGCGGATTTCTGCCATCCACTGGTCCGTCTGCTGGAAACCGGTGTTGTTGGCAGCTTCAGGAGTGTAGGTGTAGGTGCCGTTGGTGAAACCCAGAGGCAGACCCTCGTAGGTGCTCTTCAGGATTGGAATCGCGTAGCAGGCCTGACGCAGAGGAGAGAACTCTCCCTGCCAGCCGCTTCTGGAGTCGCGCATCGAAAGTCCCGGCCAATTTCTGTTTGCATTGGCTGCAGACATATTGATATTGTATTTCAGTCCCTTGGCCAGGTTGGCGGTGATGTTTGCACGCACATTGAAACGCTCGTAGGAGGTATTGCGCATAATACCTTCCTGTCCGAGATAACCTATGGAGGTGTAGTAATGCATCTTGTCGGTTCCTCCCGTTGCGGTGACGGTGTGCTGCTGTGTGAGACCGAAATCCTTGTAGAGCAGGTGCCAGTTGTCGGTTTCTCCATAGAGGCCGCGCTCCTTCAGGGATGCGATTCTTTCCTCAGTCCAATATGGCGCCTGTCCGTCCATCTCGCGTGCCTTGTTGTGCCAGTAGATGTATTCTTCGGCATTGAGAAGGTCCGGAGTGACGGTGTTGGTGTCGAAAGAAACCGAACCGTCGTAAATGATGTTGATGGATCCTTCGGTACCGGTCTTGGTGGTTACGAGAATCACACCGTTTGCCGCCTTGACTCCGTAGATGGCAGCTGTCGCAGCATCTTTGAGCACGGTGACAGAAGCGATATCGTTAGGGTTGAGGGAGTTCATACTGCGCTCCACTCCGTCCACAATCACCAGAGGGGAAGCATTGTTGAAGGTTGAAAGTCCGCGAACCAGGATGTTGGCCTGGTCTCCTCCCGGGATACCTGTGGTCTGAACGGAAGTTACACCTGCAAGCCTTCCGGCAAGCATAGTGGAAACATTGGTGTTCGGTGCCTTGAGCAGGTCCTTGCTGCTGACCTGAGAGACTGAACCCACCATAAACTCCTTCTTCTGGGTGCCGTAGCCGACTACGAGCACTTCGGAAAGCAGGGTAGTGTCGTCTTCGAGAGTGACATTGATTACTGACCTTCCGTCCACTCTGACTTCGGTATCCTTGTAGCCGAGAAGGCTGTAAACGAGAATGGTTTTGCCTTCAGGCACCATAATGGTATATGCACCGTCGGCGTCAGTCATCGTGCCGTTGGTCATATCATTCTTCTGATAGACAACCGTACCCGGTTGAGGCAGTCCGGTAGCATCGGTTACCTTTCCGCTGACACGAATCTTCTTTGCTGATTTGGATTGAACCTTTTCAAAGTCGGTATCCTTGCTCAGGGCTATTCTTTCGGAAGTGATTTCCTTCCATTTGACGCCCGTCCCGGAAAGTACCCAGTCCAGGACTGAACTCAGGGAGCCGCTTTTCTTTCCGCTGACCGTGATTTTGACATCGCTCAGCTTCAGTTCATATGAAAAGACTACTCCGCTCTGCTCGCTGATTTCGTTGAGTACAGTTTCGAGTTTCTTTCCCGTGACATCCACATTGACGCTCTTCGGCTGTGCTGCCGCACCCCAGGCAAGAGTCATCAGGCTAAGGATTAAAAGAAAAAACTTTTTCATCTGAAATTAGCAGGGTTATTAATTATTGTAAATTGATGTAAATGTTTCTTCCGCGCTTCTCGTATTTGAGATTGGCGATGTATTCCATCATCGAGAGTATGTCGTCCAGAGTATCGCTGTCCGAGATTGCCAGACGGAAATAGGTGTCCTGGAACTTGGAAGGGTCATAGATGAAGCGTACATCGAACCTCTCTTCCGCCAAAGCGACAAAATCGTCGAAAGAGCAGCTGTCAAATACTCTGTAGTTGTATCTCCACTTGGTGTAGTCCGAAGGCTCTACCGCACTCAGGCTGATGCTTCCGTCCCCCGCCACAACTGCCATATTGCCCGGCAGCAGCTCTGCGATATTCCTGTCCCTGTCATCGCACAGGGCAACTTTTCCCTTTTCCAGTACCACTTCCGTACTCTCTGCGCTCTTGACATTGAAGGATGTTCCAAGCACTTTGACCCTGGTCCGGGGAGTAGATACCACGAAAGGCAGCTGCTCATCCCGTTTGACTTCGAAATATGCCTCTCCGCTAAGGCTCACACACCTGTCTTCAGTGTTGAAACTGTTGCTGTAGGAAAGGCTGGCACCCCTTTTCAGGAAGGCACGGCTTCCGTCAGGAAGCGAATACAGCGACACAGCCTCGCTGTTGTTGGCAAGCGTGATGTCCGGAGTGCTTTTCCAGTTGGTTACGACAGTGCCTGCCACGAGAATCAGCATCAGGCAGGCCGCAAAGCTCCAGGCAAAGGCTGTTGACCTTCTGTAGCGCTTCCTGCTGCCATCAAGGCGAATCCTGGAGCGGATTCCGGATACTGCCTTCTCCAGGACTGCCGGAGACGACAACTCTTCTGCTGTTTTCTGGGCCCACAATTCTTTCAAACGGAAATACTGCTCCCGGTTTTCGGAACTCTCCCTCAGCCAGGACTCAATCTCCTTTTCCCTGGAGTTGTCCCGGCCGCTGATGTAATCAAGCAAATCGGATATATTCATTGTTATCAGTTTTATAATATGCACTGGGTCCGGTGCATTCATATATATAAACGCATCGGAAGGAAAAAATACTTTGAACTTGGGCTGTTTTTTTACAAAAAGTTCGGAAACAGGAGAACGAGCAGCACGAAGCCTGCAGGTCCTATCCTGTCCCGGAGAAATCTGAGTGCCTGGTAAAGATGGTTTTCTACGGTTCTTACAGGCATATTCATAAGCTCAGAGATTTCTTTTGCGGATAAATTGTTGATATACGAAAGGCGGAACACGCTTCTGCGGTCCTCCGGCAATTCGTCCGCAAGATTCATGATTTTCTCGTAAAGGTCTTTCCGGCCTATTCTCTCGAACAGGTCTTCGCAGCTGCCCTCAAACCATTCGAGCTCCTGCTTTTTGATATAGGAGAGACTCTCAGTCTGAAAGCCCGAGGCTTTGCGGCGCAGCTTGTCGATGGAACGGCTGCGTGCCGCTTTCATCAAGTACGCATTGAGGTGGGCGTCATCGGGGAAATCCAGGCTGGAGCGTTTGTTCCAGAGTGAAGAGAACACATCCTGAGCTATGTCCTCCGCATCCTGACGGGAATGCAGCAGGGAAGCGAAGCCTACTATTTTGGGATAGTAAGCTTTTATTATCCTTTCAAACGACTCTGTGTTGACATAACCCATTAACACAAAGTTACGATTATTTTCCTTCAGCGCAATATTGTCCGGCCAAAAGCCCCGTGCAGAACGCGAGATGCAGGTTGTAGCCTCCGGTGTCGCAGTCCAGGTCCAGAACCTCACCGCAGAAGTGCAGGCCCGGTATGAGTCTGGATTCCAGGCTCTTGGCAACCACCTCGTCGGTGCTCACCCCGCCCGCGGTCACCACGCAGCGCTCGTAACCCACATAGCCTGCGATATCGAAGCGCCAGCATTTCAGGGCCTTGGCTATTTCAAGCATATTGACCCAAACCTTGGTGTCGCTGCGTCCCTTGCGTTCGAGGGTGATAATCTGGGGATGGCAGGCTGTAAAGGCCGGTATCAGGTCCCAAGGCATAAGTTTTCCCAGCAGGATGCGGCATTTTTCCTTTTCGCGCAGGCGGATGGACCTGGGGTCGTGGTCCACTTCCTTCCACAGTTCGCGCACCCGTACCAGCAGCTCTTCCAGAGGCACGCCGTGCTTCATATCTATAAGTACGCTCACGCGCGAGCCGTTGACCAGCGACTTGACAGCCTTGCGGCTGATCTGGAATCCGACCGGACCCTCCAGCCCTCCGTCGGTGAAATCGATATCGCCGAACTCCTCCTGCGCAAGGGTTCCCTGGACCAGCAGCTGCACGCCTACATTCTTGAGTGACACGCCGTTAAGCTTTTCTCCCAGCTCGGCAAAAGGGGTGCTGCGGTCTATGTGCAGGTCCTTGCCCTCCTGCTGCTTGTAGCCTCTCGGCACCAGCGCGGTAAGTGAAGGGAAGGTAGGAACTATCTTATGTCCAAGGGCCTCGGCCCAGCGCAGTCCGTCTCCCGTTGAGCCGGTCGTAGGGTAGCTAAGCCCGCCGGTTGCGATGATGAGCTTGCGGCAGGTCCACACGCCCCCGTCCTTCAGCTTGAGAGTAAAGCCTTCCGGCCTATATTGCACCTCCAGAACCTCCGCCTCTGTCTCGATCTTGACCCCCTTGCTGTAGCACGCACTGACCAGAGTGTCCACCACATCCGAAGCCCGGTGCGACTCGGGGAAGGCCCTGTCGCCCCTTTCTACGATCACAGGCATACCGTAGCCTTCAAAGAAGTCGATGAGCTTCTGCGGAGTAAGGTTGAAGAAGGAAGGCTTGACGAAATTCGGCTTGGTGCGGATATGGGTGCTGAACTCGTTCCAGTCCTTGAGGTTGGTGAAGTTGCAGCGTCCCTTGCCGGTAATCATCACCTTGCGGGCGGCGCGGGGCATCTTCTCGAGCACCACCACGGACGCATCGCTTCCTTTCGACACAAGGGCATCAGCCGCGCCCCAGGCCGCCATCAGGCCTGCTGCGCCGCCTCCAATTACTATGATATCTGCTTTCATAAGGGGATACGAAAAAAGGGAAAGCTTAGCACATCGCACCGCTACAACCTCCTGCCCTTGCTACCTTCCGGTCCTGGGGGAGTTCAGAGGGAGCTGGTCGTGTACGACTTTCCCATTGCAAAGATAATAATATTTTTTGATTATCTGACTTCGTCCAGCGGGACAGCAGGCCAAATATTGTCCACTCCCATCCTTTCGACCATTTCCTTGTGGGCCTGCTCGCGCAGTTTGTTCACTTCCTCCTTGCGTCTTGCTTCTTTGTCAGGGAAGACCGGCTCAAGTATGCTTATCGTCATAAGAGGCTGGTCCTTGGAGCCGAACAGGCGGTAAAGGCCCTTTCTCTCCCGGAAAGTGATAACCAGAGGCAGTACAGGGATATTGTACTTGTAGGCCATAGTGAAAGCTCCCTTGCGGAAAGGCCTCAGGTAAGGGTAATAGTCCCAACGGACCTCCTCAGGGAAAACGTGAATCCAGTCCTTGCGCTCGTGGAACTTGTCGAAAGCCTCGTCGAACTTGCGCATACCGGCAATGCTTTCGGCCACCGGCACTCCGCCCATAGAGTGGATCATCCAGTAGAAGCCCTTGTTGTTGAAATGCTTGGCATACATAGGGATGTGCATAGAGCGGAACTTGCGCACAGCGTGGCACACAATCACCGCATCCATCAGGAAAACGTGGTTGCACACGGTCAGGGCTCCGCCTTCGAACTCCTTGCGGTATTTCTTCAGGATGTCGCGTCCCTCGACCTTCAGTCCCTTGGCTACCTTTATATATGGTATTGCCAGGAAATGGAGCACGAAAGAGCAGAGTGCCCTGTTGAACCTGTACCAGAGGCTGTCTTCGTAATATGGATAATTCTCGTCAAACTGGAAGCGGCCCTGGCTGCTGTCCTTGACCTTGACTTTCATCATTCTCTCGTGGGGAGAGTCCGGATAGATTCTGTTGCCGATTTTCATAATGCACGAAGATAGCACTTTTCCAAAAAATAAAGATTAAATTTGTGCTCCGAATCAGCAAAATCTATGAATATCCCGGTAATAACAGCAAGTGGAAAAGTCATCGTGCGCCCGGACACCACCTGGGAGCGCGACAATGAGGATGTGTATCTCCCGGAATTTGTGAACAGCCTGAGCTGGACTCCCGTTTTCTTCGCAAGGGTGAGCAAGCCTGGGCGCAGCATAGGCCGTGCCTTCGCTTCCCGCTATTATGACGGAATAGGCTTTGGAGTCCTGCTCTATCCGGATGACCTGCTGGACGGAAGCGAGGAAGGCTTTGCCTGCGCCAGCTGCCTGGACAAAACCTCTTTTCTTCCTTTCCCTATCTACAATCCTGTTACTCTCGGTGTGGAAGGCAACGAGTTTGTGCTCCAAAAGGATGGAGTTGAACTGTACCGCAGCTCGCAAGGCTCCCGGCAGATGGCTGAAGAGGCCCTTGTGAAGGCATCTTCGCGCTGCTATCTCAGGGTCGGGGATATTGTCGCCGTGGAACTGCAGCCCCGTCAGAAACTGAGTACGCGCACCGAGGGTTCGGTACGCGTTACAGGAACTTGGTGTGAAAATCCTACTGTGGATTTCAAAATTGTCTTTTGAGCCACATGGCAGGCTTGAACTGCCGACCTTCGCGTTACGAATGCGATGCTCTACCAACTGAGCTAATGTGGCAAAGGGACTGCAAAGATAATAAAAAATCTTATTGTTGCAGTTTTTTCGCTATCTTCTTCCACTTGTCGCGGGCAAGCTGCTGCATATCCCGGACAGTATCCATCTCATCCACGATTTCGTCACCGATAAGGGTCTCGATTACATCTTCAAGGGTCAGGATGCCCTGGAAGCAGCCATACTCGTCGATAATCACCGAAATCTGCTCGTCCTTCTCGATCATCACATCCCAGATTTCATCCAGAGGCTTGTCTTTAGGGAATGACTGTATTTCCCTTCTGATGCTGCCGAGAGTCACGTCAAACTTGTCCTCTGCCATCAGCTGCACGGCCTCCATCCTCAGGATGTAGCCGGTGATGTATTCTTCATCCTTGTCATAAACCGGAATGCGGCTGTGATGAAGGTAGCGCTTGTCCTTGAAGAACTGCTTTGCGGTCATAGTTTCCGGTGCTATGTCGCAGACGACCCGCGGAGTCATAGCGTCCGAAGCAATCACCTCGTCCATATTGATGAGGTTCTGGATAATGGTATTCTCATCCTCCTCCAGGTCTCCTCCTTCTTCGGCAACATTTGCCATTGCGCTCACCTCCTCGCGGGATACCATAGTATCCGGCTCCTTGGGACTGATCAGATTGGTCAGCAACTCTACCAGGCGTACGACAGGGTAGAGAAGATATATCAGGCCGGTAAGTACTACCGTGGTGAAACCCATAAGGGACTTCCAGCGGGTGGTACCTATGGTCTTCGGGATTATTTCCGAGAAAACCAGAATCAGGATGGTGGTAATTGCACTGACCACTCCGAACCACGCGCTTCCGAAAACTATCGTAGCCTGCTGGCCCACGCCTGCAGCACCTATGGTATTGGCAATGGTGTTGAGGCTGAGGATGGCGGCAATAGGCCTGGACGACTCCTGCTTGTACTGCTTGAATTTGACAGCAGGCTTGTATCCTTCTTCCTCTCTCATAGTCACATAGGAAAGAGGAGTGGACATCAGCGTTGCCTCCAGCAGGGAGCAGAGGAACGAGATGCACATTGCCGAAAGCAGAAAAGCCAGAAGCAAACCCATCCTAGAAGAGTTTTGTGTTGAACTTGGCAGCCAGGCGCTCGCGGTTGTATTCTTCCTCAAGGCGGGCGAACTGGTGCTTGGTGTCGAGAGTGAAGGCTCCCTCCTGAATCCAGCGGAAGTAGCTGCGGTCCGTATTGAATACCTCGCGTACCGTCTTGCCCTTGTGCTTGCCGAAGTTGACTGTAGGCTCTCCGCCCTCGCCGACCACAATCATTCCGGCAAAGTCAACAGCTTTCTTTGTGACATAGGATGCGAGCGAAGCTACATCGTTCTTCAGTACATCCGGGTAGCGGTCCAGCTGGCCCTTGAGCACTTCGTAAGTGGCTATGGTATCGGCCTCAGCCGTATGGGCATTGTCGAAATCCTCTCCTCCGCAGTAGAAACGGTAGGCGGCACGCAGGTTGCGCGGCTCCATTGCGTGGTAGATATTCTGCACATCCACCATCTTCGGAGCGTGAAGGTCCACCTTCAGGTCCTTGCCGGCGAGTTTCGCCCTCTCAAACTCTTCTGCGAGCATGGGAAGGTCGAACTTCGCTGAATTGAAGCCGGCAAGGTCGCTGTTCTCAAGCCAGGAAGCCACTTCATCTGCCACTTCGTAGAAGGTCGGGCAGTCCACGAGCATATCGTCCGTTACCCCGTTTACCTTAGAAGCCTGAGGGTCGATAGGCCTCTGGCATTGTTTGAGGTAGTCCCAAGGCTTGATTTTCCAGGTCTTGATGCGCTGCTCTCCTCCGGGAAGGATTTTCACGAAGCTGAGCTCGATAATGGAGTCGTTGGGTATGTTGAGCCCCGTGCTCTCTATGTCGAAGAACAAAAGGGGGCGCTGCAGATTGAGTTCCATTGACGGCAGACTCTTATGAAACCATTATCGGCATTATGATGCCGCAGATTTTCTCGCTCTCGGCTTCCTCTTCGGAAGGTACGATGAGGGCGGCCCTGCGTGCATCCGCAAATTTCATCACTACGGTCTCGCAAGTCATATTGCTGAGAATCTCGATGAGGAAGCTGCTCTTGAAACCGATAGTCAGGTCATCTCCGTTGTAGTCGCAGGTGAGCTTCTCGTAGGCAGCAATCGCAAAGCCGAGGTCCTGGGCTGTGATTTCAACCTGTCCGGCCTTGAGGTCGAACTTGATGTGGTTGGAAGCCTTGTTGGCGCAGACTGCAACGCGCTTCACGGTGTTAAGAAGCTGGGCCCTGTCGATTTTGAGGATATTGGCGTTGTTCTGAGGAATCACGTCGCGGTACTTCGGATATCTGCCTACAATCAGGCGGCAGACCATCATCGTAGGGCCGAACTTGAAGACCGCTGTGTTGACATCGAAGGAAAGCTCCACAGTCTCCACATCCTTGCCTATGATTGCGCGGAGCACTCCCGCAGGCTTTTTGTGGAGGATGAAGGAGGCCTTGACAGGGCTCTGCAGGTCAGTGTCGGTGTAGCAGATAAGCTTGTGCGAATCCGAAGCTACGAGTGTACTGCTCTGCTCGTCGAGGTCGAAGAAGATACCGTTCATGGTTGGACGCATTTCGTCGTCAGCTGTAGCGTAAATGGTGCCGCTGATGCCGTCAACAAGGGCCTGTGCAGGGAAAACAACAGTGCTTGCATCCTCGCCCGCACCCTTGATTTCAGGATAGTCCTCGGCCGGGAAGAAAGGAAGGGATGAGTTTCCGTTCGCCCAGGTGCACTCGAAAGAGCTGTCGGAAGTGGTTTTGAAGGAAATAGGCTGGTCGGGAAGTGCCTTGATGAGGTCCATCATCTGATGGGCCGGCACTGCCATGCTGCCATCCTCCCTTGCATCTACGCTGATGTTTGTACGGAGTGTGAGTTCCTGGTCTGATGCAGTGATTTCGAGGTTCCCGTCCTTAACGGTGAAAAGGAAGTTTTCCAAAATGGAGATTGGCGACTTTGCAGGGATGGCCCTGGCCACATCGCTGAGTCCTTTGAGGAGTTCTGCACTTGAAACGTTGAATTCCATATTATATATATCCAGTTGTTTTTAGTATGTCCACAAATGTAGCAATTTTTACTCAAAAGCGTGGCATATTATTTGACTTTATTATAAAGGAAAGTTCAGAACACTTAAAATACACAATAGAAATGAATAGAATGAAACTTTTGGCTGCCCTTGCAGCCGTCACAATCTCGGCACTGCCACTCAGTGCTGCCAATTTGTCAGAGTCACAGGATTACCCGGATTTCACCTACGCTGCGGAAACTGCCGTCAACGGTGTGGTTTACGTGGAGGTGACCATCAACCAGAACTATCCGTCCAACCAGATCAGCGACCCTTTCTTCCGTTTCTTCTTCGGAGATGAGGTTCAGCCTCAGAGCCGTGAGCGCAAGGGAAGCGGTTCCGGAGTCATCATCCGCGAGGACGGTTACATCGTGACCAACAACCACGTGGTTGCAGACGCATCCAAGGTAAGGGTCACACTCTACAATGATATGAGCTATGATGCCACCGTAGTGGGTACAGACCCGGCTACCGATGTGGCACTCCTTAAAATCGATGCCAAAGGACTTCCGGTTATCCCGTTTGCGGATTCCGACCAGCTCCGTCTCGGAGAATGGGTGCTTGCAATCGGTTCCCCTTATGACCTGCGTTCCACCATTACAGCCGGAATCGTCAGCGCCAAGGGCCGCTCAATGCCGAATTATACCGGTGAATTCAAAATCGAGTCCTTCATCCAGACCGATGCTGCCGTTAACCCCGGCAACTCAGGCGGTGCGCTTGTCAACAAGAGGGGAGAGCTCGTCGGTGTCAATACCGCAATCATCAGCCAGACAGGCTCCTATACCGGATATTCTTTCGCCGTCCCTTCCAATATCGTGAAGAAAATCGTTGCCGACCTTATCGACTTCGGCTCCGTGCGCAGGGCGAAACTCGGTGTAATGATGAGCCCGGTTGACGAAAAAGTTGCATCCGAAATGAAACTTTCTTCGCTGAAGGGAGTATATATTGTTGAGGTTAGCAAAGGCAGCGCAGCTGACAAGGCCGGTATTCAGAAGGGTGACGTGCTCCTGAAGATTGGAGACAAGTCAATTCAGAGTCCTTCATCACTTCAGGAAATCGTCAACAGCTACCATCCTGGCGACGTAGCAAAGGTTACTCTCGTACGTGACGGCAAGGAGAAGACCGTAAAGGTCACCTTCCAGGGAGAAGCCCAGCCGACAGGAACCAAACTCGATGACGGTACTGTCGCATTCTATGGAGCGACTCTGCGTGCTGCAGACCCTAAGACCCTTTCCGCCCTGCGCGTTAAGAACGGTGTCGAAGTGGTTTCTGCCGGAAACGGAAAACTTGCTGCAAGCGGCGCTACCGACGGTCTGATCATACGTTATGTCAACGATCAGCCTGTCAGCAAGCCTCAGGATGTAGTGGATCAGGCTGCAAAGGCCAAGAGGGCAATAGTCATAGAAGGACTCACCCCTTCCGGCAAGTCAGTCTTCTTCGCACTCGCCAAGGAGCAGTAAAGTATTTTAATGACAAATGAGACAGCTTAAGATTACAAAGAGCATCACCAACCGCGAAAGCGCCTCCCTGGACAAATATCTCCAGGAGATAGGCCGCGAGGAGTTGGTATCACCGGAAGAGGAAGTGGAACTTGCACAGAGAATCCGCAAGGGCGACCAGGCGGCTCTCGAGAAGCTCACCAAGGCAAACCTCAGGTTCGTGGTATCCGTTGCAAAACAGTACCAGAACCAGGGACTCAGCCTGCCGGACCTCATCAATGAAGGCAATCTCGGCCTCATCAAGGCAGCCGAGAAGTTTGACGAAACCCGCGGATTCAAATTCATCTCCTATGCAGTGTGGTGGATCCGCCAGTCCATACTCCAGGCTCTTGCAGAGCAGAGCCGCATTGTGCGCCTCCCTCTCAACCAGGTAGGTTCACTGAACAAAATCAACAAGGCGCTCGGCCGCTTCGAGCAGGAGAACGAGCGTCAGCCTTCAACCGAGGAACTCTCCGAGATGATAGATATCCCCCGTGACAAAATCGCCGATACCCTTCGTGTCTCAGGCCGTCACGTCAGTGTCGATGCGCCGTTTGTGGAGGGCGAGGACAACAGTCTTCTCGATGTCCTTCCGAACGATGATTCTCCGCTTGCAGACCGCGGACTCAACAACGAGTCCCTCAGCACAGAAATCGAGAGGGCACTCCAGATTCTCACTCCGCGCGAGAGGGAAATTGTCAAGTGCTTCTTCGGAATCGGCTGCCAGGAGATGACTCTGGAGGAAATCGGTGAGAACCTCGACCTCACACGCGAGCGCGTGCGCCAGATAAAGGAAAAGGCAATACGCAAGCTCAAGAAACCGTCTGCCAGCAAACTTCTCAAAACCTATCTCGGATAATGGGAGCGGAGCAGTTTCTTGCGGCGAAGGCCTCAGAGGCCGTAGCCGCCCTTTTCGGGGCCGAAGTGAGCGCAGCCTCCCTTCAGGTTGCCCCTACCCGCAAAGAATTTGAAGGTGACTATACCCTTGTGGTATTCCCGCTTCTGAGGATTTCGCACCTCGCGCCTGAAGCTACCGGCAAGGCCATCGGTGACTGGCTCACAGACAACTGTCCGGAAGTAGCTTCCTTCAATGTGGTAAAGGGCTTTCTGAATATCTGCCTTTCCGGTGCTTTCTGGAGGGAATCCCTTCAGGAAATCGATGCAGCTGAGAATTACGGTCAGCTGCCTTCCACCGGCAAAACCATAATGGTAGAGTTCTCTTCTCCGAACACCAACAAGCCTCTGCACCTCGGGCACATTCGCAACAACCTTCTGGGAGCGTCAGTGTCCAACATCCTGCAGGCCGCAGGCAACAAGGTCATCAAGGCCACCCTGGTCAACGACCGCGGCATCCATATATGCAAGTCTATGCTTGCGTGGAAGCAGCTCTTTGACGGCGCCACCCCTGAGTCCACCGGCAAGAAGGGGGACCATCTGGTAGGCGACTGCTATGTTGCTTTCAGCAATATGCTCAAGCAGCAGACCGCGCAGCTCGTGGAGCAGGGCCTGAGCAAGGACGAGGCCGAAAAGGCCGCCCCTTGTATGAAGGAAGCTCACGATATGCTCGTCAAATGGGAGCAGGGCGACCCCGAGGTCCGCGCCCTTTGGGAAATGATGAACGGCTGGGTATTTGAAGGGTTCGACCAGACCTACCGCAGCCTTGGCATCAGCTTCGACAAGGTGGACTATGAGCACGACACCTACCTTCTCGGCAAGGAACTCGTTCAGAAGGGCCTGGATATGGGCGTCTTCACCACCGACCCGGACGGTTCGGTATGGTGCGACCTCACTGCCGACGGACTCGACCGCAAGCTCGTGCTTCGCGGCGACGGCACTTCGGTTTATATTACCCAGGACCTCGGAACGGCAGAGCGCCGCTTCGCGCAATACAGCCTCGATTCCCACGTCTATGTGGTGGGCAATGAGCAGGACTACCACTTCCAGGTGCTCAAGCTGATTCTCGGCAAGCTCGGCTTTGACTGGGCCAGCCAGATTTATCACCTCAGCTACGGAATGGTAGAGCTCCCTGAAGGCAAGATGAAGAGCCGCGAGGGAACGGTAGTGGATGCCGACGACCTCATAGAAGATATGTACAATGAGGCCAAGGCTACCTCCGAGGAGAGCGGCAAACTCGCCGACCTTCCGCAGGAGGAAAGGGACAGGCTCTATCATATGATAGGTCTCGGTGCCCTCAAGTACTTCATACTCAAGGTGGATCCGAAGAAGACCATGCTCTTCGACCCGCGCGAGAGCATAGATTTCAACGGCAATACAGGTCCTTTCATCCAATATACTCACGCCCGCATCTGCAGCATACTGCGCAAGGCGGAAGCTGAAGGCAGGACCCCTGCTGTTTCGGACAGCGTACAGCTCAACCCTAAGGAAGTGCGCCTCGTCAAGCTCCTCAGCGCCTATCCCGCCAAGGTTCAGGAAGCGGCAGCCGGCTTCTCGCCTGCGCTGCTTGCAAACTATAGCTATGAGCTTGCAAAGGAGTTCAACCAGTACTACCACGATACCCAGATTCTCAAGGAGCCTGATGCAGAGCTGCTCAGTATGCGCCTCAGCCTCATAGGTGATATCGCCAGGGTACTGCGCTCGGCAATGGGTCTGCTTGGCATTGAACTCCCGTACAGGATGTAAAAGGCAATGGAAGCGTATATGTTCCCCACCTCCGTCAAGGAGGTACAGCGTCTCGGGTGGGACTACATAGACATCATCTTCTTTACGGGAGATGCGTTTGTGGACCATCCCAGCTTCGGAACAGCCTGCATAGCGAGATATCTCCAGAAATTCGGTTACCGCATAGCAATCGTCCCCCAGCCTAACTGGAGGGACGATTTGCGTGATTTCCGCAAGCTCGGGGCACCGCGCCTGTACTTCGCTGTCAATTCCGGGGCTATGGATTCGATGGTTAACCATTACACCGCAAGCAAGCGCCTGCGCCACGATGACGCCTATACTCCGGATGGCCGTGCAGGCCAGCGTCCGGACAGGGCCGTGAGCGTCTATACCCGCATTCTCAAGAACCTCTACCCTCAGGTGCCTGTGGTAATCGGCGGAGTCGAAGCGTCGCTGCGGCGTCTGACGCACTACGACTACTGGGATGACTGCCTTATGCCTTCGATTCTGGTGGACTGCGGGGCGGACTGGCTGTGCTACGGAATGGGCGAAAAGCCTATGCTCGAACTTACGCGAGCGATTGAGTCGGGCCGCAACCTCCGCCAGATTGAAACCATTCCCCAGCTTGCCTTTTTCCGCAGGGGCAGGGCCAGGACAGGTGAGGGAAGCCTTGTGCTGCACTCCTTCGAGCGCTGCAAGGCGGACAAGCGCTGCTTCGCGGAGAATTTCCATGAAATAGAGACCCACGCCAATATGCTCCACCCGCAGACTATCATCGAGCCTGTGGCAGGGGGCTATGTGCAGGTCAACCCGCCCTATCCTCCGGCCACTACCGAAGAGATGGATTCCTACTGGGACCTGCCTTTCACCAAGCTGCCGCATCCGCGCTACGCAGGCAAGCGGATTCCGGCCTATGATATGATAAAGGACAGCATCATCACCCACCGCGGGTGCTTCGGAGGCTGCAATTTCTGCACTATAGCCGCCCATCAGGGCAAGTTCATCCAGTCCCGCAGCCACGGGAGCATACTTCGCGAAGTGCGCCAGCTCGCTGCTATGCCGCAGTTCCACGGCAATATTTCCGACCTCGGTGCGCCTACGGCCAATATGTACGGGATGCACGGCAAGGACCTTGCAAAATGCGAAATATGCCGCCGCCGCAGCTGCCTTTTCCCCGCAGCCTGCGCAAATCTGAACCGCGACCACTCGGACCTTCTGAAACTCTACCGTGAGGTGGATTCCGTAAAGGGCATTCGCCACTCTTATGTGGGCAGTGGCATACGATACGACCTCTTCCTGACTCCCGACGGTTTTGTGGACGGCAGCTCCAAGGAATATCTGCGTGAACTGATGCTCCGCCATACTTCCGGGCGTATGAAGGTAGCCCCTGAGCATACCGAAGACAAGGTTCTTGGCTATATGGGCAAGCCTTCCTTCAGATATTTCGAGCGCCTGCGCACCGAATTCGACAAAATCAATGCGGAGGAGGGAAGACATACCGAACTGGTGCCTTACTTCATTTCCTCGCATCCCGGATGCACTCGTGCCGATATGGCGCGCCTCGCTTCAAATCCTTGTCTGCGAGGCATTTGGATGGAGCAGGTGCAGGACTTCACCCCTACCCCTATGACCACCTCCTCGGTGATGTTCTGGACCGGTCTGGACCCGCGCACGATGAAGCCTGTCTTCGTGGAACGCGACCAAAAAGCGAAAAAAGCGCAGAAAAATTTTTTCTTTATCAAATAAAGGATTAATATTGCAACCGCAATCAAATATCATATAACTATGGCTACAGACGGTAGGAAAAGACACGTTGTAAGGTACGAGAATATGTCAGATGAAGTTGCGGAGGCTTTTGCAGAAAAGTATCCCCGCGGATTCAATGATTATCTTGACGATCTCGTCAAATATCCGAAGCCGGACGGCACTTCGTTTTATGCTGTCACCATCGAGATTCCGGATGGAATCTATCTCGTGAAAATCGAGGTTGATGTTGATGACGCGGACGATATCGAGCGCTGGCTTGAGGGAGAAGAAGAAGCTGGAACGGAGCAGATGACAGGTGCAGGAGCTCCAACAGGCGAGGGCGAAGCCCTTCCTGATGACAATGTCTCCCAGTATGGCGGAGACGACGACCCTGCAGATGCTTAGGTCCACCGAATCCAGAAAACTGTTGGTGCTGAGTCTCCTTGTGGGACTCTGCACTGGTTTTGTAGCCATCCTTCTTCAGGAAGGCATTCACCTCATCAAGGGTCTTGTACACCCTCTTCTGGAGCGCAACTACGCCTGGAGCATAATTCTCCCGGGCATAGGTATGGCGATTTCCGCCCTGCTGCTGCGCTTTGTTATCAAGGATAACATAGGTCACGGGGTGACCAAGGTGCTCGTCGCCATATCCAGCAACGACTCCCGCATCAAGGCCCACAATACCTGGTCTTCGGTGCTTACCTCAATGCTGACCATCGGCTTCGGAGGTTCCGTTGGAGCAGAGGCCCCGATTGTCTATACGGGCGCTGCAATCGGCTCCAATATAGGCCAGGCGGCAAAACTTTCGTACCGCAATGTGACGATTCTTGTGGGTTGCGGTGCAGCAGGTGCGGTAGCGGGCATATTCAAGGCCCCTCTCGCAGGCCTGCTTTTCACTATGGAGATATTGCTCTTCAATATTTCCCTCGCCTCAATGACACCGCTGCTCATCTCCACCGTTTCCGCAACGGTGGTGGCATATCTCTTCCAGGGGGTCGGCGCTTCCTTCACCTGCAGTCTGGAGCCTTTCGTGCTGCGCAATATCCCTTTCTACCTTGCACTTGGTGTGGTCTGCGGCCTGATGTCCCTGTATTTCACTCGCACTACCCTCAAACTCGAGGATGTCTTTTCGAAGATGAAGAAGCCTTGGCTCAAGTGGCTGATATGCTCGCTAGGAGTGGGCCTTCTGGTCTATCTTTTCCCGCCCCTGTACGGTGAGGGGTACGAGGATGTATCTTCGCTTCTGGTCGGAGCAGCCGGCGGAATGAGTTCTTCGCCTCTGGCCTTCCTGATGGACAGCCCTCTCGGGATTATCCTGGTTTTCGTTGCCGTGATGCTGCTCAAGGTGCTTTCCATGACCCTTACCAATGCCGGCGGGGGAGTGGGAGGTACTTTCGGCCCTACGCTTTTCGTAGGTGCCATTGTCGGTTTCGTGGTGGTGCGTTTTATCAATGCCGCTTTCGGGGGCGTGCTGTGGACCCTGCCGGAACAGAATTTCGTGTTGGTGGGAATGGCAGCGCTTATGGCCGGAGTAATGCAGGCTCCTATGACTTCCATCTTCCTTATCGCGGAGATGACGGGAGGGTATGACCTCTTCCTTCCTCTTATTGCCGCTTCGACCGTGTCCTTTGGTGTCACCCGTATCTGGGAGCGCTATTCGATTTATACCAAACGCATTGCGCAGAGCGGAGAACTGCTCACCCACGATTCCGACCAGGCAGTGCTCACCCTTCTGAAGACTTCCGAACTGGTCAGGGACAAATATCCGCGCCTGGACCTCGATGCCTCACTGGGCGAGATAATGTCAACAGTTTCACAGAGCACTGTGGCTGTTTTTCCTGTTGTGGGCAAGGACGGGGTGTTCCAGGGCCTGGTGGAGATGGATGACCTGCGCAAGCACCTCTTCGATGAAGCGGCCTACCAGAAGCTTCACGTCTATAACCTGATGAAGCAGCCGCCTGCTGTTGTCGATAAGGATGAAAAGATGTCCTCGGTTCTGGACAAGTTCGAGAAGACGGGAGCCTGGCGCCTGCCCGTACTCGACGAGCAGCGCCATTATCTTGGCTTCATTTCGAAATCGCGTATTCTCAGCGCCTATCGCGAGGAACTGAAGGAGATATCAGCTGAAGACTGATGCGGTTCCTGTCGGTATCCACTCCGAGAACTTTCACCTTTACCTGCTGATGCAGTTTCACCACCCTTGTAGGGTCGGTGCCGCGCGGTCCCATCTGGGATACGTGCACAAGGCCGTTTTCGTGCAGGCCTATGTCCACAAAGGCGCCGAAGTTGGTGATGTTGGTCACTATCCCAGGAAGCTCCATTCCTGTCTTGAGGTCGGAGATGTCGCGTATGTCCTCTGCGAAACTGAATGTCCCGGCTTCTTCGCGCGGGTCCACTCCCGGTTTGGCCAGTTCGCGTATGATATCGTTAATGGTTGGCAGGCCCTTGTCTGCGTCCACATAGTTTTCGGGCTTGATTCGGGCGCACAGGGCGGCGTTGCCTATGAGTTCTGCCGTACTGACCCCAAGGTCGCGGGCCATCCTGTGGACTATAGGGTAGGATTCCGGATGCACCGCGCTGCAGTCGAGAGGATTTTCGCCTCCGCGGATGCGCAGAAAGCCTGCACACTGCTCGAAGGTCTTGGCTCCGAGCCTAGGGACCTTAAGAAGCTCGGCTCTGCTGCGGAAGCCTCCCTGCTTGCTGCGGTATGCTACAATGCTCTCCGCGAGCGAAGGCCCGATGCCGGCTACATAAGCCAGTAGATAAGGTGAGGCGGTGTTGAGGTTCACCCCTACGCTGTTTACGCAGGACTCTACGGTATTGTCCAGCTTTTCCTTGAGCAGGGTCTGGTCCACATCGTGCTGGTACTGTCCCACTCCGAGGCTCTTCGGGTCGATTTTTACCAGCTCTGCAAGAGGGTCCATAAGGCGGCGCCCTATGCTCACAGCTCCGCGCACCGTCACGTCCTCGTCCGGCATTTCCTTGCGTGCCACTTCGGAGGCGCTGTATATGCTTGCTCCGTCCTCGCTCACCGTCCATACTTTGCAGTCCTGCGGCAGGGCAATGCGTTTGAAGAAATCTACGGTCTCGCGGCTCGCAGTGCCGTTGCCTATGGCCACTGCCTGTATGCCGTAGCCGTCTATGATTTTCTGCACGGAGCCGAGGGCTTTGATTTTCTCGTTCTGCGGAGGGTGGGGGAAGATGATTTCGTGGTGAAGCAGAGCTCCCTGTTCGTCGAGGACCGCAAGTTTGCAGCCGTTGCGGAAGCCCGGGTCCACCGCGAGGGTGCGCTTCTGTCCTACCGGGGCGCTGAGCAGCAGCTGGCGCAGGTTCTCTCCGAATACCCTTATGGATTCTATATCAGCCTTTTGCTTGGCTTCCTTGATTATCTCATTGGTAATGGAAGGGTTAAGCAGCCTGTCGAAGGCATCCTCGCTGGCCTTCCGCATCTCGCTGCTCAGCTCGGGGCTTGGCTGCCTGGCTGGGGTGCCCGTTTGGCGGGCGGCTTGGGTGCCGGGCTGGTTGGTGGCTTGGGTGCCGGGCCGGTTGGTGGCTGCTTGGGTGGCGGGCTGGTTGGTGGCTGCTTGGGTGGCGGCCGTTTTGAGCCATCCGCGATAGACTGTGTCGGCACAGCGCTGCGGGTCGGCATCAATACCCAGAGACAGAATCCCTTCGTTCTCGGCGCGGAGCATAGCCAGCAGATTGTGCGACGGGATACGGTCCAGTGGCATAGAGAAGCTGAAATAGCTGCGGTATTTGTCCGCTTCGGGATTGCTCTTGCCCGCGCGGGTAAGGCTTGAGGTTATTCTGCGTTTGCGATAGACTGAGCGCAGTTCTTCGCGTATGGTGGCTGTCTCGCTCAGGCGCTCGGCAATTATGTCGCGAGCTCCGTCAAGGGCAACATCAGTGCTTTCGACCTTGTCCTTTACGAAAGCTTTTGCGCTTTCGCGTGGGCTGCGGGTGCGGCAGTTCCAAAGAAGGTCGGCCAGCGGTTCAAGGCCGAGTTTCTTCGCGGCTGTTGCCCGGGTGCGGCGCTTGGGACGGAAGGGGAGATAAAGGTCTTCGAGTTCGGTGGCATCGACGCAGTTCTCTATTTTGCGGCGAAGCTCGCCGGTCAGGGCTCCGGCCTGCTCTATGGTGGTGAGTATGGTCTGCTTGCGCTTTTCCATCTCGGAATATACGTCGAGCCAATGCTTTACTTCGGCTACTGTCGAGTCGTCCATTCCGCCGGTTTTCTCCTTGCGGTAGCGGCTGATGAACGGAATTGTCGAGCCCTCTTCAAACATCAGGGCGCAGTTCTCCACCTGCCAGGGCTTGCAGTCAAGCCTGCCGGCGATGGTGTTGATGTATAGTTGGTGCATATTAAAATTTTCTAAATCGCAGTCTTATTACTCCCCAGAAGGCCTCTCCGAAAATGGAGCCTGACATCTTCGAGGTTCCGGCTTTGCGGTTGACGAAAATCACCGGCACCTCCTTGATGCGGAAGCCCTTTTTCTTTGCGGTGTACTTCATCTCGATCTGGAAGCCGTAGCCCTTCATCTTCACTGCGTCGAGGTCTATGGCGCGAAGCACTCCGGCTGACCAGCATACGAAACCTGCGGTGCTGTCCATAATGCCGGTGCCGAGCACTGTGCGGGTATAGACGGAGGCGTAGTAGGACATTATGATACGCCCTATCGGCCAGTTGACAACGCTCACTCCATCGGCATAGCGGGAGCCGATTGCAACATCTGCTCCGTCCTTTTCGCAACACTCCGAAAGGCGCGGCAGGTCCTTAGGGTCGTGGGAGAAATCGGCATCCATTTCGGTCATATAGTCATAGCCCTTCTCCAGAGCCCATTTGAAGCCGGTGATGTAGGCGGTTCCGAGTCCGAGTTTGCCGCTGCGGCAGATGAGAAAGAGCCGGTCCGGGAATTCGTTCTGGAGTTTCTGTACCTGTACGGCAGTTCCGTCAGGGGAGCCGTCGTCGATGACGAGAATGTGATACCCTTCCTCCAAAGCGAATACCGCACGGCATATCGCCTCGATATTTTCGATTTCGTTGTATGTCGGTATAATCACCAGCCGCTTCGGGGCCGGTGCTGCGCTTGCTTGACTTGCTGCCTGTGTGGCTGCTTTTGTTGCTTTCGCTGTGTCCATATCACAAATTTAGCAAATAATCTTGCAAACTTCGCAATTTCAACTGTTTTGTACACCAGAAGTGCTTCTCCTGTACAGTCAAGATTTCCAGGTTGCGGAGCGTTATGTGTTATAGTAATTGCTATATTTGTGCCAGCAACCTGCCACAAATACACTATGCTTATGAAAAAGGAATTCTTTACAACCGTCATTGCGCTGATGATATGTTCAGCAACAGCTTCTGCACAATATTCAGACACGGCTACTGCACAATATAAGCAGCACTCCATCGAGATTACCACCGGTTATCCGAGCATAATCCATTTCTTTGAGTATCCTTTCATTGGAGAATCCATAGAAATGCAGAAGTGCGGCCGGCGTTATAAAGAGCATTATCAGCCTGAATTGAATGTAGGCTATACTTTCCAATGGGCAAAGAGATGGGAGGTGAATGCATTGCTTAACGCCCACCTTACCATTATGGATGTCTATCAGTACCCGTTATTGCCGGAATACGCTGACCGCACACCGTCTGAGACCAATTCGTCGCAGTATTATGATTGGAATGCAGACCCTGTTTCCAAAACAAGACAGACCAAAGTCTATGGCGCATTCTGTGCTTCGGTCAGATTCAAATGGCTTGTCCGGGAGAGTTTCAGTATGTATTCTGCTCTGGGAGTCGGGACCTCTTTTGCCGTTCCTTTCCCGCTTCCTTATCTAGCACCAATCGGCATTCAGTTCGGCAAGGGCAAGGTGTTCGGCATCGTTGAGGCCAATATCTCCGCCGCCACTACCTTTGGAATGGCCGGAATCGGCATCAGACTGTAGCATCCTCTACCGGCTTCTTCTGCGCAATAACGTCAGTTCTGATCACCAATTGCAATTTTTCTCCATTCCGGGCGCAAATATGCCAGTTCTACGCACGGATCTCATAGCCAATGGGTCAATGCTTCCGGATTTTTCGCAGCTGCACGCCCGAGCAAACGGTAGGCCCTGCTCTTACCAATCCTGCTGCAAATGCCATTTGGGCAAATCACCGCGCGCTGAGTAGCATTGATTATCAGGGAGTTATGCGGCACCTCGGCGCGCGGTGAAGCCAAATTGGTCTCATCGCGCGACCTTGTAAAATACAAGTGTCTTACAAACAGCGACTTATGTTTCACCTACTCGCGCGGTGAATTTCAAAAGTTCTATTGTCCTGTTGAATTCCCTTATTGTATATTCGTGAGAAATATTCTTTTACTTCGGTTTTCAGGCCCCAAAAGCGAAAATAACCCATTATTTTGCTTTTCCCATTTCCTGATGTGACACATTGGGAAAACTATGGGAGAGCCGACAGGCACTGCCTGCGGCGAGGGGCAGGTTGGTGTGCTCCTGATGCGAGGGATGGGGAGCGAAATATCCCCGGGGGTGTAGTATTTTTCCAAAAATATATTACATTTGCACCCGATTTCGAAGTTGAACCAAAATCTTTTTTATGGTACTCGGAAATGAAAAAACACCTCGTTATCGCAGCGATGATGCTGCTTTGCTTTCCTGCGTTCTCGCAAGAGGCTAACGAGCCCGGCAGGGGTGCTGCCGAGCTGACTGCTATTGCCAGGGCGGAATATCCGCTTGGCAACACTTCTCTTTATACTCTCCTCGAGGGTAATCTCACAGAAAATCTTTCCTATTGTGTTGAGAACCATTGGTTATCGACCGAACCTGGGCTGCTGTATCAGAACACACTCCGTTCGGATGACGTCAACTGGTTGGATTTCGCGTATCTCACCTACAGTTTCGACTCCTTCGAAATATCTGCCGGAAAAGATATGCTGCCGTGGGGAACATTCGAAATGGACGAATATGACTTTGATATCCATCTCCCGTTCGTCTCCTCGGTCTGGAATATGCTTCCGATCTACCAGTGGGGTCTGAAAGCCAGCTGGCTTCCTACTGACGAACTCTGTTTCGATGTGCGCGTCAGCACCTCGCCTTACGGTGAAAGGCCATTCGCAAGCGGCCTTTACGCAGCAGGCGTGCGCGGACGCTTCACCACCGAAACCACTGACGTGATGGCAGCCTTCAACGCAATGCAGACTGAGCCGGGCAATATGATCGGAGCCTTGTCTCTTGGCGTGCGCCAGAGCATAGGCAACTGCACTGCAACCCTGGATTTCAACTCCCGTCCCGGTGACGAAGAATTCATCCTCGGCAAAGGCTATGCTCTTGCCTTCACCTTCGATGCCAACATCAACGATGTTGTAAACCTCAGGACAGCCGTCAATTACGAGCAGTATGACAATCTCGGCCTGTGCTCCACAAGGCTGGGCGAAATAGTCGAATGGTATCCGCTCGACTGCCTTCGCGTTCACGCTGTCGCGGGCTACGGCCTGGGCTTCGAGCAGGGCTTCCTGTACAGCGTAGGTCTCACTTACAAGTTCTCAACTGGCTGGTAGAAATGTCTGACAAGAAAATAATCATCAATCTCGAACACGTATCCAAGTCCTTCGGGGACAAGGTCGTGCTCGACGATGTCAACCTCTATATCAAAGAGGGTGAATTCATCACCTTCCTCGGCCCTTCAGGCTGCGGCAAAACCACCCTTCTGCGTCTCATTGCGGGCTTCCTTGCCCCGGACAGCGGTGTAATCACCCTTGACGGCAAAGATATATCCGAATTGCCGCCGCACAAAAGACCTCTGAACACCGTCTTCCAGCGCTACGCCCTTTTCCCTCATCTGGATGTCTATGACAATGTCGCCTTCGGTCTGAAGCTGCGCAAGCTGCCTTCTGACGAAATCGACCGCAAGGTGGCACGCGTGCTCAAGCTCGTGTCAATGACAGACTACGAAGACAGGGATGTCAACTCCCTGTCCGGTGGACAGCAGCAGCGTATAGCAATTGCGCGTGCAATCGTCAACGAGCCGCGCGTGCTGCTTCTCGACGAGCCGCTCAGCGCCCTCGACCTGAAGATGCGCAAGGATATGCAGATAGAGCTCAAGGAGATGCATAAGAAACTGGGCATCACCTTCATCTATGTGACCCACGACCAGGAGGAAGCGGTAACTCTCTCCGACACGATTGTGGTGCTCAACGAAGGCCGCATCCAGCAGATAGGCACTCCTGTGGACATCTACAACGAGCCGCAGAACGAGTTCGTCGCAGACTTCATTGGCGAGAGCAACATTCTCAACGGTACAATGCTGCGCGACCGCCGCGTAAGCTTCATAGGCCACGAGTTCGACTGCGTGGACGAAGGCTTCGGGGAGAACGTGCCGGTGGATGTGGTCGTACGCCCTGAGGATATCTATATAATGAACAATACCGAGGCGGCGCAGTTCACCGCGAAAGTGAAGAGCTGCACCTTCAAGGGAGTGCATTATGAGATGTTCGTCGAGACTGACAACGGTTGCGAGCTTATGATTCAGGACTACAATGCCTTTGAAGTCGGAAGCACCGTGGGTCTGTACATCAAGCCTGTGGACATACAGGTAATGCACAAGCAGTGCACCTGCAATGTCTTCGAAGGGGAAATGAACGGTCCTGACAGCGTATGGATGCTGGGTGCCGACTTCGACTGCCCGGATACCGGCCTGCAGAAGGGCGACAAGGTGCGCGTGGAAGTGGACTTCGACAAAGTCGAACTGCTTGACAACGAAGGCACAGCCGAAGGCAATGTCAGCTTCATACTCTACAAAGGCGACCATTACCACCTCACCGTCAAGACAAAAGAAGGGGAGGATGTGCTCGTGGACACCAACGACGTGTGGGACAAGAACGATATGGTAGGAATCAGCATAAAGCCTGAGGACCTGCGAATTAGCAAGCTCTAAAATGGGAAAAAGATCCGCCTGGGCCCTGCCCTATTTCATATTTCTCGTCTTCTTTGTAGTCCTGCCGCTGGTGCTGATTGCCTTTTACGCGCTTACTGACGCGCAGGGGCACTTCACTCTTGCCAATATGGCAGCCTTCTTCAAGGAACCGAAAATCATCAACTCCTTCATCGTGTCCATAGAGGTAGCCCTCGAGAACACGCTGATTTGCATAGCTATTGGTTATCCTGTGGCCTACATACTCGCAGACAGTTCCCTCAACAAATCGGCGGTCACCGCCCTTCTGTTCATACTTCCCATGTGGATAAACGCCCTTATGCGCACCATCGCAACGGCGGAAATCTTCCACGCCCTGGGGATTGGCCTGGGGAAGGGGACGCTGCTTTTCGGTATGGCCTATGACTACCTTCCGTTTATGATTTATCCTATCTATACGATACTCTCGAAGATGGACAAATCCTATGCGGAAGCCGCCCAGGACCTCGGCGCGAGTCCGGCAAAGGTGTTCCTGAAGGTCACTCTGCCCCTCTCTATGCCGGGAGTAATCAGCGGAGTGATGATGGTATTCCTTCCGACGGTTTCGACCTTCGCCATTTCGGAGATTCTCACCAACAATACCATACAGCTCTTCGGCTCCGTCATCCAGGAACAGTTCTACAACCTTATGTGGAACCAGGGTGCGGCCCTCTCGCTCGTGATGCTGATACTGATAGGTCTTACAACCCTTCTTGGCGGCAAGCGCCAGGAGGAAATTGATGGAGGGCTAATCTGATGAAAGCAAAACGAATAGTCTCCCAGGCCTATCTGTGGCTGATTCTTGCGGTGCTCTATGCTCCTATCATATTCATCGCAATATTCTCCTTCACCGACGCGAAGTCGCTCGGCAACTGGACCGGTTTCACGCTCGACCTCTACAGCTCGCTGTTCAGCGGTGCCACCTCCGCTTCCCGCAACCTTATGGAAGCGCTCAAGAACACCCTGCTCATCGCGCTGATTGCTTCGTTCGTGTCCACCCTTCTGGGGACCCTCGCGGCAATAGGAATATACAATATGAGGGGACGCAAGAAGAAGGCAATGGAATTCCTCAATGACATCCCTATGCTCAACCCTGACATCATAACGGGTGTGTCGCTGTTCCTGCTCTTCGTCTTCCTGCATTTCTCCAAAGGATATCTTTCCGTAATTCTCGCGCACATCACCTTCTGCACCCCTTATGTGGTTCTCAATGTGATGCCGAAGCTCTCGCAGATGAATCCCAACATCTACGAAGCTGCGCTGGACCTCGGTGCCACCCCGCACCAGGCCTTGTGGAAAGTGCTAATCCCGCAGTTGCGTCCGGGAATGATAACGGGCTTTATCCTGGCCTTCACTATGTCCCTGGACGATTTTGCGGTAACCTATTTCACCTCCGGTTCCTCCGGACTGGAGACTCTGTCAACCTATATTTACGCCGACGTGCGCAAGGGCGGACTCACACCTGAGCTCAAGCCTATGATGACCATCATTTTCCTTGTCATACTGGTTGTGCTTCTCGCCGTCAACATTCGTGCATCCAAAAAAGCAAAACAATGAAAAGAATACTGAAATCTATCCTTGCAGTGGCTCTGGCAGCCATCTGCACCCTTCCTGCCGCAGCCAGGGACAGGAAGGAAATCCTTAAAGTGTATAACTGGTCAACCTACATTGCCGAAGGCGTAATCGAAGACTTCGAGCAGTGGTACGAGGAGCAGACCGGAGAGGAAATCGAAGTCATCTATATGACATTCGATGTCAACGAGGCTATGCTTTCCAAAATCGAGAAAGGACACGAGGACTACGATGTAGTATGCCCTTCGGACTATATTATCGAGCGTATGCTCAATAACGGTCTTCTGCTGCCCCTGGACTTCTCGGCTCTCGAAAAGACCGGCACTCCTGACTACATCCACGCTCACGTATCTCCTTATATCAGAAACATTTTCTCCGAAATAAACCCGAATATCGACGCCAACGACTATTCCGTTGCCTATATGTGGGGAACCACCGGAATCATCTACAACAAGGCTTATGTGACCGAGGAGGAAGCTTCGACCTGGAATGTGATGCGCAACCCGAAGTTCGCAGGCAAGATTCTGGTGAAGGATGCCCCGAGGGATGTCTATGCTCCGGTGCTTATCTACCTCAAGCAGAATGAGTTGAACGCGGGTACCGTTACTCTGCAGGACCTTATGCGCGACTCTTCCGACGAGTCCATTGCAGCCGTGAAAGACTTCCTTATGGAGGTGAAGCCTCTGGCCTGCGGATTCGAGGCTGACCTCGGCAAGGAGCAGATGTCCAAGGAGCGCGCCTGGGTTTCCCTCAACTGGAGCGGGGATGCGGTATGGGCTATCGAAGAGGCTGCATCCGTAGGCGTTGACCTCGGCTACTGCGTGCCGGAGGAAGGTTCTACCGTATGGTTCGACGGCTGGGTAATCCCTAAGTATGCTGTCAACACCAAGGCAGCGACCTATTGGATCAACTTCATGTGCCGCCCGGACATTGCTGTACGCAATATGGAGGAGACAGGCTACATCGCTTCCAACGGTGCCTGGGAAGTGCTCGAGTCCCAGATGGATGAGGAGTGCGAGGCAGTTGACCTCAGCTACTTCTTCGGTCCTGAAGCTTCCGCTGTGCATGTGGATGCCACCCTCTATCCGGACAGGAGCGTGATTGAGCGCTGCGCACTTGAGCACGACTGGGGTGCAGAAACCGAGAAACTGCTCTCAATGTGGCAGGATGTGAAGGGTAGCCAGGCCAGCGCCATGACCTTCATCATCATCGGTGTTGTAGTAGTGGCAATAGCCCTGTACGCCTTCCTCAGCGCAAGAAGCAAGAAGAACCGCCACAGCAGGCGCCGCCGCTAGTCTGCGATTTCGGACAATTCAAGCCATCTGAGCTCCTTCTCATCCTGACGGATGCGGAGGAGTTCATATTTTTCGGAAGCCTCGCGTATGCGCTCATAGTCTGTCGTACCCCCGTTCAGAAGGGCTTCGAGCGAGGCTTTTTCGGCTGCAATGGCATCCAGATCCGCTTCGAGCTGCTCCATTTCGCGTTTCTCTTTGTAGCTGAGCTTGCGCGGTTTGTCGGCAGCGGGCTTCGAAGGGACAGCGGCTTTCTTTGGCGCGGCGAGCTTCCGCTGCTCCGCTTCATAGTCCTTGATGAAGCTGCGGTACTCCGTATAGCCTCCTATGAAGTCCTTAATCCGACCGTCGCCGCAGAAGACGAAGAGGTGGTCCACCAGACGGTCGAGGAAATGGCGGTCGTGGGTCACTATCATCAGTGTGCCCTTGAAGTCGAGAAGATATTCCTCCAGTACATTTAGAGTCACTATATCCAGGTCGTTGGTCGGCTCGTCGAGTATCAGTACATTGGGGTTCTTCATCAGGATGGTGAGCAGATAGAGCCTTCGCCTCTCGCCTCCGGAGAGGCGACTGATGCGGTTGCCAAGCATTTCGTGAGGGAAGAGGAAGAGGTTCAGCAGGCGGGTGTCCGGAACTGTTTCCAGCACCGTGTCGTTCTCATCGAACTCCATTCCTCCCTGGTGGTAGTAGCCTATGTTGAGCGATTCGCCGCGCTCTATGGTTCCGCTCACGACTCCGCCCGCGTTCTCACCCGTGAGAAGACTGAGCAGGGTGCTCTTGCCCACGCCGTTGGCCCCCACTATGCCCACTCTTTCGCCACGCTGGAAATTGTAGGTAAAATTGTCGATGAGGGTGCGCCCCTCGTATTCGAAGTGAAGCCCCTTGCAGTTGATGATTTTCGAGCCCAGGCGGCTGCCGCTTCCCATTGCTTCCATAGATATCTGCCTGTCCGTCCAGACCTGCGAAGCCCGGTCCTTGAGCTCCCAGAAGGCCTGCTTGCGGTATTTGGCCTTGCCGGAGCGGGCGCAAGGGGTGGCGTGCATCCATTCGAGCTCGCGGCGCAGGATGTTGCGCACCTTGTCGGTCTCCGCGTTCCAGTTGCTGATGCGCTCGTCCCTTTTTTCGAGAAAATTCTCGTAGTCCCCCTTGTAGATGAAGATGCGGCCGTGGTCCATCTCCATAATGGTATTGCACACTCTGTCAAGGAAATAGCGGTCGTGAGTCACCATAAACAGGGTGCAGCGGGAGCGCTTGAGATAGTTTTCCAGATACTCGATGGCGTCCAGGTCGAGGTGGTTGGTAGGCTCGTCCATAATCAGGAAGTCCGCATCGCTGGCGAGCATCTGCGTAAGCGCAACCCTTTTGACTTCGCCTCCCGAGAGCTCGCACATTCGCTGCCCGGGTTTCAGGCCGAATTCGTCGAGAATGCGCTTGGCCCTGAGCTGGTACTCGAAATCGGGAGTGTCCATTATCTGCTCCTCTATGGTCTTGAGAGGGTCGTGTTCGAATTCCTGCTCCAGGAAGGCAATGCGCACTTCCTTGAGGAACTTGATGCTGCCGCCGGAGTCGGACTTGTCCTTGCCTGCAAGGATTCGCATCAGCGAGGTCTTGCCAGTGCCGTTAGGAGCGATAAGGGCGATTTTGTCGCCTTCGTTTATGTTGAAGGCAATATTTTCGAAGAGTACCTTGGTGCCGTAGCTCTTGGAGATGTTTTCTATTTGCAGATATGATGGCATAGATGACAAATATAGCCATTTTTGTGCTATCTTTGGGCCTCGTATGAAAACCAAACGCCTGATCGGTGCTGCCATTGCAGCCGCCTCCATACTTTCCGGCATGAAAGCCTCCGCTCAGGAGGACGCCGGTGTGAAAGGATGGAATTTCGGACCGCTTCCTTGCGTGTCCTACAACTCGGACCTCGGCTTCCAGTACGGAGTCTGCGCTGACATATTCTACTACGGGGACGCTTCCGTATTTCCCGATTACCTGCACCGCTTCTATGTAGAAGCCTCGACCTACACGGGAGGCCAGTCGCTGCTGCACGCGCAGTATGACAGCAAATACCTCATCCCGGGGGTGCGCGTGACCGGTGCCGTGAGCTGGCAGTATGACCCGCTCTACTATTTCTACGGCTTCAATGGAAGCGAGGCCTTCGACCCTGCGCTGAACCTCAACCCGGCGACGGGAGAGGCGCGATACAACTGCCAGCGCTCTATGCTCCGCATCCTTCTGGACTTACAGGGAAAGCTTGCGGGCAGGCTCAACTGGGTTGCCGGCACCTCCTTTTGGGGCTTCGGCATTCAGGATTTCGAGTCGAAGAAATATGACCCCGCTACCTCGCTCTACCATCAGTGGGTGGCGGAAGGCAAGATTGATGCTTCTCAGGCAGCAGGCGGGATGCGCCTTGAAATGAAGGCGGGCCTGGTCTATGATACGCGCAATCTTGAGGCCGCGCCTTCGCGCGGAATATGGGCCGAGGCCTACATCAACGGCTCGCCGGACCTCTTCGGTGCGTCCGGCAAAGGCGTTTGGGGCGGGGGTTACCTCAAGCTCGCAGCGCACTGGCGCCAATATCTGCCTCTGGTTTCCGACCGCCTGGTGCTGGCTTACCATCTTGCGTACCAGGGTACGCTCGCGGGCGAGACTCCGTTCTATATGCTGCCGGTGATATATACCCTTTACCTTCGTCAGACTGGCTCTGAGGGGCTCGGCGGGCTCAATACGGTACGCGGCCTTATCCAGAATCGCCTGGTGGGGGAGGGCTATGCCTGGGCAAATGTCGAGCTGCGCTGGAAACTCTTTGAATTCAAGTTTATAGGCCAGAACTGGTATCTCGCGACCAATCCTTTTGTGGATGCGGGCTATGTGCTTCAGCCTTACCGCCCGCAGGTTTTCGGAGTGGGAAGCGAGCGCTTTGATGTTTCCGCCGGACTTGGGCTCAAACTTGCAATGAACGAAAACTTTATAGTGAGCGTCGAGGCCGCACAGGTGCTCGGCCACAGCGAGTACCCTATGGGGCTCGTGATAGCGTTGAATTATATTTTCTGATTATGACAAAAGTTGAAGCCGCAAGGCAGGAGTATGCAGACTGGTGTTCTGCGATTGGAATCGACACGATTGAGAAGTTGAACGACGTGCTGGAGGCGGGACGCGCAGTGCCTCTTATCAATCTTTGCGAAGCCCGCCAGGAGCGCAAATACGCTGAGATTGCCAACGAAATCTATTGGCGCAAGGACAGCAAACGCATCGTTATGATGTCCGGTCCTTCTTCGAGCGGCAAGACCTCGTCTTCGCTGCGCATCGCCCAGCAGTGCAGGGTCCTGGGACTGAATCCCAAGGTAATAGAACTTGACAACTACTTTGTGGACAGGGAGAAAACCCCGCGCGACGAAAATGGTGAATACGATTTCGAGTCTCTGTACGGGATGGATATAGAGTTCCTCGGAGAGCAGCTCAATGCACTTCTTGCGGGAGAGGAAATCGAGCTGCCGCGCTTCAATTTCGTTGAGGGCAAGCGTGAAGCTTCAGGCAAGCGTATGCGCCTGCAGCCCGGAGATATTCTCTTTATGGAGGGCATACACGCCCTGAACCCGGCGCTCACCCCGTCCGTAGACCAGAGCAGGATTTTCAGAATCTATATTTCGGCCCTGTCATCGCTTCCGGGAGGTGAGAAGGTGCACAACTCCACGACTGACAAGAGGTTGCTTCGCCGGATAGTGCGTGACAACCGCACCCGCGGCATCAGCCCTGCAGACAATATCCTGCGCTGGCCTTCGGTTCGCAGGGGTGAGACGCTCAATATCTTCCCTTACGAGGACAACGCGGAGGTGGTGTTCAATTCTTCCACCCTCTACGACAATCCTCTGCTCAAATACTATGCAGAGCCTCTGCTGCGGGAAATCGGTCCGGAGTCATCGGCCTATGAGAAAGCCTGCGCTCTGCTGGACTTTCTTTCCATCTTCCGCGCACTGACCCCTGATGAAATAGAGGCCATTCCGCACACTTCCATTATGAGGGAGTTCATAGGCGGACAGATGCTGTATTAGTCTTGCCATTTTGTCAGTATTTCGGCTTTGGCAAAGCTTTTGCGCTAATATAGCTCTGTAAAACAGAAATAATTGATTATGAGCGAAATAGAAAAAGAACTTGAGGAAAAGGCCATCGACCAGAAGCCTGTTGAGAAGAAATCAAAGACACCAAAACAGCATTCCGAGTCACAGAAGCAGATTTCGGAACTGAAACATCAGCTTGAGGCTGCCGGGAAGCAGCTTGAGGAAGCCAAGAGCAAGCTTTCAAAGGAGCACGACGACTATCTCCGTCTGATGGCGGAGTTCCAGACTTTCCGAAGCCGTACAGCTGAGGAAAAGCTGGCGCTGAAGGCTACTGCTGCTTCCGACACCATCAAAGGACTGCTTCCGGTTCTGGATGACTGCGAGCGTGCGATGAAGATGCTCGAAGCCTCCTCCGATGAGGCTGCCAAGGAGGGCACAAGCCTGATATACAATAAGTTGAAGGATTATCTCAAGAGCTGTGGTCTGGAGGAAATCGAGGCCGTAGGAAAGGCTTTCGATACTGATTTCCACGAGGCGGTAACACAGTTTCCTGCACCGACCCCGGAGCAGAAAAATATGGTCATCGATGTGGTGCAGACCGGCTATACGCTTGGAGGCCGCGTGCTGCGTTACGCGAAGGTCATTGTAGGAGCATAGAATTGTTATGGCAGAAAAGAGAGATTATTATGAAGTACTGGGGCTCCAGAAGGGGGCTTCAGAGGATGATATAAAACAGGCCTACCGCAAGGCGGCCCTGAAGTGGCACCCTGACCGTTGGGTCAGCGGTACCGATGCTGAGAAGAAGACAGCTGAAGAGAAGTTCAAGGAAGCTTCCGAGGCATATTCCGTACTCAGCGACAAGGACAAGAGGGCACGTTACGACCAGTTCGGCTTTGCCGGGGTTGACGGAGCTGCCGGGGGAGCCGGCGGTTTCAGCGGATTCGAAAGTATGGGCCTGGACGATTTGCTGAAGAATATCTTCGGCGGTTTCGGTTTCGGAGGAGGCAGCTTCGGTTTCGGAGGCTCCTCTTCGGGTTCAGGCAGCCGGGTGCTTCGCGGAAGGGATATCCGCACGCGCGTGCGCCTTACTCTTGAGGAAATAGCAAACGGTTGCACCAAGGAAGTGACCATCGAGCGCAGCCGTCCCTGCCCGGACTGCAACGGACGCGGGGCCCGCAGCGAGAGCGATGTGAAGACCTGCCCGACCTGCAAGGGACGCGGTCAGGTAGAGCACGCTACCAATTCCATTTTCGGAAGGATGATGACTACTTCGACCTGCCCGCAGTGCAATGGTGAAGGCCGCATAGTGACCAATCCTTGCAGCAAATGCGGAGGCACCGGACTTGTGCGCAAGCGCGAGACAGTCACCGTGCGCATTCCTGCCGGAGTTGAGAACGGCATGCAGCTTACTATGCGCGGTGAGGGTCATAGTGCTCCGCGCGGCGGTGTGAACGGAGACCTGCTGATTGTGATTGAGGAGGTCGAAAACGCACAGATCAAGCGCGACGGCAACAACCTGTTCTGTACCAAGGTGATTTCCGTTGCGGATGCTATCCTGGGATGTGAGGTGACAATTCCTACCATTGACGGAGGGCAGAAGCTCAGGCTCGCTCCGGGAACGCAGAGTGGACATGTGGAGAAACTTCGCGGCAAGGGTATGCCTTCCGTAAACGGCTACGGCAGGGGAGACCTCTATGTGAAGATTTTGGTTTGGATTCCGCGCAAGCTTGACAAACAGTCCAAAGAGGCTGTGGAGCGAATGAAGGCTATCGGAGTGACCGAGCCGGATCCAAATCGCGACGATAAGGCCCTCTTCGAAAAAGAAGCGCAATATTTTTAGAAAATTTTTTGAAATTCTTTTGTAATTTCAGGGAAAAGGATTACCTTTGCAATCCCAATTCAGCAGCCTCTCTTCGAACGGTTTGATGACGCTGCGATTATTTGAAATAAGAATATGGACGCTATTAAGATTGTAGAGCAGGCCTTCTCTCAGAACAAGGCAGCTCAGTATCCTGAGTTCAAGGCCGGTGATACTGTTACGGTTACTTACCGAATCAAGGAGGGAGACAAGGAACGTCTCCAGAAGTTCAGAGGTGTAGTTCTCCAGATTTCAGGAGCAACTCCTTTCACCAGGACTTTCACAGTTCGCAAGGTTTCCAGCGGTGTTGGTGTAGAAAGGATTTTCCCTTACGAGTCACCATTCATCGAGTCAATTGAGCTCAACAAGGTCGGTAAGGTACGCCGCGCACGCATCTTCTACCTCCGCAACCTGGCCGGTAAGAAGGCCCGCATCAGGGAGAAGAGAGTACTTGCCGCAAAGGATGAATAATTAATCTTGGGGTTTGCCCCCAAGTACTTGGCTCCTTAGCTCAACTGAATAGAGCATCTGACTACGGATCAGAAGGTTACAGGTTTGAATCCTGTAGGGGTCACCAGAGCAGACAATCTGCACGGAAAATTCCGCAACACTGTTGCGGAATTTTTTTGTGTCTACAGGTGCGTGGAAAGCTTGCTTTCCAAAGCACCTGAAGGCACAAAAAGGAAGTTATGCAGGCTCTGCCTGCATAACTTTCCGTGCAAGATTGTCTGCCGTGACCCCGTCTCAGGACGAGCGGCGCCCCGCGCCGCTAATCCTGTAGGGGTCACGGAAAAAGAGGTCGACTAAAGGTCGGCCTCTTTTTTTATTAGCGGAGCTCCGCAGCGGCAACAGCATGCCGCATTGCTGCGCATCCGCTCGGCGGCATTATAATACTATTTGCAGACTAGCGTTATTCCAAATCCTTTGGTGAAACCACCCCCTCTAGAAGGCCCTCCAGAGCTCATTGCTCACCAAACGATTTGGCACAAGGGCTTCCGGTGTGTTTTCCGGTTTTCCCGATGTGTCACATTAGGAAGAAAATCGGCCTTCCACGCACTTTCAGCTCCCGATGTATCACATCAGGAAATGCCCTACCTGCCTTCCAGGCTCCTCTGTGGCACTTTCCGGTTTTCCCGATGTGTGACATCAGGAAGAAAATCAGCCTTCTACGCAGTTTTAGCTCCTGATCTGTCACATCAGGAAGAGCCCTAACAGCAAGTGTCAGCAAAAAGTGAGTGGTAGAGGTTGAGGAGGCGTGCTTTGGCGAGGTCTGACTGCGTGTGGTGTATGGCCCTACCCTAATCCGTACGGAAAAAGGGTGTATTTCCGTACGGTCGCGAAACGATGGTGTGAGCAGGGACACACTCGATGAAACACTACCTGGTTCGTGGCAAAGTTATTATTAGCTATCCATAACTCAGGAGAGTCTAAGAAAAAAGAATTAACTTCGTAGCAATTATCTGTCTTTACTCACAAAAAAGTGAACGGGTATCACCGGAATGCTGAACGGGTATCGTCCGGAATAAGTATTCAACCGAGTTTTAGCGCATCATTGACAAACAGGACTTGTGAAACAAATAATTATCGCTATATTTGCACTGTTATAAATAGTATTTATAATCGTGCAAAATTTGGATAATATAATAGTTGCTGGAATTAAGATAGCCCTAAATGAGCGCGGGAGGGGTAGTCTAAAGGGAATTACCGTGGATGATTCCATGAGGTACAATTTCTATGACTTCTCCTTCCAAGGTATTTCCATGCTTCTTCTTGTCTCCAAACTATCGAAGGAGACACCGCTGCAATATCAAAGAAGGGCGGCGAGACTCAGCGCTGTTTTGAGGACACATATTGTATTCTACTTCGACCGTCTTGATTATTACGAGAAAAAAAGACTTCTGGAAAAGGGCGTGTACTATGTGGCGGGAGAGAATAATGCGTACCTTCCTACGTTACTTACCACACCTTCAACCAGAAGAAAAGCCGCTGGACACCTTTCGGCTTGCGGCCAGTACATTTTGCTGTCGCAATTACAGGGAAAGACAGTTGAAGGCAGTACAATTTCTTCCCTGGCCGAATGGATGCCTTACACATATGTAAGTATTGCAAAAGGCGTTCAGAACCTGGAAGACCTTTCTCTTGTTGCATCCAAGAAAAAGCCGGATGGGACAAAGGTGATTGCCTTCACAAAATCAGGACGGGAATTATGGGAAGCGGCGAAGCCATTCATGGCCTCTCCTATAAAGAAGACGGTGTTTTGTGACGTGCTTCCTAGTGGAAAATATCCAGCGGCCGGCATTTCTGCTCTGTCTTCTTTCAGCAATCTTGCCGATGATGATACGCCTACAGTGGCCGTCTATGCAGGACGCTTCAAGGAGGTTGACTTTGGGGATGTGAATGGTTTTGACGGACGCTTCAAGGTGGAAATATGGAAATACCCACCAATCGGTGAAGATGCTGTGGACAAGCTGTCCCTGTATCTGTCTCTCGAAGAAGATCAGGATCCACGTGTGCATAAGGAAGTAGAACTTATGATAGAATCAATATGGAAATAGTTTCTGGAATACAGCAATTTGAGAGAGCCTTTGCAACCTTCTCGGATTCATTCATTGTTATTGGCGGCAGTGCGTGCCGTGCAGTACTTTCAGACGGGCCCATACAGCCTCGAAGAACTCGCGACATCGATATGGTACTCGTGCTCGAAAATGTGGGGAAAGACTTCATCAGCGCTTTTTGGAAGTTCATTAAGGAGGGCGGTTACGAGTTTGCATCACGGAAGAATGCCGAGGGCGAGGTTAAATACGTTTTCTATAGCTTTGTGGGTGGTTCCGAAGGATATCCGAGCCAAATCGAGATTCTATCCAAGCCGGTAGGAGGAATCGGCCAACCTGCAGACTATCACATCGAATACATTGAAATCGATGAGGACTATTTCCACCTGTCTGCCATCATCCTTAATCCTGATTATTACGCATATCTGACTACGCATTACGTTGTACGCGAGGGAATCCGATATGCCTCGCCAGACTCGCTTATCTGCCTGAAGACGCTGGCTTATATGAACTTAAGTGCAGAAAGGGCAGCTGGGAAGCAGGTCAATTCCGATGATCTTAAGAAGCATCGCA
>CALYTI010000009.1 GCA_945487035.1 uncultured Bacteroidales bacterium
CGGGCGTCACTTGTTTTTCGACGGCTTTCCTAGGGCCTAATGCGAGCAGGTGATTACCCGCATTTTTTTGTGGGAATACGTCAAATACGATAATCCAAAGTATAACGAGACAAATACAATGGCAAGTTATTACGACTTCAATAAAGCGACATCTGCAAATCAGAGAAGTTTTATTCTCAAAGATTCGGAGAAGCAGCACTTCCCGTTTGAGGGCCTTTATATCGGCTCTCTTTCCGGCGGCGAGATGGAACTGCCTGCACTGGTAGATATATGTGAGGTGAAAGCCTTCTGTATGCTCTACAATAGTGAGGATACTCGCACTCAAGTCAATCGCGTGTTGGAAAAACTGGCTTGGAGAATAGCCGTTACCGTTCCCGCCAATCTCTGTGAAATAGTATTGTATAATGGAGGAATTGCCGGTGATGCTTTCAACAGCCTTGCTCGTCTGAACAAATATGTGATGGGAGAGCGTGAAGAACGGGTATTGTTCGATGGCAATGCTGATATATTCGATGAAATTGTTTCTGATGCATACGCTTCCATTGTCCAGCGTATGTCTGCCATCAACTGTGCCGGAAAGCGTTCGCTTGTCGAACTGAATGAGTCTCTTGGACGCGATGCCCGCTTGAAGTATCAGTTCATTATTTTGACCGATTTTCCCCATAATTTGAAGATGCAGACAGTAGAGAAACTGTCTAAGATATTAGAAGCCGGCAGTCGTGCCGGAATCTATGTGATGATGAGTTGGGACATGAACGCAGACTTTTGCGACCAGAACCATGCTTCATCATCATTTGATCCCCAGGCGATGCTGAAGAATATGGAGTTGCTGTTCCCTCAAGATGGCACATACTATTTCAGCAACTCAGGCCACGACGATGTGTTAAATCTCTTTAAACTGACACTTGACGATGATGCCATTGATCCAATGGAAGCGAATGTATGGACTACCTATATGAATAAGGTGGTGGAGGCGGCAAAAAAGGATGCCCGTCCATCAGCTCTGAAACAAGATTTCGCGCTATTGGAGAGTACGCCCTACAAGCCGGTCATGTCCGAGATCAGTGTTACCGTGGGTTTGGATGTCAACGATAAGCATACCGTCACCGTACGTTTCAACTCAGGTGATTATATTCATGCTTTCATACTTGGCCAGTCTGGTTCCGGAAAATCAGTATTGCTGAACAATATCATCAGCAGTGCCATATTGAAGTATTCTCCGGAAGACCTTATGCTCTATCTGATGGACTTCAAGGGCGTTGAGTTCAATCGCTATCGTGGCATCAAGCATACAAAAGCTGTACTGGTAGATAACAGTGATCCGCAGATGACGCTTGAAGTGCTTCGCGAACTGCGGGAAGAAAATAAGCATCGAGTAAAACTCTGGCAAAAGGAGAAGGTCAATAATATCGATGGATATAACAAGAAATATCCAGATCGTCGTCTTCCTCAAATCCTCTTTGTAGCTGACGAATGTCAGGTGATGTTCAAAGCGAGTGTAGGCAGCGGTACGGAACGTCTGATACAGCAGGAGATTAATGAGATTCTGAACATCATAGCTACTCAAGGCCGAAGCCAAGGCATTCACATGCTTTTAGCGACCCAACAGCTTGATGAAACAGACATCTCCGGTCAGATATTGAAGAACCTGACAGAGTGCTTCCTGCTGATGAGCGCCCCTACAGACTCTGACAGATTGGTTCCTGAGAGTAGTGATATGACCAGCCGTCAGATGACAGGAATGGCCTGTTATTACCACAAGCGCGAATTACAGAGCCAGGTCCAGACATTTTATGCTGACGATGATGAATTGGCAAATGCCATCGAGGCAGCACAGACAAAGGCCTTGGCTTTTCCTGGCAATGGAGAGCATTACTTCTGTGGGTCGTCCCTCTTCTATCTGGATATGAATAAAGAGGCGATTGATCAGAATGATTACGACTGTCCGATTGCCCTCGTCGGCCAGAATATCGGTATCAATGCCGGATCCACAACGTTGCCTTTGCGCAATGACTTCTATGAAAACATTCTCATATTCGGAACCAATAAGGAAGAGCAGACAGCTGCCGTTACCATCAATGCCTTAGCCTCACTCATGATGTCATACAGGCAGAAAGGTGTTGTCTGCAATTTCCTTGTCATAGATTGTCTGGTTCAACAGAATGCCGAATATAAGAAGCGACTTGATGATTGGAACGCAAAAGGCTGGTGCAGAATGGTTTCACGCCATGAGAGCGGCAGCGTATTTCACCGCCTTGTGAATGATATATCAGACAATACAGCATCTCCGACTGTCCTAGTCATTATCGGTCAGGAGCGGTTTGTTGAGATGAAACGTAAACTTTCACTTCAGGGCTTGTCTTCTACCAATAGTGATTGGGGTGATTCTGAGGAGTTCGATTACGACTCGATAGAGCCACTTGAAGACGTGGAGATAGATGAGAGTGCAACTATTCCAGAACTGACAGAAGAGCAAAGACTCCTGCTGCAAAAGATGTTGGATGAGAGCAACACGCAACAAAACGAAGCTCCGCAACCGACAGGAGAACAGAAGCCGACAGAAGAATCAAGCCTTGCCGACAAGATGACTTATCCAAGGGCACTCTCTTATATTTTAGACGAAGGTCCGTTACAGGGCGTACACACCCTGTTGATGGTAGACAAGCCAGCCAATATACTCTTTGAAGGTGACTATGACGTAAACGATACAGACAAGTTCCGTCATAAGATAATCCTGCGCTCAGAAAATAAATTCCTTCAGCCGATGCGCTTCAGTCAGGAAATTGATGTGGAGACGTTGAGTGCCGAGGTGGAGCATCTGCGTGCTTATTATTACCCGGAAGGAGACGACCCTGTACTCTTCACGCCTTATCAGATGCCTGATATGGATATATTATAAAACAAATGCTAACCTTAATAACAATTAAATAATGGCTGATAACAGTATTATGACTAATATTTCCGCAGTTCAGACCTACGGAAAGAATCTTCAGAAAGCTCAGCAGCAGCTGCTTCAGATTACCCAGCAAATCAAGAAGCAGACGGAATCTATAGGCAATGTCTGGAAAGATGAACAGTTTCAGAGGTTCAATCAGGACTTCAATGAGAATATTTTCAAGCCAGTGATGAAGGCAACCAATCTTATGGAGAATGAAGCTCATTATATTGAGAAGACCGTTGAACTTCAGCGTGAGATCCAGAAACTGAAAATTCGATAACAAATAAAACAAAGATATATGCCAGTAGATTTTTCATTCTTACAGAATGCCGCACCACGGCAGCCGGAGCAACCTGAACAGAAACCGGACTCTGGCTTGGCTCATGTGACAGTGCGCGTAGATGCCGACTGCTTCATGCAGTGCGACGGAGAGTATTTAGATATTCCTCTAAAAGCAGGACAGGTGTGCAAAACAGAGTTGCCGACAGGTCAGCATCTGCTTGAGTTTTTGAGTACGGAGAATCCTAACGTCAAGATTGAGAAAATGGTGGACTTTCCAGAGTCAGGAAAAAACTATCTCGTAGTGATCACAGAACTGAAGGCAGCTGTCGCTCCGCCTATGCCTCAGGAACAGTCCCAGCAGGCACCGCCTCAGAATCCTTTTCTGGATCAACTTAATCAGATGCAGTGGAATAACCCGATGATGCCGCCTTCCATGCCAGGTAATAAATAGTGTATAACACAAAAACTATATAACTTATGGGACTATTCGGATTTAGTTCAAAGAAAGAGGTTGCAGAGAAAGAACGCTTGGCAAGAGAAGCAGCACGCAAAGAGGCAATGGGCGATTTGCGTGAACGTGATGAGAGAACAAGAGAGAGAGTTCTGCAAGGTCAGCAAAATGATCTCGCCAATCTCGCTAAGGGTAGTCAAATCAGGTTTAGAATACCTTATTTTGATGTATATGATCCTCGCTTTGAGAATTTCGCAGTGCCTGTCGCTGTTGAAGTTTCGCTGGTGTATGGCGTGAACGATATCGCTTTGTTCAATAGTATCAACAAAACTCAGAATATCAGCGACAATGCGTTCCACGATAAACTAAAGGGGCAGATTACCAAATTTGTAAAGAGTGTTGTGACCAATGCACCTGCTGACAATCAAATCCCTGTTCTGAAATTGGAAAGCAAGATAGTGGAGATAAGTGAGCTTGTGCAGAATTACGTCACGCCTAAGATAGAACGACTCTTTGGCGTTAACGTCCGCAGTATTGATATTACAGATATCGCTGTTGATAAACAAAGCAGAGGCTACCGTGAGCTTAAAGCTGTGACTACAGACCTAGAAAAGGATTCTCTACAGGCACGCTCTAGCCTCAATATTGATGCTTGGAAACGGCAGCAGGAGATGAATCTTGGTGGACAGGAAGAGATGCAGCGTATGCAGTTGGAGCACCAGCGCGAGACGATGCGCATACAACGTGAAGAATTACAGCGCGCCTCCCGTCTACAGACTGAAACAAATTTTCTAGGTGCACACCAAGCTAACCTCAATGCCGGTGTGCAGACTGCTCAGGCACAGGCCAAGGATGGCGTGCCACCGATGCCAGGCACGGGAGGAATGCCTCCAATGCCTGGGGCTACTCCACAAGTAAGCTATATGGTCGGAGTCAATGGACAGCAATTTGGCCCTTGTGGCTGGAATCAATTGCAGCAGCTTGTCCAGCAAGGCCAGCTCACTCACCAGACATATGTCTGGAAACAGGGCATGCCGCAATGGCAAATGGCTGGCGAAGTAATGGAACTTGCTCCATTGTTCCAAGGCAGTGCTCCTCAGATGCCGCAAATGCCAGGAATGTAATTTAAGAAACCATTTGCATTTTAATAATCAATAACCATATAACGATGGCAAAGAATTTAATTCCAGAGGAGCTTGAGGCCCTCATTAAAGAGTATTTAACCGATGGTGTATTAACAGACAAAGAACGTCAAGTGATTCTGAAGAAAGCAGTGGCGATGGGACTTGACCGTGATGAGATAGATCTCTATCTTGATGCGCAAGTACAGAAGATTGACCAAGCAACGGATACTGCTGTACGTCGACAGAAAGGAAAACAGTGTCCCCATTGTGGTGTTTACGTTTCACAAATGACAGATAAATGCCCGGGGTGTGGCCAATACATCACACCAGAAGCAACAAAGGAACTTGAAGAGATTCTTGATAAACTTGAAGACGCTCTGGTTAGCATGAAGTCATGGAAGGATTTCGATAAGAATAAAGCCATTGTCGAACGTTACGAGCGAAAAGCAAGAATGTATTATTCTAATCATCCAAAAGTCAAAGCATTGCTTGCAGAGGTGGAAGGAGAAAAGCTTAAGGCTGAAAGTCAAATAAAATCCATGAAACGAAAAGAAACCATAACATCTATTATTAAAAATAAATTGGTCTGGTTGGGATTGGCTCTTGTAATAGGAATTGTTATTGCGGTGATTGGTTTTGCGAGAGGATCATTAATTGGCTTTCTTGGAGTTGTTATGGCAATGATTGGTTTGATTTTCTTGTTGGCCTTCGTGTCACAAGATTTGCGTTAATTATTTTAAAAAATATAGTTAGTTCATTGACATCCTAATTTGTAGTGAGCGGTTGTGGCTCTGTGACGAGATCCTTCAGATCCTTCTTGGTCAAGGCTGATACGCTTATTAACATCCTGATTTCCGATATGGAATAAGGGCTGTTGTAAATGACTTTGATTCTAGCAAGTAGAAGGTACGAACAGATTGCAAGCCAAAGGTGAGTTTTCACTGCGTTCTCGGGACGTCCAAGCAGGTGCTTTACAGTGAGGTTCTGTTTTATGAATTTGAAAAATTATGCAAAACTTCTCATAACGTCTTCAAATGGGTGAAGCAGCATCTGAAGATCAAGAAATTCTGGGGAGACTCCGAAAACGCAGTCCGCATCCAGATCTACACCGCAATCATCTCATACTGCCTGGTAGCCATTGTTCATCACAAGATGAAACTCAAGATATCGGTCTACAACACGCTCCAAGTTCTGGGAATCTCACTCACAGACACAACACCTCTCGAAGACCTCTTCAACAAATCTAACCTCAATATTGACAAAGAACTTGACGGGTTCTATGAGCCCACATTGTTTGATGATTAACTTTTAACTACGTCCACAACTTTTAGTGGACAGCAATGTACAAGAGAATAGTAAAATCGATTTAATGCTGATCAATAGAATATGGCACTAAAAATTACAAGAAGCAGTCAGGCTTATACCTATTCTGAAATAATGGAGGATTGTCATCCTGAAATTTGGAAGCGGTCTCAGGGACAAGTTGACAGACTGGTTGAATTGCAGGAGAAACTGCTGGACAGATTTAAAGATTTCCAAAAGCCGATGACGGACCCGGAGGCATACATATACTTCCGGTCAGTATTTGCTTTTGCACACGAATTGCAGAAAGTCCTTGACGGTCGGTGCCTCAGCCTGGCTAGGGCTATCAATGGTGCTGACTATGTAGCTGTGGATGATGCTATATGTGAATTACAGTATATATTGGGATTCTTGGATGGATTGCCGATGGGAATCATGTGTGATGATAGTTTTGGAATACTAAATCTGAACGAGTTGCTATTGCAACATAAGCCTCGAATAGATTTTGTTGTCTTCCCTCCATACTGGCGATTTTCTGATATTGCCGGTTATTATTCTGGTCACGGGAAGCATCCGGAAGATTTGCTTGAAATAGCAGGTGCAGATGCCATACCGGAGACCGTAACAATAGGAAAACTTCTTGATGATGACACCCAGGTTCGAATCTATTGACATAATACTCGACCGTTATGACTTATGAAGATTTGAAAAGGTGTCTGATACTGCTTTCGTACGATACGGTGAGGCCGGAGTATGTTCGGATTTAAATTACAATAAGATTGTTGGGTCATATTTATTAAACACAAAAGTTATGAGTAATTTTGGTAAATGTACTGTTGTCATAGAAGGAAACGCCGTAAAGAACGTAAATGATTTTCTCTTGCCACTTTGTGGAAAAAGTGACGAGTATGTTTGTGGAAAATGTTTCAATGTTCAGTCAAAACTTGTCGATGATGTTCTTTATGTCATCTTTGAGTCCAATTGGGATCTTGAAATCTTAGATAAAATCATTGAGATCTGCGAGAGTGAATCAGGTAGGTATTATTACAATTATTATAATGAAAGCATGTTGGGTGACAGCGAATCCAATGATAAAGAAGGAAAGTACTTCACAAAACATGAAGGATATGAGAAGTTGCTGGAATGTGATTTCGTTTACTACAAACCAAAATTCAACTTTGACAATCTTTGATTGATCACAAATGAATTTGTATAGAGGATTTGAAAATATATAACTCAAAACACATATGGCGGTAATGGTGAAGGCGAAGAAAACTGTTTATATCGATCTGGATAATACCCTGGCGGATTATTTAGGGATGTGCGACCAGATGCACATAAGTCCTGCCGAGGCAAAGCATACTATTGGATTTTTCAAGCAGTTAAGGCCTATGCCGGGGGCTGTGGAGTCATATGAAAAGTTGAACGAACATTTTAATGTATATATTCTGTCGACCGGCCCATGGAGCAATCCGCATTCGTTGTGCGAGAAGGTGGAATGGGTGAAGGAACACTTGCCGTCAGCGTATAAGAACATCATATTCAGCCATCACAAGGATCTCTGCAGAGGTGACTATCTGATTGATGATTCCGAAAAGAATGGCGCAAAGGAGTTTGCCGGCACCCATATAAAGATTCATTCGCCAGAATTCCCGGACTGGAACAGCGTCATACGGTTTGTTTTCGAAAAGGAGAACATATGATAAAGGCTCTGTATGTTCCTGACTATAGGGAGCATAAATACGGGTCTTCTATTCAGCGTCTGGTAAAATATGCGGATGCCGCGAATTTCGCAGGAGAGAAAGTTACTGCTTACTGCCGAAGGCCGGATATGAAGGATTGACGGATGACTATGCGTTCAGGAAGGACAGCCTGGTTTGGATGATATGAATCTGATTGAGTTATACGATGGTTGGCTTGAGAATATCTCATTTGTTCCGGATATGAAGTTTATTCCAGCGGCGAAGCATCTGCTCAAAACAAATCGGCACTTTTGTGGCATTTCAATCGGAGTTTTTGTGGCATTTTAATCGGCACTTTTGCGAAGATAATTATTCCGGAGTGCACTCGGCCACACCGCACACACCCCTCACCTACTCCCGCGTTTTCATGTCCTCCGCCATCACCCTAATCAACGGCTCCCCCAGTGCAGCAAAATCACCTTCCACGCTAGACACCGATAGAACGCGCTCAGTGGCATGGTACCGTGGAAGGTGTTTTTGTTATTCTGAAGTATCAGAGTATTCTCTGTAAATCTCATCTGCAAGATAGCGGTCACTCCTGCAATGCAGATCCGCAACTCCATCTTGACAGGCAGCATCGGACATTAACACCCGAGAAAGCGCAAAATTGATAGGGTAAAATTGCTTTTCTGGGAGGAGTGTCCTATTCCACCGGAATGGTGAAGCGGAAGGCGAGGCCGTGGGGTTGGAGATGGTGGGCGGAGATGGTGCCCTTGTGGAAAGTGACGGCGTTCTTCACGATGGACAGCCCCAGGCCGGAACCCTCGGAGCGGTGGGAATCCTCCTCAGGGATGCGGTAGAAACGCTCGAAAATCTTCCCCAGGTGCTCATCACTGACGCCCTTGCCGGTATCGTAATAGAAAAAGTGCGCAACTCCCTCGTAAACGGAACACTCCAGATGGATTGTAACCCCATTCCCTGCGTATCGGAGCGAATTCTCCACCAGGTTGCGCAGCAGCGCATAGAGCAACGACTGATTGCCCAGTATGCATACGTCATCCGCAATGGTATTCTCCACTTTTACTCCTTGCGCGGCTATTGTACCGGCAAACTCTTCAATCACTTCGCAGGTCAGATGACGCATCCCGAGATGCTCCTTCTTCAGAGTCTGCGGAGCCTCTTCCATCTTGGTAATCAGAGAAATATCTCTTATCAAATCGGACAGCCTGAGGGTCTGCCGGTAAGCCCGGTCTATGAACTGCCCCTTCTTCACCTCGTCCATCTGAGGATTGTCCACCAGAGTCTCAAGGTAGCCGCGTATGCTCGTCACGGGAGTGCGCAGCTCGTGCGCCAGATTGCCCGTGATGCGCTTCTTCTGGGTCTTAAGTTGCTCGTCTGCAGCCTCTTTAGCCTTGGCATCAGCCCGAAGGGACAGGCGGCGGGTAAGAAGTGCTGCCAGCAGGAACAACAATCCGATAGTTATCAGCAGAGTCCAGTCAGGATGCATAAAACGCTTCTGCGCCAGCTCGAAAGGCATCGCGGTACGCACAATCACATCGCCGTAGCGCTTCGCGAAATAGATATATTCTATACCTGATGTGCCGGACCTTCGGATGGAGCAGCCTTCACTTCCGCTGAGGCAGGCCTGGATTTCGGGGCGGTCCAGGTGGCTGCCCAGGACCTCGCCTTCGTACGAATCATAGACCACCTCCCCCGAGGGACTCACCACGCTCACCCTGATGTCCTCTGGCAGCAGCCGTACCGCCCCGCCGTAGTCCTGAGAGCGTGCCACCACATCGGCATAGCCTTCGAGGCGGGCGGAGAGTATGGATTTCTTGTAATCCAGCTCGCTGCTTAGCTCCAATGCCGTTATCGCAAGAGCGAAAACGGCCAGGATGACGGTAATCCATATCCATAAACGCTTACTCATTGCATTCTATGCTGTAGCCGAAGCCGGACCTGTTTACGAGCATATCCCTGCAAGGCCCGAGTTTGGCTCTGATTCGCGCAATATGCACATCCACCGTGCGCTCAAGCACATAGGGCGCATCCTTCCACAGTTCGCCGATCAGATCGGCCCGGGAGAAGGTGCGGCCCCGGTTTGAGCACAGCAGCTGCAGGATTTCATATTCCTTTTTGGAAAGCTGCACCGGAGCGCCGTCAACGCTCACCGTCTTAAGTGATGTATCAATGGAAAGGCTGCCGAGCACTATGGTTGAAGGAGCCGTACGCTCGCCGGAGCAGCGTTTGAGCACGGCTTTCACCCTGGCAAGCACTTCGTTGATGGAAAAAGGTTTGCAGATATAGTCGTCCCCTCCTGCGGAAAAGCCGGTCAGCAGGTCGTTTTCGCTGCCACGGGCTGTAAGGAAAATAATAGGCACCCCGCAGCCGTCCACCTTGCGAAGGGTGTCGGAGAGCTTGAAACCGGACATTCCCGGAAGCATTATGTCCAGCAGGAGGAGGTCCGGAACGTGGCCTTTGCGGATTTGTGTAAGGGCAGCTTCGGCAGTGCCGCATTCGATGGTGCTGTAACCTGCTGCTGAAAGGTTGAATGCCAGGATTTCCCGGATGTCAGCCTCGTCGTCAACTATCATTATTTCCATACACCTGCAAATTTAATCTTTTAGTTGATAAGATTTCATTGCACAGCGTTAAGATTATGTTACGGATGTCCGGACTCCAGATTACGCGCGGAGAATGTTCTGCGAGATGTTGATGAGGAAGTCGCCCATCTTTTCGAGCTGCTCGAGTGTGTTGAGATAGAACACTGTCTCGAAATAGGCATCGCCCTTGGCGGTCAGGCCCTCGGTATCTTCCAGACCGCTGAGCTCGGCATCCCGGCACTCATTCCTGAACTGATTGATAGCTTTCTCGTCAAGTTCGGCATTGCTTATATCCTTCAGCTTGTCCGCATTCTCCAGATTCCATATCATATCCTCATAAGCCTGGGAAAGCAGTCCCACCATCTGCGAGAGCTTCGCCATATGCTCCGGAGAGAGTTTCCTGCCGTAGGCTCTCATATGCATAAGAGACCGGCTTATCGACTCCCCGCTGTCGCCAAGCGACTCCAGCTCCCCGCTGATTCTGATCTGGGAGCGCACAAGGGCCTTTGACTCATTGCTCAGGTGGTTCTTGCACAAATCGTTGAGGAACTTCACTATTTCGTATTCTATCTTATCGGAAATCTCTTCATAGCGCACCAGCTTATCGCGATATGCCTTGAACTTCTCTTCCTTATCTGCCGAATTGATAGCGCCCGCAAGGTACTCCAGACCGTTCTTCATCACCTTGCTGAAGTGCACTATCTCCTTGCTCGACTCGGCAAGCGCCAGCTCAGGGGTGGACACAAGTCCGTAGTCCAGATACCGGATTCCGCCCTCGGAAGCATCCTCCTGCGGCGCCTTGTCCTTGACGAGGACGGTTACCAGCCTCGCAATAGGTTTGGTGAACCACACGAGCAGCAGCGTGTTGAGCAGGTTGAAGGTCGTGTGGAGCATTGAGATGCCGTAGATGGTGGCCGTAGCCTCATCCACGCCCATCAGGGACACTAACCACTGGACGAAATTGATGAAAGGATGGAAGATGGCCAGAGCCCATACGACACCGAACAGGTTGAAGACCGTATGCGCCAGTGCGGCTCTCTTTGCGTTGACACTGCCCACGGCCGCCGCAATATTGGCAGTAATGGTGGTTCCAATGTTTTCACCGAGCACCATTGCCGCTGCCATATCGAACTGAATCCAGCCCATATTGAGCATAATGAGTGTGAGCGCTACGGTTGCGCTGGAAGACTGGAGAATAAGGGTGAGAACAGTACCCAGGGCAAGAAACAGCAGTACTGAGGCGAAGCCGTGCCCGGACCAGGATGTTATGAATTCGAGTACCTCAGGAGTCTGGCGCAGGTCCGGAACGGAGCTTTTCATAAGTGAGAGACCGAGGAACAGAAGACTGAATCCTATTATCAACTCGCTGATATTGCGGAGCTTGTCCTTTTTGGAGACGCTGAATATGAAGCCCAGGGCCATCAGAGGGACAGCCAGCGCAGAGATATCCGCCTTGAAGCCGAAGACGGCGATAATCCAGGCTGTCATGGTGGTGCCGATGTTGGCCCCCATTATCATGCCTATAGCCTGAATCAGGGTGAGAAGTCCGGCATTCACAAAGCCCACGACCATCACCGTGGTTGCACTGGAGGATTGGATTGCTGCTGTTACACCGAGTCCGGTGAGCACGCCTTTGAATGGATTGGAAGTTATGGAAGCAAGAAGTTTGCGAAGTCCCGTACCCGCCGCTTTCTGCAAACCGGTGCTCATAAGGCTCATTCCGTACAGGAACATTCCGAGCGCTCCGGCCAAAGTTAAAATAGTCATTAACATCGTCAGAAAATTTTTGCAAATCTTGCGTATTTCTTTGAGACGCGGCTTCAGCAGGGCTTGCCGTTACAAGGAATTAAGAGAGAATTAACAGGTGCGTTCAGCTTATGTAACAGAATCCTAACGCTGCGCAATCTAATCTTATCAAAAAAATGTTTGATTCGGGCGTGAAATATAAACCACATTCAGGATGTCTAGTCCTGATATAGGTTTACCGATATTGAATAATAAGTAGATAGGACTCAGCCGGTGGGTGAAATTATAACTACTTGATATAGAGCGTATTGGAATTTTCGTATGGGGTAAAACACCCCATACGAAAATTTCAACCAACTATGTATCAATGGATTACAATTTCACCCTACCTTCCGGGGGCCGCGGGTAGGTGGTGCCCGCAGGATGACAGAAAAGAGGAACAAGCGATGCTTGTTCCTCTTTTGTCGGGGTACTGTGACTCGAACACAGGACCCTCTGGTCCCAAACCAGATGCGCTAGCCAACTGCGCCACACCCCGGTTCCCTTGATTGGGACTGCAAATATAGCACAGTTTTGGGAATCTGCAAAATTTATTTCAACAAAATTTGAACTCTCGCAAACTCTGTCGTATCTTTGAAAGTCTTAAACCCACCACCATCAACTGGAAGAGCAATGATTATAGAAGCAAAAGACATACGCAAAGGCTTCGGGAGCCTGGAAGTGCTGAAAGGCGTGAGTTTCAGCGCACAGAAAGGCGAAGTGGTCTCGATAGTCGGAGCCTCCGGAGCCGGCAAGACCACACTGCTCCAGATACTCGGCACCCTGTCGCGCCCCGACAGCGGAGCACTCGAAATTGACGGAAAAGATGTACTCAAGATGGACGAAAAGCAGCTCTCCGCCTTCAGGTGCCGCAAAATCGGCTTCGTATTTCAGGCGCACCATCTGCTGCCCGAATTCTCCGCACTCGAAAACGTAATGATGCCCGCTCTCATCGCCGGACGCAAGACTTCCGAAGCAAAACAGGCGGCACTGGACCTGCTCGAAAGGGTAGGACTATCGGACAGGGCGGACCATAAACCGTCCCAGCTCTCCGGTGGAGAACAGCAGAGAACCGCCATCGCCCGTGCCCTTATCAACAAGCCTGCAGTACTGCTCGCGGACGAACCTACCGGCAATCTCGACTCCGCAACCAAACAGGAAATCCACAAACTGCTGTTTTCTCTGCGCGACAGTCTCGGTCAGACCATTATTCTCGTAACCCACGACCCTCAGCTCGCCGCGCTTTGCGACCGCTCGCTTGAGATGCGCGACGGCCTGTTCCTCTAGAAGAATGTCCGAATTCAGGTTCAAGCGCTTCGCCATAGACAACACCGCCTCTGCCCTGAAGGTGGGCACCGACAGTGTGCTGCTCGGCTCGCTGATGAGCATAACGGGGCAGGAAAGGCGGTTGCTGGACATAGGCACAGGCACCGGAGTGGTCGCAATAATGGCCGCCCAAAGGCTCGCGGACGCCGGGAAAGCCTCCCGGGCCGCAGACTCAAGGCAAGCCACCACCCAACCCCCGCATATCACCGCCATAGAAATTGACGGGCCGTCGGCTGCAGAGGCGAGCCGCAACTTCGAGGCCTGCCCCTGGGCCGGGATGCTGAAGGCACGGCACTGCTCCCTGCAGGAGTTCCGCAGCGAAGAGCAGTATGACCTGATATTCTCCAACCCGCCCTATTTCGACGAGTCCCTGCGCAACCCGGACCCGCGCGAAAGCCGGGCGCGCCACACGGAGAGCCTCTCGTACAGGGAAGTGCTCGCCTTTGCCCGCGAACATCTCGCACCGCAGGGAAGGGTCTGCCTGATTCTGCCCGCAGAGACGGAAACCGCTGTGCGCAGGTGTGCCGCCGGCTTCGACCTGAACAGCGCAAGGGTGGTGCGCATCCGCACGACCTCCAAGAAAGCCCCACGCCGCATCGTGGCGGAATTCGCCCGCACCCGCACCCCTCTGGAGGAAGAAGAGCTGACCATTCAGGACGGAGGTATATTTACTGAAGAATACCGAAGGATTGCAGGAGCTTTTTTATTATATTTGTAGGCTGCCGCCACAGAGAAGCGGCTTGATACAGAAAAACAACAATATCGTTATGCAAGATATCACAACTCTACAGAGAACCGCATCCCAGGTCCGCAGAGACATCGTAAGGATGGTCTCCGCAGCCAAATCCGGCCACCCGGGAGGCTCTCTGGGCATCACCGACGTGATGACAGCACTTTATTTCAGCGAAATGCACCACGACCCTGCCACCTGGACCCGCAGCGGCAAAGGTCAGGACGTGTTCATCATCTCCGCAGGCCACCTGGCACCGGTTTACTACAGCGTGCTCGCTCGCAGCGGCTACTTCCCTGTTGCTGAGCTCGGCACTCTTCGCAAATTCGGCACACGCCTTCAGGGCCACCCTTGCGTGACAGACCATCTTCCGGGAGTATTCAAGCCTTCAGGCTCACTCGGACAGGGTCTCTCCACTGCAGCCGGCATTGCCCTGGGCAAGAAGCTGGACGGTGACCCGAACAGGGTGTATGTGCTCTGCGGCGACGGAGAGAGCGAAGAAGGTCAGATCTGGGAGGCCGGAATGTGGGCAGCGCACCACAAGGTGGACAACCTTATCGCCTTCACCGACTGGAACGGCCAGCAGATTGACGGCCCTACCACCACAGTCACCGGCATAGAGGACCTCCGCGAGAAATGGAGCGCCTTCGGCTGGGACGTCATCGAAGCCGACGGCCACGATTTCGAAAGCATTCTCAAGGCCTTCGAGCTCGCCCACGCCCTGAACGGAAAGCCGAAGATGATACTCTTCCGCACTGAAATGGGCCACGGTGTAGATTATATGGCAGGTTCCCACAAATGGCACGGCAAGGCTCCTTCAACTGAGGAATGCGAAAGGGCGCTTGCACAGCTCGAAGAAACATTAGGAGACTATTAGTATGAAAAAATATACCGATACAGGAAAGAAGGACACCCGCAGCGGATTCGGAGCGGGACTGCTCGAAGCGGGAAAGCGTGACAGCCGCGTTCTCGCACTTACCGCCGACCTCAAGGGCTCGGTCAAAATGGATGCCTTTGCGGCTGAATTCCCTGAGCGTTTCATCGAATGCGGAATTGCCGAAGCAAATATGGTAGGCGTAGCCGCAGGTCTCGCCATCACCGGAAAGGTGCCGTTCATCGGCTCCTTCGCCGAATTCGTAACGGGCAGGGTCTATGACCAGCTCCGCCAGGAAGTGGCATACGGTCATACCAATGTCAAAATCGCATCCTCCCACGCGGGAGTCACCCTCGGAGAGGACGGAGCCACCCACCAGACTATGGAAGATATTGCGCTGATGCGCGCCCTCCCGGGAATGGTGGTGCTCGTGCCTTGCGACTACAACCAGACCAAGAACGCAACCGTTGCCGCAGCAGCCTGGGAAGGCCCTGTGTATCTGCGTTTCGGCCGCCCTTCAGTTGCCAACTTCACCCCTGAGGACGAGCCTTTCGAAATCGGAAAGGTCTATAATCTCAATGAAGGAAAGGATGTAAGCATCATTGCCTGCGGTCACCTCGTTTGGGAAGCCCTTCAGGCTGCCGAGGCTCTTGAAGCTGAAGGCATCAGCGCCGAGGTGCTCAATGTCCCTACCATCAAACCTCTTGATACTGAGGCGATAGCTGCATCCCTGCGCAAGACCGGCTGTGCAGTTGTAGCCGAGGAGCACAATATGGCCGGAGGCCTTGGAGAGGCCGTGGCCGGAGTTGCAGCCGCTCACTGCCCTACCCCGTTGGAGTTCGTAAACGGCAAAGACCGCTTCGGCCAGTCCGGAACCCCTGCCGAGCTGATGGCAGCCTACGGTCTCAATGCCGAGGCAATCAGGGAGGCTGCAAAGAAAGCCATAGGAAGGAAATGAGAAGGGTGCTGAAGATCATACCGCTTCTGCTTGCCTGCGTTCTGCTGGCAAGCGGGTGTGATTTGGTACAGTCCCTGATTCACGACGACGAAGTAATCGCAAAGGTCGGCAAGCACAAACTCTACCGTTCCGAGCTTGACGGAATGCTCCCTGCGGGCATATCTTCCGCAGACAGCACCAACCTCACCCTCCAGTACATCAACTCCTGGGCGGAAGAGCAGCTGTATTGCGATATGGCAATGGCTCAGCTTTCCAAGGCGGAAAGGGATGTCAGTGCGGAGCTTGAGGCCTACAGGCGCACCCTGCTGCGCTACCGCTACGAACAGCGCTTCATCAACGACCGCCTTGACACTCTCGTGACCGAAACGCAGATGATGGACTTCTACGAGGCCAACCAGAATCTCTTTGTACTCGAAAGGCCCATTCTGAAGTTCCGCTACATCGACATCTACAAGACCGCCGGGATGAAGGACAAGCTGATAGCCAAGATGTCCTCCAACAAGGCCAAAGACGTAATGGAGATGGACAGTCTTGCCAGAGAGCACGCCATACGCTACATCGACAGCTCCACCACCTGGGTGGATGCCATAGATCTTGCGAGGGAGTTCGGCATCGACTACGGCACTATGCTCTCCCTGATGAACCAGAGCCACATAGTTCTGGAATCCAAGGATGCGGCAGATATTAAGGTAGCCTATATCAGGGAAATTCGCAGAAGCGGTGTAGCTCCGCTCGAATTCTGCACCGAAAGGATAAGAGAATACATTCTCAGCGGAAGGAAAAGGGAACTTCTCATCGCTTTGGAACAAAGCTTGCTACAGCAAGCCTCCGACAAAGGTGATTTTGTAATTTATTAGAAAATGAAGAAGATACTCACAGCAGCAGCCTGCCTGTGCATAGCCGCAGCAGCCGGAGCACAAAAATACGACGGTCTGATAGACAAGACCGTAGCGGTAGTGGGCGGAGAGTTCATAATGCTCTCCGACATCGAACAGGAAGTGCAGATGATGCGCGCCAACGGATATGCCTCCGACAAGAATATGCGCTGCGACATTCTGGAGAACATACTCGAATCGAAGATGTTCCTGATGCAGGCCAAAGTTGACTCCCTGACCATCAACCAGGAAATGGTTATGGCAAATCTCAACCAGAGGATGGACGCAGTCCGCACCAGCCTTGGAGGAGATGACAAAGTGGAGGAATATTTCGGCAAATCCGTCTATAAGCTGCGTCAGGAGTGGCAGCAACAGCTTGAGGATATGTCCCTGACCCAGCAGGAGCAGATGCAGATTGCGAAGAACATCCCTGAGGTCTCCCCTTTTGACGTTAAAACCTATGTCGATACTGCAGATGTGCGCAACCTCCCGGAGATTCCGGCAAAGTATCAGATGAGCCAGATATGCATCTATCCTGACCGCGAGAAGGCCAAGATGGAAGCAAAAGAAAAGCTCCTCGCTCTGCGCGAGCGCATTATGGCGGGAGAGAAATTCAGCACTCTCGCACGCCTCTACTCCCAGGACCTGAGCAACGCCCGCAAGGGAGGTGAGCTCGGAATGGCGGCAAAGGGCAGCTTCTGGCCGGCATTCTCGGATGCGGCAATGGCCCTGAAACCGGGAATGGTTTCCAATGTGGTCGAGACGCCTGACGGATTCCATATCATCCAGCTCATAAGCAAAAAGGGAGATATGTTCAACGCCCGCCACATTCTCATCAAGCCGGAATACACGGCAGAAGACAGGACGAAGGGATTCAAGACTCTGGACAGCCTGCGCACCCAAATCGACAGCGGCAAAATCAGTTTCGAAACCGCAGCCAGGATGTACAGCCAGGACCCAGCAACAAGGACCAACGGAGGGCAGATGGCCGACATCAATACAGGCTCGTCATATTTTGAAATCGACCAGCTCAAGCCTTCCGACTACCTGGCAATCCGCAATCTCAAGGAGGGCGAAATCTCAGAGCCGGTGGAATCTATGGACAACGAGGGACGCGGAGCCACAGACCGCAACTTCGGAAACACAGTTTACAAAATCATCCGCCTGGACCGCATAATCCCTTCACACACAGCCAATTTCGAGAAGGACTACAATGTGCTTTTCGAGCAGGTCCAGATGCTTAAGCAAAACGAAGCTATTGACAAGTTCCTCGAAAAGAAAATCAGCGAGACCAAAATCATTATCGACCCACTGTTCGCAGACTGCGAATTCAAGCGTGCCGCATGGGCAGAAAAAGTCAGAAAATAATCCCGTTTCTGTTTGCGGCCGCAGTTGCCGCAATACCGATTTCCGCTCAGAATGACGGGCGGAAAGAGAATATGGTGCGCCTGCTGCAGGGAAAGTCAGTGCAGATAATCACGGATGAGGAAGGGAGGACCTACCGCAAAGCGGTGGATGCAACCTTCCTGCACAACGACACCTACCTGATTTGCGACACGGCCTACTGGAGAGTGGATGACAATATCATCAACGCCAAGGGCAACGTGCAGCTGATGCAGGAAGGCACGGTGCTGACCAGCGAAACCCTGGACTACTATGTGGACGACGACCTTGCCCAGTTCCGCGGCGGAGTCGTTCAGCTTCTGGATAAGGAAAACAACACCCTGCGCACCCGCTTCCTGGACTACAATACTGCGGACTCCATAGCCGTCTTCTTCCAGGGGGCCTCAATGAAGGACAAGGATGGGCAAATCATAGAGAGCATCGACGGAACCTACAATTCCAAAGCGAAGCTGTTCAACTTCTCCGGAGATGTAAATATGTTCACAGACTCCGTGTTCATCAAGACTACGGTGCTGGACTACCATACCGACACGGAAAGGGCAGTATTCAGCGCCCCTACCGATTTCTGGAAGGATGACAATATGCTTTCTGCCGAAAAGGGATGGTATGACCGCGGAAGCGAAACCTTCTTCTTTACCGGCAAGGTCCACGCGACCTCGCAGTACCAGGAAACCTGGAGCGACTCGCTCTATTATTACCGGAACCTCAACAATGTGCTGCTGCTCGGCAATGCGCAGATGCAGGACAGCACCCACCGCACTTCCGCCCTGGCGGAATATATCTACTACGAAGACAGCCTCGCTCAGGTCACTATGCGCCGCAAGGCAGCAGTAGCAGTGGTTACTGAAGAAAACGAAAAGACGGATACCCTGTATTTCGGAGCCGATACGCTAATCTATTACACTCTGCGGATGTGCGACATTCCGGAGTCCGAAATCAGGAATGCGCAGACTCGGCTTTCCGATATCTTGACCGACCCGGTGGGAGAATACCGCAAGAAAGCGGCCGAAGAGGCTGCAAAGAAAGCGGAGGAGGCTGCCAAGAGAAAGGAGATGGAGGAGCGTGGCGGAGCTGTTGTGCCGGGTGGAGACAAAGCTCCCGCAAGAGGGCTCGGCAAGGGATTGGGGGACGATGAGTTCAATGAAGCCCCAATGGTAAAGCCGAAAAAGGAAGAGGCACCTGCTGACAGCACTGCTCTAAAAGCACCAGCTGACTCCGCAGCAATGAAGTCCCCTGCCGACAGTACAGCTCTGAAAGCCCCTGCTGACAGCACCCTCACCACGGCACCTGCCGACAGCGTTGCAGCCGCGCCGGAGCCGCCGAAGGATACCACCAAAGTGGGATTCGCGATAGGACTCGGCAATGTGCGCATATTCCGCAGCGACCTCCAGGTCAGGTGCGACTCGATGCGCTACTGCGACCTGGACAGCATAGCCCGCTTCTACAAGGACCCTATCATCTGGAACGAAGAGAACAGGCAGTTCTTCTCCGACAGTCTTGCAGTGCTGGTTAAGGAAAGCCGCGCCGACCGTGCCTCGCTTATGTCAGAAGCCTTTGTCGTAACTCAGGAAGACTCCCTGCTCTACGACCAGATTAAGGGCGCTGAGATTATAGCCTTCTTCGACACGACCTCTGCCCTGAAGCGTTTTGATGCACTGGGAGGCGCGACCACCCTCTTCTATCTTGAAGAAAACGGCAAGCTCGCTACGGTCAACAAGGTCGAATGCAAGATGCTTTCCGGCAATTTCAAAGATGGCAAGCTGGACAGGATGCATTACTACGACCAGCCTAAGAACGATGCTTATCCGGTAGTGCAGTTCCCTAAGGAAGACCGCTATTTCAAGGGATTCAGATGGAATCCTGAGCTGAGGCCAACCGGCAAGGAGGATATTACCACACTTCAGGTACGTCCTTCCGAAAGAGCCGAATATGCAAAGAAACCGAAGGCGGTCTATAAGCAGACAGACATCTATTTCCCTGGCTATATGAAGGGAGTCTATGCTTCGATAGATGCGCGCAGAGAGGCCGAAAGGCGTGCTGCGCAGCGCAAGAAGCACGAAGAACAGATGCAAAAGCTTGACAGCCTAGCCCTTTCCGACAGCCTGGCTCTGAAGGACAGCCTTGCACTTGCAGACAGCACTGCCATCAAAGACAGTCTGGCACATTCGGACAGCCTCGCTCTCAAAGACTCCACCGCACTGTCGGACAGCCTTGCTGTAGCGGCTGCGGATTCGCTGAAGAACCTTCCGAAGACAAAGCAGCAGCTGCGCGAAGAGCGCCGTCAGGCACGCCAGAAGGCCAGGGAAGCCCGAATAGCCGCACGCGAAGCCCGTTGGGCAGAGCTGGACCGCAAGGATGCCGAGAAGGCGGAACTCAAGCGGCAGAAGGAGCTGAAGCGCAAGCGCGAGAAGACCAGGCGCGCACTGATAGCACAACAGAAGCAGGACCTCAAGGATGAGCAGACCCTGCAGCACTACATAGAATATTACCAAAAGAAGAAAGCTAAGGAAGATGGAAAAGTTAGTGGAGAAATTCCTGCGATACGTCGCAGTGGACACCCAGTCGAACGAGGAGTCCCAGAGCCAGCCGAGCACCAGCAAACAGCTGAACTTGCTGAAACTGCTGTGCAGTGAGCTGAAAGCTATGGGCGTTGAGGCCGAACTCGACGAGTACGGCTATGTGATGGCACGCATCCCTTCCAATGTGGAAAAGGAAGTGCCGGCAATCGGCTTCATTGCCCACGTGGACACCGCTCCTGACGCATCCGGAGCCGATATCAAGCCTCAAATCATCGAAAACTACGACGGCAGCCCTATTGCCCTGAAGGGCGTCCCGGGCCTTATGCTCGACCCTGCCGACTTCCCTGAGCTGCTCGCCCACAAGGGGGAAACCCTCATCACCACCGACGGCACCACCCTGCTCGGCGCAGACGACAAGGCAGGTGTGGCTGAGATAATGCACGCCGTGCAATATATCACCGAGCATCCTGAATTCAAGCACGGCCCAATCCGCATCGGCTTCACTCCTGACGAGGAGATAGGTCGCGGTGTTGCGAAGTTCGACGTGAAGAAGTTCGATGCGACCTATGCCTACACTATGGACGGAGGCGAAGTCGGAGAGCTGGAGTTCGAGAACTTCAACGCGGCTGCCGCTACCGTACATATCCAGGGCCGCAATGTGCACCCGGGCTACGGCAAGGGCAAGATGAAGAATGCCATACTCATAGGTATGGAGTTCAATTCCCTGCTTCCTGCAGAGCAGCGTCCGGAGTACACCGAAGGCTACGAAGGTTTCTACCATCTGATTTCGTACAAGGGCAGTGTGGAGGAGTGCGAGTTCAGCTACATACTCCGCGAGCACGACCTTTCAAAGCACGAGCACCAGAAAGAGGTAATGCAGCGCTGTGCTGAGTTTATCAACGCCAAGTACGAAGAAGGCACCGCGACCGTGAACATCCGCCATCAGTACTACAATATGCGCGGTCAGGTCGAACCGCATTTCCAGATAGTGGAAAAGGCTATGCAGGCTATGGAAATGGCAGGCATAAAGCCTAAGGTTCAGCCTATACGCGGAGGCACCGACGGTGCAAACCTCTCGTTTATGGGCCTGCCTTGCCCGAACATTTTCGCCGGAGGCCTCAACTTCCACGGCAAGATGGAATGGGTTCCGGTCCAGTCAATGGAAAAAGCCTCAGAAGTCATTCTTAACATCCTGAGGCTCTTCGCCGAATAAATCCTATTGAAGCTCGCGGCTATTTGCCCGCGAGTTTCTTTTCCCAGGCCCAGGCTGATGCGAGGGTCTGCTCTGTCGTGCGTGTGGCCTTCCAGCCGAGTTTCTGCTCGGAAAGGCTAGGATCGCACCAAACCGCCGTTACATCGCCCGGACGGCGAGGTGCGATTTTGTAGTTGAGCTTCAGGTCATTGACCTTCTCGAAGGTGGTGACCAGCTCCATAACTGAAAGAGGACGGCCTGTGCCTATATTGAATATCTCATAGCCTTCCTCCATCTTGCCATCAAGCATTCTGGCAACTGCGCATACGTGGGCCTTGGCAAGGTCAACTATGTCGATATAGTCCCTCTGGCAGGTGCCGTCAGGGGTAGGGTAATCATCGCCGAAAATGCTCAGGCACTCGCGCTTGCCTATTGCGGTCTGGGTAATGAAAGGCACGAGGTTCTGAGGCACTCCGCGGGGAAGTTCTCCGATAAGGGCGCTCGGGTGCGCTCCGATAGGATTGAAATAGCGCAGCGCAATGCCCTTGATGTTCGGATAGGCGCTTACGCAGTCGCGCAGCAGGTCTTCACACATCTGCTTGGTATTGCCGTAAGGTGAGGTGCACGGCTTGCGCGGTGAACGCTCGCTGACCGGAAGCTCATCCGGCTCACCATAAACCGTAGCTGAGGAAGAGAAGAGCACATTGCAGCCTTTCTCCCTTGCAAGGGTGAGGATGTTCAGGAAGGATTCAAGGTTGTTGACATAATACTTGAGAGGGTCAGCAACAGACTCGCCTACAGCCTTGAATGCGGCGAAATGAATTACCGCATCAATGGAATAGTCATTAAAGAGTTTACGGACTGCATCCAAATCGCAGAAATCCATAGTAATGAGCGGGAGTTTCTTGCCCGTGATTTCGCACACCCCGTTGTAGTTGGTGTGGTCACAGTTCGAGAAATTGTCCGCAATCACGACATCGTAGCCTGCAGCATCAAGCTCCACGGTCACGTGACTTCCGATGTAACCGGCTCCGCCGGAAACAAGCACTGTCTTCTTTGCCATTGTATTATTTGCTTTCAATGATTATTGCGAATCCGCCGCCCGGGGCCATATGGACAGGCAGGCTCTGCTTGCGTCCCAGATCTATGGTCTCGAGTATATGGTCTGAGGCTACGGTGTCGGCATTGACTCCGTCCCTGTAGATGGTCGCCTTCCATTCACCTTCGCCGAGGAAAGAGAGGTCTATTTCCACATCCCTGGCGTTCCAGTTGGTGAGGCCGCCGAAGTAATAGCGGCCGTCCGCACTGCGCTTGGTCACTATGTAGCTGCCGACTTCGCCCGCTACCACTTCCGTAGTCTCGAAGGCGGTAGGAATGGATGCGATGAAGGATGCGGTCTGCGGCTCGGCAAGGTAGTCGGACGGAGAGTCGCAGAGCATAGTCAGAGGCGAGTCATAGACTATGTACATTGCCATCTGATGAGCTCTGGTGCCCTGGCTCATAGGCCTGTCATATATAGGCCTGAAGTCGCGCCTTGCGGCGTTGCGCATAGCTCCCGGGGTGTAGTCCATAGGACCGCAGGCCATACGGATGTACGGTACGGTCACATCGTAAGTCGGCATATCGTTCTTGTCGGCATTTGCCCACTTGGAGTTCTCCAGACCATATACTCCTTCCATATTGAGTATGTTAGGATAGGTCCTGGTAATGCCGGTCGGCTTGTAGATGCCGTGAAGGTCAAGTACCAGGTGGTAGCGCTGCGCCACATCTGCTATATCATAGACCTGCTTTACGGTGCGCTGGTTCTGATGGTCGAAGAAGTCCACCTTGAAGCCGGCAACTCCGAGGGTACTGTAGTGCTCGCAAATCTGCTCAAGGTCTTTGTAGAGCAGATCGGCGGAAATCCACAGGATGAGCTTCACGCCCTTTCCGGATGCGTAACTGCACAGCTCGGCAATGTCGATTTCCGGGATGGTTTCGAGCGGGGTCAGAGGCTGGTACCAGCCTTCGTCGAGGACCACATATTTGAGTCCGTACTGCGATGCGAAGTCGATGTGATACTTATAGGTGGCGTTATTGATGCCGCTTTTGAAGTCCACTCCGTGCAGGCGGAAGGCATTCCACCAGTCCCAGGAAGACAGGCCTGCCTCAATCCAGGAGGTGTCGTCGATACGGCTCGGAGAAGCTGTCTGGCAGACCATATTGTTGACCGGAAGATCGGTGTCCTTAGCTGCATAGCCTATTATTCTCCAAGGGAAAGTCCTGGAGCCGCTGGTGATTGCTATATAGTCTTTGTAGGTGTCGGCATAGGTCGCCCCGTGCTTGCTCGGCTCGCGGAAAGTGTCAGGCACAGGAGAGAACTCTCCCTTGAGTCCGGCCTTAGTCTGGGAAATGAACATTCCGGGATAGTCTTCGACATCGGATTCCATCAGAAGAAGACTGCCGAAGTCGGGGTCCTTCACGAGAATGGGGAGAAAGGCGTACTGCTCGGAACGCGGGTCTCCGATTGTGTGGGTGACGGTGTATTGGCTTTCGAAAGAGGAACGGTACTTGTCATCCGAGCCGGCGATGAACGGGATGAACATCTGGTAGCGGTCGGAGAAGTTGAACTGAACCGTTTCGCTTTTGACTGTTATGTCGTCAGGGAAAGAGGTTACGAAGCGATAAGCCACACCGTCATCATAGGCACGCACCTGGAGGGTGTAGTCACCTTCGAACCTGAGACTCAAGTAGTTATATACTGCAGTGAAGTCTTTCTGTCTGTAATTCAAGGCGTTGATGCTCTCGACTCTGGAGCCGCGGGTGTCTTTGCGCACTTCCCCGTTGCCGAGGGTGGTGCCGTCTGCGAGTTCCATCGCGATACGGCAGTTTTCGAGTACGGTCTGGCCGTTCACCACGAGGGTGTAGGTGGTTGTACCCTCTACGGATACGAACATTTTGAGGGCTCCGGAGGGGCTGGCTACGGAGTAATCTTTCGCCGCGAGGGACAGCGGCAGAATGAGCAGCAATATAAGGGTATTGAGTATTTTCTTCATAAACGCACAAATATACTAATAATTCGTCAGTATCCGTGATATAAAAAAGTTGAAATTTTTGCGCTATATGTTTGGAATTCCAAAATTAGTTTGTACATTTGCAGTCCCAAATCAAACGCGGTAGTGGTGAAATGGTAGACACGCTACTTTGAGGGGGTAGTGGGCGTTGGCCTGTGTGAGTTCGAGTCTCACCTACCGCACAAAGAGGAGATTCCTTCGGGAATCTCCTCTTTTTTGTGTGCGGCAACACCAGAGGGCTTCTCCTGTACCACGCCGGTAGGCTGAGGCGCGAGTGTCCCGTTATCCCTCCGGTTTGTACACCGCAGGCCTTCTCCTGCACAATTCGGATGGGCGAGTGAAATTGTAACTTCCTAATACATAATATGTTAAAATTTTCGTATGGGGCGTTTTACCCCATACGAAAATTTTAAAACACTGACTACCAACGACTTACAATTTCACTCGTCCATCCGCTTTAACCAGTCGGTACCAGGAATGCCAGTGGCAAAATCACCTTCCACGCGACACCCCATCACAACACCTTCTGCGGCATCCCACCGTGGAAGGTGATTTTCATTATCCATAGGGATTTGTGGTAAGCAGTTTTCAGGACTAAGCACAACAAGGTCTTTTCAGCCAGTGCGTACACCAGATGGCCTTCTCCTGTACGAAATTGGCCATTATTTCTTTCCGTTAGCTGTGATATCCTTCCCGGCGAAGAAGCGGAACCACTCGGCGCGGTCGCGACGCCAATGGTAGGTGGCGGAGCACTCGGCAAGGTCATAGACAATAGTCCACTGGGTACCGCCATAGTAAGAACCGTCCGGCAGGCTCAGCACCTCAAACATAGCATCTGTCAGTTCTTCGGAATCCATCACCCCGTCACCCGCTGCTCTCAATTCAAGCAGTTTCGCTTCGTGTGCCCAGCTCTCTTCGCCGCTGCCTATTCCCTGCTTCTCACTGCAGAGATAATGGTTGTTAAGCACGTCGGTAGGAGTAACTTTCATCTCGCCTCCCGTCCATTCGACAGCAACGCTCGCGCCCTTGGCATCAGCAATGATGAAATGGTGAGCCGAGCCTATGTCGGAATGGATATTGTATTGCCTCAAAAGATTCAGGGCCTCATCCACATCGGCTGCGTAATTGAGCACAAGGCGGATTGCGGTAGTGGTAGTGAGGTTTTTCTTCGACTCGTCATTCTGGTCGGTAAGTTCCTTGTCCCCAGCCATAAGGTCCGCGATGACAACACCCTTTTCGTTGATGCCGTCCATAGGGACATAGACCGCAGCCGTGGCTTTATACTGGTTGATCATTCCTTTCGGCTCATAATCCTCACCGAAACCGAGAAAGTCAAGATTGGAGGTTGAAATCGAAGCGTAGGCATTCTTGGGGAAACTGCGGATGACCATTGCCTTGCAATTGTCCCAGTCGAAGTTGCGTCCGAGCATCTGACTGCCGAGCGGGTTCGCAACGTGAAGCGCGCTGCAGGCGAAATCGCCTGTCTGCGGATTGCATTCAAGTTTGCCGAAAGGACCGGCTGAAAGCATATTGCTCAGGTATTCGGCGAGTTCGTCGGTACTGCTGGCCCCTCCCTTATTCAGGAAGTTTTCAAAGCCCGCATCCGAATTTACAGTCATTGTATAGAAATCAGTTTTGAGTTCCTTGACGGTATCTCCGGCTTTGCCCAGTTCGTTCTTTGAACAGGAAACCAGGGCCATTGCCGCAAAGGCAATGCTGATAAAAGATTTTTTCATCGCGAATATCAAAATGTTTCGGCAAATATACTATTTTTGAGCAAATAGCGCATTATATGACTAAGCTTCTATTCGTCTGCCACGGCAACATATGCCGATCCCCAATGGCGGAATTCATATTCAAGGCTCTCGCAAATGCTTACGGGATGGCAGAGCACTTCTATGTGGAAAGCGCGGCTGTATCGACCGAAGAAATAGGCTGCGGCATCTATCCTCCTGCACGCAGATGCCTCACGCAGCACGGCGTGCCGTTCGACAATGCCAAAACCGCCCGGCAGGTAACGAGGCAGGATTACGCGAAGTTCGACAGGATTATCTGTATGGACTCTTCCAACCTTCGCCGGATACGGTGCATTATCCCCGATGACCCGGAAGGGAAAATCCATCTGATGATGTCATATACGGGCAGTGGCAGGGATGTCGCCGACCCTTGGTACACAGGTGATTTCGAGACGACTTTTCAGGATATCCTCAATGCCTGTCAGGCGATGCTCTCTCAGCTTCAGGGCTGACAGGATTATTCCATCGTTTTCTTGAAATTCTCGTAGTCCTTCATTGCCGCTCTGATGACTTCCTTGGCTTCCTCTGCACCGTAGAGTCCGACGAACTCCATACGCTTGCGCAGGTCTCCCGGGATGTCCTTGTAGGTTGTGAAATAGTGCACAAGTCTGCGGACTATGTCTTTAGGAATCTGGTCAATATCCGTATAATGGCCATAAACCGAGTCGTGCTTGAGCACGGCAATGATTTTATCGTCGGCCTGGTTGTGGTCCAGAAGCCTTATGCCTCCAATCGGAATGCATTTTACGATGATGTCTCCGTGGGTGACGGATTTCTCTGCAAGTATGCAGATATCGAGCGGATCGTGGTCGCCCTCAACATCGTATCTGGCAAGCACCTTGTTGGTGAGCTCAGCCATATTGGTATCGCAGTAGGTCTTCGGCAGGAAACCGTAGAGACTCGGAACGATGTTGGAAAACTTCTGCGGCCTGTCCAGGCAGAGATAGCCTGATGCCTTGTCAACTTCATACTTTACCGTATCGGTAGGGACAATCTCAACGAAAGCCCTGACTTCATCCGGACAATTTGGCCCAAGGTCGATTCCGTGCCACGGATGAGCTTTATGCATATGATTGAAATCCATACCTCAAATATACGCTTTTTTGAGTTGAATGTATGCAAATCTTGCAGCAAATGTAACCTGGGCGAGGTAATACGGAACCATTATGAAATATCTGCTGCCCTCCACCTTGCCCACGAACATATTCCAGGCAAGGATAAAGTCCGAGAATACGAAGAGGCAGGCTCCGACAGCAATCACGGGATCCGCTGCTCTCACTGCACTGAAGAGCATTACGGTTATGATTGTGGCATAGCCGATTACGCAGAAGGTGAGTATTGTGTCTTCAACGCAAGGGACCACCTTGACAAGAGCGGTGACATAGATTGCCGCGCAAAGAGCGCAGGTCGCAAGCGTCCAGAGTGTGCTTGTCCTTACAGGTTTGAGTTTGAAGAAGGTGATGATGTAGAAGATATGCGCCAGAGCAAAGAAGAGCATCTGGAATACGAAGGCATAGAACTCCTGCGTGCCGCCTCCCATCTTAAATGAGCCCGCAAGGTCTCCCAGTGCTGAAAAAGCAAGTCCTGCCGTGATTGTCCACGGTGTCAGTTTGATGGAGAATAGGGCAAGAATGGTGAGCGGAATGAAAATCTTGTGCGGCACGGCTACCGCCGGAATGAAATACAGCACCGCTGTCACGGCAAACAGCACCGCTGCCACCATCACTCTTCCGGATTTGAAAAGTGGATTCATATCGGTTAATTAGGGGTTGACAATACAAAGGTAGCAAAAAAGAGCTTGGATGTATCGTCCTGAAAACAGTTTTCCTCTAAGGCCTGCGGGATAATCAAATCACCTTCCACGCCAGGGGGCCTCAGAAGGTGGTGTAATGGGGTGCTGCGTGGATAGTGCGGGGAAATGTCTGCATCTTCCACGGTGTGACAGGCTGTAGGCCAGTCTGGTAGGGGTGTGCGTGGAAGGTGATTTTGCTAACGCAAATGCCCGGCAGGGCCGGGCATAACAAACAGAGGTCAGGGTGTGGCCTGGCATAACGGAAAATGGACGAAACCAAGTTTACTGGAATTCTATATAATCTACCCACATTCCCGTTACACCTCCGTCCTTTCTGCTGACAATGATAGTGTTCTCTCCCGCTTTCAGCTGTACACTAACCGCGACCACTTCCCAAGTGCTGCCACCCTTCTGAAAAACAGCGGAATAGTGTTGTCCATTTACATTAATGTCAGCCTCTGCCTTACCGCATGCGCGAATTGCAAGAGTCTCCGTTCCCGATGACTGGCGTGAAACAGTGAACAGAACATCTCCCTTGCCTGGAAACAGCTTCCTTGCATAGCCTATTCCACTTGGCTCATCATCTTTCTGGACTTCGGGAACATAAGGACTCCCGCTGCTCTTTTCACAAGACGCTATAAGAGCAGCGGAAACTCCACACACCATAATAACTATTAACCAAACTAAGCTATTTTTCATCTGAAATATTTGTTGATGCACCGTTCCTTACAGAAGCAAATTCTGCCTGAAAGCGTTGTTTCCCCTTGGGTTTGATCCGAATCACCACGCAGGAATGTGGCTCCAGGCGGGTTGAGAAACTGCCATTCATAGAACCCATATCCTTGTGCTCCCACAAATCCCTGACATTCTCGGCAACTCCACTCTCAATCCCCAGTTCTTTGAAGAAATCTATGCCAAAATCCTGTGGCGTCTCTTCCCTGTTGAAAAGGCCCACCACAAAATCACCGTCCGGAAGCTGTCCAACCCAACGGGAACTGTTTGCAGTTCCGAGCCTGCAGCTCAATGGTTTAGCAGCAAAGCCCAAGTCGTTCAACTCAATCATCTCCTTGTTCTGATAGATTTCAAGCGCATCTCCGACCGTATTGTACTGGTCCGCAACAGCCAGAGCCGAACCACCCATAACCATCAATGAATACAGAAACTTCTTTTCTTCTTTGGAGGCCATAGTATTCAAACGCATAAAATCTCCGTCCAATATCATTTGGCCCTTCAGCCCTATATCGGAAAAGGAAACCATTCCGTCAAAGACATTGCCATACTGAGGCCAATAGGATTTATGCTCCCCGCGTCTTCTTGAGCTGGCAAAATCCCATCCGCCGTCAAAACAGTCATCAGAGACTCTAATCATATCCCCGTATTTCAATTCCGTTGCACCATGATTGTAGCAATTCGGCATGACCAGACTTATGAACATATCATCACCGGCCTCCTCAGAAATCCACTTCAGGGCCTTGTCATAGGCGTCAGTTCCGTAGTTTCGCTCATAATTCTCAAGAAAATCGACTCTCAGATAGCTTACACCAAGCTCTTTGAAATATCGGACATAGCCTTTTATCCACTGCTCCGCTCCCTCCTTATTGACATCAACCCAATAAAGTTCACTGTTGAAATTGACTTTTCCGGCAATTTTCATTGTCGTAATCCCATCGGTATCCACGACAGGGCAGTTGGCAAAGAAGGCCGCCTTTGACATCCACATAGGGTTATAGTAAACCCCGACTTTCATGCCTTTGTCCTTGATGTACTTGTTCCAATACTCAAAGCCATTCTGCCAGTCACTGTTATATTTTGTGATATAACCGTTTTCATTTATAGTCTGGGCAGCTTCAATCCATCCGTCATTACAAATCATATCGTAACCGTAATCCCTCAGATTTTCAGCGACCCAGTCTATGTTCTTTTTCCACTGGTACTCAGGAATAGCCTTGTTGTTGACCCAGCACCATTCATATGCAATCCAGTACTTCGGGCCAGTTCCTTGACGAGTAAATTTACTGTCTCTGGCGGACAAGCTGATGCTCGCCAGAGACAGGATAAGAATAACAGAAAGTGTTTTGATTCTCATTTTTCAATTATTTGACCTCAACAGTAAGTTTGAGATTTGCAGTGTCGAGAGTAAGTTTATAGGTACCTGCCTCAGTTACCCTGAACTTATTGTCCGGATCTCCTTCCGGAGCAAGCACTACATTGAATTCACCACCTGCTGTGATATCGGTTCCGGCCTCCTCTGCAATATAGGTAGGACCATTCCATCTGAATTCTACAGGGAACTTAACCTCACCCGGAGCAAGACCTCCTTCATAGGTGAAGATATCACCGTCCTTGGTCATTTCGGTTGGAGAATTGATATCCCAGCCTGCCGGAGTGGCATCTCCTACCATATAAACCCAACCTTCTTTCCATACTGCCTCAGCTTTGTCCTCAAGGTCACTAAGTTTCTCGGCAACAACGGTGAGTTCATAAGGGTTAACGGTAAGACGATAATGTCCGCTGGTGCCTGCTTCCAGGCCGAAGAACCAGTCCTTAATATTTCCCACGCCGTCAGCCTTCTCGCTGGTGTGCTGTATTTTGTTTTCACCTTCTCTGAGATAGCAGTACTGCATATCAGTCTCAACGGTAGCAGGAACAAGGAAATCAGTCTCATTCCAAGGCTTTCCTGCTGTTGTGCAGAACTTGATGAGCTTGTTTTCGTTGCTCTTGATAAGGTCAACTTCAATAGTGAAAAGATTCTTGCCTACATTGGTCATAGGTGCAGGATCCATTGAATCCCATTTGTTTACAGCACCGCCCAAAGCATAGAGTTCAGTGTACTCTTTTTCGATTTCAATCGGGCCCACGGGCTTCTTATTGTCTTCCGGTTTGTTGCAGGAAACAATTGATAATGTTCCGCAAATAATTGCGAATAATGCAGTCTTTTTCATAATGATAGATTTTTTGTTATTAATAAGTGTTTGTTATTCTGGTCTTGGATATCCCTCATTCTGATTCAACTTTGGATTGGCATTCAGCACATCCCTATGAAGAGGGAATATTTCGAAGTGTTTGTCCTGGTCAGCTGTCTTGTCCCACCAGTCTCCGCCACAGAAAGCCCCGAAACGGATAAGGTCAGTTCTTCTTCTGCCCTCAGCAAGGAATTCGCGTCCCCACTCGTCAAGCATCTCAGCTTCATCCAGAATGACAGAACCTTCAGGAGCATACAAATAATCCTCAACAGCATCAGCAGGATAGTTGCGCTTGCGGACATAGTTCAGCAATCTGGCTGCTTCAGAAGGATTACCGCCCCTCAACTCACACTCCGCAAGAGAATAATAGATTTCCGGGAGTCTGATTTCCACCCAGTCTGCCTCAAGCTGTCCTTCATCCTCATCGGTATAGAACGGGTATTTTACATAGCCCCAACCGCTATTGTGGTCTCCGTGCAACATGTCGGAAACCAGACCTGAAGGAGTCTCTTCCGGCGCAGCTCCCTTGAATTGGGCAACAGCATCCCTAAGGTAAAGGTCATAACCACCCTCAGGGCTGGTAACTCTCTTAACAGCTCCCCCGTCAGTGTACTCAAGATAGCCGAAGAGCATCATTCCTTCACGCGTACTGTTCCCAAGGTTTTTGTACATCTTCAGACGATAGTCTTGCGGGTACTTTTTGAACTTTGCAACAGGGCGTCCGAGCTGTGTAGTATATGGTGTGCCGTCAGGAGCCAGGCTTGGCGCAAGGCGGTACTTACAGTTGTGGTCACCATTTTTGGACATCGCTTTAACATCATTGAAATAGTAGCTTACCTGACGGGCAGGAACAGTCCACCAGAAAGTGTCACCGGCATAAACATAATGCACATAACCCTTTGCGGAAGGGAATCCGAAGATGACCTCAGGCGAATTTTCGTTATCCCAATCGAACACCTTGTCCCAAGTTGGCTCAATTGAATAGGAACCATATTCTCCGTCAATAATCTTTCTGGCAATTCCGGCACATTCATCGTACATCGGAATACCGATATAAACTTCGGCATTCAGATACAGGCGTACAAGCAGGGCAGCTGCGGCAGCCTTGGTCCATTGACCCTGATCCAATGCATTTCCGGCAGCTCCCGCTTTCTTCGGAAGCAATTCCACGCTCTCAAGAAGCTCGGACTCGATAAAAGAGAAGAGTTCTTCAGGGCTCACATTGCTTTCCGAATTTTTGGTGACATCGGAGCTCACTGCCAATGGAACATTTCTGAACTCATCAAGAAGTCGCAGATAGAACCAAGCGCGAAGTGTGCGGCATTGTGATGCAAGGGCATCAAACCTTTCCTGAGTCATTCCAAGAGCTTTACAATCAAGATTAGCAAGATCATCCATGACATAGTTGCATTGCATAATGCCCTGATAGCAGGCTTCCCACTCAGTCTTGAATGTTTCCTCCTCAATAGTCCATGTGTGATAGTGGAGGCGGCTCCATCGTCCACCGTCTTCCCACCAGTCATCCTTTTTCCAGGTAGCCACCTGATCGGCGGTGAGTTCCTGAAGCACATGTCTTGGCTGGACACTCCAGTATGCATGTTCAAACGGACGGAATACAGCTCTGATGACATCCATTTCCGTGTTGTAGTAGTTCTTTGAATCAACCTGGTCATACAGGTTTTCGCTCAAATCCGTGCAAGAAAAAACGATGCACGAGCCAATGACAGCCAATATATATTTATATGCTTTCATATCCTTTGATATTTAGAAACCAAGCTGCAAACCGAACAGAAACTGCCTCGTTGTAGGATAATAGTTCCTTGAACCCGTCGCTCCCGGGGTAAGGCCGTTTGTTGAGTAAGTGGAAGGATCCACACCGGAGAATGAAGTGAGTGTAAGAAGGTTCTTCCCCGTTAAACTGAGTCTGAGAGAATCCACATATTTGTTCTTGAATTTGAATGTATATCCCAGGGACACCAAATCAAGCTTCAGGTAATCTCCCTTTTCGAGATAGTAATCACAAACGAGAGGATTCTCTTTTATCTGGGCATTTTTGGTGAATGCAATCTTCATCACATTACTCGTCAACTTTGGAATGCCATAGTAAAACTCGTGTATGTTGAAGATATCGAATCCAAAGGCACCCCTAAAGAAGACATTGAGATCGAAGTTCTTATACCTCAAATAGTTGGACCAGCTTGCGGTGAATTTTGGCAAACCATTGCCGACATAGTACATATCTTCATCAGTGGCATCCATTCCAAGCTTGTACTCTCCATTCTTGTCATAAACGACCCATTCTCCGGAAGAGTTGAATCCGGCAAATTTCCACATATAGAAATTACCTACGCGCTCTCCTTCTTCAATTCTCTGAAGATAATGGAAAGGGAACGGATCCTCGGTCGGAGCAACATAGTAGAACTTCTGCCCCTCGTACTCGGAATTGGAGAAGGAAACAAAGCGGTTATCCATTGTTGCGCCAACAAGAGAAATGCTATACCCGAAATCCTTGTTGTTGACAATGTCTGCCTGCAATTCAAGCTCCACACCGCTGTTCTTCATGGTACCCACATTGGCGAAGGTAGTTGAAAAGAGATATGGAGGGACGGAGACATTGTAGTCTCCAAGCAAATCCTTCTGGGTGCGGTTGAAATAGTTGATGGAACCGCTGAGCTTGTTGTTCAGTACCGCAAAATCAAGTCCGACATTCCAGTTGATGCCCTTTTCCCAACGGAGGTCAGGATTTACATTTTTTGACGGACCCCAGACGGTTAGCCATTTGCCCTGATAATAGTACTGCCCATATCCGGTCATTGTACTCAGAGACATGTAGCTGTTGAAATCCTGATTGCCGGTGATTCCGAAGTCTGCACGGAGCTTAAGGTCATTGAGCCAGCCAGAACACCCCTTCATGAACTCCTCCTGGGATATGCGCCATCCGGCAGAAACTGCCGGGAAATAACCCCATTTGTGATTAGATCCAAACTTGGAAGAACCCTCGTAGCGGAGAGAAGCAGTAAACAGATACTTGCCCTGATAGTCATAGTTCACTCGACCGAAGAAAGCAATCAGCCTGGAATCATTTCTATATGATGATGTTCCGTCCTGACCCTCTTCCAGGCCCCATTCCCCCTTGCCTATGGCATCATAGGACATTCCATCATTTGCAAACTCCTTGTTGGAAGCGCTGAATCCGCTGTACATCACTGTCTGCCAAGAATATCCAGCCATAGCCTTCAGATTATGACTTCCAAAAGAATGCTGATAGTTGGTAACCCATTCGACAGCACGCTTTTCGGTCTGGTCGTAGGACCTGCTTGCCTCAGAACGGTGAGTCTTGTTATTCGTTGACGGAATGAAATAGCCGCCCACACTTCCGATGTACTGGTCAGAATAAGTCAGCTGGGAAGTCAGACCGGGCATAAGATTCAATCGTACAGTTGCATCCCAGTCCAGCAGCTTGTACTCGTGGTCATTCAATTCAGTATTGATTATTTCCACAGGGTTCTTGTCTGCACGCTGACCGGTGAAATCGAAATATCCGGACGGGTTGGACGGATCATGAATCGGAGTTGTAGGGTTTGCTTCAATGGCATAATGGAAAACGTGCCAGTCTGCGGACTTGCTTTTGACCAGCCTTGGGGCCATATTGAGCATAAAAGTAAAAAGGCCACCCTTTGAATTGTGGTTGAAGCTGGCGCGTGCGCCATATTCTTCCCTTTCGGACCTCTTGTCTATTCCGTTCGCCTTTCTGTAATCGGCACTGACGCGGAAGTTGTTGTCCATATTGCCTCCCGAAAGGGTAAGGGTGTGCTGATGGGACAAGCCGACACGGCTCACCGCCTTGAGCCAGTCATCATTACCTCCGAAGTCCTCTGCCGAGCCGCTAGCGACCTTATTTTCACGGAATTCATCTGCTGACAGCATCTCAAGGTCCTTCACCATCACATTGGCTGAGGCAATCATATCATAAGTAGTGTGAAAGGAACCGTCCCGGGAGCCCTTCTTGGTGTTGACAAGAACGACGCCGTTGCTTCCGCGTGTACCATAGATTGCAGAGGCGGCACCATCCTTAAGGATGTCTATTGATTCAATGTCATTGGGATTCACATTGGACAGATTCCCACCTGGGATACCATCTATTACTACAAGAGGTCCAAGACCTGCATTCCTTGAGGATATGCCGCGAATCTGGATGCTGGCCTGATTGTTCGGGTCAGCAGCACCGGTGTTTTCAATTGATACACCTGCTACCTTTCCTTGAATCATCATTGACGGGTCAGTGCCAGATGTTGCCAGAAACTCCTTGCTTGAAACGTGTGAGATAGCAGAGGTCAATTCTTTTTTGTCCAAAGTGCCATAACCGATTACAACAACTTCATTCAGGAACTCAGAATCCGGAGTCAAAGAAACATCGATTGTGCTGCGCTTCCCGACAGAGAATTCCTGGGACGAATAGCCCAGACAACTAAAAACGAGGACAGGATTATCCAAGCCTCTCAAGGACAGAGTGTAGCGTCCTTCATTATCGGTGCTCACTCCGTTGTCAGTGCCTCTAACAATTACAAACACTCCGGGAATGGGGTCACCGCTGGAGGCATCGGTAACACATCCTTGGATTTGACCATTCTGTGCAAATGCTTTTGCAGGCAAGAAGCACAATAGGCAAGTCAAAACCAAGGCAAATAAGCTTCTTTGCTGTGATTTCATATTGATTGATTATTAGGGTTTCTCAGCAAAGGTACCTTCCATAATTAGCATATGGAAGGAATTAAAGCGGAAAATAAGGTTTCCGCTTATAGCAACCAACTAATAATCAATTAATTACAAGTAAAGCCCCCGGCAAAAATTAAGATTTGTTTAGGGTTTGGGGATGGCCATTATACGGCTTTCAAACTCTTCTTTATCCACAACGGAGCGAGCCTTCAGCCTTGCTTTGTAAACATAGACCGTGTCGATGGAAAGGTTAAGGTACTCGGCAACTTCTGCCGGATTGTCAAAGCCAAGACGCATCAATGCAAAAATGCGTACATCCATAGGCATAGTACCATCTTCGGAAAGATGTATTTTCATATTCTCCGGGAAGAGGGCATTGAATTCATCAAGCCAGTTCGGAAACAGTTTAAGGAAGGCGGTATCGAAACTGGCTGCAATCCTCGCTCGCTCTTTCTTGATACCTATGTGATATAAGACACTTCTGGCCTCATCCGGACGTTTGAGGGTAATGTCTCGGGCGGCTTCGTTGACAGCCTCGTTAACTTCATTTACAAAAGCCGTATTTCCATATAGCGACTGTATTATGTACTGGTCTTTGATTTCGTTTGCCTCCCGAAGTTTGGCAATAGCCTCGGTAAGAGAGCTGTTGCTCTGCTCAAGAAGTTCAGTTTTCTCCTCCAATTCCGAATGCGTTCTCTTCAAGTCATTGTTTCTTGTCCTAAGCACAAACAGAAGAACTACAGTCATAATGAAGAGCGCCACAATCGCAAACAGAATCACAAAGAGCAACAGCCGCTGATTGTTGAGCCAATTGTATCTGCTGTTCTCAATGGCAGGCAGAATTGTGTTGATTTCAGTTTTTCTCAATCTGCTGTTATAGAATTCAGCATCAGAGAGTGCAAGCTGAATATATCTGTATGCCCTTTCTATTTCTCCTCTGGCATACATATGGCCTGCAAGGACTCTGGCTGAGGTCGTCTCGTGAGTGCAGGAACGGATATCCATAATTGCAGAGAGCGCCAGATAATAGACAGCCTCATCATACTTTTCTATTTCATTGTATGCACCTGCAAGGATTGAATACTGAACAGCCTTCTGATGCTCATCCCAGTCATTCATCAGGATAAAATTCTCACGGCCTGATATTGCCAGAGAATCTGAGCAAGTCTCAATCAGATTGATTTCCAGATTGGCATATCCATAGAGATATGAATCTTTGTCTGCATATCCCAAGACCTTTTCGTAGCAGGAAAGTCTCAGCTCATCATATCTGGAAGACAAGACCTCAGTACCGCTTACGTACGAACTGAGATTCTGCCAAGTCTCAGCACAAAGGAAGTAGAATTCAGCACAAAGAGGTGCTGGTACGCTTTCGGGGTCAAATTCCCTGATTACATCAACAGCTTCATTGAAAAAGCCTACACTCTTGAAACAGTGCAAAAGGGCAATCTGTGCCTTGGCCCGATAGGCAGGCGTTGCGTTTGGGCCAGATGCAAAAGATTCCAGCAGTTTGGCATATACGAAGGCAGAATCATACTGGTAGTTCTTGTACTGGTCGAACAACGCTGAATAGTATTCTGCCTTGACAAGTGAATTCTCTGCTTTGGACAGCCCCTCTTTCAAACGGGAGATTCTCAATTGCTTTTCACTCTCAAAGCGCTGACGGGTTGCAATAGTCTCATCAAGCTCCTTAAGTGCGGGATCTATCGTCCCGTTTACTTTAGAACAGGACAGACAGGCCTGTACGACCAAAAGCAATATGAAAAATCTCCTTTTCACCTACCTGTAAATCTCATTGAGCAGGGCCGCGAGGCGGAGGCCGCCGCGAAGGAGCTGCTGCTCGATGGTCGGGGTCCAATAGTTCTCGTAATCGTAGGAGAGCTTGGAGCCGGCAGGAGTTCCGGCATAGATGAGGCAGGTGATGCCGTAGGTCTCCTCAGCCCACTGGGCCGGAGTGCCCTTGGCGATGGCAGCTGCCTCAGCCTTGCTCACAGTGTCAATCTCCTGAGCCCACTCGGTGTAGGTCCACTTGTGGGTGCCCTCGATGATGTCAGTATCGAAAATCCCGTGGAGATTGCGTCCCCTACCGAAGAACTGCACCTGCACCTGATTACCACCGAGGTCGGACTTGTGACCCATGTGCATAGGGCAATGCATATCTCCCACAAGATGAATCAGCATACGCAGGTTGATTGCCTCCTGCTCCTTGTTGAGAGTACCGCTCTTGAGTGCGGCAACCAGAGACTCCACAGCAGTCAGCACATCCCCGTCAGGATTCTGGACAGCATTCGCAAAAGTCTCATCCGCATCTATATTCTTGTAATGCCAGGTCTTGGTGTATTTGTATTCCGGAGTATGGCTGGCGTTATCCATCCAATTGGACCAGTACACCAGAGACTTGCCGTCAAAAACTTCGGCCACCTTCTTTGCAGCCTTTCTGCTGAGGTGCTTCTGGGCAACGGCGCAGGTCACATCGTGACCCTTCTGTCCCCAGGCGGAAGCATTGATGGAAAAAGCAACGAGGGCTAAACCCAAAAAGAGGGATTTCGCAAGATTCTTCATAAGAACACTATTTTACAGATGAAAGCCAGGCTTTGAAAGCATCCACATCAAGATTGTAGCTGCGGGTGCTCCGCACTTCTCCCGAAGGTGAAAGAATCACATAGAACGGCTGGGCGGCAACTCCGAATTCGGTCAGTCCGTAGTGGGAATTGATTTTGCCGAGAGTCTTGAGTGTCTTGCCGGAATCGGTTGTCACCCAATCCTTTTCGTCAACCTTAATCTTGTCGTCACAGTAGAGGGCGCACAGCACGAAATCGTTTGCAAGCATACCGAGAACATCGGGATTGCTCCAAACCCTTGATTCCATTTCCCGGCAATTCACGCAGCCGTGTCCCGTGAAATCAAGGAACACCGGCTTGCCCACAGCAGCGGCATAGGCCTTTGCCTCGTCGAGATCGAAGAAGCCCTGCAGTCCGAGAGGGAGCTCAAGGAAATCGCTGTATTTGCCTGTACCCGGAAGCACAACGCCCTGAACATCATCGCTAACGACAGTTGCCTGGACCGGTGCCGGTGCTGAGGCACTCTGGCGTCCGAGCACGAACTCCTGGGTCTCCATAGGAGGCAGGTAACCGGAGAGCGCCTTCAGAGGTGCTCCGAACATACCAGGAATCATCCATACCACGAAAGCGAAGTCAATGATTGCAAGCACGAGCCTTCCTGTGCTGATATACTTGACATCGGAGTCGAACTTGAATTTGAGCTTGCCGAGCAGGTAGAATCCAAGCAGGGTGAAGTCCACAATCCATATTGCGAGATATACTTCCCTGTTGAGCAGTCCCCAGTGGTAAACCTGGTCGGCAGTGGACAGGAACTTGAATCCGAGAGCAATCTCGATGAAACCGAGCACCACCTTGACGGTATTGAGCCATCCACCGCTCTTCGGCAGGTTCTTCAGCAGTCCCGGGAACATCGCAAACAGTACGAAAGGCAGAGCGAAGGCCAGCGAAAATGCGAACATTGTCACAATCGGGGCCCAGAACTCGCCCTGGGTAGCATTAATCAGCACCGTACCCACAATCGGGCCAGTGCAGCTGAATGACACGAGCACGAGGGTGAGGGCAAGGAAAAATACTCCGCCGAGTCCCTTGCGCTTGTCAACCTGCGCATCGCTGGAATTCGACAGCTTGGACGGAAGCACGATTTCGAAGGCTCCGAAGAAGGAAGCCGCGAAGACCATAAACACAAGGAAGAAGATGATATTCGGGAGCCAGTGTGTTGCGAGCCAGTTGAAAATGTCGGCCGTAACCGCATCGCCTCCGATGAGCCTGGTCACAAGAATCAGCACGGCTATCGGGACGGTGTAGAGCAGGATGATGAACACACCGTACATCAGGGCGCGGAAGCGGTTCTGCGCAGGCTTGTAATCCCCCTTCATAAAGAAGCTTACCGTCATAGGGATGATAGGGAATACGCAAGGCGTCAGCAGGGCCGCGAAGCCCCAGAGGATGGCAGCGAGAATCATACTCCAGATGGAGCCGTCCGCGCTCTTTGAGGCAGGAGCCTTCTGCTGCTGCCCTATGGTCACGCTGAAGGTCTCGTCATTGAGCGGAGTACAGTTGTTCTCGTCGCAGGCCATCCATTCGACGGTCAGCCCGACTTCCCCGCTTCCCCTGACCTTCTGTGAGAAGCTCACCTCACCTTCGTAGTAGCCTATATTGATTTCGAAGATATCGTCATAATACTTCTCCGGCTCCCGGGAAGCACTCAGCTCCCCTTCGAGGCTCGCACCCTCCGGCAGGGTGAAAGTAATGGCCGTAGGATTAGGGCCGAACTCATAAGGACCGAGGTCATAGATATGCCAGCCGGCATCCATCCTGGCGGTAGCAGTTATTTCGTACAGTCCGTCACCGAGAGACTCGACTCCGGTCTTCCAGCTGACATGGGTCTGCGGCTGTGCAAATAGCGAAACAGCAGCTATGAGGCTTGCCGCAAGGGCGGTGAAAATCCTTTTCATAAACTAGAAAATGAAGGTGAATTTGAGGTTGGCACCGGTGTAGGCAGGGATAGTGCGGCATACTCCGCCGGAGCAGATATAGCCCTCCATATAGCGCCCGTAAGAAAGGTCGGCACGGACATTCGAACGGGAATAGGAGAATCCGCCGTTGTAGTAATGGAGCCTCTGCTCGTCATTGCCGTAGTTCCAGGAATCCTGGATGTATATGCTCCAGGCAGGAGCAATATTGTATTCAAGCAGCCCGGAAAGCCAGTTGGAACGGAAGCGGTTGTAGCTGTCCCCTTCGATAATGTTCTTTTTGGTCGCAAGGTGCTGGATCTCAGTGCGAAGAGATTGCTTCTTGTCGAACTTGTAGAGTATGTCGAAAACTACAATATGCGAGTTCCACATCTCCTCTCCCAGGTGGTTCGGAGCCTTGAGGGCCGGGTTGTAGGACTGGAACGAATAGAGCGCCTTCAGCTTCAGCTTGGAAGAGAAGGATTTGTCTATGTCTATGGATGCGTCCCTGAAGTAGAGGATACTGTCTCCTTCACCCGTATAGGCATTGGACGGGCCGTGCCACTGAGAGTAGTTGGCGTGAATCTTCATTCCCCTTTTGCCACCGAGAAGAGTACCCCTGCGGAAGTTGTAGGAGACATCCACCTGCCCTCCAATCTCATTGATCGGATGGGAAGAATACGGGTTGAGTGTGGTAAGCGTATAAGTGTACTGCTGGGAGAGAGCAGGTGTGTAGTTGATAATTTCGTACATTCCGTCAGCTGAGTCACGGGACATTCCGAAGACCATATTGGACATCTTGCGGAAAGTTGCCGTTATTCCGAGTCCGTGACCGGAATATCCGAGCTCTGCCAAAATGGCCTGGGCACCCTGGGCATCTTCAGAAGTCTCATTTGAGGCGCGGGTGACATATTCTCCCTTAAGGCTGAGTCCGTTCCAGCCGAGGCCGGCACGGGCGCTGTAGCCGCCTACATTGAGACGGGCATCAGGGCTCCAGCCGCCCTCCTCGTATCTGTCCACATAGCTTGCACCGAGGTCTATGTCAAAGGCCTGCATTCCGAGGAGCTGCGCTACGGAAAGGTTGGCATCGGCTCCGCGCACCCAGACATCCTTGACTTCCATTCCGAAACGCGGACGGCCGCAAATGGCTCTTACGGATACGGCTCCATTCCAATTGTAGGCTATGTCTATTCCTTCGAGGGAGTTGTTGAAGCCGAGGTCCCTGTCTTCCCAGCTGCGGAAGAGAAGTCCGCTTCCGAACTGACCGTAGAAGTTGCCGAGACGCACACTCCAACCGTCAGCGTTGTAGGCTGCATATTTACTGGTGAGGGCAATGCCTTCGAGATAGGGAGAAAAGCCCTGAAGCACAGGCATATAGCCTTCAATCTGAAAGCCCGCGGAGAAGTTGCCCCAGAAGGCATCGACTTTTGCGTAGTTGTTGGAACCGAAACGGTCCTCAGGGAGAACAGCTCCGGTGGCTTCGTCCTTTGCGTATTGGATTGAGTTGCTTTCTATGCTTCCGGTGACATAACCGTCGTGCTGGGCAAAGGCGCTAAGGGCTGCAAATAGCGCAGCGAGAGTGGTGGCAGTCCTTTTCATCAGAGTTTCTTGATCTTTTCGAACAATTCATTTTCTCCGCCGGGGTTGTAGCCCATATGGCGGTGTACAATTTTGCCTTCCTTATCTACAATGAAGACTGTAGGCATTGTGGCGACGTTCATTGCGCGCTTGAGGTCCTGGTTGGGGTCAAGCAGGATGGTGAAGTCGGACCAGCCTTTGCCTTCTGCGAAGGATTTGACCTTGGAGGAGCTGCGGGCGTCATCGACAGAGACTGCGATTACGGTGAAAGGACACTCTTCATACCAGTCAGGATAGTTTTCGCTGAGGGCGTTGAGTTCGAGTATGCAAGGTTTGCAGGTGAGGGACCAGAAGGATATGATTGCCGGTTCCCCTTCTTTGAGTTGCGATGCAAGTGCTTCAGGAAGGCGCTCCTGTGCAAAGGCACCGACTGCGATGGCCAATGTGGCCAGAATTGCGGTAAATTTCTTCATAACCTACAAATATAGCAAAATTCCTGTTCTGTAAGCACTTTCTGACACTAATCACCTTGGTGGTATTTGAAAAAAGGGCCCCGAAGGGCCCCGATTGTTAGAATGTGATTGCGTACTTGTTTGCTTTGCGCGCTTTTCTCGTGGAAAGTTCTCTTGGGAACTTTTTCTTGGATCCAACTGCAGAAGAAGCGGTCTCCTCTTCAGGAGCAACAACTCCCCTTGCGTGAATCTTGAGCTTGTGAGGCTCGCCGTATGGATAGTCATCGGTAAATTCACCTTCAAAGAGCAATCCGTCTCCATCGGCAGTAACGGTAAGCGTACCGCCCTGCAGAACGAAGTAACCGTCATCCAAAGCATAGATACCAATATAGCTGCCGAAATAGCTGTTATATCCATCTACAGTGCCAGGAGTGAAATTCTGCTCGGAAGCAGGCTCTACAGTGAATGTACCGGTGAAATCATTTGTTGCGGAACTGAGCAAGAGCACGCCTTCAGTAGAATCAGCTGTTCCGCTGGTTCCAATCTGAGGATTACCGCCGCTAAATGCTACCACCATCTGATAGGACTCAATGCCATAGTCAATGAAATTCTGGCCAAGTTCCTGGTAATAGCAGGTATCGAAGGTAACATCGTAGTCTGCAGTTACAGATGAGCCGTAAGTGCTATCACCAAAAATAATGTTCTTACTATCCATTTGCCACTTCACCTTGTGAACCCTGCCAAGCTCATCTGTAATTGTAAAGGCGAACACGCCGTCCTTGACAACAATTTCACCACCGGTGATGGCGACATAATTCTGAATGACATAATCAGCAATCTGGGAGTTGGAATTGAAAGTGAAGCCCTCCAAAGAATCGTTGAAGGTGTAAACCCCTTCAGGGATTCCGTCTGCCTGAAGCTTGAAGAAGTCATACTCTTTCGGAAGACTGACATCAAAATTATAGAGCATTGCCGCATCTCCGTCATTAAAATAATCCTCATTGTATACAGTGAAAACCCAGTTGGCAGTACCTGCTTCATAGTAATCCGCATAATAGGCAGCAGCGATACCATAGACTTTGTCTGTCACACCGGCCTCCTGAGAAACCTTGACATAGGAATCTCCCTCGGAAGAGCTGACCTTAACCTTGGACTCACGGGCTGATCCCTCGTTTGCAGCAACCTCGATGGTAACGGTGTTTTCAACTACAGCCTTAGTGCTGACAACGCTGATCCAGTCTGCCATAGGAGTAACCTCATAGTCAATGTTTCCGGTAACGGTGAATGTCAGCTGACCTCCCTCGGCGCCGATGCTGAGCGGAGAATTTACAACACCGAACACATTGTTCTGAGCCTGAGTTACAAGCACGGTGAAGCTGTGCTCTGCATCAAGAGTAACTGTAATGATTGCAGAACGCTCTTCTCCACTCTCATTTGCCTCAACGGAGAAATCGACGTCATAGGAACCCTCCTTTCCGCTGTCAAGATAAACAAATACCCACTCTTCGGAAGAAGTCATCGTCCAGTCTGAGGATGACTGGAAACTGATGAAATAATCGCCACCTTCAGCGGGAACTTCAAACTCCTCCTCACCGTAATTGATGAGTTCAACCTTGCCGACCAAATCGCCAGGCTTAACACCTTCGCAAGCCACAAGCATCAAAGCGGCAGCGGCTGCAGAAAGAATCGAATTGTGTTTTTTCATAACCTTGTGTTTTTAAGGTAATTAATACTAACAGTATGTGTTTTATTGAAAATCGTAGGAAACAGACTCACCTGCCTTCACGCTGACTACATTATCAACATAGGCGCCTGCCTTATTTGTGTATTTTGCCCTGGAAACGGCCTGTACAGGGGATGCAGGGAAAGGACGCAGGGTGAAGATGATAGCCTCGAGCTTGCTTGCATCCCAGGATTGCTCCAGCTCTACAGAGTAAGACTTGCTGGAAATCTTTCCGGCCTCTACAGGGAAACTTTCACCGGTACAACCAGTCGGAGACACACGGACCACATGGTCGTGGACATAGTTGTTGAAATCGATTTCAGGGTAATCGGAAGCATTTCCATAGAATTTTTGAGCCTTTACAATTCCATTCTCCACAAGCACAACGGTAAGTTTCATGGCCGGTTCACTGACAACAGAAAGAACTGACACATCCACAGTGAGTGTACTGCCATCAACTTTCACGCCGGCCTCAAAGCTGGTTGCGGAAGGATAGGACTCGGAACTTTCCTGTACAAGCCCCTCAATGCAAGCTACCGTAGCAGACTGACTATCATTAGAGAACAATCCGCGGAAATCAACAAGTCCTGTCGGCCAACCTGAGATACCGAAGACTTTAAACAGACTAGCATCTCCGCCCAGGTCATCATATACATACATAGGAACAATTTGGGAATTCTTCTCCATGGCTTCCTCTATCGCAAAGGACATGAACGGGCAGTATCCGCACCAGGTACCGGTAAATTTGGTAACAAGGGACCTGCGGACAAACTCGCTGGAAGACTGAGTGACGCTCACAGAGACTGGCTCCCCATTGAGAGGCACCACATTGATGACCCCTGTACGAACCTGTCCATATTCCTGACTATCCCAGGCTGCAACATCGAAACTGCATACTCCTTCGGAGAATGACAGAGCGCTGATCCATTCGGAGCCTTCGGCTATCTCAAAGGAAGGCTGAGGGTAGGCATCAACGTTGAAACTGAAAGTTCCGCCGTGATGGGTTGCAGAGATTGATGTTGTTGATACTGATAAATGTTTCTCCTGTGCTGCGGCAGCCTGACTGACTACTACAATGGCAGATGCGCATGCCGGAGCTGAGAAGAACACTTTTGCCTTTCTTGACTTTGTGGCTTCATTTCTGGCCACGGTAATTTCAAATTGATTTCCTTCTGCAGGACTAACGCTGATCCAGGTCTTCGCCGTGGTCTCAACTTTAGTGGAAATTTCCAATCCCTCCGGGGCTTCTACAACAAGCGTTTCAACAAGACCCTCTTCCGGAACACTGATTTCTGAAACACTGGCGCTTACTGAACCGCCAGACACGTCCTCATTCTCCCCTTCAACAGGTTCACAAGATAAAACGAGCGCCGCACCCATAAAGGCGCAGAGGCTCAAAGCCGATAATTTTTTCATAAAACAAAAAATTTGCTGAGGTGATACTCTAACTACTTCAACAAATATAAGCATACTTATTAAAAATGCTACAGTATGCCCTATATTTATTTCACCCGCCGCCTCAATTCCGCCGTCGGTATCTTCAGGCGGCTCTGAATGAGACGGCGTCGTTCCAGTTGTAGCCCACGTCAATTCTTGAAAAATTCCGGCTATCAGTACACCCACCGCCTCGTCATCGTTTATAATTGGCCAAAAGTGGGGTGATTGGGTGCAATTTGGCCAGATTTAAATTTATATTTGGCCAAAAGTGGGGTGTTTTGTATATTTGTGGCCAAATATAACACGATTATGGTTGGAAGTCAACTGAAACGGAACGAGTATTCCACTCGCTTTCAGAAAGTGATTACACTGGAAGATCTGTTCCGCTGATGCTTGGTTTCTCCTTGGACATAATGTCCTTTATGTTCAGGAATCTCACACCCACGGCCTCACTTCCGCCGTCGGTGTCGGGGCGGTCGCCAACCATAATGGCATTCTGAGGGGCACAACCGAGACGCTGGCAGGCGGCTCTGAACACATCCGCAAAAGGCTTGAAGCCACCCAGTGACGGGGCGTCCAGAAGGACTTCGAAAAGCCCCGGATCGATGCCCAGCGCATCGAGTTTCTCCCTAATGAAACCATAGTCCGAAAGAATTGCAAGCCTGACTCCGTCCCTGCGCAGAGCCTGCAGGCGCGCCACAACCCCCTCGCGGGGCTTGCAATGGCGGGCTATCTGCCGGACCATCAACGGCATATACCATCCGCTAAACCACTCACGCACCTCTGCGGCAGGGACGCCCGTCTTCGCGGACATACGGGAGAAAAGGGTATCATAGCCCGCAAGGCCCTGCGGGCCCCGGGCTATGCTGCGCCGGCAGCTGCGCTCAGAGGCCATCAGGCGTAAAATCCGCAGGGGCCTTCTGCTTCGGAAAGCCCCAAGCGGCATCAGTATTTTCATCCAACGGTTGTCGTAAAGGGTCCCGTCGAGGTCAAAAAAGACAACCTTCGGCATCAGCTTCTGACTCCTCCGAACTTTCCTTCGATAATCCCGCAAACCTCGGCAATGCGCGCATCAAGCTCCTCTCTGGTAGTAGCTTCGCAGATGAAGCGCAGATAAGGCTCCGTGTTGGAAGGGCGAACATTGAACCACCAGCTCGGATATTCGAGGCGGAAGCCGTCGAAGTCCATATATTTCTGAGGCTCGCCCAGGGTCTTGCGGAAATGCTCGCACACGGCCTTCATTGCTCCGGCCTTATCCTCAAGGCGGAAGTTGATTTCGCCCGAGTTCTCATAACCGGCAATCTCGGCAATCTGCTGGCTGAAGGTCTTGCCCTGCTTCTTGAGGCCTGCGAGTATGCGGAGCACTATCATAGATGAAAGCAGTCCGCTGTCTGAATAGAAGAAATCCTTGAAATAATAGTGGCCTGCAAGCTCGCCGCCCCAGAGTCCGTCTATTTCGCGAAGCTTCGGAGCCGCGAAGGCGCGTCCCACCCTCCAGGTGTGCACATCGGCATCGTAGCGCTGCAGGAACTCGGCTACGGCCTTGGAGCTGCGGATTTCCTGAAGCACGCGAGGCGCCTTGGCTCCCCTTTCGTCGCAGAAATAGAGCGCCATCATAGCAATCACAAGGTCAGGAGCGACAAACTGTCCCTTCTCGTCCACAAACATCACGCGGTCGGCATCGCCGTCATATATCACGCCCACATCTGCACCTGTCTCGAGTACAAGCTTCTTGAGAGGCTCCACGTTCTTGGCTACCAGAGGATTAGGCTCATGGTTAGGGAAACGGCCGTCGAGCTCGTCGAAGATATAGTGAGGCTTGTCGCCGAATACTTCCTTGGCGAAAAGGTTTGCCATACCGTTGGAAAGGTCGAAGGCAATGTTGAGATTGCTCCAGTCTGCGCGGAACTTGTCCATAAACGCAAGATAGTCCGCGTGAATGTCCTTCTCGAACACCTGGCCGCGTTTTTCGGCTACCGGAGTAGGCCGGCCCTCCTCTATCCACTGCTTGATCTGGCCGAGGCCGCTGTCAAGACCTACCGGAAGGGCGTTCTCGCGGGAAACCTTCATTCCGTTGTATTTAGCCGCGTTGTGGGAAGCGGTGATCTGGACTGAAGCCTTGAATCCGTAGTATGCGGTAGAGAAGTACACCATAGGGGTACTGCTCAGACCGATATCGTAAACATCGGCTCCAGCATCATTGATACCTTTTATCAGATTGTCGTGTATCTCCTGAGATGACACCCTGCAGTCCCTTCCGACAAGCACCTTGTCGGTTGAAAGCAAGGATGGGAGAAAATAGCCCACCTTGTAGGCTACGGTAGCGTCGAAATCTTCGTTGTAGATTCCGCGGATGTCGTAGGCGTGAAATGCACCCATGGTTATTTGATTTTAGCTCTGTATTGTGTGCCGACCTTTCCTTTGCTTATGTTGTTGAGTTTGCCTGCAAGCATCTTCTTGCGGATAGGTGCGACAAGGTCGGTAAAGACGCATCCGTCCAGATGGCTCAGTTCGTGCTGCACCATACGGCAGCCGAACTTGTCGAAGGTCTCGGTGACCTTCTCAAGATTCTCGTTGTAGTATTCGACGGTAATGGACTCGGGACGCACCACATCGGCATAGACTCCCGGAACGCTGAGGCAGCCTTCGGAATACTCGCACTTTTTGTCGGACTGGGATGTAACTACGGGATTGATAAGGGTCCTGAAAAAGCCCTTCAAATAAGGGAATTCTTCAGATACTACATCTCCATCCACGATTACCACCCGCTTGGAAACTCCAATCTGGGGTGCTGCAAGACCGCATCCGTCAGCTACTTTGAGCGTATCCTTGAGGTCCTGAACAAGGGACTTGAGTCCCTCGGTGTCATTGAGGTCGAAAGGCTCGGCTACCTTGCGGAGCACTTCCGAGCCATAAAGATAAATCGGTTGTATCATTTCTTTTTGTCCAGATAACTCTGGAGAATTATTGCGGCGCTGATTTTGTCCACCTCTGTCTTGTCCCTGCGCCTGGAGGCTTTCATTCCTCCGTCTATCATTGCCCTGTGGGCAAGAACGGAAGTGAAGCGTTCGTCCTCCAGAGCAATCGGCACGCTCGGGAAAGCTTTCGAGAGTTTGTCAAGGAAAGCGTCGACTTCCTTGGCGGTCTGGGCGGGAGCCCCATTGAGATTGAGGGGATATCCTACCACAAACATGGTTATGGTCTGCCCTCCGGCTACAAATTTTTGCAGATATTCTATTATCTTTGCGGATGGCAGCGTTTCCAGAGGAGATGCGAATATTCCAAGAGGGTCACTGACAGCGAGTCCTGTCCTTGCACTTCCGAAATCTATTCCTATCAGTCTGTCCATAATGCTGCAAATTTAATTATAAAGTATGGGAAGACAAAACCGAAAAAAATTATACCGGCTTTCTCTGATTGACGATGCGTCTCACGAGAAAATCTATTCGATAAAGTTTACCAAAGGAGGCTTTTTCACGGTTCTTGCAGTAAGTGTATGCTCACTGCTCGGAGGACTCTACGCACTGCTGGTATTCACGCCGCTGCATTACACGGTACCCGGCTATCCGGATGCGGATTTCAGGAATCAGGCTGTACGCAACGCCATCAAAATCGACTCCCTGGAGGCTGCAATGACCCGTTGGAAGCTCTATGCCGACAACCTCAACCGCACGCTTGCGGGAGAGCAGACCCTGTCCCTGGACAGCCTTCTGAGGACTGACGGCAACGCTTATCTTGAAGAAAAGGATGCGGAATACCTGCGCAAGCAGGACGCTGCCCTGAGGGAAAAGGTGGCAAAGGAGGAGCAGTTCGGCGTCTCAGGAGGCTCGAAGCGCAACCTTCCGATTGAGGGAGTGCATTTCTTCACCCCGCTCAAGGGCCGTATCTCCAACGGTTTCAATCTCGCTACCCACCCTGCCGTGGACATCACCGCACCTGCCAATTCTGTGGTAAAAGCCGCCCTGGACGGCACCGTGACCTACGCCGGATGGAGCGACGAGTACGGTTATACCATCACAATTCAGCACGCCGGCGACATACTTACTACCTACAAGCACAACCGCAAGCTGAGCAAAAAGGTGGGAGACAAGGTTTCCGCCGGAACTGCCATTGCGATTGTGGGCAATACCGGCTCGCTCAGCAACGGGGACCATCTCCATTTCGAGCTTTGGTACAAGGGCGAAGCAGTTGATCCTACAATGTACATTTCATTCTGATGGGAAAGAGGAGAATAGCAATACTGGGCTCCACCGGCTCAATTGGCACTCAGGCCCTGGATGTCATACGCCAGCACCGCGACCTGTTTGAGGTCGAGCTGATAAGCGCATACCGCAGCACAGAACTGCTCTGCGCCCAGGCAAGAGAGTTCGATGCCAACAGTGTGGTCATCTGCGACGAGGCTCTCTACAAGGAAGTGTCAGACAGCCTATGGAATACCGATTCCAAGGTCTTCGCGGGAGTCGAAAGCCTATGCGAACTGGTCAAGGGAGACAATATAGATATAGTAGTAGGGGCTATGGTGGGCTTCTCCGGCCTGCGCCCTACCCTTGCAGCGCTTGAAGCAAGCAAAATAGTAGCCCTTGCCAATAAGGAAACCCTGGTTGCGGCAGGAGGAATCGTAACCCGAACAGCGCGCGAGCACAACGCGGCCATTCTCCCGGTGGACAGCGAACATTCTGCCATCTTCCAGTGCCTTCTCGGAGCTCAGGGCAATGAACTGGTAAAGATTCATCTCACCGCTTCCGGAGGCCCTTTCAGAACCTGGAGCAGAGAGCGCATTGCCGGGGCAAGCGCTGCCGACGCCCTCAAGCACCCGAACTGGGATATGGGAGCAAAGGTAACCATCGACTCCGCTACAATGATGAACAAGGGCTTGGAGCTCATCGAGGCCTGCTGGCTGTTCGACGTGGTTCCTTCTATGGTAAATGTCGTGGTGCACCCCGAATCCATTGTCCACTCGATGGTGGAATTCGCGGACGGCGCTGTCATCGCCCAGCTCGGTTGCCCGGATATGCGCGAGCCAATAGGACTTGCACTCAGTTTCCCGGCAAGACTTACGGTAGGTAACAGGAAACTGGATTTTGCGAGCCTCGGAGCCCTGCATTTCGAGAGCCCTGACGAGGAGCGTTTCCCTAACCTTGGCATAGCCCGAAGGGCCTTCGAACGAGGGGGCAATATTCCTTGCGCGATGAATGCAGCCAACGAAGTGGCGGTCAAGGCCTTCCTTGAGGGCAGGACCAGCTTCTACGGCATTACCGATATTATCGAGAAAAGTGTCAGTGGTGCGACTTTTGTTGCCGACCCTACGCTCGACGATATCTTCTCGACTCACGAGGAGACCATTCGCTGCGCTAAGGAATTAATCAGATAGGACAATGGCAATACTTTCAAGGACACTCCAGGTTATACTCGCTCTCTCGTTGCTTATCATAGTACACGAGTTCGGACATTTTCTCTTCGCCAAGCTGTTCCGCATCAGGGTGGAGAAATTCTACCTCTTCTTCGACATCAAGGGCAAGGCTCTGCTGCGCTTCCGCATAGGCGAAACCGAATTCGGCATTGGCTGGCTCCCGTTCGGAGGCTATTGCAAGATTGCCGGAATGGTGGACGAGTCTATGGATATGGACCAGCTCAAGCGCGAGCCCCAGCCTTGGGAATTCCGCAGCCACCCGGCCTGGCAAAGGCTTCTGGTAATGGCAGGAGGCGTATTATTCAATTTCATATTCGCCATCATAGCCTATTGCTCCATACTCGGAATCTGGGGCTCCGCCTATATCCCCAACTCGCAGGCAAGCATCTATCCCAACGAACTGGCCGCCGAAATGGGCTTCAGGCCGGGGGACCGCATACTTGCGTTGGACGACTATGTGCCGGATGACTTCTCTTCCCTGCAGGCCGACATCGTGCGCAGGGATGTGCGTTTTGCCACCGTGCTTCGCGGAGATGATACGCTGAAGCTCTACATAGACAGGGCTATGGTTCCCCAGATGCTCGAATCCCCGCTGATGTTCGACCTCGCAATGCCGTTTACCGTGGATTCGGTTATGAGCGAAAGCAACATGGCGCTGCGCAAGGGGGACGAGATTCTTGCGGTGGCGGGAACGGATACGCGCTTCCTGCAGGACGCAAGGGGCGTGCTTGCGGACCACGCGGGGCAGGAGGTCAGCGCGACCGTTTCAAGAGACGGCGTTCTGATGGAAATGCCGCTGCAGGTGGATACGCTCGGCAAACTGGGCATTGCGCTCGGTATGCCGCCGGTCGAGAGGAAGCACTACAATGCGCTGAGCTGCATTCCGGCCGGTCTGAAGCTCGCCGGAAGCACCGTCACAGGCTATCTGCAGGACCTTAAGATGGTATTCACCCCATCCACAGGGGCCTACAAGTCCGTCGGCAGCTTCATAGCCATAGGTCAGGTGTTCCCGAAGAAATGGGACTGGTACCGCTTCCTCAACATAGTTGCTCTGCTCTCCATAATGCTCGGAGTTATGAACCTGATTCCCATTCCGGGTCTGGATGGAGGACATATATTGTTTACCTTATTTGAGATGATTACCGGACGCAAGCCTTCGGACAAGTTCCTGATGGTGATGCAGATGATTGGTATGGTACTGCTGCTGATGCTGATGGTACTGGCTTTCGGAAATGACATATCACGATTGATACACTGATGCTTATGAAAAGATTCTTTGCTTTCGCGGCCTTCACTCTGCTGCTTATGGGCTGCAAGAACACGGCTCCCCTGCTCCCTACCATCAGCGGCAAGGCAGGAGAGGTGCTGGTAGTTATCGAGAAGAATGACTGGGACGGGCAGCTCGGCGAGGATGTGCGCGGGGTGCTTGCTGACGAGTATCCTTTCCTGCCGGTACAGGAGGCGAGGTACAGCGTGGCCAATGTGAGCCACGGAGGCTTTATCGAGATGTTTCAGGTGCACAGGAACATAGTGTATTTCGACATCAATCCTCAGGCTGTCAGCACCGGCGTGAAGTTTATGAAGGACAAGTGGGCGACTCCGCAGTGCCTGATTCTGGTGAGCGCACATACAGTGGAGATGGCGGATTCGCTGTTTCTGGACAAGGCCGATATGATAGTCGAGACCATAGAGCAGGCAGAAAGGGAGCGGGTCATCACTACCTGCAGGAAATATGAGAACAGGGCTGTATATCAGAAGGTTTCCGAAGTGTTCGGAGGCTCTGTGCACGTTCCTTCAGGCTACAAGCTGCGCAAGATTTCCCAGGATTTTGCGTGGATTTCAGATGACAAGCAATATACCACCCAGGGCATTTTCGTTTACCGCTATCCTGTCGGGAAGGATGATTTCACTATGGAGAATCTGGTGAAGAACCGCAACCGTATGCTGAAGGACAATGTGCCCGGGATGTTTGAGGGGACCTATATGATTACCGGCACCTACTGGACTCCGCAGACACGTTTCCTCAAGTACAAGGGCAGGGATTTCGCCGAGACCCACGGTATGTGGGAGGTCGAGGGAGACTTTATGGGAGGTCCTTTCGTGTCCCACGCTTTCTACTCCCCTGACGGGAAATATATCGTGGTTGCAGACGCCTGGGTTTATGCTCCGAAGTACGACAAGCGCCAGTATTTGAGGCAGACGGAGTCACTTCTCTACTCCTGGGAATGGGTGAAAGAAAAAGAAAATTAAAGTTTTCTATTGCCAAACCAAAAATTCTTTTTATCTTTGCAATCCCTTGGTGGGTTCGTATAACGGCTAGTACTCAAGATTTTCATTCTTGCAATAGGAGTTCGATTCTCCTACCCACTACGAAAAAATAAAAAAATAAAATAATGGCAAACACAGCTTCAGCAGAAAAAGCAGCTCGCCAGGGCGAGAGGCGCAGATTGCATAACAGGTATTATGCAAAAACAACAAGGAACGCGATTCGCGATATTCGCAATACTACAGACAAGGCCGCAGCACAGGCAGCAGCTCCAGCAGTATTCGCAAAAATCGATAAGCTTGCAAAGATTGGCCTTATCCACAAGAATAAGGCAGCTAATCTGAAAAGCGGAATTCAGGTTTACATCAACAAGCTTGCATAACCGCAAGCTTTTTTTCTTCGAGAAGTAGCGCAGTTGGTAGCGCACTACGTTCGGGACGTAGGGGTCGGGCGTTCGAGTCGCCTCTTCTCGACAAAAAGTCCACCGCGGTGGGCTTTTTTGTATTTTGCCTTTTTCATATCTTTGCGAACCTATGAATCCGGAACTGCAAATTCTTGCCTTCCCGCTGTCGCTGATTGCGGCGGCCATTATGTTCGTGGTCATACTCCTGTTCCCTAAGAAATCTTTCAGGCTGGCCAGCCTTGGAGTACTTGCCCTTCTTGCCGTGGGCTTTGCGGTGCTTGGCTGCCTGAAGCCGGACCCGAAACTGGTGTTTTGGATGGTACCTGCGATGCTTGCCGCCATCTTTCTTTGCGGAGTTGCCGCGAGGGATGCCATACGCAGCCGGCAGAACCTCAGTTTCACATTGAGCCACCTGGGGTTGTGCGTTTTGCTCGCCAGCTCGGTATTTGCGGCACCGGACTGCATTTCGACGGGCATTATTCTCGAAAAGGACAAGCCTTCGCAGCTTACTGAAGATGGCGTACCTCTGCCTTTTGAGCTTACTTTGAGAGAGGTGGGTACTGAGTATCACGAAGGCACACAGCTGCCAAAGCAGTACCGGTGCACTATTGACATAAACTCTGAGACGCGGCAAATCAGCGTGAACCACCCCACCCTGCACAAGGGCTGGCTGCTGTATCTGTCGGATTTCGACAGGCAGGATGGCCGGAGGGCGCTGCTTCGCGCGGTGCGGGACCCTTCCATCCCGGGGGTGCTGCTCGGTATGGTGATGCTGCTTGCGGCTGCCGTTCTGGGGCTCAAGCGAAGCTGGCGCTCCCGGCTCGTGCTGCCGGCCCTGCTCATCCTGGCGCTGGTTTTTACGCTGGTGTCCGTCTCGCGCATACGCTTCGGCACCCTGCCTCCGGCCCTTCGCAGTTTCTGGTTTGCTCCGCACCTGATAGTCTATATGCTGGCCTATGCAGCGCTTGCGCTAAGCATAATATGCTCCCTTGCCGCTTTCTTCCCGCGTTTTTCCAAGCTCGGGGCGCTGGCAAGGCCTCTGCTCGAAAGCTCGTCAAGCCTCATTCTTATGGGCATAATCTTCGGCTCCATCTGGGCTCAGCTCAGCTGGGGCGACTATTGGGCCTGGGATGCCAAGGAATGCTGGGCTGCGGCGACATATCTCCTAACCCTTTGCGCCACTCACCTGCCCCCGAAGCACTCGCGCGCTGCCTTCCTTGCGGCGGCCCTGCTCTCCTTCGCGGCTATGCAGATGACCTGGTACGGCGTGAACCTGCTGCCTTCGGCACAAAGCAGTATGCATACATATAATACCAAATGAATATGAAACGCAAATTAACCATTATCCTTGCAGTACTTGTGGCTATTGCCGCAGTCATTGTCGGTGTAAGAATCCGCTTCAACGAACCGCTTCCGAAAGGTTCGCAGGACGAGCAGGTCAAAGCAATACTCGAGCGCAGCGACTGTCTGGTCTGCCACAGTCAGGAGCCTTCACTTCCTTTTTACGCAAAGTTGCCGGTAATCGGCCCTATGATGGACGGCCATATCACGGCGGGCTACAGGTTCCTTGACCTGGGAAGCGAGCTGGAGAATGCCGACGGGATGAGCGAAGCTGCTCTCAGCAAGCTCGAACACGCGGTGACCTACTCGACTATGCCTATACACGAGTACAGGATGATACACTGGACCAGCGGTCTCAACAAGGCTGAGAAGGAGCTGCTGAGTTCGTGGATTGTCGAAAAGCAGAGCTGTGAGCAGATGATTCAGCCGATTGCTTCCCGTGTGGAATACGATGAGGCCAAGGCCGAGCTGGGAGAGAGAATGTTCAATGACACGGCTCTTTCGCTTGACGGTACCATCAGCTGCGCCACCTGCCACGTGCTTGAGGATGGCGGTGCCGACCACGAGGACGAAAGAGTTTCCGAAGGAATATACGGGCTGAAGGGCGGAGTTAATGCACCTACCGTTTACAATGCAGAATACAATCTGCGCCAGTTCTGGAACGGAAGGGCCGCCGACCTTGCCGAGCAGGCGGCAGGTCCTATTACCAACCCTGTGGAGATGGGTACTCAGACTCTGGAGAATGTGGTCGAGAGGCTTATGGCCGATAAGGCACTGGTTTCGGAGTTTGCGATGCTGTATCCTGGAGAAGGGCTTACCGGAGAGACTCTCTGTCACGCAATTGCAGAGTTTGAGAGGACACTGATTACTCCGGACAGCCGTTTTGACCGGTATCTTCGCGGCGATGAGTCGGCACTGAGCGAATTGGAGAAGAAGGGCTGGGAGGAGTTTCAGGAGAATTCCTGCGCGGCCTGCCATTTCGGTGCTGCACTTGGAGGAAGGAATTTCGAGTATGTGGATGTGCACGGGGATTATTTTGCAGACAGGGACCCGGCGATTGAGTACAATGCTGATGACGAGGGACTTAAGGGTTTCTCTCTCAGGGATGAGGATTTGCACAAGTTCAAGGTGCCGATTCTGAGGAATATCGATTTGACCGCTCCGTATTTCCACGACGGTTCTATGCAGACTCTTGAGGATGCTGTTCGCGCTATGGCAAAGTATGAACTCGGGAAGAAGCTAAGCAAGGGCGAGCTTGAGTCCATTGTTGCCTTCCTACACACCCTCACCGGTGTCAATCCGCACCTCGCGGTTTCCGCTCAGTAGTTTCGTTGGCTTTTGCTGGGGGGTCTGCCCCCGAATGTCCCCTTGTCCCGCAGTCGGGTGGGGCTGCCGTAGGGCCTGGGGGCTTGTTCCAAATCGTTTTGGGATTCACCCCTCTTAGAATGCGCTCTACGGCCTATAAATCCCAAAACGACGGATTTTTGCCCCGTTTTGGGATTTACCCATCGCAGAGAGCATTGCAGGGCATGCAAATCCCAAAACGATTTGGAACAACTGCACTATTTTTCAAAAATACCGAAAACTGCACTGCCGCTTCCGGTCATTGATGCGTAGAGTGCACCCTCGTTGTAGAGCTGCTGTTTCAATGCGGCTATTTCCGGATGGGAAGGGAAGACGCTTGCTTCAAAATCATTGACAACCTTGCCTTTCCACTGTGTAATCGGTTGAGCCAACGCATCGCGCAACTGCACCTCCGGTATGTGTGGGTGTATGCCGCGATATGCTTCTGCTGTGCTGATATGCGAGCCCTCGGGAATCTCGAGAAGAATCTCATAGTCGCTCAGGTCTATGGATGCCGGTGTCAGGATTTCACCACGCCCGCTTCCCCATTGCGGTGTGTTGCATATAAAGAAAGCGCAATCCGAGCCTAGGCGGCCGGCGAGCTGCTCCAGAGTGCCGTTGGAAAGGTTAAGCCCGTAAAGTGATGATATCATTTTGAGTGCAAGGGCACAGTCGGACGAGCCGCCGCCGAGGCCCGCACCCACAGGGATTCCCTTCCTAATACGAATGGACACGGGACCTATGCCGTATTCGTCGCGAAGCAGACGCCATGCTTTTGCTGTGAGGTCATCAAGAGGGTCCCAATCTGCACCTTCAATCGCAATGGAGAAGGCTTCGGCTTTGTTGATTTCCAGCACATCATTCCATTTGCATCCTGTCAGAGGATAGAACAGTGTGTCCAAATCGTGATATCCGTCCTCCCTTTTGCGGAGAACGCAGAGGCCGATATTGATTTTCGGGTAAGCAACAGCTTTCATATCTTCGGTTTTGAGAACTCGCATCCGCAGAAAGTCTGGTTGTAGAATCCGAGTTCTTTTATCAATTCATTGCGGCGGGGCTGCAGACCGCCTTTGCGCCAGTTCATATTCCACCAGACGATGCTGCTTCGTGCGCAGGCGTCGCGCCCCGCCGCATCCACCTGTTCGATACTTTTCCATCGCGATGATGCCAGGGAAGTGGTCAGAACCGAATAGCCGTTTGCTGCGGCATAGTCCGCTGCCCTCTGGAGACGGAAACGGAAGCACTCCAGACATCGGGAGCCCCTTTCGGGTGCATCTTCCCTGCCTTGGGCAACCTCGGCAAGCCATAGTTCGTGGTTGTAGTCATCATCCACATACTCCACTCCCAGCAGTTCACAATAGCGTTTGAGCTCTGTCTTGCGGAGTTCGTATTCTTCACGCGGGGTAATGTTGGAGTTTGAGAAGAATACCAAAGGTCGAATATCATTGAGCACCATTACCTCCAATATTGCACTGCAGCACGGTGCACAGCACGCGTGCAGCAGCACCTTTCCTTCCGGTGCTGTAAGTTTCATCTCCGGGCCATTCCCGGGAAGTTTGCAGATAGAGTCATACATTACGGGTGTAAATGTACTCATTTTTTGGCAGACTGTACAAATCAGTTGTTCTATGATAGCAAAGAGCAAGGAAGCCGTAAGCAGTAAAGTATCGCCCTACATTGGGACAAGGGCGGGTTTACTCTTGGTAAATCGCTGATATACAATTTATTAAATAATTATTTCCGATGGAGGAATATTCAAAAACTCTTGCTATATTGCTCAAAAAACAGCACTATGCTTGACAGAAAAACTATGGCCGAAGACTTAGGCTTGAACATCAGATTTACTAAAGGGCAAGAGATTCCGGTTCGCAATTGCTGGCATTTCAGCACGGACGGCAATGCCATTGACGGGATTTTCTTTGAAAGATTGGATTTCGTAGTCGGAATGAACAGAATCTATATGGTGAAGCAAAACTATGAATGTGTGATTCTGGCATTCTGCCTTATGGACAATCATCTTCATTTCGTTCTCTATGGAGAATTCGATGAGTGCAACAGGTTTATGCACGAATATGTCCGGAGAACATCAATTTTCATAAACTCAGGACACGGTCAGGAAAAACATCTTTCAAAGGTGCCTATTCACTACCAGACAATAGACACTCAAAGGTACTTGAAGACTGCAATTTGTTATGTCATCAAGAACCCACCTGTTGCCGGGTTGCCATATACATTCTATGATTATCCTTGGTCCAGTGGGGCGCTGTATTTCAGAAAGAGAGATGAATGGACGACACCAAAATGGGCAAGTGATGTAATGAATAGATCATCCTCACTTAAATACATGAATGTACGACGCATATTTAGGCAGGATACCGTAGAGTTTGATGTTGGAATGGTTGGAGAAATAGTCTTTCCAGGAGAATATGTCGATGTCTGTACGGTTGAAAGCCTATTTAAAACCGAAAGAAGTTATATCTATTTCATGAATAATGCCAGGGAATATGAAGTTGAGAGCAAAGGAGGTGACATTTCCAGACTCAGTATTCCTGATAGCGAATTGGTACAACATAAGCGAGAGTTATGCCAGCGGTATTTTGGCGTTGAGAGTACCAGAACATTAAGTACGGACAAAAGGCTATTCCTGTGTAGAGTCCTAAAATCTCAGTACAATTGTTCAAATAAACAACTTGCACGCATTTGTGGATTAAAGTATTCCGAGGTAATGGGAATGATATAGTATGGCTGCTGGATTGATGTATTCTTTTTGACAAGCTACACTAACAGTTGTTCCAAATCGTTTTGGGATTCACCCCCTACAGAATGCGCTCTAAGGCATATAAATCCCAAAACGACGGATTTTTGCCACGTTTTGGGATTCGCCCCTCTCAGAGAGCTTTGCAGGGCATGCAAATCCCAAAACGATTTGGAACAAGCCCCCAGGCCCTACGGCAGCCCCACCCGGCTGCGCCTCAATGGTGGGGTCAGCCTGTGGCCGTAACTGGGATGTGGCCGCCTGGCAGGTGCCCTTCGAGAACCTGTGCCACCCTCGGCACCATAAGAGGGGGGACCGCGTCAGCGGTGGGGTCGAGCGAAGCGAGACGGTTCTGAAGGGCACCTGCCAGGCGGCGGAACAATGGTGGGGTAGGCCGAGGTGGTGAAACTGGGTGAGGGGTGAGGGGTGAGGGGGTGACTGAGTGAGGTGGTGAGGGATGACCAAGGGTGACTGGGGAGAGGGTCTGGGGGGGGTGCAGAAAAAAGCCGGCCCGGGGCGGGTCGGCTTTGGATATTGATGATACCCCCAATGGAACTTCTCCGGCGCTTCCGTGGGGGAAGGATGACTTCAGAGAACTTCCGTGGGGAGACTATGGGGCAGTTTAGAAGATTTCTTCTACGTGCTCCTGGGAGTCATCGGCCTGTGGGGCTGGGGCTTCTTCGCGGCGGGTGAAGCTGCGGCGCGGGCCACGGTCATCACGACGGTCAGCTGCACGGTCGTCACGACGGCGGTCATCACGGTCACCCCTGCGGTCGTCGCGGTCACCACGCTCGGAACGGTCACTGCGCTCGCCGAAGCGGTCGGAACGGCGATCCTGACGCGGACCACGATCATCACGACGGCGGTCATCGCGGCGGTCAGAGTCACGGCGCGGGCCACGGTCACCACGTGGGCGGCGCTCAGGCTCAACATAACCCTCCGGCTTCTCGGTAAGAGCGCGCATAGAAAGACGCATCTTGCCAGTCTTGGCATCAATCTCAAGGAGCTTGACATCAACTTCGTCACCGACACTGAGCACATCCTCAACCTTCTCGGTCTTGTTCCAGGCAATCTCGCTCACGTGCAGCAGTCCTTCCTTGCCAGGAAGAATCTCTACGAAAGCACCGAACTCGAGAATGCTGACTACCTTTCCGTGATATACGGCACCAACCTCAGGGACAGCAACGATACCCTCAATCCAAGCCTTGGCCTTGGCCATAGCCTCAGCATCGTTGGTAGCGATATCCACAACACCCACTGTGCCCTCTCCGTTCGGATTTGGAACCTCATCGATAGAGATTGTCGCACCGGTCTCCTTCTGAATCTTCTGGATGGTCTCACCACCCTTTCCGATAATTGCACCGATAAACTCGGAAGCAACAATCATCTGCTGGATGCGAGGAACGAACGGCTTGTAGTCCTCCCTTGGTGCAGGGATAGCCTTAAGCATCTCACCCATAATGTGCAGACGTCCCAGACGGGCCTGCTCAAGAGCCTTGGCAAGCACTTCGTAGCTCAGTCCGTCAACCTTGATATCCATCTGGGTAGCGGTGATACCGTCAGCAGTACCGGTTACCTTGAAGTCCATATCTCCGAGGTGGTCCTCATCTCCGAGGATATCGGTAAGGATAGCGTAGCGCTCGTTAGGGCGGGTCTCATCGGTGATAAGTCCCATAGCCACACCGGCTACCGGCTTCTTGATCTGAACACCGGCATCCATAAGTGCAAGGCAGCCGCCACACACTGAGGCCATTGAAGAAGAACCGTTGGACTCAAGAATATCTGAAACCACGCGAACTGCGTAAGGGTTCTCCGGAGCCATAGGGATAACAGGCTTGAGAGCACGCATAGCGAGGTTTCCGTGACCTATCTCACGACGTCCCACACCGCGTTGAGGCTTGGCCTCACCTGTAGCGAACGGAGGGAAGTTGTAGTGCAGCACGAACTGCTGATCGTCCTGGATGAGCACCTCATCGGTCTCCTTCATATCCATCTTGGTTCCGAGGGTAACGGTTGCAAGAGACTGGGTCTCGCCGCGGGTGAAGATAGCGGAACCGTGAGCGCAAGGCAGATAATTCACCTCGCACCAGATAGGGCGAACCTGGTTGCATACGCGTCCGTCAAGGCGGATACCCTCATCGAGAATCATATTGCGCATAGCCTCCTTCTCCACATCGTGGTAGTAGCGGGCTGCGAGCACAAGGCTCTGTGCATATGCCTCTTTCTCCTCCTCATTAGTCGGAAGAGGGAGAGTTGCGACGAATTCGTCGAGAATGGCCTTGAAGCCGTCCTCACGCTCGTGCTTAGGCTTTGCAGACTTTGCGAGAGCGTAGCACTTGTCATAGCAGAACTCCTTGACGGAAGCCTTGAGCGCCTCGTCCTCAACATCGTGAGGATAATCCCTCTTGACGTCTGTTCCGAGCTCTGCCATAAGCTCCTTCTGCACGCGGCAGTGCTTCTTGATTTCCTCGTGAGCGAACTTGATGGCATCGAGCATAGTCTGCTCGCTTACCTCGTTCATCTCACCTTCAACCATCATAATATTCTCCTCGGTAGCAGCGACCATAAGTTCGAGGTCGGCATCCTTCATCTGGGAGAAGGTAGGGTTGATTACAAACTCTCCGCCGATGCGGCAAACGCGAACCTCACCTATAGGACCGCCGAAAGGCAGGTCGGAAGTTGCGAGTGCGCAGGAAGCAGCGAGGCCTGCAAGTGCGTCAGGCTGAATATCCTTCTCTGCAGAAATAAGTGTTACATTTACAAATACTTCGAGGTGGAAATCACTTGGCCAGAGAGGGCGGATAGGACGGTCAATAAGGCGGCTGACGAGAATCTCGTAGTCGCTTGCCTTTCCTTCCCTCTTCATAAATCCGCCAGGGAAGCGTCCTGCGGAATAGAATTTCTCCTTATAATCCACTGTAAGTGGCATGAAGTCAGTACCTTCCTTGACTTCCTTCGCAGCGCAAACCGTGGCGAGGAGCATAGTGCCTCCCATCTTTACTACTGCGGAACCGTCTGCCTGCTTGGCAAGTTTACCGGTTTCGATTTCAATCACGCGGCCATCCGCGAGTTCAATCTTCTTGTTAATTACGTTCATTATTGTCTTTCTTAAACTGCTTTCAGCTAAAATAAGGGGTGGCTCCGCCTTCGGGCCACCCCCTTTTTCCTATCTTATTATCGACGGAGACCAAGCTCCTTGACGATATTCCTGTATCTCTCGATATCAACCCTCTGGAGATAATCCAGAACCTGACGACGCTTACCTACAAGGCGAAGAAGTGAACGGCGTGTAACCACGTCCTTCTTGTTCTTCTTCACGTGCTCGGTAAGGTGAGCGATACGGT
>CALYTI010000010.1 GCA_945487035.1 uncultured Bacteroidales bacterium
TAGAAAGGCATATCTCCGTTGTGCCAGAACTCTCTCCAGCAGTTCACCAATGCTTTGAAGAGCACCTCGTGCTGAGGAATGTTCTCGGCGTTGGACTCCCCCTGGTACCAGATGGCTCCCTTCACAGGGAAATCCTCCAGAGGCCTGATGCCGCAGTCAAACAGATAGCCGGGCATAAAAGGATGCCTGATGAAGCCCCCTTTGTAGTTGCCCATATTCTCTTTTGCCCTCTCCCGTGCCCAAGGCATCACGCTTTCGTCTTCCAGCCAGCCTGCACAGAAGCCCGGCATCACCTTCTCCAGGCACTCCCGGCTTACGAAAGACTCGGTGGTGGTTCCGCCTACGGCATTGAAAATCAGGCCTACCGGCACCTTGAGGCTGTCCCGCAGCATTCTCCCGAAATGGAAGCCCACTGCGGAGAAGTCCGGAGCCGTGCTCTCATCGGAGCAGGTCCAGGCAGTATTGCGCAGGAAACCGCCTCCCGCTACCCTTGCTGCATCCTCTTCGTTCCAGACCAGGCCCCAGGTCTTGAGCCCGCTTTCCATCTTGCAGAAACGCAGCAGCGGGTCATTGGCAGGCTCGTCCTTCCATCCGTCGGAGCCCTTCAGTTCGAATTCCATATTGGACTGCCCCGAGCAGAGCCAGACTTCACCTGCAGCGACATTGTCATACGAAATGGTTTCCACTGCGTCGCTGATGGTGAACGGGATGTCCACTCCGGCGTCCAGGGCAGGCATTGAGACTTCCCAGCGACCGTTGCGGTCAGCCGTGGCCTTTGCTCTTGCCTTTCCCAGCGTGACCTTCACCGTCCTTCCCGGCAGGGCGCGTCCTTTGATGAGCAGGGGCACTCCCTGCTGGAAGACCATATTGTCCGAATACAGCGCATCCGCCGAGAGCCCGGCCGGCTCCGGGATGCTGTGCACTATGTCGCTCAGCTTCACCTGCTGGAACACCAGATGGGCGGCGCTGCCTTCGTAGAGTATCCCCACCTTGTCGGGCCCGATTGCGCTGAGGCAGGAATATCCCCAGCCCTCCTCCTGGTCGAGCAGCAGGCAGTCCTCGCTCTTCCAGCTCAAGCCGCCGTCCAGACTGGCTTTGATGCATATATGGTTGCGTCCCTGCTCGCGCGAAGCCGTGGCCGGGTTGGAGAACAGGAGTATGTCCCTGCCGTAGATGTTTTCGGAAGCCGGGATATTGAGAAGTCCTGCCATACATACGGGCTCCTTCAGGCTACCGGATGACGGATGCGTGGTCCAGGTTCTGCCCAGGTCTTCGGTGATGCATACCACCCTGCCCTGGCGGCGGTCGTTGCGGCAGTTGAGCATAAGCACGCCCGGGGCAATCTCCGCCACCTGGGCCTCGGTAGTGCGCGGGCAGGCCCTTTCGTGGCTGTGCCAGGTCTCCCCTCCGTCCTTGCTGTACATTATCAGCGAACTCGGCACACCGTTCGGGTCAAGGCACTGCAGAGGAAAGACCAGAGTGCCGTCCTGCATTGTGATGCCTCTTCCGGGGCCCTGAAGTGTCATTCGCCATTCCGGCCTTTTGACCTGGCGGGTGATGTTGCGCGGTTCGCTCCAGGTCTTGCCGTCGTCAGTGCTTTTCACCATCAGGATCTGTCCTGCAGAAATCGGGTCGTAGCCGTCTCCCACAGTGTAGAAGGCGTGCCGGTTGCCGAGGCCGTGGGTCCATAGGGCACAAACGAAAATGTTCCCTGTGTTCTCATCCACGAGCACGCAAGGGTCACCGCAGCCGTTCTGCCCTTGCGGGAGTCCTCCCCACTCGCCCATATCGATGACGGTGCGCGTCTTCTCCCAGGTCCTGCCGCCGTCTGTGCTGCGGCTGATGCCCACATCTATATTGTCCTGCAGGTCGTTCGCGGAGGTGTGGCGTATGTCATAGACCGCAATCAGAGTGCCCTTTGGGGTGGTGACCAGACCGGGGATGCGGTAGGAGAACACCCCGTCGTCCATATAGTTCTTCAAGGCCACGCCGTAGCGGTGTCTGCTTGAGCGTTGCCCTATCAGCTTAGCCTCCAGCTGCAATCCGTTGCTGCTGATGCTTACTCCTTCTATGTCCAGAGTGAAGGTACCGCTCAGGTCCACCTTCCCGCAGGCCGGGGTGAAACTCAGATAGAAGTAGTTCCTGCCTTTGACAAGGGGCTTGGAGGGTTTCAGGCTGAAGCTTCCGTCCCTTGCGCAACGGGCCCGGGCGCACTCGACCGCAAAGGCCGGATGTCTCCAGGTATCCTGGCCGGAGCCTATCCTGTTGAACTGGTCCTGCAGTATGTAGGAGCTTGTCCTCGAATGGATGGCCGAAGAGGTGCCGGTGTACACAAGGCAAAGGTTCCTGACGGCGTCGGGAGATATTCCGCCGAGCCTTGCGCTCAGGCTCTGCAGCACATCGCCGCCTGTCGGGCTGTCTATGCATATTTCGCAGACAATATTGCGCTCCCTGTCCACAATGGCCGGAACCGTCGGGGCGCAAAGCTCTGCAGACGGGCCTTTATGCCTCAGTGCGAAGGTGCTGAGCACTGCCTTGTGGTCGCTCGGCCACACGCGTGCGGGCGCGAGAGTCTCTTGCGGCGTACCATCTTGCGTACGCTCACCCCTTACAATATAGCCCGAAGGGCCCCAAATTTCGCTTTTTACGGGTTCCAGCGAGCCGCCGCAGTAGTAGTAGATGAAATCGATGCGCTCCCGCTCGTCGCTGAGCGGCGCCCAGGTGAGCTTGGACTCTGCACAGGAAGGGTTGTCGCTTGGGAAGGTGAAGCCCGGGTAGGTCAAAGGGTCCGGATGCACCACCCTGTAGGAGTCCGCGAAGGAGGCCTCTTCGAGCAGCTTGGAGCAGTCCCAGGGGACTATAGACCCGTTGTGGTCCCAAAGCTCTGCGCATTCCCAGCCCCAGTCCAGGTGCGATGGCTCGTTGAAGTCGCCGGCAAGGATTATATCCAATCCTTCCTCTATGTCGCTGCGGCTGCGTCTGATGAAATCGCGTATGGTGTCGTCTCTGCCTGAGGCACGGTTCATCTTCAGAATCTCGCCTGTGGACACCACGGGATAGGGCAGCCTTTCCCAGCTGTTGCCGTCGTACCCGCGCGGCAGGTAGCAGGCGTAGCGCGTATAGTCCAGATGTGCGGAATACAGGGCTATTCGCCGCTCCCCTGCGCGGACAACCGTCCTGTGCACAGAGCCTATCCCTTCCCAGGGATGTGCATCTTCTTCAATAGGATACAGGCTGAGCACCCCGCTGTCGCAGCTGCTGTCCTGGGCATAATAATGCTTTCCCTTCAGGGCAAGAGCTTCCACCAGACGGGGAATAAACCGCCTCCCATCATAGTTGCGTATTTCCTGCAGGAAAACCAGGTCGGCTCCGCTTTCGTCTATGCACTGGACCAAAGCATCGAAGCCCCCTTCGATGCAGGTGCACTCCTGCCAGATATTGAATTGCAGAACTTTCAGTGAGTCTTCCCGTGATTGGGTAACGGGGGTGGTTTGGGCGAACAAAGGCAACATGGCCAGTAAGAGCGCGGCTATCAGTTTCATGGAAAATGCAGTATTTGGTTCAGATACAAATTTACAGAAATGAGCCGGAATACATCTTGTTTTCCCGAGTATTGGAGATTTTTCGGAAAATTTTCTACCTTAGTCACATATATGACCACTACCTTGGATTCTATCCTATGAAACGATTTGCATTTCGTCTCCAAACACTGAAGGCTCTGCTCTGCACGGCGCTTCTGCTCTTGTGCACGGACGGTCTTCGGGGGCAAGCCCTGAGTTTCAAAAGCATCCCTTCAAAACTCCTTCCGACTACAGCGGTAAGGCTCCTTTTCAGCGACAGCGAAGGCTACATCTGGATTCCGACCTACAGCGGACTGGTCCGTTATGACGGCGCATCCACCGTGGTCTATGGGGTGAATGAATGGGACAATGAAGTCTTTGACTGCCATCTGAATGTGGTGTGCGAGTCTGCTGGAGGGATACTCTGGATTGCTTCAGAAAAAGGAGTCTATACTCTGGACAAAAAGACCGGTCATATTGCCTTTGCCGGACCGTCCCCCGCACCCAACAATATGTCCGATATCCTCTGCAACAACAATAAGGATGTGTGGGCAGGCGGCAGTACCGGTTTGTGGCATATCGATGCGGCAACGGGTGAATTCACTCCGGTGCTCTACGAATCCGAGCCTATTTCAGGAGTTTCATCCCTCTACGAAGACCCGGAAGGCTACCTCTGGATAGCCTGCTGCGAACAGGCCCTTTTCCGCTACGACCTGAGGACGGGGTCCATACGCCGCTTCAGCGATGAGGCTTTGGCCTGGTCCAATGTGGTATTCAAGGACAAGCAGGGAAGGTTGTGGATAGGCACCTGGGGCAAAGGCCTGCTCCGGGTGGACCACCCTTATCGGATGGAAAGCCTCTCCTACACCGTCTATTCCCATTCAGACCATCCGGGTTCGCTTCTGGACGATATAGTCTATGACATAGAAACGGATACGGAAGGACGGCTGATGGTGGCTTCCAGAAGTGGATTGAGCATAATGGGGGATATGGCAGACCCGTACTCCTTTGTCAACTGCACTCCCGGCGATTCGGAGTACGACCTGCCCTACAACGAAGTCAGCTCCATACTCAAGACAGCCGACGGCAGCATATGGCTGAGTATGTTCTGCGGAGGGGTATGCAAGATGGAGCACCCCGTGGGACATTTCTGTACGGACGGCCTGGTCGAAATCCGCAAGCAGTTGAAAACCAATTCGGTGCGCAGCATCTATCCTATGCCGGACGGAAGGCTGTGGCTCGGGATTATAGGTTACGGTATGGTGCTCTACAATCCCGCTGACGGGAGTTTCCTGACCTATGACCAATACCCTTCTTTCAAGGATTTTCCATATACCTCGTCCGTTGATGTAATCAGGCGCCGCCGTTCCACATCCCAAATCTGTTTCGGAACCTACAGCCAGGGACTGTGGCTTCTGGATTCCTATCCGGAAGGAGCCCCGGCAATCAGGGTGAGCTCAGGGCGTTATCCGGCTTTCTCCCGCAGCGGAGTGACGGCAATAGAAGAAGACAGCAGCTCCAACCTCTGGCTGGGCACCAGAAAGGGAATATATGTAATGAGTTCATCCAACGAGCTGTTTTCCCTTGAGGATTATCTGCCTTTCGACTCTGTCAAGGGCCTGTCGGAAATATCGGTGACAGACCTTAAAACCGGCAGGGACGGCACAATATGGATAGCAACCAACTATAACGGTGTTTATCATCTGGACCCTTCTGACGGTACGGTGGACAGACTTCCGCTCGGACAGTCTTCTTACAATGTCGCCTGTCTTTTTGTGGACTCTTCGTCCAATGTGTGGGCCGGTTCTCCTTTTGACGGACTGTATCTGTACAACCGGCAGAAAGGGGTTTTCGAGAGCATCAGCAACATATCGGCCCTGCTGCACAAAGGCATTACCGGCATTTCAGGCGACTCATCTTCCAGAATTTGGGTAACCACCTTCGATTCGGCAGTATCCTTCAGCTATTCGGCTCAGCGCGGCTTTACCAATGTCAGTTTCAACGACCTGTCAGTGTCTGACCCGTCAATGTCCTTCAATGTGGGGACCCTGGTCAATCTGCCGGACGGCACTCTGGCTGCAGGCTCCTCCAAGGGAATCGTCCAATTCCTCCCTTCAGAAAGGCAGGTGCGCTCTGCCGGCAATGAGACTCTCTGCTTTACGGACCTGAGGCTCGGAGAATCTTCGCTCAGGACTCTTCCTGAAGGGCAGCGCCGGAAGGTGTGCGAGGGGGACATCAACTATGCCCAGCAGGTGAAGATATACCACGACATCAACTCCTTCTCCATCAGTTTCGCCTTGCTGAACAAAGGGGATTCGGAGCCTGAGACCTATTCGTACATACTTGAAGGATACGATAAGAAAGAGGTAATCGATGCTGAAGGAGGTCATACGGCGCGCTACGAAAATGTTCCCCCCGGGACTTATCTTTTCCGCCTCAGGACTCCTGGAAGGGAGCAGGTCCACGAAAGGACTCTGAAGATTAGGGTGCTGTGCAATCCTCTGCTTTCGCCTTGGGCGATTATTGCTTACATACTTGCCGGAATCCTGCTTGCCTATGTTGCGTGGAGGTACACTTACGACAGGATGAAGGCCCGCGAGCAAGTGAATCTCAGCCGTATGGAAACCCAGAAGGTTGAGGAGCTGAACCATCTCAAACTCCAGTTCTACACCAATGTGACACACGAGCTGATGACTCCTCTGAGCATCATCAACGCATCGGTCGAAAGTCTTTCCCAGGGGCATTGGAGTCCCGATCTGCCGAAGGTGCTTTCGGTCAATACGGCCCGTCTGACAAGACTCCTGCAGCAGATGTTGGAGTTCCGCAAGGTGGAGAGCGGCAATCTGAAACTGTCCGTGTCCAAAGGTAATCTGACAGGTTTTGTCTCCTCCTGCATAGAGGCTTTCACTCCTTTGATTTCCGGCAAGCAGCAAAAGTTGAGTTTCAGCAGCAGCCCGGACCAGATTGAAGGATGCTTCGACTCCGACAAACTCGACAAGATAATCTACAACCTGCTTTCCAACGCATCCAAGTACACGCCCGAGGGAGGAGAAATCAGTGTCAATATTTCCGCCCTTGCGGACGGAATGTTCAGGATGGAAATAGCCAACAGCGGGGACCTGATGTCCGAAAAAACCATCAAAGGCCTGTTCAAACGCTTCTACGAAGGGGATTACCGCAAGCACAATACGATAGGAACCGGCATAGGGCTCTCCCTTGTCAAGGACCTTGTGCAGCTGCACAAAGGCACGATTGAGGTGAGGAGCAACCAGCGGGAGGGCAATGTCTTCACTGTAAGTATCCCTATCGGAGAAGCGGCCTACGCCGGTGAAGAACTTGGCGGTGAACAGCCGGAACAGACCTGCCCGGTGAAGGTGCCTTCCGTTTCCGGGGAACTGGTGAGGCCTTTCGGCTTGAACGGGGATTACACCATCCTGTTTGTGGATGACAACAGAGAGTTGTGCGAACTGGTCAGGAGCATGCTGGAAGAGTATTTCACAGTGCTGACGGCGGGCGACGGGCAGGAGGCTCTGGACCTTCTTGCAGAAGGCAATGTCTCGCTTGTCGTGTCCGATGTGATGATGCCCCGCATTGATGGTCTGGAACTGTGCCGCACCATCAAGTCCCGTTTCGAGTACTGCCATATTCCTGTGATTCTGCTTACCGCAAAAATTGCTGAGGAAAGTCAGATTGAGGGCTGGCAGGCAGGTGCGGACGGCTATGTCTGCAAACCGTTCTCGATGAAGCTCCTGACCACCCAGATAGTCGAATGTCTGAAGAAGGTCGAGAGGAAGGGAGCTGATTTCCGCAAGCAGATTGTGCTGGATGTGGATGACCTCGAGTACACCTCTATGGACGAGACCTTCCTTCGCAGGGCGATAGACTGCGTCAATGCGCATTACAAAGACTGCGACTTCGACCTCCCTGAGTTTGTCAGCGCTATGGGTACTTCCAAGACCGTGCTCACCGAGAAACTGAAGGCCCTGACGGGCATGTCCCCGGGTGCCTTCATCAACAATGTGAGGATGACCGTGGCCTACAAGGCCCTGTCCGAAAACAAGCCGGACCTCAGGATTTCTGATGTTGCTTTCTCCGTAGGCTTCAACGACCCGAAGTATTTCTCATCCTGCTTCAAAAAGAAATACGGAGTGACGCCGAAGGCTTTTCTGGATTCACTCAAATAGTCAGTGGAGTTTTTTTGAACAATTTTCGACCTTGGCAATAGCCCCCGAGTGTTAAATTTGTGCAAACCACTGAAAAAACACAGGCTAATGTCACACAGATTTTGCAAAGGCTTTTCGCTGATTATTCTTTCAGCACTCGCCATTCTGGCAAATTCCTTCAGGGCAGATGCGCAGACAATCACTGCCGGCGGTACTGTTGTGGATTCCTCCACAGGAGAAGCTCTGCCAGGGGTAGTCGTTGTGGTCAAGGGTACAAGCGAACACGCCATTTCCGACCTGGACGGCAATTTCAGTCTTACGGTCAGGGGCGGTGCTGTGCTGGAGTTCTCCCTGATGGGCTACAAAACCCTTGAGAAAAAGGCTTCCGCATCCATGGGACGCATCCCTCTCGACTCCGATGTCCAGCTTCTTGAAGAGGTGCAGGTTATCGCCTACGGCAAACAGAGCAAGATGTCCGTAACCGGAGCCATCACCTCAATCAACACCGAAGAATTGCTCAAGTCTCCGTCGGGAAGCGCAGCAAGCGCCCTGGCGGGAGCCGTAACGGGAATTTCCACAGTCCAGACCTCCGGGCAGCCGGGAGCTGACGACCCTCAGATTTTCGTGCGCGGAACAGGTTCCCTGTCCAACACGGCATCCACCCCTCTCATCCTTGTGGACGGAGTGGAAAGGTCTTTCTTCCAGATGGACCCGAACGAAATCGAAAGCATCACAGTGCTCAAGGACGCATCCTCCACCGCTGTATTCGGAGTGAGGGGTGCTAACGGAGTGATTCTGGTGACCACCAGAAGAGGTGCAGAAGAGAAGATGAGCATCTCGGTGTCCAGCCAGTTCGGACTCACCCAGGCTCTGCGCAAGCTGACCTGTGTGGACAGCTACACCTATGCCACTCTCTACACTGAAGCCCAGAAAGCGGACGGGGTGTCCGACAAGAACCTGATTTTCTCAGACTTTGTCACCGAGCGTTTCCGTCTTGGAGATGAGCCTATCATGTTCCCGGATGTAAACTGGCAGAAGGAAATCTTCAAGGATTATTCCTGGCAGACCCAGCACAATGTCACCTTCTCCGGAGGAGGGAAGCGCTTCCGCTATTTCGTGTCTCTGGGCTACATGCATCAGGACGGTGTGCTCAAGCAGAACTATGAGACCTACAACTCCAACTTCCGTTACGACAGGTTCAACTACCGCAGCAATGTGGACGTGAACCTCACCAAGACAACTTTGTTGAAACTCAACATCGGAGGACGTCTCGGCAACAGGATGGAACCTCAGAACGAGGACCTCTGGAGGACCGTGATGTGGTGCGTTCCTTTCTCCAGCCCGGGTTTTGTGGACGGCAAGCTCATCCAGAACGGAGCCAATCCTTACATTCCTATAGGAGAGACCAAGTCCCCTTACGACTATTATTACAATTGGGGCTATTTCACCAACAGCCAGAACGTACTCAACCTCGACCTTGCCCTTGAGCAGAACCTGGATTTCATCACCAAGGGCCTGAGCGTCAACCTCAAGGGTGCCTACAACACCACCCACAGCGTCACAGTGCTCCGCTCCCCGAGCGGCACGGACAGTACTTATATCCCTATCTACCTGGGCTCTGTCACCCAGCCCGGTATGGATATCTCCGACCCGCGTTTCGACAATACCATAGTTTACAGGACAGAGGGAATCAGCGATCTGGATGAGCCTCTGACATATTCCGAGAGCGGCTCCGGCCGTGCAAGGGACTGGTATCTGGAGGGCTCAATCAACTACAGCCGCACTTTCGGAGACCACACCGTGACCGGCCTGTTGCTCTACAACCAGAGCAAGAAGTACTATCCTTCTTCCTATACCGACATCCCTACAGCCTATGTGGGCTATGTAGGAAGGGTGACCTATGCTTACAAGCAGAAGTATATGCTCGATGTCAATGCGGGCTACAACGGTTCCGAAAACTTTGCGCCGAGCAAGCGCTACGGCTTCTTCCCTTCCGTTTCTGCCGGTTGGGTGATTTCTTCCGAACCTTGGATGCGCTCTCTCAGGGCGGTGGATTTCCTCAAACTCAGGGCTTCCTACGGAGTTGTGGGCAATGACAAATATTCCGGCGAGCGCTTCCTTTATCTCGGGGGCTGGAACGGCAACCATAGCGCCGTAACGGACGGCTCCTGGGGAAGCTGGCAGTTCGGCATCAATCCGACAATAGGAATGCTCACTGATGCTGTCGAGACGCGTCAGGGCAACGAAGATGTGACCTGGGAGAAGGCCTACAAGCAGAATTACGGACTTGACCTCAAGATGTTCGACAACAGGTTGAGCTTCACCGGGGATGTCTTCTACGAGCACCGCAAGGATATCCTTTCCAAACGCAGGACTGCCCCTTCCGTGACGGATTACCAGCTGCCGCTGATGAATCTGGGAGTTGTGGACAACCGGGGCTACGAACTGTCCATAGGCTGGAAGGACACTCGCTCCATCCGCGATTTCGGCTATTGGATCACAGCCAACATGTCCTATTCGAAGAACAAAATCATCTTTATGGACGAGGTCACCCCGAATGAACCGTACATGGCTCAGACCGGGCTCTCGACAGGCCTGAACTACGGTCTGGTTTTCGACCGTTTCTACCTCCCGTCCGACTTCGATGCCGACGGCAATCTGCTGCGGGACTCTGAAGGCAAACTCATCCTTCCGGAGCAGCCCGGAAGCAACCAGCCGGGTGACCCTCTCTTCAAGGATTTGAACGATGACGGCAAGATTGACGGCAATGACTGCACCTACTTCGGTTATGCCGCCCGTCCGGACTATGTCTTCGGACTTGTGGCCGGACTCAGCTGGAAGGGGCTTTCTTTGTCAATGCAATGGACCGGCGCCCTCCACGCCTCCCGCGTGCTTTCCGGAGAGTACCGCACTCCTTTCGGAACCCAGAACTCCCGAAGCCTGCTGACCTATCTCGCAGACGGCAGATGGACTGAGGAAAATGCGGAAAACGCCCGATTCCCGAGACTTACCTTCGTAAACAAAACCCAATATACCAGGGATTCCGACCTCTGGCTGATGGACGGCTCCTACCTCAGGCTCAAGACGGCGGAGCTTGCCTACACCCTCAAAGGGGATGCCCTCAAGAAGGTGGGCGTATCTTCTTTCAAAGTCTTCCTCAGCGGTTACAACCTTCTCACCCTCTTCTCGGAGCTTGAGCAGTACGACATTGACCCTGAGGGCAATACCGGAGACGGCACCTACTCCTATCCGAACAACAGAATCTACAATTTCGGCATTAACATAACGTTCTGATGATGAAGAAGACAGTATTTATATCCCTGCTTGCCGCATCGGTGCTCGCCGCTTCCTGCAGCGACTTGAAATTCGGCGACGCGTTCCTGGAGAAGGCTCCCGGAACAGATATGACTCTGGAGCAGATATTCTCTTCCAAGCTCTACGCAGAAAGGGAGCTCATCGGAGCCTATGCGTCCCTGAGAACCTGTCTTACGGTGCACGCCAACACCGGACACTACGAGTTCCAGAACGGAGGCAACAAGATAGGCTGGGACAATCTCGACACTATGACCGACCTGATGCAGAGTCACTGCACCTGGGGCGGAGTCATAAAGACTTACTATTCCGGCACCTACAGCGCCGAGTCTGAAAATACCGGCTACGGCAAGTTCGGCTTCTATCCTTATCAGGAAGGGGCCTGGACCGGCATCAGAAGGGCCTGGATATTTGTGAACAATGTGGACAGGGTGCCCGATATGACCGAGGAGGAAAAGACTGTCCGCAAGGGCGAGGCCCGTATGATTGTGGCCCTGCAGATGCACGAGATGCTCCGCCATTTCGGAGGGGTGCCTATCCTGGACACTTATGCCACCCCGGAGACCGATATGTATGCAGACTACTCCCGCAAGACCGTGCAGCAGTGCGTGGATTTCATAATCGGTCTCTGCGACCAGGCCGCAAGCGAACTTCCTTGGACGGTCAGTGAGGCGGATAACGGCAGGATGACCGCGGCGGGAGCCCTTGCGCTCAAGGCGCGGGTGCTGCAGCTTGCAGCCCGTCCGCTCTTCAACGCGGACGAGCCGTATCTCGAAGCTCAGGAGCCTACCACAGCAAATGCGGAGACCGTCAAAGAGGACCCGAAACTGATGACATGGCTCGGCTCCTACAGCCAGGAGCGCTGGCAGGCTGTCGCCGATGCCTGCGAGGACTTCCTTGAGAGAAATGCCGCAGAGGGCGACCCTTACCGTATGGTAATGCCGGCGAGTCCCGACGCCGAAGGGTACAGGCAGGCTTTCAGCGTATGCTACGCCGACAGGGAGTCCCCTGAAATCATCATCCATACCGGAAGGGCCATTCCGACCTACTACAACACCTACCACAGGATGTACTTCGGCCTCACCGACCAGGGACAGGCCGGACGCGGCTACGGCGGAGGCTGTGTGACCTTGAATTTTGTGGACATGTTCCCCAACACCGACGGCACACCTTCAGACTACAGACAGTGGCTTGCCGACCACGGCCACGAGGGAACCCTGGACAGCAATCCTTTCCTGGGCAAGGACCCGCGCCTGTACGAGACCGTGCTGATTGCCGGAGACCGCTACCGCACCCGCTGCGCCGAGACTTGGGTGGATGGTCTTGAGCACGGCAGTTCCGCCAATCCGAAGTGCGCTACCGGATTCATAATAAGGAAGTTCCTCTGGGACTACAACGACGAGTTTCTCAACAAGGCAACCAACTCAGCCTACATTCGCCTTCCTGAAATCTTCCTCATCTACGCCGAAGCTCTCAATGAACTCGGGCGCAGCGAAGAGGCTCTGCTCTGGCTCAACAAGACCAGGGAGAGGGTCGGCCTTCCGCAGATGAGTCTTGCCACAGCTGCCTCCCTGCACCCTGCGGACGAGCTTCCTGACTACCCTGAGTGCTCCCTGAAGGGCGACAAATCCCTTCGCGAGGAGATACTCGACGAGAGGGCAAGGGAATTCTGCTTCGAAGAAGTCCGCTGGTTCGACATTGCCTTCTGGAAGAGGGAAGACATCATGCGCAAGAGCCTTTACGGCATCCAGATCACCCTCAAGAGCGGCTCCTTCGAGTCGGGGGACCTCGTGCTCAACTATTCCGACCCTACTCCTATGGACCAGAAGCGCTACTGGCAGGACAACTTCAGTCCGAAGTGGTACCTGAGCGCCCTGCCTTCAGACGAAATCAACAAGGGTTACGGACTGGTTCAGAATCCTGGATGGTAGAAACAGCATAATCAATGGAAAAGATGAAACAGCATTTGTTCACAACACTGCTTCTCCTGTCGCTGGGCGCTGCAAGCGCCTCCGCCGGGGATATCAACCCCCTCAGGGACAGCCTTCTTTACCTCGGCTACGACAAAGTCGTAAGTGCTGAGCTTTCAAGCGTGAGCGCAGCCTCCCTCAGTGCCGAGGCCCTGCAGATTACCCACGGCAGACAGGCGCTTGCCGGAATAGCAGGCCTGCTTCCGGGTGTCAATGCCACCAGCTCAGGCAATCTTCCGGACAACGGACAGGCCATATATGTCAGAGGGCGAGGCTCCTTCAACGGCAACAATGTGATGTACATAGTCGATGGAATCGAAAGAAACCCTGCCTTCATCAGTGCGGAGGAGGTGGAGAATATTACCGTGCTCAAAGATGCCGCTGCGATTGCAATCTACGGCAACAGGGGAGCTGACGGAGTAATCGTCATTACCACCAGAAAGGGGCGCACCCCGGGGATGAAGATAAGTGCAGACTACAGTCTCGGAGTATCCACTCCATTTGCAATGCCGGAGATGGCCGATGGGCTGACCTACGCCAATGCAGTCAACGAAGCCCTTGCCAATGACGGCCTTGCTGCGCGCTACACCGAGGCTGACCTCAGGGCAATAGAGCAGGGCAGTCCTCTTTTCCCGAGCGTGGACTGGCAGAGCCAGGTGCTCCGCAAGACCGCCTTCACCCACGACTTCAATCTCACCCTTGAAGGCAACGAGAGGCGCTTCCGCTACTTCGTCTATGCAAATTACAACGGCTACGACGGACTCTTCAACAACACGCAGATGAACGAGGGCTACAACACCCAGTACCAGAACTCCTGCCTGAAGCTCCGCACTAATCTGGAAGCGGAAATGACCAGGACCACAAAGATCCGCATCAATATGATGGGCCGTCTCTCGCAAACCCAACAGCCTTACGCCGGAACCTACGTGTCCGACATCTACAGCACTCCTGCGATAGCCTTCCCTCTCAAAACTGAGGATGGTCTATGGGCCCGCAGCGAGCTCTTCGGCAACCCGCTTGCCCGCTACACCCAAAGCGGCTACTCCGTGGCTGTCCAGAGAACCCTGCTCGCCGACCTCGCCCTCGTGCAGGATTTGTCGATGATTACCCCCGGACTGAGTTTCACCCTGAAGGGAGCCTTCGACAACAGCGCCATCATCAACGAATCCAGGAGCAAAAGCTACAAATACGCCAAGCTCTCCTACGGAAGGAACGTAAACGGGGATGTGGAAAGTCTCCAATGGTCCGAATACGGCAACGACACCGACCTCGCATTCTCATCTTCACTTGCAGGAGGCAGCAGTGTGAACAACAACTTCTCCATCACCGCAATGCTGGACTACGAACGCAGTTTCGGCAAAAACGGAGTCAAACTCTCCCTTCTCTCATCTGCAGACAGATGGAAAAACAGAGGCAAGGGCAATGTCTATTCCTACATCGATTTTATAGTGCGTGCCGGCTACGATTACGACCACCGCTACCTGCTGGACCTTGTGGGAACCTACTCCGGAAGCGCCTTCCTTGAGCAGGGAAAGAAGTTCCGCTTCTACCCGGCAGTGTCCGCGGCCTGGATTCTCTCCAACGAAGCCTTCCTCGAAGATGCCTCAGCGCTCAATCTTCTCAAGCTGCGCGCCAGCTACGGCGTCTGCGGCTACGATGCCCGCCTGGGCTACGGCCTCGACACCCCTAACAACGGCTCCGGAGGAGGATTCATCGCAATGATAGGCTCCTCCGAGCCGGGCATGATGCAAGGCTCCTATCCTTCCTACGGGGCTCTCCCGGAGACTGACTACAAAGCCAATATAGGCTTGGACATCAGGGCTTTCGAGGGGCTGGAAATCAGTGCCGAGCTCTTCCGCAACCACCGCAAGAACATCAAAGTCTCCTCATCCGGAGTCTATTCCTCCATCCTCGGTCTGGGAGCTCCGTACATCTTCAACGGAGAAACCCTCAACTGGGGAGCTGAACTCTCCGCCAGCTGGAGCAGGACGGTGGGCGATTGGAGCTGGCATCTGGGAGGGACTATCTCCTACACCAAAGACAAGATACTCGAGATGGGCGAGGAGTTCCATCCTTACCCCTACCAGTACCGCACGGGCCACTCCATCACCGCGCTCACCCTCTACAGCAGCGACGGCCTCTACGGCACGGACGACTTCGATTCGCAGGGTGCGCTTCTGACGACCTATCCGCAGAGCACCCTTGACGGCAAGGCCCTGCAGCCTGGAGACGTGCGCTACAAGGACCTCAACGGCGACGGCCTCATCGATGTCAACGACAAGAAGTATATGGATGAGTACCACAGCCTGCCTTCGGCAGTCTATGGTCTGCAGCTTGGAGCCAAGTGGAAGGGCTTCGGGATAGAGGCTCTCTTCGACGGAAGGATAGGCCAGAGCGTGCAGCTCACCGCCGGCTCTGTCTATTGGCCTCTGTACAACGATGACAAGAACATCTCGATGCATTACTACAACAACAGATGGACCCCTGACAATCAGGATGCTCGCTATCCTCGCCTGACTACCCTGAGCAACGGCAACAACTTCCAGGGAGGCAGTGATTTCTGGGTGGAGAGGGCAGACTGGTTCAAGCTCCGTTCCCTCTATCTGTACTACTCCTTCCGTTCCGAAGCCCTGATGAAGGCAAGACTGCGCGAACTCTCGGTTTTCGTGCGCGGACTGAATCTCTTCTCGATAGACAGGATAGGCATCTTCGACCCCGAGTCCATTTCCCTGGGCTATCCTTCGGTGAGAACAGTATCTCTGGGTGTTAAATGTACCTTCTAACAAAGCAGGAAAGATGAATCACTCACTCAACAGAATAATGGCTCTCGCAGCCGCCTTCGCCGCCCTGGTTTCTTGCAATTTCCTCGACCAGAACGAAAATACCTATCAGACAAGCGACTATCAGTTCAGTTGCTTCGACAATGTGAAGAGGGTGTGCTCCCACGTGTACAGCTACCTGGATGTTGACACCGAATGGTCTTGGAGCACCCAGAACTGCGCCACTGACGATGCGGTTTATGCTTGGGAGAGCAACGGCATCAAGACCTACTACAACGGCACCTGGAGCCCACGCAACACTATCAACGACCGCTTCTCCCACTACTATGCGGGTATTGCCCAGGCGAACTATTTCCTCGAGAATGCACCTGACGATTTCCCTGAAACCCAATATCTTCAGGACTACAAGGACAGGATGCAGCAGTTGCGCAACTTCCCTTACGAAGTGAGATTCCTCCGCGCGTGGTACCACTTTGAACTGATGCGCCGCTACGGGGACATAGTCATAATGGACCACAGTGTTGCCCCTGCCGAGGTGAACTCCCTTGTTCCGTCCGATTTCCACACCGTGACCGAATGGATAGTGGGAGAGCTGGACGCCATCATCCCGGAGCTTCCGGTAAGCTACTCAGAATTCGTTACCGGACGCACCAACAGGGTGACAAGAGGTGCGGCTATGGCTTTCAAGGCCAGGGCCCTCCTCTACGATGCCAGCCCTCTGCACAATCCTCAGGGCGACAAAGAGCGCTACCGCAAGGCTGCCGAGGCAGCAAAGCAGGTCCTCGACAGTGGATGGTACACCCTTGCCAAGGAACAGAAGATAAACAACTTCAACGCCAAGGGCTACATTTTCGGAGTCATCCGCTCAGCAAGCAACGGCCTGGAAAGTTCCAATTTCCCTATGGGTGTGGAAGGAGGCAATTCCGGAACCTGCCCTTCACAGAATCTGGCGGAGGCCTTCGACCTTCTCGACGGTACTCCTTTTGACTGGGACAAGCCGGAGCATAGGGCGATAGCCCTCGACCCGGGCAAGAGGGACCCGCGCTTCGGCGAGACCTTCTACATGGACGGTTCGCTCTTCAAGGGTGTGCCCCTCGAGATGTGGGAAGGCGGCCAGAACGCCCTTCCGAAGAAGGGTGCAACTCCTACCTCCTACTACCTGAAGAAGAACCTTGTCGAGGAGACTTCCTTTGTGACGGGGAACGCCATATCATATCCCCACATCTATCCTATCATCCGTTATGCGGAGATGTATCTGATTTATGCGGAGGCTCTATACCTCGCAACGGGGGACGCTTCGTTCAAGGGCAGTTTGGGCGGGGTGAACTACACCCTTTCGCCTCTGGAAGCCCTCAATGCCGTGCGTGAACGCGCAGGAGTGGGAGCCCTTCAGTCCAGCCCGGATTTCCTTGCCGCCGTGCAGAAGGAAAACCGCGTGGAGTTCGCCTTCGAAAACCACCGTTTCTGGGACACCAGGCGCTGGATGATTCAGGCCGGAGACACTGACATTTACGGACTGAAGATAGTCAGGGATTCGCAGAGCGGGGAAATCAGCTACACCAAACAGCTCGTCCAGACCCGGGTTTGGGAGGACAAGTACTATCTCTATCCTTACTCGGATGCCGAAAGATACAAGAACCCGAATCTCCAGCTTAACCCTGGTTGGTAAAAAACATATCACTAACTATATTAACACATTCCAATCATTATGAAAACTAAAAATTTCTTCTTGAGCGCTCTTTGCGTGCTTACGCTCGGAATGCTCGCTTCCTGCAAAAAGGCGGAACAGGAGCCAACCCCTGGAAAGGATCCGGAACCAACTTATGCAGAAAAACCATTTGAAAAGGTTTCTCTTCAGGCAGAAGGAGAGACGGTGGAAGGTGTGGTCACAGACCTCTCCATCGCTTTCAAGTTCGAGAAGGCAGAGAACTTCACTCATGCCAAACTCATCATCACCGTCAATGAGGGATGGAAGCTCGTCTATCCTACCGACCCTGACAATTACGATGTAAGCTCAGACCCTGACCTCTATTTCACAGACCCTGAGGGCAAGAAGCATCACTACACCGTTACCATCACTTCCAATGCTCTTCCTATTGTGGACGGCAGCAAAGTGAGTGTGGAGGGCGGTTATGCAATCAGCTACAATGTAGCAGCCAAGGCCTTTGTCATCACCTATCAGGAAGGAATGGACCGCAGCAATATTACTCTCATCTTCGCTGAAGGAGCCCTGATGGAGGGTGCAGAGGTTGTCAACCCTACTCTCGACCTTTCAGAGGGCCCTGCAGATCTCGTTATCAAGACAGGTGCTACCGAGAAGAGTTTCCCTGTAAGCATCGACTACACCGCCGCTCTCGGAGACTTCAAGGCCTGGGGCTTCGATGAGGTTACAACAGAGGAGCAGAAGGCCAAGATTCCTTCACTGACAGTGCTCAACGCTCTCAGCCTCAAGAAGCAGGTGCCTCAGTTCAACTCAGGAGCTGAGACCCAGTCATGGTGGGACAACTCAAGCTACGAGGACCAGATTGCCAAGATGGGACTTCTCGGTGACTACACCGCAGACAGGGCTATGATTGATATGCCTGAGGTTGATTTCACCATCGTTACCTTCAACGAGCGTGACTTGAAGGGCAAGATTATCTCTGATGCCGAGGCTGTAAAGTCAGGAAAGGCTGCCGAGAGCGTAAGTTCTCTCATTACTATGAGCGGTTGCCCTGCAACCTGGACCTGCTGGGTCAAGTCCGAGGGAACCATAGTTTCCTGGGAGTCAGCTTCCTGGTGGGAAGGCGTAAAGGCAAAGGGAACCTCACACGGCCTTTGCTTCGGCTTTGACGGCAACGGCAAGCTTGCTCTCAAGCACATTGTCCCTGAGGCCAATATCTTCCACGCATTCAGCGATTTCCGCAAGGCTTCCGACTTCGGATTCAACTACAACGAGCGTCTGTCAGACGACAACTTCGCTCCTTTCCGCAACGACTTCACCCTTACCGGAGAGGATTGGGCTGTCACCGGCTGCGCATACTTCACCCCTGCTCTCGTAGTTGACGGCTACAAGGTGCGCTTTGCTGATGTTATGGCAAACAACGGAGATACAGAGGTTGTTGGCCAGGGCTTCAACGGCACCAGGACACGCTGCTACATCGGCCGTACCATCGACAATAAGATTGGTCTTGCCACCATCAATGTCAAGAAGATGAACATCATGCAGGGCGCCTATGTGCTCGCAGATCTTGGCTGGACCGATGTTTACTATGTGGGCGGAGACAACTGGCAGTCTGATTCCTTCCAGCCTACCATCGTCATCGACGGCAAGGTGGTCAGCGGACAGGAAGGTCAGATGGCCAAGTATGTAATCGCATTCGACGCAAAATAATTCTCTATGCTCCAAAGCAACACTCATCGCACTATGCTTGCGGCAGTCAGCCTGGCCTTGGCCCTGACTGCCTGCAGGCAGAAGGAGCCGGACCCGGCTCCGCAGCCTCAGGAGGGCGAAAAGATTGCTTTTGCCCTTCCTGAAGAGGCTTCATCCCTGAGCTATCTGCTCTACTCCTTCACAGACGGAGAATGCATCTCTTTCGCTGAAGGGGAGTATCCCGAGGCAATCCCTGCGGAGAACTTCGGGGACAGGCTCATCGTGCTGGCTGCACAGAGTTTCGATGCGGTTGCGATTGGAGCAAAATCGGAGGGTCTGCCCCTCCCGACCTATTATTTCTACCCCAAGGACACGGCCTCGGACTTGCCGGGGCTGTGGTTCTGGGAAGGAAAAACCCAAGACGCCCTTTCCTCCAAGCTGGAACTCAAGCCTTTCACTCCTTCCATAGAGCTGAAACTCGTCGGAGCTCCGGCAGAGCTTGTGAGTGCGAAGGTGGATATTGAAGGACTTGCCCGCCGTATTTCGCTCAGCGACCTCACTCCGCTTGAGCAGAACGGCAGCTGGAGCAGGACTTTCACCCTCACGCCGCAGGAGCCGCAGCAGAGCGCCCTGCTGATGCCTATGCTGGCCTGCGGAGAGTGGGATCTGACCCTTGAGCTGAGCCTTGCGGGGCTTGACCCTCAGCAAATCAAACTCCCTGTAAGCAAGGAGATTGCGCCTGGCAGCGCTGCATCTGTCGAACTGGATTTCTCCCAGTACGCGAGCAAGGGCAGCGTGCTTGTGCGCTTCAGCCTTGCGAGCGGCTCGGACCCTGTGCCGGCGGTTTGGATAAAGAATCACAGCATCAAGGAAGTGCTTCAGCCCAACACCCACTACAGTGTGAGCGTGCTTCAGGAGGACGGCAGCTGGAAGGATGCCTATGTCCTCGATGCCCTGGTATCGGATGCCCCGAACCATCATCCGCAAATCTGGAATGACTGGAACAACTCTAAGGGTCTGAGGGACACCGCCAGCTTCGTCAATTTCACCGCTCCTTTCGACTCACCGGTTACAATCAGGGTGACAAAGCTCAGCGGCAGCTACTCCGAGGTTACGGTCCGCCCTACACAGTACGGCATTGAAGCCAGACATATAGACAACCGCACCATAGAGCTTACCATCCCGACATATGCTCAGCGCAAGCTCTCAATCGAATACGACGGGGACCGTTTCCACAATCTTATGGTGCTTCCGGAAAAGCCGGACACTCGGAAACCTGACCCTTCGGACCCGGATGTGATTTACTTCGGTCCGGGAGTGTGGAATCCCGAGTGGATAAGCCTCAGGGACAATCAGACCTTGTACATTGATGAAGGTGCTGTGGTCTATGCGAAAATCAACTGCCTGGGCGACAACACAGCCATCAAAGGCCGGGGAGTGCTCTCGGGGGCACGCCTTGCACATACCGGAGACCGCTATGCCAGCGGCTATCAGCTGATTGAAACCAATGCCTCCAAAACCCTAACCCGCAAGGGCTTCACTGTGGAAGGAATCACAGTGGTCGATTCGCCGAGCTGGACTTTCTCCATCTACCGCACCAACGATGTGAGGATAGAGAACACCAACATCATCTGCTGGATTCTCAACGGAGACGGAATCGACCTGTGCTCTGTGGACGGAGCCCTGGTCAAGGGCTGTTTCATCAGGACCTATGATGATTGCATCACCCTGAAAGTCAATCATCTTTCACTTGACGACACGAAAAACATCAGGATAGAAGACAACCTCATCTGGGCCGACTTTGCCGGAGGCATAGTGGTCGGACCGGAAAGCGGCACGCAGGGAGGCGGGCGCATACACGACGTCGAGGTCAGCGGCTGCACCGTGCTGGACTATCCTACACGCAACAATGATTACCTCAATGATGACAGGGGCGGCCTTTGCATCAGCCAGTACCCTTCCGGAGGCAGCACCTCAGCCGTCATCTCCGACATCAGCTTCCACGATATAGTCATAGACAATATCAGGAAGGACGGCAGACCGATTTCCGTGTGGCAGAAGCCGCAGCAGGGAGGCTGCCTTATGGAGCGTATCAGCTTCAGAGACATTGCCATCATCTCCGAACAGGGATGCGGCATTTCCACGGTGGTCTCAAACGGGAACACCATCAAAGAATTGACATTCAGCAATGTGACCTACAACGGCACATTGATTCAGGACAGCGCCCATTGGCTTGTCGAGGGCGATGATATAGACATAAGTTATTGAGAATGACCACCATAAACAAATTATTACACTCTGCCGCAGTTCTGCTTTGCTGCGTGCTGACTGGCTGCACTTCCGGACCGGAAGAGCTTTCCGTAGTGCCTCAGCCTTCGCAGGTCAGCCTCCACGGCGGCTGGTACCGTGTGGACAGCGCCGCATTCCGCCGCAATCCAACGGCCTACATATCTTTCGCTTCTGACAGCAGCATTCCTGCGGAGGGTTATCTTCTTGAAGTGGACAGAAAGGGAATCAGCGTGACCTCCTCCGATTGCAGGGGAGCCTTCTACGCGCAGCAGACCCTGCTTCAGATGCTGTCCTCCGAGGGTATCCCTTGCGGGAGCATAGCTGACGCCCCGAGATTCCCTTATCGCGGACTTATGGTCGATGTTTCAAGACACTTCTTCCCGAAAGAGGAAATCTTCCGTATGCTCGATGTGATGGCCGCCTACAAGATGAACTATTTCCATCTGCATCTGACCGACAACGGAGGATGGAGAATCCTGCTCGACCGCTATCCGGAGCTGACCCGCAAAGGGGCCTTCCGCACAAAGAAAAGCTGGATAGAATGGTGGGACAAGCAGGACAAGCGCTACCTCGACGAAGGGACTACCGGTGCCTACGGCGGATATTACACCAAAGACGAGCTGCGCGAAATAGTAGCCTACGCTGCAGACCGGCACATAGAGGTAATCCCGGAGGTCGAATTTCCGGCCCATTCGGATGCCGTCTTCATCTCCCATCCCGAGCTTTGCTGCCAGGGCAAGGCTTACAGTTCGGGCGAATACTGCGCCGGCAATCCTCAGACCTATGAGTTCTTCTTCAATGTGCTGGACGAGATAATGGAGGTCTTCCCTTCCCGCTACATCCATATCGGAGGCGACGAGGCCCGCAAGAAGGAGTGGCCGAAATGCCCGAAATGCCGCGCTCTGATGCAAAGGGAGGGTATTGCGGACTATGATGAACTACAATGCTATATGGTGGACAGGGTTGAGGATTACCTCCGTTCCAAGGGAAAGGTGATGTGCGGATGGGATGAGATATCCAAGAATGAACTGGACCCTGAGGCCATAGTCTTCTCCTACCGCGGTCAGGAGTACACCTCCCACGCCGCCAACAAGGGGCAGAATGTGATTTTCACCCCGGGTGCGGCGCTTTATTTCGACTGGTATCAGGATACTCCGCAGACCCAGCCGCGCGCTATGGTAGGCTATTCTCCTATACGCAAGACCTACCTTATGGAGCCTCTTGCCGACACCCCGGCCAAAGCCCTTGCCAACGAGCAGTACATACTCGGGCGCAGGATAGATGAGCCTGTGGAATGGATAAGCGGCGAGCAGGCCGCCTCCCGGGTGCTGGGAGTGCAGGGCTGCGCCTGGAGCGAATTTATCGACGACTGTCCTCATCTGGAATATATGGTTCTGCCCCGCATTCTCGCGATTGCGGAGATGGGATGGACCCCGGCATCCGGCCGCGATTGGGATGACTTCAAACGCAGGCTCAGCGTCCGGGTGCCCGCGCTTCGGGCCGCAGGCCTGAACTGTTACACCCTTTCGGACAGGGTTGACATCAGCAGCGTCATTTCCGAAGGGAAGGCCGTGGTCAGCTTCGAGTGCGAAAAATACCAGTCTGAACTCAGATACACTCTGGACGGCAGCACACCCGACGCCAATTCCACCCTCTACACGGCTCCTTTCGGGCTGGCAGAGCCTGCCCTGGTGAAGGTTTCCCGTTTCGAAGGCGGAGTGCCTGTCGGGACCGACTCCCTCTTTGTCGGAACACTCGAGCCTGCAACCGAGTACTATCCTTATGTTGAACCGGACCATTGGAAAAATATATGAAAAAGCTTTATTGCCTGATTGCCGGTCTGCTGTGCTTCGCTTCTGTATTTGCCCGCAACGCGGACTACAGGCTTGAGGCGGACTGCGGCTCCGGTTTCGTTCCTGTCACTGTACACAAGGCCCTGTGCTCGGACTCCGCCTCCCATCACGGGGAAATCTGGAACGACTGGGACAACTCCAAGGGGCTTCGCGACACTATGTCCATTGCCCTGCTCCAAACCCCGCACTTCCCTGTGCGTATCAGGCTCAGCAGGGAAGAAGCCTTCAGCACAGTAGCCGTACGCCCGACTCCCTACGGGATTGAGGCCCGCAAACTCAACGACCACTGCGTAGAATTCATCATCGACAGCCCCGCCCACAGGAAAGTCTCCGTGGAGTTTGACGATGACCGTGCGACCAATCTCTTCCTGGTCTGCAATCTGCCGGACACGGACAAACCGTCCCCGGACGACCCTTCGGTGCTGTATTTCGGCCCGGGCGAACACAATGTGGGCAAAATCTGTCTTCAGGAAGGACAGACCCTCTATGTTGACTATGGCGCCGTGCTCTATTCGGCCATAGAAGTCCAGGGCAACAACTGCCGCATAGCGGGGCAGGGCATAATCAGCGGCGCACGCCTGCCTCACACCGGCACGCGCTGGGCCAGCGGAGAACTGCTCATCGAATGCAACAAAACCAGAGCGGCAGAAAGGCGCAACCTGGTAATCGAGGATGTCACCATAATCGACTCCCCGAGCTGGACAGTGTCGGTTTACAATATGTCTGATGTCAGGATTGAAAACATCAACCTCATCAACTGGATACTCAACGGTGACGGCATCGATGTGGTCTGCTCCAGGGATGTGCTCATCAAGGACTGCCTGCTGCGCTGCTACGATGACTGCATCACCCTCAAGGTAAGGCACAACGCAAGGCCAATCGAGGACCTGCGCAATGTCCGTATAGAAGGCTGTATGATTTGGGCCGACTTCGCGAGAGGCATAGTAATCGGCCCGGAAGCGGGCAATGAATCGGTCAGTCCTGCCCATATCTCGGACTGTCAGGTGAAATCCTGCATCTTCCTCGAACACAATACCATAGTTCAGAAAGATGATGTGCGCGGAGCCTTCGCCATCCACCAGGTGGCCTCGCCCGATTGGGAAAAGGGGTGTCCCGGCCTGATAAGCTCCATCACTGCGGAGGACCTTTATTTTGACCATATGCGCCCTTGCTCCAGGGCCATAGTGATTGCTCAGGACGAGCATTCCTCTCCGGCCTGCAGGATGGAAGACATAATCATACGCAATGTCAGGATAGAAGATGACGGCACGGCTTCTTCCGTGCTGGAAATCAAGCCATACCACAATTCGATGAAGAATCTCAAACTCGAAAACATAAGCCGCAATGGCAGGCGCATCGTCACTCCGGCAATACGGGAGGACGCTCAGATGGAGAGCAGGATAGACTCCATCCTCAACCGCCTCACCCTTGAGGAGAAGATAGGCCAGATGACCCAGCTTACGGTCGGCGTGCTGATGGACCGCGAAAGGGAGCATCTCATCCCCGAGCTGATGGACACGGTATTCCGCAAATACAAGGTCGGCTCCATACTCAATGTTATAGGCAACAGCGCTCCTCCGAAGGAGAAATATATCTCCGTCATACGGGAAATCCAGCGCAAGTCCATTGAAGAAATCGGCATCCCTTGCCTCTACGGCCTGGATCAGATCCACGGCGCTTCCTATATCGACGGGGCTACCCTCTTCCCTCAGGAAATCAATATTGCCGCCAGTTTTGAACGCGGGTTCGCCCTCGATATGGGCCGCATCTGCGCCTACGAGACCCGCGCCGCCCTGGTTCCCTGGACCTTCGCGCCGGTGATGGACCTTGGCCGCGAGCCGCTCTGGCCGCGTATGTGGGAGAGCTTCGGCGAGGACAGTTACCTCAATGCCGAACTCGGCAAGGCGGCTGTGCTCGGCCTTCAGGGCGACAATCCGGGCAAGGTGGACAGCCTCCACATTGCAGCCTGCATCAAGCACTATATGGCCTATGGAGTGCCCGTATCCGGCCAGGACAGAACCCCTTCCAAGGTATCCGATGCCGAGTTGAGGGAGAAATATTTCGAGCCCTTCAAGCAATGCATACGCGAAGGAGCCCTCTCCCTGATGGTCAATTCCTCTTCCAACAACGGCATACCTTTCCACGCCAACAGGGAACTGCTCACCGTCTGGCTCAAGGAAAACCTGAACTGGGACGGAATGATAGTCACCGACTGGAACGACATCAACAACCTGTACTACCGTGACCGTGTGGCCACAAGCGAAAAGGACGCGGTGCGGCTTGCCATCAATGCGGGAATAGATATGGCTATGGTCCCATCCACCTGGAAGTTCTGCATAGACCTCAAGGAACTGGTTGAGGAGGGAGCCGTGCCTATGGAAAGGATAGATGATGCGGTGCGCCGCGTGCTGCGCCTGAAGATGCGACTCGGCCTTTTCGAACAGCCGGTATGGGATACTGGGGCATATGCCGATTTCGCTGCACCGCAGTTCGAAGCCAGCTCGTACAGGGCGGCTGTCGAGAGCGAAGTGCTGCTCAAAAACGATGGAGTGCTGCCGCTGCGGGAGGGGCAGAAGATACTCGTATGCGGTCCCAACGCCAATTCCATGCGCTGCATCAACGGAGGCTGGTCCTACACCTGGCAGGGAGACGGGGCGTCCCGTCAGTCCGCACCATACCACACGATACTGGAGGCCCTGCAAAGCAGGTTCCCGGGTAAGGTGAGCTATTGTCCGGGAGTGGAATATGCCCCGGAAAACGGAGACAACTGGTATGAGGAGAAGCCGGCCGACTTCAAGGCTCTCCGCAAGGCTGCCTCCAGGTGCGATGTTATCGTCGCCTGCATAGGAGAGCAGAGCTACTGCGAGACTCCGGGAAACTGGAAGGACCTCAATCTGTCCGCCCAGCAGCAGGAAATGCTCAAAGTGCTTGCGCAAAGCGACAAGCCTATAGTGATAGCCTACAGCGGAGGGCGACCTCGCGTGGTAAGGGAACTTGAGCCTCTCGCCTCCGCCTTTGTGGCTATGATGCTCCCGGGCAACTATGGGGCCGATGCCTTTGCCGCCCTGGTAAGCGGGGATGAGAATTTCAGCGCCAAGCTTCCATTCACCTGGCCGAAGTACACTGCGGGTTATGCTCCTTACGACTACAAGGTGTCCGAGAATGTGGCCACTATGGAGGGGGAATACAACTATGACGCCCGTATGGATGCCCAATGGCAATTCGGAGACGGCCTGAGTTACACCAGTTTCGAATATTCCGATTTGCGCTGCTCCCGAAGCACCTTCGGTCCGGACGACCTGCTGGAGTTCAGGGTGAGGGTTACCAATTCCGGCTCCGTGGACGGCAGGGAAGCGGTGCTGCTCTTCTCGAGCGATATGTATGCTTCCGAGGTTCCGGATGTGCGCAGGCTCAGGGCTTTCGATAAGATTTCCCTCAAGGCAGGAGAAAGCAAAGAGGTGATACTCAAAGTCAAAGCTTCAGATTTGGCTTTCGTTGGAAGTGATGGCCGCTGGAGATTGGAGAAAGGAGATTTCCGAATCAGTTGCGGGTCTCAAAATATAGTTGTAACTTGCATAACTGACAGGATTTGGGATGAACCGGACCTGCTATAGTATGAGAAGGAACCGCATAATTATTCTGATTTCGCTGCTGCTTTGTGCCGCCGCTCCCCTTGCGCGCTCCCAGGGTGCGACAGGCTTCCGTTTCGGACAGCCTTACTACAGCCATCTGTTCATCGACACCGTTTACAAGAACAGTGACCCTTACATCCCTTGCCAGAGCGTCTATGACGTCAGGCTTGCCGCAAGGCTGGGTTTCCGCTATGTCGAAGCCAATCTCCACGCCACGGCGACCCCGGGCAAGTACCTTGTCATCCACGGCTACCGGGGTGCCCTCGGGTACCAGATTGAGGACCTCGACGGCAATTTCGCTCCCGATGTAGTGATTTCGCAGACCCCTTTCGACACCCTCAGGACCAAGTACCGCTACCGTTCATCCAATCCCCGCTACCGCACCCCGATAAGCTCTCTCGAAGAGTTCCTCTACGAGTGCCGCAGCTGCGGGGTGGCTCCTGTCATCCAGTATGTCGATGAGTGCTCCCTTTCCATCATAAAGAGCATAATGGGTGATGACTACATACTCTACTGCGGACGCAGGGACCTGGGCCACAAGGGAATGATAATGGAATACAAGACCATAGCCAGCGTGGAGGGAGTGATTGAGCATTGCCGCTGGATAGGAGCCCCGTATATGTACTGTATGGGCAATGTCAGCGATTTCAGCGACGAACAGCTGCGGCAGATTGTCGCGGGAGTACACTCTCTTGGCTGCGATATAGGCTTTGCCGGCTGCTACGAAACGCCCCAGACCTCGGTGCGTCTCTTCTCTCTCGGTTTCGACTTTTCCGCTTCGGGCTGGGACATCAACGAGATTCACTGCGGCAATCTCTGCAATCTTTGCATAGAGCCGACCATCCATCTTCAGCCGGGACAGAAGCTTGACACCGGAAAGCCCGAACTGCCCTCGCCTTTCCTTTCGGGCGCGAGCCTCCGTATAGCCTTCAAGGGCACCCTGCACATCAGGCTCGGCAGCCACATAGATGCGGACTTCACCAGCGACGGCACCAATTCCATACATCTGAGCAGTTATTTCCTCAATGAGCAGCCCGATGTGCAGATTACCGCAGTAAGCGGCACCACCATCAGTTATTTCACCTTCAAAGCATCTGAATTCTAGATAAGAAACACGCCATATCCTCCCGCTAGAAATACTTCCTGTCCCTTCGGACAAGGGCGACGAAGATGAAGAGCATTACGGTGAAGGAGAGCATTGACGAGCCACCGTAACTGATGAAAGGCAGAGGGATGCCAATCACAGGCATCAGACCTATGGTCATGCCAACATTAATCATCAGATGCATAAAGAAACATCCTGCGAGGCAATATCCGTAAATCCGGGTGAACGGCTCGCGGGATGCTTCCGCATCGTGGAGTATCCTCCAGATAAGAAAGGCAAAGAGCAGAATCAGCGCAGCACAGCCAAGGAACCCGAATTCCTCACCCACAGTGCAGAAAATGAAATCCGTACACTGCTCCGGCACAAAGCCGTAGGAAGTCTGAGTCCCCTGAAGGAAACCCTTGCCGCTGAGGCCCCCGGAGCCAATCGCAATCATTGACTGGTTGACATTGTAGCCCGCGCCCATCTTGTCCTCGGTAATTCCCAGAAGCACCTCAATCCTGCTCCTCTGGTGCGGCCTGAGCACATTGTTGAAAACAAAATTGGTCGAATAGATATAGACCGCTCCCGCCACCGCAAGCAGCGCGGTCACTATCCACAGATTCCTTCTCGCCACAAAACTTCGTGACCCGTGAATCCGGCAAAACAGGAAATAAGCCACCAGCATCACCGTAAGCAGTATGCCCGCCACCCACAACGGCCAGCGGATGGCCGCAATAAACAGCACTATAGCCGCTCCAATCAGAGCCAGCCACCATCCTGACATACCCTCGCGGTACAGCACGAAAGCATAGCTCATATACACCAGCAGAGTGCCTGTTTCACCCTGAGCCAGAATAATCACCGCCGGTATTCCCACAATGGCGGCCAGCATCAGTATATCCTTGAAGCGTGTAATCTTGAAGCCAGGAGTGCGCATATAGTGAGCCAGCACCAGGGAAGTGGTAATCTTGGACAGTTCCGAAGGCTGGAATGCCACGGGACCCAGGCGGAACCAGGATTTCGAGCCGTTGATTTCCGAGCCGAAGACAATCACCGCCACCAGCAGCACCGCCACCATTATGTAGGCCGGAGTACACAGCACCTCCCATACGTGAGGCTTGATGACAAAGGTAATCAGCAGGGCAGCGCCCATAGAAATCCCTATCCACATCAGCTGCTTGACATAGCGCGCCCCCGGATTGAATCCCTCGCCGCCCTCTGCCCCCTGCGAAGCGGAGTAAATGCAAAGCACCCCCGTAAGCACCAGCGCGAGCCAGCTTACTATCAGGGCCCAGTCGAGGCTGCGGGCCACACCTCTGTCACTGCGGAGCGGGGTCATTGCGTCTTTTTCTCCTTTTTCTGAACATTCATAAGGTTGGCCTCCATTGCGCGGCTCTCCACCCACTTGCGGCTTTCGTCTATTTCTCCGTTGAGATATTTCTCCGCCAGCAGGGAAGCAATAGGACAGGCCCAGGTGCCTCCGAAGCCTGCATTCTCGATATAGGCCGCCACCGCAATCTGCGGGTTCTCGCGCGGGGCAAAGCAGATGAACACCGAATGGTCCGCACCGTGCGGGTTTTCCGCCGTGCCCGTCTTGCCGCACACCTCCACCCCCGGGATGCGTGCCATAGTGCCGGTCGCCCCGTCCTGCACGGTGCCGTTCACCGCCATAGACATTCCCTTCACCGCCTTCTCGAAATGCTTCGCGTCCACTTCCGTGTAATGCTTCTCGCGGTATTTGTCGTCTATGCTCAAATCCTCGGAATCCTTGATGATATGGGGCGTAATGTACCAGCCGCGGTTCGCGATGGTAGCGCAAAGGTTCGCAATCTGAAGCGGGGTGCAGAGCAGCTCGCCCTGGCCAATGGACAGGGACACCACCGATGTGAAACGCCAATGGTTCTTCCCGTATATCTTGTCATATCGCGAAGACTTCGGCACCGAACCTCCCAGCTCTCCCGGATAGTCCAGTCCCAGCGGGCTTCCGAAGCCGAAACTGCGCACATACTGCTCCCAGCGGTCATAAGCCTCCTTCGTCGACGAATAGGCAGGATTCTCCAGAATGGACTTGAACACATAGCAGAAATATGCGTTGCACGAAGTCATCACCGCGTGGTCGAAATCCAGCGGGGACTTGTGGGAGTGGCAGCCCAGTTTGCGGGTTGAAGTATATTGGTATCCCTTGCTGCAGGGATATTTCATCCAGGGCTCCAACACCCCTTCCTGCATACCTATCAGGCCGTTGACCAGCTTGAACACCGAACCCGGAGGATAAGACGCCTGCACCGGGCGGTTGAACATAGGCTTGTCCGGGTTTGCTGCCAGTTCGGCATAGTTTTTACCCATATCCGAAAGCACATCCACATCTATTCCCGGACTTGTAACCATAGCCAGGATTTCTCCCGTCGAAGGCTCAATTGCAATCAGGGAGCCCTTTTTGTTCTGCATCAGCTGCTGCCCGTATTGCTGCAGATGAGCATCGATGGTAGTCGTGATATCCTTGCCCGGCACTGCAAGCAAATCGTCCTCTCCGTTGTTGTAGCTGGTCAGCACGCGGTTGCGAGAATCGCGGAGGTAGATGTGGTATCCCTTGCTGCCGCGAAGGTCCTCTTCGCGTGCCGCCTCCAGTCCGGTGCGTCCCACATCGTCACCGGCGCGGTACTCCGGGTGCTTGCGTATGTAATCACCGTCCACTTCCGAGATGTAGCCCAGCAGATTTCCGCCGGCATTGAAAGGATGCGTGCGAATTGTGCGGACCTGCCCCTTGAACCCGGGGAAGAGATATTCCATCTCAGCAAAGCGCATATAGGTCGCCGCGTCCACATTTTTGATGAAGGTAAGTGTCTTGAAGCCTATACGGCTGCGGTAAGTCCGGTAGTAATCAAGCTTTTCCCGCATAAAGTCCATATCCACCCCAAGCACTTCGGCCAGCCGCAGGGTGTCCAGAGAGCTGATTTCGCGCGGAGTGACCATAATGTCGTAGCTCGTCGCGTTGCCCACCAGAATCTCCCCGTTCCGGTCGTGGATGATGCCTCGCGGAGGGTATATGGTCTCATAGACAATGGAATTGTTGAGCGCGTCCCTCTTGTAGCGGTCGTTTATGATTTGGATATAGAACAGCCTTCCGAGCAGAATCAGCACGGCGACCGCAAGTCCTATGACCAGTTTGGTGTGTCGCGGGCGGCTTTCCATCTTATTTCTCTACAAACAGGAAAAGGTTGAGGAAAGTCATAAGCGCTGCGCTGGCTACGGAAGAGAGCAGCATTCGCGTGAGGTTGAACCAGAGCGGACGCGTCCCGGCAGCATCTATGAACACATAGCACAGGAAGAATACCGCAGCGGCTGAAAGGGTTGCGAGAAACACTCCGCGCGTAGTGAGATGACCCACCGGCGGACTGTCGCGGTGGACCAGATACTCTTCGCCTCCTACTGCCCTCAGGATAGGGAAGCGCAGCAGAGCCACAGGCAGAAGCGCAGCGCTCGAAAGCCCCAGTATACCGGTGGAGGCGAAGTCCACTGCGAAGCCAGCCACGAATGCGACAAGCATAGCCACATTGACCCCGCGGCTCGCAGGAAGGCTAAGAATCACCAGCGGCAGCAGGTTTAGCACCAGATAATGCGAAACATAGAGATAATTGCTCAGAATTATCTGTGCCAGACAGAGGATGCAGGCTATGACTATCCTTTTACCGTTTGTCATTTGCCATCCCCCTTTTTTCTATTGCGTCAATCTCTTCCCGACCTTCATTGCGGACAATGGCCACGTGGTCAACAGTCGAGAAGTCCTGGAAGAGTTTGATTTCCAAATCCTGAGTTGCACCGTTGCGGGTGGTGCTGCCCTTCACCGTTCCAACCGGAATTCCGGCAGGGAAGATGCTCGAATATCCGCTGGTACGTACCGTATCCCCTTCGCTGACTTTCTGGAAGAGAGGCACTCCGCGCATCAGAGCCCTGTCCGTACTCTTGCCGTCCCATACCATAGGTCCTGCAATGTCACTTCCCTCAATCTTCACGCTCACAGAGATATTGGGGTTCATAAGCGTCCTTCCGTAACTGTAGTTGCGGTCCACGGCGTCGATAACCCCGATTACTCCCTGATTGGTGATGATGCCGCAGCGCTCGCTCACCCCGTCCGAATATCCTTTGTTAAGGACAATGTGGTTGTGCTGGGAGCCTATGGACATCTTTGCGGTCTTGGCGAAAATGTACTGAAATCCATCGTGCGGATCCTCGAAACTGTTTCTGATGCTGTCCCTGGCATACAGCTCGCGGTAGTTGCGGATTTCTTTGGAGAGTATGGCATTCTCCTCTTCGAGCTGGCGGTTGCGTTCACGCAGCTTGAAGTAGGAGCGTATGTTGTCGGATGTGCCCCATACCCACCCTATCAGATGGTGCGAAGCCCTATTGATCCATATGCTCTGCAATTGTGAGGAACTGTGCAGCAAAGCAACAGCAGCAATCTCCAGAAGAATGAAGATTGCTGCGGAAAGCAGGATTCCAGATGTGCTGCGGCCCTTTGCCATCGCTAGCGCATAAGGAATTTGTACTTGTCGGTATTCTTGATAGCCTTGCAGGTTCCGCGTGCCACGGCGTGGAGCGGGTCTTCGGATACGATGAACTTGATGTTCACCTTGTCTGTGAGCCTTTTGGCGAGTCCGCGCAGAAGGGCTCCGCCTCCGGATAGATAGATTCCGTTTTCTACTATGTCGGAGTACAGCTCTGGAGGAGTGAGCTCGAGCACGTGCAGGATGGAGGTCTCGATTTTGGCTATTGACTTGTCAAGGCAGTGTGCGATTTCCTGATAGGTGATGGTAGCCTCCACAGGGTGGGCGGTCATAAGGTTTGGACCCTTCACAACCTTAGGTTCCGGTTCTTCGTCAAGCTCGGTCAGAACGGCACCCACCGCGATTTTGATTTCCTCGGCGGTAACCTCTCCGACTTTGATGTTGTGCTGCTGGCGCAGATAATACTGGATGTCGCTTGTAAACACGTCTCCTGCGGTTCTGATGCTGTCCTGCACCACAAGGCCTCCGAGGGAGATGACAGCGATTTCGGTGGTACCTCCGCCTATGTCAACTACCATATTGCCCTTCGGAGCCTCCACATCAAGGCCGATACCGAGGGCTGCTGCCATAGGCTCGAAAATCAGATACACATCCCTTCCTCCCGCGTGCTCGGTGGAGTCGCGCACCGCACGGATTTCCACTTCGGTACTTCCCGAAGGGATGCCGATGACGACCTTGAGATTAGGGGAGAAGAGCTGGCTGCGCTTGCCGCTGACCTGGCGGATGAATCCGCGAATCATCATTTCGGCAGCGTTGAAGTCTGCAATCACTCCGTCTTTCAGAGGACGGACTGTCTTGATATTGGGATTGTTGCGGCCGTGCATCAGTTTGGCTTGACTGCCTATTGCTATGCACTTCCCGCTTGTGACGTCCAATGCGACGATGCTCGGTTCGTCCAGCACTATCGAGCCGTTCTGGTAGATGATAGTGTTGGCTGTTCCGAGGTCTATTGCCAATTCCTGGCTTAGGAATGAGAATGCCATTTTTTCAGATTATTGAATTCCTACAAAAATAATCAATTTTGTTTTTAATTTTGCGTAGAATCTGTACTTATGGAAAAAAATATTTATGGAGTTTTCGTGGCCGGCGGCAGCGGCACCAGAATGGGCACCGAAAGGCCCAAGCAATTTCTTGATCTCGGGGGTCGCCCGATTCTGCAGCAGACCATCCTGAAGTTCCTTTATGCCGTACCTGAGATGAAGGTTGTGGTGGTACTCCCGAGGGACCATATGGCTGACTGGCGGAAGATGTGCGCGGACCTGCACTTCGATGTACCCCAGATTCTGGTGGAGGGCGGGATGACCCGCTTCCACTCAGTGAGGAATGCCCTGGAGAAGATTCCTGACGGTGCGGTTGTTATGATTCACGACGGGGTACGCCCGCTGATTCACACCGAAACGGTTGGGCGCCTGCTGCACGAGTGCGCAGGTGAGCGCAATGTAATCCCTGTATGCCCTGTGACCGACACTCTCAAAAGCCTGACGCGAAGTCCGGAGGGTGTGCTTGCAGAAAGCGGACAGCCGGACCCTCAGCGCGCAGGCCTGTACGGAGCACAGACTCCGCAGATATTCCTGTCCGAACAGCTGAAGGCGGCCTATACCCTCGGTTATGACGAGTCCTTCACCGATGACGCTTCAGTTGCAAGGGCCAAAAATATACCCCTCACCTATGTTGCCGGTGAGAGGTACAATATCAAAATTACTACTCCGGAAGACCTGGAGGTGGCAAGGCTACTGTTTTCCGCCTGATTTGCGCTTCTTCGTCTCGTTGCCGTTCACCCATACCTGACGCTCGAAGGCCTCGTCCAGGGAGATGATGGTCTCGGTTGACTGCACGTAAGGGATGTTCTGGATTTTCTTCAGCACTATGTCCATAAGGTGGGCATTGTCCGTGCAGTAGAGCTTCACGAGCATAGTGGAGCGTCCGGTGATGAAGTGGCATTCCACTATTTCCGGAATCTTCTTCAGGGACGCGGTTACCTCCGGGTACTTGTTGTTTTCCGAAAGGTTGAGGTTGATGAAGGCGCAGAGCTGGAATCCCATTGCAGAAGGTTTCACCAGGGCGGTGGAACCGACAATGATGCCGGCATCTTCGAGTTTCTTCACCCTCTGGTGTATGGCTGCTCCGGAAACTCCGCAATCGCGTGCGATTTCGAGATAAGGTGTTCTGGCGTCTTTTACGAGTCTGGACAGGATAATCCGGTCCATTTCGTCCAATTCATATTGGCTGCTCATATTCTATTTCTTTTTCCTGAAACTTTTTCTTCCTCCGTTGGTCGGCTCCGAGCCTGCGATTATTTCAAGGCACTGCTCCTTGGTAAGGGTGGCGGCATCGATGCCCTTCGGCAGGCGGTAGTTCTTGCCGTCAGCCTTGAGATACGGGCCGTAGCGCCCGCTTATTACTGCCACCTCCCCGAAGTCGAGCAGCGGTTTTGCAGGGTCTGCTTCCTTTGACTTTTCGTCTATGAGTGCGATGCAGCTCTCCAGGCTTACCGTCATAGGGTCGGTGCCGCGCGGCAGGGACAGGTTTTTGTCGCCATATTTCAGATATGGACCGAACTTGCCCTTGAGCACCACAATATCCACTCCGTCCTTCTGGCCTACGGTACGCGGCAGGGCGAAGAGCTTCACAGCCTCCTCAAGGGTGATGGTCTCGATAAGCTGTCCGGCCGCAAGGCTGGCAAAAGCTTTCACTCCATCCTTTTCCCTCTGCACATAAGGGCCGTACTGGCCGAGCTTCGCGCTGTAGGTGCTGCCGTCCTGCGGGTCCGTTCCGAGTTCCCTTTCCACCTTGTGGAAGCTCTTGTCGCTGAGGGCGGTGCTGACCTCGGTGTGGAACGGGGCATAGAAGTCGCCTATGCACTTGTGCCAGTCGAGCTTGCCTTCTGCGATTTTGTCGAAGTCGCTTTCCACCCCGGCAGTGAAGCCGTAATCGAGTATGTCGGAGAAGTTGCCTACAAGGTAGTCGGTCACCGCCATTCCGATTTCGGATGGCAGGAGCTTGCCCTTTTCGGCGCCCACGGTTTCGGTTTTTTCCTTCTCGCTGATTTCGCTGCCCACCAGGGTAAGGTCAGTCACCTGATATGCTTCGCCAGGCTTGTCTCCCTTGACTATGTAGCCCCTGCCGGTGGTCAGGGTGCTGATGGTCGGAGCGTAGGTGGACGGGCGTCCTATGCCGAGTTCCTCCAGCTTTTTGACGAGCGAAGGTTCGGAGTAGCGGTAAGGCGGCTGGCTGAAGCGGCATACTGCGCTTACCTTCTTTACGCTGAGGCTGTCGCCCTCGTGCATAGGAGGAAGTATGCTGACACCATCCTCCGTCTGCTCGTCGTCAGTGCCCTCCATATAGAGCTTCAGGAAGCCGTCAAAGAGGATTTCGGCAGACTGCAGGGCATATTTCTCGCTTCTGGTGTCAAGGCCTACGCGCACATTGGTCGTAAGCACGCGGGCCTCGGCCATCTGCGAGGCGACGGTGCGCTTCCAGATGAGGTTGTAGAGCTTCTGCTCCTGCGGGGTGCCCTGGATGGTGGTGTTGTCTATGAAGGTAGGGCGTATGGCCTCGTGTGCCTCCTGTGCGCCCTTGGATTTTGTCTTGTATTGCCTTGCGTGATGGTACTCCTCCCCGAAGTTGTCCAGAATGAATTTCTTGGCGGTTCCGAGTGCGAGTCCTGAGAGGTTGGTCGAGTCGGTACGCATATAGGTGATGAGTCCGCGCTCGTACAGGCTTTGGGCGAGTCGCATTGTCTGGCTAACGGAGAAGCGCAGCTTGCGTCCTGCCTCCTGCTGCAGGGTTGAGGTGGTGAACGGAGGGGCCGGGAAACGGCTTCCTTCCTTCTTGTCCACACCCTCTACGGTGTAACTTGCGCCAATGCTGTCCTCGAGGAAGCGGCGGGCCGCCTCCTTGCTGTCGAAGCGGGTTTCGAGCGTGCCCTTGGCTTTGGAGCGGCCAGCCGCAAAATCGGCTTCCACCTTCCAGTAAGCCTGAGGTTTGAAGGCCATAATCTCCTTCTCCCTGTCCACCACGAGCCTGAGCGCTACCGACTGCACGCGTCCTGCGGAGAGGCCGCGGCGGATCTTGCGCCACAGCACCGGCGAAAGCTCATAACCCACCAGACGGTCGAGCACGCGTCTTGCCTGCTGCGCGTTGACCAGGTCCATATCCACGCTCCTCGGGTTCTTGATTGCTTCGAGAATCGCGTCCTTGGTGATTTCGTGGAAGGTGATGCGCCTGGTTTTCTCCGGGGTGAGCCCGAGAGTCTCGTAAAGATGCCAGGAAATGGCTTCTCCCTCGCGGTCTTCATCGGAAGCGAGCCAGACGGTGTCCGCCTTGGCGGCAAGACCCTTGAGTTCGGCTACGGTTTTCTTCTTGTCCGCCGGAATAACATACTCGGGAGTGAAGCCGTTGTTGAGGTCAACGCCGAGCTCCTTTTCCTGAAGGTCGCGTATATGTCCCTTCGAAGAAACGACTTTGTAGTCGCTTCCGAGGAACTTCTGTATTGTCTCCGCCTTGTGCGGGGACTCGACTATCACTAAATTCATGATGCAAAGAAAAGCACAATTCAATGCTTTTCAAAATTTAATGAGTATTTTTGCGCCCATAATGAAAGATAGTACGCGAAAGAAAGTTATAATCTGGTTCTGGGCCCTGCTTTCCGCCGGGGTGCTTGCCGTAGCCGGACTGCTTGCAGCAGTATGGATTTATGCCGACATCCCTTCCTTTTCGGAGCTTGAACATCCGAACAACAATCTCGCAACCCAGCTTATTTCCGTGGACGGGGAAGTAATCTCCACCTTCCACATCGAGAACAGGACCTATGTCCAGTATCAGGACATCTCCCCCAATGTAATCAACGCTGCCATCGCTACCGAGGACTCCCGTTTCGAGCAGCACTGCGGCATTGATTTCCAGAGCCTCGGACGCGTGCTCTTCCGCACCCTTCTGATGGGCGATTCCAGCCAGGGAGGAGGAAGTACCATCACCCAGCAGCTCGCCAAGACCCTCTATCCGCGTCAGGAAGTGAGCAACAAACTGCAGATGGTATGGATCAAGCTGCGCGAATGGGCCACCGCCATCAAGCTCGAAAGGAGCTATACCAAGAACGAAATCGTGGCTATGTACCTCAACTCCGTCTTCTTCGGAAGCGGAGCCTACGGCATCAAGGCGGCATCCGAGACCTACTTCTCCAAGCAGCCGTCCGAGCTCAATATCCAGGAGGCAGCCACCCTCATAGGCATAATCAACAAGCCAACCCGCTACAACCCCGTCCTCCACTACGACCAGTCCAAGTCCCGCAGGGATTTGGTAATCAGCCGTATGCACAAGGGAGGCTACATTACCGAGGAACAGATGGCAGAAGCACAGGCCGCACCTATCGAGCTGCGCTTCCAGGTCCAGGACCACAACTCCGGCATTGCGCCTTATTTCAGGGATATGATACGCCGCGAGATGAGTGCCAAGGAGCCCCGCCGCAACCAGTATCTGACCAACGACGACTATGTGGCGGATACCATACGCTGGCGCGAGGACCCTTTCTTCGGCTGGCTTACCAAGAACAGCAAGCCTTCGGGAGAAAAATATAACCTCGACCGCGACGGCCTCCGCATTTATGTGACCATCAACTCCCATATGCAGCGCTATGCGGAGGAGGCTGTGAGCGAATATCTCGGCGGCTACCTGCAGCCGGCGTTCAACAAGGAGCTTCGCCGCCGCCGCAGGCCTCCTTTCCCGGACGATATGGAGGACGCCACCTATGAGACCCTTATGTCGCAGGCCCGCAAATGGAGCGACCGCTACCGCACCCAGCGCAAGGCGGGAGTCAGCGAGGCCGAGATTCTCTCCCAGTTCAGCAAGCCTGTGGAGATGAGGGTATTCGCCTGGAACAAGGAAGGCTATGCCGACACGCTTATGACCCCGGACGATTCGATAAAATACTACAAGTCCATACTCAGGGCGGCCTTTATGGCCATCGAGCCGGTTACCGGAGAGGTGCGCGCCTATGTAGGCGGACCGAACTACCGTTACTTCAAGTACGACAATGTGCGTCAGGGCAAGCGCCAGGTGGGAAGTACGGTCAAGCCTTTCCTCTACACCCTTGCGATGCAGGAGGGTATGACGCCTTGCGACAAGGTGGTCAATATGCCTCAGACCTTCGTGGTGAACGGTGATACCTGGACTCCGCGAAGCACCGACAACCCTAAGGATATAGGACGCACCGTGACTCTCAAATGGGGTCTTACCCACAGTTCGAACAATATTTCGGCCTACCTGATGAAGCAGTTCGGTCCTACGGCAATGGCCTCTATGATGCGCAAAATGGGTGTCACCAGCCATATTGACGAGGTATATTCGCTTTGCGTGGGCCCTGCCGACCTGACGCTCTGCGAAATGGTTGCAGCCTTCAACACCTTCCCTTCCAAGGGTGTTCATTCGACTCCGCTCTTCGTAACGCGCATCGAGGATGCCGAGGGCAACCTGCTTGCCGACTTCACCAACAAGCACACCGAGGCCATCAGCGAGAGCACGGCCTACCTTATGGTGAACCTGATGCAGGGCGTAATAGACCAGGGCACCGGACGCCGTCTGCGCTTCCGCTACAACCTGAAGGGCGAGATTGCGGGCAAGACCGGTACGACCAACGACAACTCCGACGGCTGGTTTATAGGCTATACGCCTAAGATTACCGCCGGCGTATGGGTAGGAGGCGAGGACCGTATGGTCCACTTCAAGGAACTCGCAATGGGAAGCGGCTCCAATATGGCCCTCCCTATCTGGGGTATCTTTATGAACAAATGCCTTGCCGACCCTGAACTCAATATACGCGAGTACGACACCTTCGAGGCCCCTGCGGGAATGAATCTCGACCTCAGCTGCACCGGCGGCGACAAAGAGACGGACGAGGAAGTTGCCGCGAGTCTTGCGGGCGAGGATGAGGACGAGGACGATTTCTTCAATTAGGCGATGGAGTTTCTGTACGAGGGCATCAGCATTGGCTACAGCATCTGCGGTAGCGGTCCCGACCTGCTGCTTCTGCACGGATGGGGATGCACCCGCAGCATATTCGATGCTTTCCTGCCTTCGCTTTCCCGGACCCACAGGGTGATAGGACTGGACTTCCCTGGTTTCGGGGAGTCCTCGGAGCCGGACTCCGTATGGGGCGTTTACGAATACGAGGCAATGCTGGAGGCCTTCTGTGACCATCTCGGCATAGTGGAGCCTTCCATTATCTGCCACTCTTTCGGAGGGCGCGTAGCCATTGTATTCGCTACCCGCCGCAAGGTCGGCAGGATGATATTTGCCGATGCTGCGGGCATCAAGCCGCGACGCACCCTGCGCTACTGGCTCAAGGTATACAGCTTCAAGCTCTCGAAGTGGTTCCTGCTCAAGGTGATGCATAATCCAGAGGCTGTGGAGCGGCTTCGCAAGGGACGCGGGTCGGCGGACTATAACTCAGCAAGTCCTATGATGAAAGCCATACTTTCTAAGGTGGTTAATCAGGACCTGCGGCGGCTCCTGCCGTCAATCGAAGCGCCTGTCCTGCTGTTCTGGGGCGAGAACGACACCGCAACTCCGCTTTCGGATGCCCGACTTATGGAGCGCAAACTGCGCGATGCCGGACTCGTGACCGTACCGGGCGGGTCGCATTTCTCTTTTCTTGACAATCCGGCCCTGTTTCTGGCAGTGGCCCGCAATTTCCTTGGATAATGGCACTCTGGATTCAGCTTCTTGTGATTGTGCTCTGCGCCTCTGCGGCAGGCATTCTGCTCAGGTTCTATCTCTCTATGTTCCAGCAGAATTCCTACCGTCCGGAGCGTTTCCTGCGCTGGCTGAAGGACAACCCGGTACCGCATCCTTTCCGCAAGGAAAAGCTGAAGTTCCGTATGACGCTGCGTATGGTCCGCCTCACCGTTCTGACCTCGCTGCTGCTGCTCGGGGCTTCGGCCTGCCTGCGCCCTTGGGGAGCCATAGCAGCAGCCTTGCTGACTCCGTGGATTATGCTCCTGGCCAACCTTCTGCTTACTCCTGTGGAGAAGGCCATAAGCCGCTGGTTCTACAACGATGCGGAAAAGCGCCTGCGCGCTATGCCTAATCTGATAATTGTCGGAGTGACAGGAAGTTACGGCAAGACAAGCACGAAGAACTACCTATATCGCCTGCTGAGTGAGAAGTACAATGTGCTGATGACTCCGGGCAATTTCAACACTACGCTCGGCGTGGTGCGCACCATACGCGAGCAGCTTCAGCCCTACCATCAGGTGTTCATCGTGGAGATGGGCGCCAAGCAGAAGGGAGATATTGCCGAGATTTGCGCTCTGGTGCATCCGCAGATAGGAGTGGTGACGGCGGTGGGGGATATGCATCTTGAGACTTTCGGCTCTCGCGAGAATGTCCGCAAGACCAAATTCGAGCTGCTCGAAGCCCTGCCTTCTGACGGCCTCGCGGTGATAAACGAGGAGTCGGAGGGGATAATGGGCTGCGATGACGTGCCCGCCAACTGCGAAATTGTGCGTTATGGCATTGACGCTCCTCTTGCTGATGTTCGAGCCCAAGGCATCAGCTACAGCCGGAGCGGTATGGAGTTCGACCTGAGCGGATTCGGTGGGGAGCCGCTTCATCTCTGCACCCGTCTGCTGGGAGATTGCAATGTGCTCAATCTTGCGGCAGCAGTTATCGTAGCCCGCAAGCTCGGTGTAAGCGCTCAGAAGTGTGCTCTTGCGGTCGGGAAGCTGCAGAGCGTGGAGCACCGGCTCAGTATTTCCCGCAAGGGGAGTCTGACCGTGCTGGATGATGCCTACAATTCCAATCCTGAGGGGGCAGCTATGGCTCTGAGCGTGCTCGGGGCAATGGAACTGCCGGCCGGGGCGCGCCGCATTGTGGTGACTCCGGGTTTTGTGGAGCTCGGAGTCAGGCAGCAGGAGGAGTGCCGCAAGCTCGGCTGGAGGGCGGCCGCGCACTGCGATTTGCTCGTGATTGTGAACAGATACAACCGTGAGGCCATTCTCGAGGGTGCCCGGGAGGGCGGAATGGACGAAAACAATATAATATGCGCCGATACGCTCGCGCAGGCCGTGGCTCTGATGCAGCCTTTTGCGACCCCGGGCAGCGTGGTGCTCTATGAAAACGATTTACCGGATACATTCAGATAGAGTATGAAAATAACAGTAGGTGTTCTCTTCGGAGGACGTTCAGTCGAAAATGAGATTTCCGTTGTTACCGCTTCGCAGGTAATGGAGTCTATGGACAAGCAGAAATATGAGATAGTGCCTATCTACATCGCCAAGACCGGCAAATGGTACACCGGAGCGGCTCTTCTTGAGCTGGAGGCATATCGCGACATGCCTTCGCTGCTGAGGCGCTGCACAGAGGTCTATTTCAAATCGGTCTATGGGGATTTCAATCTCTACAGCAATTCGGGGCTTTTCGGCGCTCAGAAGGTTGTGGCGAAGATTGATACCATTCTTCCTACTCTTCACGGAACCAATTGCGAGGACGGCACCCTTCAGGGAGTGCTTTCCGTGCTGGGCATCCCTTATGTAGGCTGCAACACTTTCGCTTCGGCCAACGGTATGGACAAGATTGCGATGAAGCAGATTCTGCGCAGCAGCGGGATTTCGGTGGTGGATTTCCACTGGTTTTCCGACAAGGAATGGGACGAGCGCAGAGAAGAGGTGATGGATACCATAGAAAAGAGTCTGCCTTATCCTGTGATTGTGAAGCCTGCCAATTCAGGTTCGAGCGTGGGCATTTCGCCTGCACACAGCCGTGAGGAGCTTGCGGAGGCTATCGACAATGCAGCTCAGTTCACTACGCGCATTATCGTGGAGCGTATGTTGAGTCACCTGAAGGAGGTAAACTGCTCTGTGATGGGTGATTACTATCACTGCGAGCCTTCCGTTTGCGAGGTTCCTCTGCGCAGCGGAGAGATTCTGAGCTATTCGGACAAATACCAGGGCGGCGGGGCAAAGGGCTCCGGCAAGCTGGGAGGTGCTTCGAAGCTTGGCGGTTTGAAGCTTGGAGGAGCTTCGAAGGTTGGTGGTTTCAAGCTTGCCGGTGCCAAGGGTGAGCAGGGGATGGCTTCCCTTAAGCGCGAGCTGCCGGCAAAGCTTCCGGATACTGTGACTGCGCTGGTTAAGGATTATGCGGTCAAGACATTCAAAACCCTTGGTTGTGAGGGACTTGCTCGTATTGACCTGATGATTGACGAGGAAGACGGAAGGATTTATGTCAATGAAATCAATACTATCCCGGGCTCCCTTTCTTCCTATCTGTGGGATTACACGGGCATTCCTTTCACTCAGGTGATTGACCGTCTGATTGAGCGATCCTTCGCCCGTGCCCGCGAGGAGTCTTTCAAGGTGGTTGATTTCGGAGGCAATATTTTCGCGAAATAGCTCTATGCAGCTGCAGGGGTTTATCGATTGGGCCGTGTGCTCGCTGCGGGACTTGTATCCGGAGCATGAAGCCCGCAATATGGTTGATATCCTGCTTGAAGAGCGTACCGGGCGGAAGGGCTGGTTTGCAGTTGCACATCCGGATTTTGAGCTTTGTGCTGCCGAACTGCCTGGGCTTAAGGATGATGTGGCCCGTTTGTGCACCGGAGAGCCGCTGCAGTATGTGCTTGGTTTTGCCTGGTTTTATTCGCGCCGCTTCCGTGTCAGTCCTGCCGTGCTGATTCCCCGCCCCGAAACCGAGATTCTGGTGGATACTGTCCTCAGTCGTCTTTCGGATTTTGCGCATGTGTCCCCCGGGACTGCCGGTGCCGCTTCTTGTCTGGGTTCCGGGTCTTCTCTTCGGGGTTCTGGGGCTTGTTGTCAGAGTTCTGGGAAGGGTGTTGCAACTAGAATATTGGATTTGTGCACCGGCAGCGGCTGCATAGCATGGACTCTTGCACTGGAATGCCCCAACGCATCCGTCACCGCCCTTGACATCTCCCGCGACGCCCTCGCCCTTGCCCGCACACAATTCCCTCCCGCACCTGCTGCCACTGTAGCTTCTCCTGCCGCTGCCCCTGCCGGTGCTGTTTCTGGTGCTTCTCCTGCCGTTGCCCCTCTTGCCACCTCTGCGGGAGCCTCTACAGCTTTTCCTGCAGTAGCTTCTGGTACTTCCCCTGCGGCTTCCCCTGTAGCTTCCCCTGCATCTTCCCCTGCGGCTTCCCCTGCATCTTCTCCTGCATCTTCTCCTGCATCTTCCCCTGCGGCTTTCCCTGTAGCTTCTCCTGCATCTTCCCCTGCGGCTTTCCTTGTAGCTTCTCCTGCGGCTTTCCTTGTAGCTTCTCCTGCGGCTTTCCCTGCGGCTTTCCCTGTAGCTTCTCCTTCCGGTGCTGTTTCTGAGGGTGACCGGGTTGTGTTTGTCGAGGCTGATGTGCTGGATTTGTCTGAAAAGGGGATTTCGGGTGACTGTTCGGAGATGGGATTGGGAAAATTCGATGTCATTGTGTCCAATCCTCCCTATGTGATGGACAAAGAAAAGTCGCAAATGCGCACCAACGTTCTGGATTACGAACCGTCAATTGCCCTCTTTGTCCCGGATGACGACCCCCTCATCTTCTACCGTGCCATCGCACACCACGCCTCCCGTCTTCTGACCGACCGCGGGTGGGGTATAGTCGAAATCAACTCCCTTCTCGCAAACCAGACCGCCGACTGCTTCCGCACCGCCGGCTTCCCAACAGTCTCCGTACTCTCCGACCTCTCCGGCCGTCCCCGCTTCGTCCACTTCAGCCGTATATAACCCCAGTTGCGGGGGCTCTGCCCCCGAATGACCCCCGCGGCTCCCGGCCTACCGATTCCGCTTCGCTACATTCCGGCCTCCGCCGTCGCGCTGAGGCGCGATTGCCCTACATTTCCTACCCAGTTCGTACACCACAGGCCTTCTCCTACACAATTCGGATGGGTGGATGAAATTGTAACTTCCTCATACATAATATGTTAAAATTTTCGTATGGGGTGTTTTACCCCATACGAAAATTCCAATATACTCTGTATCAACACATTACAATTACACTCGGCCAGACATCGTGTGTCGTTCTGAAAAAAGTTTACCAAAAACGGTATGTATCGTCCTGAAATAGCTTACCAAAAAAGGACCTGGAATTCCCGTGAGCAAAATCACCTTCCACGCTACCCTCTGCCAGACTGGCCTACAGCCTGGCCCACTGTGGAAGGTGCAGGCTTTTGCCCGCACTATCCACGCAGCACCCCATCCCAACGCCTTCAGCGGCATCCTACCGTGGAAGGTGATTTTGTTTTCGGAAACCCAGGTCGCATAAACGCACACACGCAAAAGCAAAGCGCGGAGCGAACCGCTCCATCGAGCTCGGCGCAGCGCTTTGCTTTAGCCGCCGGAGGCCGTTTATTCCGGCGGCGGTGCGCAAATAGGCCCGCTCTGCGCACGGACTGGGGAAAATCGCATTTGGTGCGCAGAACGGTCGATGTGTAACATCAGAAAATCCCCCCGGCCCCACACAGCACTCTATGGCACATTCCCAATTTCCTGATGTGTCACATCAGGCGCAAAATCGCCCTCTCACGCCGTTTTCCTTCCTCATCTGTCACATCGGGAGATGAAACCGCAAAAAGTGGGGGCTGAAATTGCGCTTTGGTGGCCGGCAGAAGGTTACCCGCGCTCGAGTTCGCGGCGGAGGTCCTTCTCGCGGATGGTGGCGCGCTTGTCGTATTCCTTTTTACCCTTGGCTAGGGCGATGCGCACTTTGGCGTAGCCGTTGTCAGAGATATAGGCACTCACAGCGACAATTGTGTTGCCTTTGGCCTTAACTTCCTGCGCAAGATGACGGAGTTCCCGCTTGGTTAGCAAAAGTTTGCGGTCGCGAACCGGGTCGTGTCCGCCCCAGGAAGCCCAGAAGTAGGTGGCGATATTCATTCCGCGAAGGTACAGTTCCCCGCCTTCGAAATAGCAGAACGCATCCTGAAGGGAGGCCTTGCCGGCCCGCAGGGACTTGATTTCCGTGCCTACCAGCACAATCCCGGCATCGTATGTCTCGAGAAACTCGTAGTCATACGACGCCTTTTTGTTGTTGATCTGTACCTTGCTTTTAGCTTTTGGCATAACCTGACAAATATACACAAATTCTACGAATCCCCCTCGCTCGTACGGCAGGACGAAACCGCCGCTCAGGCTGTCCGAAACCTATTTCAACAGACTCGCGAGATAATCGCACTTGGCCTTGTTGCCCAGGGTCTTAGTGAGGTCGCAGGAGAGCTTTACGCAGTCGTGCCACTCGCGGAGCTCCGTAATGCGGCACTTGGTCAGCTTGATGACTATGTTCATCGGCTGGCATCCTGTCACATCACAGGTAAGGAATGTGCCCACTCCGTAGGAATCCTGCACCCTTCCGGCACAGTAGCGGTGAATCTCCAGTGCGCGCTCGATGTTGAGCCCGTTGCTGAACACCACCTGTTTGGTTGCAGGGTCAATTCCGAGGGATTTGTACTTGGAGATAATCAGCTCAATCTGCTCCTCCTCCTTTCCGCTGTCCACGCGCAGGCCCTTGTACATCATAGCCATCCTCTTGGACAGATTGGAGAAGAACACCTTGTCCCCGAAGCAGTCGTAAAGGAAAATCCCGTTGTCCCCGTCAAACACATCGGAGAACTTCTTCATTACATTGTAGTTGGCTTCGAACACTCCGCTCACATTTTCCTCGAAGGAAATAAGCTGGTGGGACATCGTTCCCAGAGGGCTCACCCCATATTTCATTGCAAACCACACATTGCTCGTACCGGTCAGCTTGCCCGGCCAAGGGCGTGACTCATAGACTTCTTTCATCACGCGTATTACCATATCCTGGTGTGCATAGCTCAGGCGCCTGCGGGTGCCCATATCTCCCAGAATCAGTCCGCCCCCGAAGATGCTCTCCATCTTCTCGCGGGTGCGCTGCTCCTCAAGTGCCGCATCGTAGCGGTCAAGGTCACCGCGCAGTATGTGCATAAGCTCGCTGATGCAGGACAGCAGAGGCATTTCCCACATAATCGTGGAGAACCATTTGCCGTGCACGCTGATCTGCAGATGCCCCTCGGCATCCTGCTCGATGTCCACTTCCGCCGGATTGAAGCGGTAGCCCTTCAGGAAAGTGAAGTACCACAGAGGCAGGTACACGCAGTGGTCCGTCATATATCGGATTTCCTCATCCGTAATCACGACACTGCGCATATACTCCACCTGCTCGCGCAGAAGCTCGGCAAAGCCCTGGGGATAGACGGTGGAGTTGCGGTCAATGAAAGTATATTCAACCTCCGCACGCGGGTAGGTCTTCATTACGTAGTACTGGCAGGTAAAGGTATAAAGGTCGTTGTCAGTGAAATGGGTAATGAGCTGTCTCATAGACTTATAGATTAAATGCTTCGCGGACGGCATCCACATAGTCGAGCTTCTCCCAGCCGAAGAACTGGAGCCCGTCCTTTACATAAGGCTGGCGCCCCATATGGCCGTAAGCCGCCGTCGGCTCATATATAGGATTTTTCAGGCCGAAGCGCTCCACGATGGCGGCAGGACGCAGGTCAAATATTTCACCTATCTTCTGTGCAATATAGGCATCCGTGGCCTCGCCCTTGGCACTCGAAATGCCGCTCTGCGTCTGCGGCTGGACCTTCGCCGTGCCGTAGGTATCCACAAAGATGCTCACGGGCTCGGCCACTCCGATGGCGTAGGCCAGCTGCACGAGCACTTCGTCCGCAACGCCAGCAGCAACGAGGTTTTTGGCAATATGGCGCGCCGCATAGGCCGCGGACCTGTCCACCTTGGACGGGTCCTTGCCGGAGAATGCGCCGCCACCGTGGGCTCCGCGTCCACCGTAGGTATCAACGATAATCTTCCTTCCGGTAAGGCCGGTATCTCCCGCAGGCCCGCCGATGACGAACTTGCCGGTAGGGTTGACGTGGAGCAGGAACTCCCCGTCGAAGAGTTTCGCGGTGCGCTCAGGAAGGGAGGCAATAAGGCGCGGGAGCACTATTTCGCGCACATCGCGCTCAATCCTCTCGTGCATACGCTCGTCCGTGTCGAACTCGTCATGCTGGGTGGAGAGCACTATGGTATGGATGCGCAGAGGCTGGTGCTTCCCGCCGAACTCAACGGTAAACTGGCTCTTAGCGTCCGGGCGCAGATAAGGCATAGGGCTGGCGGGTTCCCTGCGTATGTCGGCCAGTACCTGAAGCAGCCTGTGCGAAAGGGAGAGAGCCAGAGGCATATAGTCCTCCGTGTCGCGGCAGGCATAGCCGAACATCATTCCCTGGTCGCCGGCACCCTGCTCCTCGGGAGTGGTGCGTACGACTCCGCGGTTGATGTCCGCGCTCTGCTCGTGAATCGTGGAGATAATGCCGCAGGAATCTGCGTCAAACTTGTATTCTGCCTTGGTGTAGCCTATGCGGCGTATGACCTTGCGCACGGTTTCCTGAATGTCCACATAGGCGTGGTCTGAACGAACCTCGCCGCCGACTACCACGAGTCCTGCGGTGCAGAAGGTTTCGCACGCTACTTTTGCCTCAGGGTCCTGCCTGAGGAATTCATCAAGGATGGCATCTGAAATCTGGTCAGCGACTTTGTCCGGGTGACCTTCGGAGACAGACTCCGATGTAAAGAGATAGTTCATAATTTTTAGCATTTTTTGTACGAGGTTGCAAGCATACAAATCTGTCCTCTCGTATTTCAATTTCGCCTGCAAAGGTAGCAATAAAAATTTTGTTATTTGTAAAAAAGCAGTAAATTTGCGCCCGGTTAGCAGTCATTACTATGTTGAATCGATTTATCTATTTCTTCAAGAATGAGACGGATAGGCTTTCGGGCTGCTATCTTTACGCATATCACACCCATACCGGCTGCACTCCCTGCAGTCGGATTTTTTTTGCTCGGACAACATTATACCAACTTTATTAATTTATGTTAAAAATGTTCAAAAAACTCTTCACTGCCGTTGCAGCCCTCCTCATCGGAGTCGCAGCATCAGCACAGTTTACCACCTCTTCCATCGGTGGTAAGGTGACAGATGAGTCCGGTGCGCCTCTCGCAGGTGCTACCGTAGTGGCTCTCCACACTCCTTCAGGAACCCAGTACTATGCTGTGGCAAACTCTGAAGGTCGTTACTCAATCCAGGGTATGCGTCCTGGTGGACCTTACGAGCTGACCGTTTCCCTTATCGGTTCCCAGACCGTAAAGTTCGAGGACATCACCCTCGCACTCGGTGAGAGCTACAATCAGGATGCTTACCTCGTAACAGCAGCCTTCGAGCTTGACGAGGTTGTCGTTTCCGCTACGGCCAACACCCGCTTCTCACAGCAGAAGACCGGCGCTTCCGTAAACGTTTCCAACAGGGAGATGAACGAGCTTCCTTCTGTAAGCCGCAGCATCACCGACCTCACAAAGCTTTCTCCTTATGCAAACGGAATGAGCTTCGCAGGTGGTGACGGACGTTCTACCAACTTCACTGTGGACGGTGCAAACCTCAACAACAACTTCGGTCTTACCTCAAACCTTCCTGGTGGCGGTACTCCTATCTCCATCGATGCTCTCGAGGAAATCCAGCTCGTTGTTGCTCCTTATGATGTACGTCAGAGCAACTTCGTAGGCGGCGGTATCAACGCTATCACAAAGTCCGGTACCAACACCTACAAGGCTACAGCATACGCTTACTATCACGATGAGAACCTTCGTGGAAACAAGATTGGCGACACCGATCTTGGAGAAAGGGACCCGGAGATGAACAAGACCTTCGGTTTCACCGTCGGTGGTCCTATCATCAAGAACAAGCTCTTCTTCTTCGTGAACTTCGAGTCATCCAAGCAGCCTCAGCAGACAATCCCGTTCCGTGCAGCCACGGATGAGGATGTCGCAGCCAAAAAGGCCGGCGAAGGCAATATCTCCAAGACTACTGCTTCTGAGATGCAGAAGGTGTCCGAGTATGTGAAGAAGACCTACGGCTACGACACAGGCTCATGGACCGACTTCCCTGGTGGAATCGAGAATACCAAGATTCTCGCCCGTGTTGACTGGAACATCAGCGACGAGCACAAGCTCAGCGTTCGTTTCAACAACACTACCAACACCACCTGGTACGCTCCTAACGGAAACTCTTGCGACGACGGTCTTCGCAACAAGGCATTCAACCGTTCCAGCCTCGAGTCTATGGCTTTTGCCAACAACATGTACAGCCAGCAGAACGACATTATGACCGTGGCAGGAGAGCTCAACAGCCGTCTGAGCGACAGACTCTCAAACCGCTTCATCGCCACTTACACCGCAATCAACGACCAGCGCGGAAGCAACTCTGCCATCTTCCCTCACATCGACATTATGGACGGTCCTAACCGTGAAGACATTCTTAACGGTTCTAAATACAGCAACTCTCCGATGATGTCTCTCGGTTATGAGCTCTTCACCTACAACAACGGTGTGAAGAACAATGTGTTCAGCATCCAGGACAACATCACCTACACCCTCGGAGACCACCACATTGTTGCCGGTGCAAGCTACGAGTTCCAGAAGGCTTCCAACTCTTACATGCGTAACGGTACCATCTACTACCGCTATGCAAGTATGGATGACTTCGTAAACGGCCGTAAACCGCTTTCAGCCTGCCTTACCATCGGTAACAACGGTGACCCTAACCCTCGCGGAGAGGTTGCATACAGCCAGATTGGTGCTTATCTGCAGGATGAGTGGTCTGTAGCCAACAACTTCAAGCTCACCTACGGTATTCGCGCCGATATGATTGCATTCGACAACAGCACCATCCTTACCAACAACGCAATCAAGGCCCTTGACTTCGGTGGACAGCACATCGACACCGGACGCTACGCCAACACCCGCGTTCAGTTCTCTCCACGTGTAGGTTTCAACTGGGATGTAATGGAAGACAAGAGCCTCATCGTTCGCGGTGGCGCAGGTCTGTTCCAGGGCCGTCTCCCTCTGGTGTTCTTCACCAACATGCCTCAGAGTGCAGGAATGATTCAGACCTCAAGGAACTTTGCCGCCATCAACTCCGATGGAACCGCCAATGCAGACGGCATTGCCGCTATCGACAAGCTCTACGATCCTGCTACCGGCAAGATCATCACCGACGTCAAAGAAGCAGCCAAGGCTCTCGGCATCAACACTACCGTAACTCCTGAAGACGGTCAGGTGTCCCTTGGTGCAAAGAACAGCGTTGTGGGCGTTGACGAGAACTTCCGTATGCCTCATCAGGCCAAGATTTCCCTTGCAGCAGATTACACTGTTCCGGTTAACTTCCCTCTCACCCTCACAGCAGAAGGTATGTTCACCAAGACCCTCTACGGAGTACGCCTTGCCGACATCAACCTCAATGACGAGGTGGTTCTTGCAAAGAACAGCGACGGAAGCTATGTCAACGGCTTTGCCGGTGCTGACAACCGTGTAAACTACAAGAATCTTCCTAATGATTACAAGTATCAGAACCTCAAGGGTGCATACGTGCTTACCAATTCCAACCAGGGATACGGCTACACTCTCGCACTCTCTGCAAAGGCTCAGCCGATGAAGAACCTCAACCTCAGCGCTTCCTATGTTCACACTGAGGGTAAGGAAGTTTCCACTATGCCTGGTTCTGCAGCAGCATCCGCATTCGAGGGACTGTACACTGTCAACGGTGCCAACTATGCAACCCTGCAGCGCAGCCGCTATGTGATTCCGGACAAGTTCACCGCCAACATCAACTACTTCCTGCCTATCTCCATCTTCGGTGGCGACGGTCTTCACCTTGACCTCTACTACACCGCTTACTCAGCAGGCGGTTACAGCTACGCTTACGCAAACGATATGAACGGAGACGGCAACACCGCCGACCTGATGTACATCTATCCGTCCGGCGCAGATGTGAACTTCGTTGAGCATACCTATACAAACGGAAAGAGCGGCGATAAACTTGAGACCTATGGTAAACTTTCAGTGGATGAGCAGATTGCAGCTTACGACAAGTACCTTGCTCAGGACAAGTATCTCAGCAGCCACAAGGGACAGTATGCAGAGGCCAACGCCGCACGCTCACCATTCGTTCACCGCTTCGACCTGCGCGTAGCTGAAGACTTCAGCTTCAAGGTTGCCGGAACCAAGCACAACTTCCAGCTCAGCCTCTCAATCGAGAATCTCGGAAACCTGCTCAACAGCAACTGGGGTGTACGCAAGTGGTCTGCATACCAGACCGGTACCGACATTACCGCCATCACTCCTCTCACCTATGCAGGTACCGATGCCTCCGGCAAGCCGACATTCTACATGACTCCTACCGACGGCAAGATAGCTATGCCTGAGAGCAGCTACTCAAAGAACTTTGCAAGCCGTACCGAGTGCTGGCAGATTCTCGTGGGAATCAAGTATCTTTTCAACTAAAGAAATGATTTGAATTATTGGACGGATGCCCCTTTGCGGCATCCGTTTTTTTTTGTATATTTGCGGCAAATCAATACTAACTGACGAATGACAAAATTTTTGAAGGCCCTGGTAGCCGTTCTGACTACTATCCTTTGCGTCTCGCCTGCATTTGCCCAGGTGACGACATCTTCTGTAAGCGGTATTGTGACAGATGAGAACGGAGCCCCACTTGAGGGTTCCGTTATTATTGCTGTCCATACCCCGACAGGCTCGCAGTACTATGCCGTAGCAAACAGCTCCGGCCAATACTTCATCAACGGTATGCGTACCGGCGGCCCTTACGAGGTGGAGATTTCCTTCCTCGGAATGGAGGCGCGTCGCTACACTGACATCACTCTCAAGCTTGGTGAAACTTACGAAATCAATGCTTCCCTCAAGGCAAGCAACGAGCTCGATGCTGTGGTGGTGGTGAGCGAAAGCAGTTTCAACGCCAGCAAGACCGGCGCAGGCTCAAGCTTCAGTCTCCGCCAGGTGGAGCAGATGCCGTCAATCAGCAAGAGCGTGCTCGATATTGTAAAGTTTACCCCTCAGGCAGCTTCCAGTAAGCAGGGAGGTATGTCCATCGGAGGTGCCAGCCCGCGCTACAATTCCTTCCAGATAGATGGTGCTGTAGCCAATGACTCCTTCGGACTTTCCAGTGACGGTATGAACGGTGCGAATGTTGGCGCCAACCCTATTTCTCTCGACGCTATCGAGGAAATTCAGGTTGTCGTAGCTCCTTTCGACGTGCGTCAGAGCGGATTTACCGGAGGCGGAATCAATGCCATCACCAAGTCCGGTACCAACAAGGTCAAGGGAACCTTCTACAGCCGTTACTATGATCAGAATTTCATCGGAACCACCCCTGGTCCTACCGATTTGAACGACCCGTTCGCACTTTCATCTCTTGACCCTATTCTCGATGCAGATGGCAACAAGACAGGGGAGGGAAGGCGTACCAAATATGATCAGCAGCTGACCGAAACCTATGGTTTTACACTTGGAGCTCCTATTGTCAAGAACAAGCTTTTCGTATTCTTGAGTGCCGAGTATTACAACAATACCCAGCCGAATATCTACTCTCCTGTCGCCGGTTCTTACGAAGACCAGGATACCAGACTCCTCAAGACTCCTATTACAATCGGTGGAGAAGAGCATAAATACTTCGACTCTGCGGTCGCCCAGGAGGCCATTGACCTCTATCTCAAGTACTACACCAACAATGGCCTGGATGCCAATGGAGTAAAGGTTGTAGAAGGCTTTGATCTTCAGAAAACGCACAAGAAGTCCCTCAACACTCTTGCCCGTATCGACTGGAACATCAATGAAGACAACAAATTGATGTTGCGCTACCAGCTTCTTGATGCCAACAACGAGAGTCGCGGCCAGGGAGCGAAGACATATTACTTCAACAACTCCAATTACGACAGGGTCAACAGGACTCACACCATCGTAGGAGAGCTCAACAGCCGCATCAGCGACAATATCTCCAATGAGCTCCGTGCGACGGCGGTGCTTGTAAATGAAGTGCGCACGACTCCTTATGCAGCACCTACCATCTATACCTCCGGTGATAATACCGTCCTTGACCTCGGTACCCACTATTGCTCATATATCAACAAGATATTGACCAATACCTACACTCTCACGGATAACCTGACCATTGCCCTTGGCAATCACACCATTACCGCAGGAACTCACAATGAGCTTTATTCCTTTGCAAATGCTTACCGCACCTATGCGACAGGTCAGTTCTATTTCAGTGAAATGAATGACTACTTCCTGCAGACTCCGGACAATATCACAGCTTCCGAGTACCGTTACAACTACGCAGACCCTACAGTAGAGGGAGTTACCGGACCGGACTGGTTCGCAACCACCTACGCTCTGCAGCTCGGACTTTACCTCCAGGACGAATGGAAGCCAAGCCGTGACTTCACCCTCACCTACGGTATTCGCGCAGATGTCCCTATGCTTCTCAACAAGCCTACGACCAATCCTGACTACAATGCGAATGCGGCTGTTTATTCTACAGACCCTTCCGAGCAGGTGGGCATAATCCCTGACGCTCAGATTCTCTGGTCCCCACGTGTCGGTTTCCGCTGGTTCGCTGACGAGGAGCACAAGACTCTGCTTCGCGGAGGTGTCGGTCTCTTCACCGGACGCGTTCCTTTCGTATGGTTGTCCAACGCCTACAACAACACCGGAATGGAAACCAAGTCCCTTGATATCAAGGATAAGAATATGCTTGCTCTCCTTCCTATCACTACCGACCCGTACAACGACATAGTTCTCGGAAACAAGTTTACCTGGTACAAGAACGAGGCTACCGGAAAGAGCGTTGCCAAGGCAGATGCCTTTGATGCCAACGGCAATCTCAAGGAAGGAATAGTAGCTGTCAAGGGACTTCAGGGTTCAGGCGCAGGCCAGACCATCAATACCCTTTCCAAGAACTTCAAGTATCCTCAGGTATTCCGTGCGAACATCGGTCTCGACCAGGAGTTTGAGGGAGGATGGAAGATAACTCTCGACGCTCTCTTCAGCAAGACTTTCAACAATATCTATTTCAGAAACATTGCTCTTGAGCAGAAGGGCAGTATCCTTCCTGTCGGCTCTTCCAATCCTGATGTCGCCGCACCTTTCTACGCTGCCAAGACCAGTGACTACAGTACTATCATTTCCCTTGGCAACACGAACCTCGGATATTCATATTCCCTCTCTGCAAAGCTTGAAAAGCATTTCAACTTCGGTCTTGATTTGATGGCAGCTTACACCTATGGTCACAGCTACTCCTGCAACGACGGACTCAGCTCTCAGGCACATTCCAACCTCAGTACCCTCAAGTCTGTGGATATCAACAACCCTGAGCTCTCATACTCCATCTTCGACCAGCCTCACAAGGTCAGCGGAGTTGCGATGTACACTTCTCCAAGCTATGCCGGAGGCCTTATGCGCACCAGCGTTTCCCTCACTTACTCGGGAACGTCCGGACAGAGGTATTCATACATTTTCTATGATACCACCGATACTGATATCAACGGAGACGGCATAGCGCTGAACACCCTTCTATACATCCCTACCGAGGATGAGGTTCTTTCAATGAATTGGTCTAAGACTGCAGATGCAGTCGCTTTTGAGGAATTCATTGCTTCCGACAAGTATCTGAGAACTCACCGTGGACAGTGGAGTGAGCGCAATGCGGGCATATCCAAATTCGAGCATCATATCGATATGCAGATTGCCCAGGACATCTTCTACGACAAGGCCAACAAGCGCAAGCTCCAGGTTACACTTGATGTTGTGAACCTCAGCAATATGCTCAACCGCAACTGGGGCCTTTACTACGCAAATTCAATCTACCGTGCCCCTCTTACCGTGGACGGAAAGACAGTTGACGCTGCCGGCAACATTACCCCTAAGTATTCGTTCCGCAACGACAATGTAATCTATCTTTCAGATTTCTCCTCAAGATGGCGCTGCCAGCTTGGAGTCAAACTGACTTTTTAAATAATTAACTCATAAAGCAAATGAAGAAAACAATCAAACTTTTTGGAGTTGTCCTCGCAGCTGCTGCAATGTTTGCTGCCTGCGTTCAGGACCAGGAGGTAAAGCCTGCAGAAAAGGCTACCACACTCTCCATTGAGCCTGCCACCATCGAGGCTGAGATTGCTCCTAACGGACCATTCGATGTTCAGGTGAAGGCCAATGGTACCTGGGTTGTTGTCAACTCTCTTGATTGGGTGACAGTTGAACCTAACAAGGGAGAGGGTGACGCTACCGTACAAGTAACAGTCGCTGCCAATGAAAAGGACGGAGAGCAGCTTGCTCCAAGATCTGGAGAAATCTCTTTCATCGGTGCAGCCACCTGTTCACAGACCCTTGCTATCGCACAGGCAGGCAATGAGGACCTTCTCATCGAGGCTGTTCCTTATCAGATCAATTTCTGCGAAGGACAGGGTACCTGGACTATCGAAGATAAGACCCTTCCGGAGGCCCTCACCTATGTATGGGCGCAGACCGAGAAATACGGTATGAAGGCATCCGCTTACCTGAATCAGTGCTATGCTGTTGAGAGCTGGCTTATCTCTCCTGTATTCGATCTTACCAAAGAGACGGTAGCTATCCTCAATATCGAGCATGCACTCAACAAGGGAAGCAACGCCAAGTGCGCAGTTATGGCCAAGACAACCGATTCTGCAGAGTGGGTTAAACTTGATGTTCCTACCTGGCCGGGTACTGCAAACGAGGATGGAAGCTACACCGGCTCAAGCTGGGATTTCGTAGAGTCCGGAGATATCGACCTTACCGCATTCTGCGGAAAGAAGGCTCAGATTGCTTTCGTTTACGGTTCTACCGATGCTGACGCTCCTACCTGGGAGATTAAGACTGTTGTTGTTACCAACGACGCAAGCCCTAAGTTCAGCGTTCCTACAGAGGATATCAACATCCGTGCATTCGACACCGAGGCTACCATCAAGGTTTCCGGAAATGTTGACTGGACCGCAGTTGCATCCGAGGGTGCTGTTGTTGAGCCTGCAGAGGGTAAGGGTGGTCTCACCGTTACCGTTACTGTTCCTGAAAATACCGATATGGAGAACGTCAAGGAGTACACCGTTACCTTCAAGACAACTGCTGCCGTTGAGACTGCAGAGTATGTTGTGAAGATAATTCAGGCTAAGGCTGAGGAACTCCCTGCTACTACTCTCTCAGAGATTTTCGAGAAGGGTGTGGGCGTTTATGCTACCGGAGAACTCACCGTTATGGCCAAGGCTTCAGGCAATGTGATTGTCAGCGACGGTACAGCCAATATGATGTACTACAAGAGCGGCAACGAGCTCGTTCCAGGTCAGGTTATCAAGTTTGCGAACGCTGATGTACAGGAACGCAATGGCCTCCTCCAGATTAACGGTTCAGAGTTTGAACTTCTTGAGAAGACTGTAACTCCTGAGTACGGTACCGCAGTTGAGATTGCAACTGACGAGGATGTGCAGAATTGGGGTGGAGAGCCTCAGTACCAGTACATCCACTTCACCGGTGTGATGGGCGATGACAACAGGACCATCAAGTGCGGTGAGTGGGGACTCTACATCGTCAAGACTGAGGGCTTTGCCGGCAAGACCGTAAGCGTTTACGGCTATGCAAACGGAAAGGCTTCTTCATACCAGACCATCACCACCACCCTCGTTTCTATTGAGGCAATCGGCGGTGAGGAGCCGGGCCCGGAGCCGACCCCTGAGGCCGCTACTCTCGCCCAGATTTTCGAGAAGGGTGCAGGTACTTATGCTACAGGAGAACTCACCGTTATGGCTAAGGCTGCCGGCAATGTGATTGTCAGCGACGGTACAGCCAATATGATGTATTACCTGAAGGATAACGAGCTTCTCCCTGGACAGGTTATCAAGTTTGCCAAAGCTGTAGTATCCGAGCGCAATGGACTTCTTCAGATTGCCGATTCAGAGTATGAGCTTCTCGACAAGACCGTTACCCCTGAGCACGGCACCGCAGTTGAGATTGCAACTGACGAGGATGTTCAGAACTGGGGCGGAGTACCTCAGTACCAGTACATCCACTTTACCGGTGTGATGGGCGACGACAACAGGACCATTAAGGTTGGCGAGTGGGGAATCTTCATCGTTAAGACAGAGGGCTATGCAGGAAAGAAGGTAAGCGTTTACGGCTATGCCAACGGCAAGGCTACCTCATACCAGACCATCACCACAACCCTCGTTTCCATTGAGGAAGTTGCAGGTGAGGAGCCTGAACCGGAGCCGGTTCCTGCAACCGCTACTCTCGCCCATATTTTCGAGAAGGGTGTCGGTACTTATGCTACAGGAGAACTCACCGTTATGGCCAAGGCTGCCGGCAATGTGATTGTCAGCGACGGTACAGCCAATATGATGTACTACAAGAGTGGCAACGAGCTTGTTCCTGGCCAGGTTATCAAGTTTGCGAACGCTGATGTACAGGAACGCAATGGCCTCCTCCAGATTAACGGTTCAGAGTTTGAACTTCTTGAGAAGACTGTAACTCCTGAGTACGGTACCGCAGTTGAGATTGCAACCGACGAGGATGTTCAGAATTGGGGTGGGGAGCCTCAGTACCAGTACATCCACTTCACCGGAGTGATGGGCTCTGACAACAGGACCGTCAAAGTTAATGAGTGGGGTATCTACATCATCGCAACCGAGGGCTATGCCGGAAAGAAGGTTAGTGTTTACGGCTATGCCAACGGAACTGCCGGCGCCAAATACCAGACCATCACCACAACCCTCGTTTCCATCGAGGAAGTTGCAGGTGAGGAGCCTGAACCGGAGCCGGTTCCTGAAACCACTACTCTCGCCCAGATTTTCGAGAAGGGTGTCGGTACTTATGCTACAGGAGAACTCACCGTTATGGCTAAGGCTGCAGGCAATGTGATTGTCAGCGACGGTACAGCCAATATGATGTACTACAAGAGTGGCAACGAGCTTGCTCCTGGCCAGGTTATCAAGTTTGAGAGCGCTGAAGTATCTGAGCGCAATGGTCTTCTCCAGATTAACGGTTCAGATTATGAGCTCCTTGAGAAGACCGTAACCCCTGAGTACGGCACTGCAGTTGAGATTGCAACCGACGAGGATGTTCAGAACTGGGGCGGAGTACCTCAGTATCAGTATATCCACTTCACCGGTGTGATGGGCTCTGACAACAGGACCATTAAGGTCGGCGAATGGGGAATCTACATCGTCAAGACCGAGGGTTATGCCGGACAGACCGTAAGCGTTTACGGCTATGCTAACGGAAAGGCTACTTCATACAAGACCATCACCACAACCCTCGTTTCCATCGAGGCAACCGAGATTCCAGGTATCATTACCGTGAAGAAATCCGTAAGTCTTGAGGTCGGCGCCACCGCCGAGCTTGCCGCTACCGTTAACTCCGGTGCTGCTGTCAGCTACGCTTCTGCTGACGAGACTGTCGCTACTGTTTCCGCTGAGGGTGTCGTTACCGCCGTTAAGGAGGGCACTACCACCATCACCGTCACCGCTCCGGCTACCGGCATCTACACCGCCGCTTCCGCCGAGGTAGCAGTGACCGTTAAGGCTGCTTCAGCCGGTGGAGATGATCCGGTTGTTGCTGCCGGAACAGTTCTTTGGAAGGAAACTTTCGGAGATTGGGGAGTCAACTCGACTACTTTCACAAATTTGTCAGTTTTAGGTGAATATGACGGTTCCGGTACTGAAGGATATGAGGAGAATGCTAATGTAAGCTTGACAGCTTCTTCCGATCAGGTTAGAGGCACAACAGCATCAGGTACCAACTGTACAAGTGGACATCTTTGGTTCAACAAATCTCAGAATGCTGATGTGACCACATCTCCTATCCGTCTTTATGGTGCGACGAATTTGATTCTCTCCTATGACCAGGGTACAAGTGGCTCTTCATTGACTCCTTCTTATAGTGTTGATAATGGTGCTACCTGGGTTGAGTTGGATGCTTCAGGTCCTGGTGCTTCAACAGTTAATTCATATGCAATTACAGTAGATGCTGAGACGATTATCCTTAAGTTCTCACACTTCTCTACTAATGCAAAGAATACTAGGTTTGACAATCCTTCACTCACTGTTGCTGAGTAGTAATCTGCGCAACACTCTTATAATCAAACAGGTCGGTCCTTTTCGGTCCGACTTGTTTTCACTTCATCCCTTCCGGTGTCGCCGTCCGCCCGGCCCGACCCAGCGCCTGCCTGGCCTACATGGCTGGCTGGTAAACCACCTCCGGCTACGGTGTTAGACGTTGTTCAAAATCGTTTTGGGATTCACCCCTCTCAGAATGCACTCTGTGGCCGGTTAATCCCAGAGTGGGGGCAACAGGTCGCCGTTTTGGGATTCGCCCCCGCCAGAGGGCTCTCCAGAGCACATCAATCCCAAAACGATTTGGAACAAGGGCAACTGAGGGACCCCGGAGAGGTGATTTGCCTACGAGTCAGACAAATAAGCAGCCTTTTGAGCACAAGACCGAGTGTTTGTATCTAAAGAAACAGCTCAGGAGTTAAAGAATCGTACATAAATAAACG
>CALYTI010000011.1 GCA_945487035.1 uncultured Bacteroidales bacterium
GCAGAAAGGGCAGCTGGGAAGCAGGTCAATTCCGATGATCTTAAGAAGCATCGCAGGGACGTTATGATGGCCGTGGCTTCGCTTGATCCGACTGAGGTCTTCGAGGTCTCTGCGCATATCAAAGAGGTCTTGAATTCCTTCGCTCAAGCGATTGCCGAACCGGAGACAAGCCAGTCAATCGCGGCTTCGCTTGGAGTGGGGGTTGATTACCTCGGCTCTTTAGTAGAAATCCTGCAAAGCAATTTTACCATCGCTCAATGAAGATTCAATACGCATCAGACCTCCATCTGGAATTCGCTGACAACTGGCGCTACCTGAAGACTCATCCCATTGAGCCTGTCGGTGATGTGCTGGTGCTTGCCGGAGATATCGGCTACCTTAACGATGACAATTATGTCTCACACCCATTCTGGGATTATGTGGCGGATAATTTCAAAGAGGTACTTGTCATACCGGGCAACCATGAATTCTACAAGTACTACGACATATCTACCTTGCCGGACGGAAAGATTCTCTCCGTCAAACCCAATGTGAACGTGTACTACAATGGCGTGGTCAACCTTGAGGACGTAGAGTTTATTCTTTCCACCCTGTGGGCGCGAGTCCCCTTGCAGGATGCCTTTGCCACTGAGTATGGAGTAACAGATTTCCATCGGATTCTTTTCAACGGAGAGACGCTGACTTTTGACAAATTCAACAAGGAGCATGAGCGCTGTATGGCTTTCCTGAGAGATTCTGTCAATCAGTCCACGGCCTCCAAAAGAATTATGGTGACGCACCATCTGCCGTCCTTCCAACTGTCATCGCCTGATTTCAAAGGGAGCCGCATCAACGGTGCCTTTGTTGCCGATGAGGATGATTTCATCGAGGGATGCAGGGCGCAATACTGGATCTACGGTCACTCCCACCGGAATATTGACAAACAAATTGGCAGAACGCAGTTTGTCAGCAACCAGTTGGGATATGTCTTCTCAAATGAGCACAATTCTTTCAGCTCTTCCCGCTGCATTGACCTTTAACCTCTCCGACATCTACACTAATGATGAAGGAATCATCTTTATGGGGCTTCATCAATTCCTGATGAACAGCGACATACTGAAATAAGCCAGTCGGCGTTTATGATATGTTCTTGAGAAAAAACAAGTAAAACCAGTGGTCGGGGTCTTGTTTCACAGACACAATGCGACTATGGCATATACCAGTCCGGCAGCGACTGCGGTGGTGCCGAGGGTGCGCAGGGGACTGAATCTGCGGCCGTCCTCCGCCAGGCGATTCGAGCGCACATTGTAGCAAGTCTTTTCGGTGTCCAGATAGAACTCCGTATAGGTGCGGTAAACCAGTGGCCGGCTATTGCTCGAAGCCGCAAGTTCAGAATGAACCTCCTCATAGACATACACAAAACCTCCCAGCCCGTCGTCGATCACCCGGTTCGGAGTCCCGTAGGCCAACACTATGTCGGTATCCGCCCTGCCGTACCACTCGTCAGTCAGCTGCTCCTCGATGGGCGCATAGGCAGGTGCCGTGACCAGCTTTTCCAATGCGGCACACGACACCAGACAGCACAGCAACGCGCACAGACCTGAAAACTTAATGATTGAGCCACGCATACTCTATTTCAGCTGTACTTGGGCCTCGAGTTTGTGCAGGAACTCGGAAGGGACATTCTCGAAAGAGTTGAACTCATCAATAAGCTTCTGAGTGTCAATGGCTTTCAGATAACTCTCTGCACCTGTCGGGTCTTCCGTAACAAAGCTTCCGCACTGCGAGATGCTCAGGAACGAAACCGGCTGCTGCATACCTTTCACTACATAGGTCGCAATCATATACTTCTCCTCAGGAGCAAGTTTCATCATCCTCCCGATAAGTCCCTTCCTGCCGTCCAGAAGGGCAAGGTCGCAGTCGGTATCATATTCCACCTCCACCGTCAGCAGCTCATCTGCCGGAAGTTCGCCCGCGTGAACCCAGGCGCACAGCTGGTAGCCGTCATATCCCCAGCAAGGTGTACTATTTGCCGCAAAGCGGCTGTATTGCACTTCCACTCCGTTTACGAGCACACGCTTCGGAGCGTATATGCCCTCAAGACGAAGGGATACATTACGGGTTGGAAGCATTCCGGAGAAGGAGCCTTCCCGCGGCTGCACTGTCAGCGTAAGATGCTTAGTATCAGAGTCTTTATGTATGCGTGTGATTGCATATTCGCTATGGTATGACTCCGTGCTGCCGTCATCTTCATAAAGTGAAGTCTCGAAGCTGCCGCAGCCCGGGGCCACCATCAGCACCAGCTCGTCGCTCTGATGCTGAAGGTCTGTGATGCTGCCGCCCGCCAGCGGAATCACGGCGCCGCAGCGTACGAAATACGGATTCTCATCAATGGTGTAACGCAGCTGCGCTTCAGTGCCGCCAGCATAGGTGCTGCCGGTCGAAACATCGTACCAGTCGCTGCCCTGAGGGAACCACATATGATGCTCAACCGTACCTGTGATGCTGTCCACAGGTGCGCTGATTGCCGTCGCGAGAATGTCGTCTCCGAACATAAACTCATATTTTTCGTCATAAGACCTGTCGTCCTCCGGCCACTCGTAGTAGAGAGGGCGGCAGAGCGAAACGCCTGTGTCATAAGCCTTTCTGGCCATAGTATAGATATATGGACTAAGGTCGTAGCGCAGACGGATGGCGCTTCTCATAGCCTCGAAATGGTCAGGGAATACCCAGAAGCGCTTCTCCATAGTCATATCCTTGGTAGAGTGGGTCTTGAAGATAGGAGTGAATACTCCGGCCTGCAGCCAGCGGGTATAGAGCTCAGGGTCTGTTTCGCGAACGCCCTTAGGCTGCATATGGCCTCCGATATCGTGGCCCCAGTAGCCGTAGCCCACATTGGATGCTGTAGCCGTGAAATATGGAAGGAATGAAAGCACGTCCCAGGTCGCGTAGGTGTCGCCGGAGAAGCCGACCTGATAGCGATGGCTTCCGAGTCCACCCCAACGGTGATAAATCATAGCGCGTGGTGCCTTGTCTCCAAGAGAAGATGTCATCCTTTCCTTGTCGCGGAAGAAAGCATAGTTGAGAAGGAAAGTGTTGCTGAGGTCAGGGTGGTACTTGCTGTTTTTCCACTGCTGCCAGTCAAGCCACCAGAAATCCACGCCGTCGTTCTCGAGAGGGTGGATGACGCTGTTGAAGAAGGCGTCAGTCCATTCTATCTGGTCGATGCGGAAAGGAACTGCGGCCGCAGAGCCGTCTTCACGGATGTAGCCCTTAGGACCGTCATAATCTGAAGTCCTTGAAAGATAGTCATTTACAAAGCGGCTGTAGGGCTCCTCATAAGGCTGTATGCCATTGTTGAAATGCAGGTTCAGGGATGTCTTGATTGACATCGAGTGCAGCTGGGTGAAGAGATTCTTCGGGTTAGGGAAGAGTTCTTTCTTCCAGGTGAAACCTGTCCAGCCAATCCTCTGGCCGAATTCGTCCTTCTGATACTTGGCCTTGAGCTCGGACCAGGTCTCGTGCCAGTCCATATCGATAATCATCACATCCACAGGGATATTGTAGGATTTGAAGGATTTCGCAAGGTCAAGCAGCTCGTAATCGGAGTATTCCCAATAGCGGCACCACCAGTAGCCGAATGTGTATTTCGGAGGGAGAGGAATGCGTCCGGCTACCTTTGTGAAGTCACCGAGAGCCGCTGTGTAGTCGTGACCGTAACCGAAGAAGTATAGGTCCTTAGACTCATTGTCCTCACGGCTGACAATCCATTTGTCCCAATCTTCATCCACTTTTTCATATACCGGACGGCCGCTTTCGTCAACTACTGCCCAGCCGGAGCGGGAAACGATTCCCTGCTCGAAAGGATCCTTGTGGGCAGGATGCTCCATCATATCGAAACCCCTGCAGCCATCGAGGGTACGGGTTGTGCCGAGAAGATTCTCAGGGTCGGTGTCTCCGTAATGCCAGGTTAGCTTTTTGCCGTCGAGCTTCAGTGAAACCGTAAGGGAATGCGGTGTGAATTCTCCTCCACGATAGCTGAGAGTCAAGTCTTTTGTCTTGATAATCACTCCTTTTCCCTTCTTCTGTACTGAGTAGTCAGGAACAGGCAGATTGCGGTTTACGATTGCCAGGGAGGCCCTGTCTTCAAATTTCGCCTCCGGGGACCATTCCATCCTTATCATCCTGGAGGTGAGGACGGTGAAACGGGCATTGCCGCAAAGGACGACAGCCTGCGGGTCAGCCTGCGGGTCCTGGACATCAGTGTTTGCAAAAAGGCTTGCTGTGCAACAGAACAGCATAAGCACAATGGCATATAGTTTTCTCATAACGAAACAGTGTTATTATGTATATCAGCGCTAATTTCGCAAATTCCTACAGTAATTCCAAGATAAGTATCATCCCGTAAACCGGTATGACAAATATTTCACTAAATTTGGGATATGAAAAGAAATTTTACCCTCAAGTTACTGTTTTTCGGCATTATGATAACACTGCTGAGCTCGTGCGCCGCAATGAAAGACTGGTTTTATGTGCCGACCTATGCTCCGGTGGAGGAAGAGCTGAACGCAATATGGCAGGGAAGCAGCTATGCCGATATAGTCAAGGAGTACGGTGCCCCGAACCGCAGCGTGAACGACGGCCTGGGAGGTACCATCTATGTTTACGAAGATATACAGACTGAATATACCACCGTTTCCAACTCCGGAGTTGTCAACGGCAGTATAGACAGCAAAACCAAGATGGTTACCATACGCAACTTCACCGAATTCTATGTCGATGGGAATGACTGCTGCTACTCGGTGCGTTCCAACCGCCTTGAAGAAGACGGCACCCGCCTCAGTCCTATGCGCATAGCCATTTCCGGTATCCTCGGCACTACAATCATTGCTGCCATCATCGGATTGGCAGCATTTTGAGGCTGAGGCCAAAACCGGCCTTAAAGAAGGTTTCCGCTACTGCAGATAGTCATTTATCCACTGCATCCGCGCAGTGTAGATGGTGTCGCGCCAGTGCTCCCAGTAACGGGGCTTGGGCTCGTCGTGGTAGCGCCAAGGGGAGCACAGCACCGTCACCTCCGGCCCGTAAAGGCCTGAGCCGCCTTCACCGCAGCACCCTCCCTTACGGCTTGCGCGATTGGCATTGAGCGCTGAGAAAATTGCCGAAGGCCGGCAGGTCTGGTCCATCAGGCCGATTTCCACAAAGAGCTTCGCACGGGTGTTTGCCAGAAAGTTGCAGCCGTCGAAATAGCTCAGTATCTTCTGACCCTGCTGAGAGTTGACGAAACTCTTGTAGGTATATGGCCAGCTGTCAAAGCCAGCCTTGCGCGCGGATCCTGCAGAATTGCAGCCTCCAGGGACAATACCCACCACGGCGCTCACCCTCTTGTCCAGTCCTGCAAGAGCGAAAGCCTGGGCTCCTCCCTGACTCTGACCATAGGCCAGAACCCGCTTGCCGTCCCACTGCGGGAGGGTGCAGGCAAAATCCAGGGCGCGCACGGCCCTCAGGTACATATTCTTGAAAAAATAGTCCTCGCGGCTCTCGGAAGCGCGTTTGGAGTAGTCCTTGTAGAGGCCCTGCTCAAGGGCGTCGTAGTACTCCTGCTCCCGGCCGTTCTCCATACCGAAAGCATTGATATTCACGCATATCGCACCATTGCCCCACTTTGCCATAGAAATAGTCTCCTCGGGCCAGCAGCGGCACCATCGTCCTGCAACGCCGGCTGCGTGGAAGTACATCACCAGAGGGTAGCCGCCCTCGCGCTCCGCCCTCGGAACTGCCACATAGCCGCGCACCGGATTATCCCCTATGCAATTGATTTCAAGCTCATAGCAAATCACATCCGGGTCGCTGACCCCGCTCATCTCCCTGAGCACGGGTTCCATCTTCTCTCGGCGCATTGCCTTGAGCTGTTTGCCCCACCATCGCTTGAAATCCTTGGGACAAGGCACGCCCTGGACGTAGTCCTGAGGTGCGACCACCCAGCCGATCTGGGTGTCCTCATAGTCAAAAATCCTGTTCTCAGGGCCCTCGCAGGCCACTTCGCTGTGCACCAGCTCCGTCTTGTCACCAAGAGAAGCATAGACCTTTACCGTGTCACCGACCTGATAGATTCCGTCAGGGTGACTGAGACTCAGCAATATTGTTGCCGCTGCCGATAAAATATTCATCTTTATTCCAATGGAGGGTTTTGGAAAGCGTAATTTGCGTAATTGTAATTTCTTGCATTGTAGAGCGGGAGCAGGGAAGTCTTCACCCTCTGCACAAAGCAATCGTAGTCTGTACGCCCGTCTTCGGACCACGCGACTTCCGCGATGGCCGCAAGGCGAGGCAGCAGTTGATGCTGAATCTGCTTGTAATCAGGAATGTACTCAGTCCAAAGGTTGCACTGCACACCCTTGATGTACTTCCTTTGCTCCAGTGTGAGCTGGTCGTATGGGTCGAAACTGTAGCACTGGCGCAGAGGCAGCCATCCGCCTATTGCCAGAGGCTCTGCGTTCCCAGCAGGGTCAGCGGTCTGGTACCAGTCGAGGTAGCAGTAGTTGGACGGAGTCATAATCACGTCGTTACCCATTCTGGCAGCCTCGATTCCGCCTTGGGTCCCGCGCCAGGACATCACCGTTGCGGTCTTCGTGACTCCGCCTTCCAGGATTTCATCCCAGCCGATAATGCGGCGGCCCTTGGAATTGAGGTATTTTTCTATCTTTCTGATGAACCAACTCTGCAGTTCAGCCTCGTCCTTCAGTCCTTCAGCCTTGATTCTGGCCTGGCATTTAGGGCAGACCTTCCAACGGTCCTTGCGGGCCTCATCTCCTCCGATATGAATGTACTCGCTCGGGAAGATTTCGCAGATTTCATCCAGCACATTCTCAAGGAACTCGAAAACCTTGTCGTTGCCGGCGCAGAAGAGTTCGGGGCTCACACCCCAGCGGGTCCATACCTCGTAACCCTCGCCGGTACAGCCGAGCTCAGGGTAGGAGGCAAGCGCTGCGATGGCGTGGCCTGGCATCTCGATTTCCGGGATGACGGTGATGCATCGCTGCGAGGCGTAGCGAACGATCTCCTTCGCATCCTCCTTGGTGTAGCATCCGCCATATGGTATGCCGTCGTACCCAATCATGGCGTAGAGCGGCCCTATGAGGGTTTCCTTGCGACGGGACCCCACTTCCTCGAGCTTAGGGTATTTGTCTATCGCGATTCTCCATCCCTGGTCTTCGGTCAGATGCCAGTGGAAGGTGTTGATTTTGTGAAGCGCGAGTATGTCGATATAGTCCTTAACTTCCTCCACGCTGAAGAAATGCCTGCAAACGTCCAGATGGGTGCCTCTGTAAGCGAAGGCCGGCTCGTCGGCAAGGAAGATGCCAGGCACTGTTTCGCCGCACTGGACCTTGATCTGGATAAGGCTCATCAGGCCGTTCCATACGCCGTGGGCGCTACCTCCGCGAAGGCTGATTTTACCATCCTGAGTCTCAAGCACATAGGCCTCCTCGGCAAGGCTCGGATCCAGGCTCAGCAGCACATCGGCATCGCAGCTGTTGCGCACGCTCTGCCACTGTCCGGCGCCGTATTTGAGCGCGAGGCTGCAAAAGCCTTCCAGCAGCTGTGAGAGCTCCTTGTCGTGCAGCCACAAGCGTCCCTTTGCCAGACTGGCAGGATCTCCGCTGGCAATCAGGGTGGTCGGCTGAGGCACTATCGAAACTGCTCCTGCAGGCAGCAGGCCCAGCTCCGCTGCAATCTTGCGGGACACCTGCAGGGCATCGCCGCTCTCTTGCCACTCGAGCGGATGGTCCACCTCCCCGAAGTCCAGTTCAAAGGCGCGGATGCGCTTCTCGAAGGCCTTCTGGTCGAAGGCAGGGCCTGTTCCTTCGACATCCGCAATGATTTCATCCCAGAACATCTCCCACCTCTGGCGGTAATAGTTCCTCACCAGACCGCTCCACTGACGGTTGGCGTAGTCGGTAAGCTGGCCCGTGCCGCCCCAACTCGTAAGTATCACGCGGGCGCAATGCTCATAATAGTCCTTCTCCTGCGGCGTATCTCCCCAGCTTCGGGCCTGTTCTATCCAGTCCCGCAGCGAGAATGCGCTGTGGCAGGCGAGCAGCTCTTCCCACAGATCATAGAGATGGCGCATATTGTCCCTATGCTCCTTCAGCCCCTTCAGGTCGCGCCTGTAGTAGCACTGCGTGAAGGCGTCCCTTTCGGCAGGGAAGCAGAGTTTCAGCACTTCGCTTCCTATGTTCACCAAGTCGAAGCGGTACCAGTCCGTATCTGCCGGACTCTCAAGGAGTTTGCGCCATACTGCGGCAATGCTTTCGTAGGTGTATGGCACCTCGGGCAGTGTGGTCCAACGCCAGTTGCCTTCGAGGCAAGGGTGTATGCAGGCGATAGGGCAAATGCCTGAGTATGTGGTTTTTACATATATATCATCCGCCAGCATACGGAAGGCATCCTCGATGGCTGGGTCCGGGCGTCCCACGTGGCGGCGGGCAAGAGTCTTGAGCCACTGGTCATCGCTCTGCCCCAGCTCCCAGCCCCTGTCCAGCACATATTCGTAGAGCCACTGGCTTACGCCGAAGCCCTCCAGTGTGCCTCCGAGTCCAAGCAGGTTATCCCCGCCGTTGCTGTAAACCGCGTCAATGCGGCGGCTCAGCTCGCGGAAGTTGCCGGAAAGGTTGGTATTGCCTCCGAAATTGCCAAGGAAGCAGAAGAAATACGGCTGGCCGTAGAAGTTTCTGTTGAATTTATATATTTCCGCTTCATCGCAGAAATAGTCCAACATGGCCACTCCTCCCTGAGGGACGGCCGTAAGATAGGCCTCCACGTTTTCCGGAGTCCAGTGTTTCATGTCGAAATACAGCATCCAGCCAACCTGAAGCCAAACTGCCTGAGGATCAGCCTCGGAGAGGGTTTCATAGACGTGCTTGGAAATGCGTGCGAGCATCTGCGGGTCCCACTCGTCCCCGGCAGCCCCTTCAAAGAAGTCAACTTCGTTGAATATGTCGAGCCCATAGACGTGGCTGGTGCCATAGAGCTTTTCCTGCTCCTCAAGGAAGAGTTTCTGCACCTGACCGAAAAGAGGGTCCTCCGGGTCGAGGAACCAGCAGCCGTATTCCGGCTCGAAGCCGTCCCATTTGGTCACCTCTTTGATTGTAGCATCAGGATACAGCTCCTTGAGCTGGGCAGGCACGTGACCGTTGAAAGCCGGCAGGACAGGTTTCATATTGAGCTCCCGTTCGCGGCGCAGTATCTTCTTCTGCAGAGCCTCCTGCCCGTCTATGAACTTCTGCGGCAGAGGGCCGTTCCAGCGGTCTATGTCCATCATCCTGTTCCAAGGCAGGAAAGGAGGACCGGTGAAACTCTCGCGCACCTTGTCGGCAGGAATGCCGAAATGCTCCCAGACCTTCAGCAGCACGCTCTCCTGGCCGGTGATGTTCAAAGGCATAGTCACGCCGTTGAGGGCCATCCAGTCAATCATATGTTCCCACTCCTTCCAGCCCCACCAGGGCATGGTGTATCCGTAGGTGCAGTAGTTGAGGAAGAATCGGTCTTTCGCTTTCGCTTCTATGGTGACCTTATGCGGCACTTCCGGAAGTACCTCCGGCATCCACAGCGGGTCTGCCTCGTTCCAGCTGACTGTCGTCAGACAGCAGTTCTTCAGATACCAGTTCAGGCCCACGGCCATTGAATTGGCATTGTTGCCGCTGATTACAATGCGGCCGTTTCTGGATTCGACGCTGAACACATCAGTGCTGTCGTCGGTGTGGATGTATTTGAAATGCTTTGCCTGCCCTTCGAGCAGTCGCTCGGTCAGGGCCTTGGCGCTTTGCACCTCGGGGTCACAATTGCAGGAGGAAAATGCAAGGGCTGCTGCAAGGGCGCAGAGAAGGAGTTTTTTTGTCATTGTCAGTGCTCGCTGTCGTTTATGAATTCGCAAACTAATTGATAGAACTCCTTGTCCTTAGCGGACTCGGAGTGCTTGAGATTGTAAAGGGTGTTTCCACCCATATAGTAGGAGAGTTCCCTTTTGCGGAAGAGGTCAAGTTCTTTGCAGAGGGAGATGTATTTGTTGAAGCGTACCCTGTAGTCCATGTAGCCTTCGCTTGTTTCCAGCACGGCGTCGTCGAACTCGAACTCCATCGAGAGTCCGTATTTCTGGATGATGGTTTTGAAATCATTCATATTGTAGTTCGCGTGCCAGAAATAGTTTGGCTGCATCATGGCGTAGTCAAAGCCGAAGTCGGCCCAAAGCTGATGGCCTGCAGCCTTGAAGTAAGGAATCCAGTTCATGGTCTCATTGCAGGAATGGACATATTTGCTGATGGCAGGATAGACATCCTCCCAGCGCTTGAGGTCCTGACTGTAGCCGTAGCCCGGAACGGCAAGGTCCTCGCTGACGCAGTAGAAACCTATCAGTTCCAGATTCTTGTAGCCGGCAAGGCTCCAGCGGCGGCGGGTTTCGTCCACAAACCAGCGCATTGCGCTCACACGCTCCGAACTCTGGTTGAAGTCAAGCATCTTGCCGTCCAAATAGCCCCAGTACTGGGTTGAGGAGTTGATGTCTTTGAACTGCTCGTGCAGAATCGCATCCGGCATTGTCATCACCACCTTGCGCTTGACAGGGGGCTCGCCCAGCCTTCCTATTGCATCCTCTATGGACTGGTCCAGGGCATCGAAGCCGTAGCCTTCTTCAAACCAGTAATCCAGTAGTCTTGTCCAGGATTCCTTGTTTGCAGCCTGTCTTCCATAGCCTCCGGCATATTCCATATTGTACTGAGTATCCACAAACTCTATTGCAAGGAAGGCGTCGAAAAGCCAGCGTTCCTTGCCCAGGGTGTCGGTCCAGGTCACATGGGAATCGAACCTTTCCTTGTCCCAGCGGAAAGGATCGCGATGTGCGCTTCCTCCGTAGATCAGAGCCATATTGGAATAGCGGGGGAGTTCACTGCGCCTTTTTTCCCAATCGTAGAGAAAGGCCGCGCCTTCGGTTGTGATGAAGGGAACCTTGGTGAGCATTCCGCTTTCTCCGCTTTTCGACACAGCCACGCCGTAGGCAATGTAGCTGGTCTGGGCTTCAAGGCCTTCTATTGAGACTTTGCCAGGCTGAACTTCCATGCCCTGGCTTATGACTGTCTGAGCATCCGGGGCTGTTTTGCTTTCCTCCAGGCAGAGAACGAAGCAGGACTGTGCATTGACAGCTTCCACCTTCAGGTTTACACCTCCGGCAAAGCAGTCGATTACAGTCAGTCTGAGAGCTGCCCTCAGTTCCTCTTCCGGAGCTTTCTGCCCGCAGCAGAGCAGGCAGAAAGCCAGAAGAGCAAGAGTACTACATCGTCCAGCCGCGTGCATAGAATTCGGAAAGATAGCCACCCTTGATGTCAGGGTAAGCGCCACTCTTCTTGACGATTACAAATTTGATGTACTTGCCGCGGGTGTAGTTGAATACACCGGCTTCGTCTTCTTTTCCAGGAATAGGATAGCTGAACCTGTTGAGTATGTCTTCCACATTGGATCCGTCTCCGAATTGTTGCCATCCCCTGTGTCCGGTATTGCCCTTGGCGGCGAGCACCCACTTGGTGTCTTCTCCGGCATACTCCCTTGCTGTATAGACTTCAAAATCCTGGAACTGGCCCTGAACTCCGGATGCATCCACTTTGTTGAAGCCTCCGAAGATGTATTCCTGGTCGAGTTCGAAGACGAAGACCATAGGGAATTCAGGCTCGGTCCAATACCAGGAGCCCCAGTATCCGTTCACGGTTGCATCCGTTGTTGAATTAGTGAAGTTCCAATCCACAAGCTTGCTGGTGTTGTAGTTGCTGTACCAGCCAGGCTGTGGACATGCAGGGTCGTTGCCGATGTGGGTGTCCTTTCCTTCAAGTATGTTCCAAGGTCCGTGGATAATGCTGATTTCCTGTCCGACAGGCGGTTCGACAGTGCTGTCATCAGAAATGTTGACTATCACATAACCCACTGAGAGAGAGTCTTTACCTATAAGGACAGGCTCTGTGTCAGCCATTCGCAGAGGAACGATGTACTTGACGCCCTTTTCCTTGAATTCGCCTTCGCTGTCGAATAGTACGCGGTAGTCGACGCTGAATTTGAAATAGCCGAAACTCTCACCCGCCTTGATGACCACTTTGTCCTCAGAGAGGGTGAAGAGTCCGTCAGGGGCCTGCTTGTAATCGACTTTCCTTTCTTCGGAAATGGCCGGAATCAGGCTGTTGTCTATCAGCAGATTGACCGTTACGTCTGAGGTGGAGATAGGATTGTCTATCTTTGCTGTTCCTTCGTACTCGCTCACTTCTTCGGACATCTTTTCATCAGGATAGAAGTTGCGTATGTCCCTATGCTGGAAGCCCACTTTGCTGAGCACAGGCCTGATGAGCAGGAAACTGCGGAGGCTGTCCAGTTTTATCGAGCTTTCGCTGATTTTCAGGGCAATCACATAGTGGGCCCCTCCATCATTGGTGTTGAAGAAATAGTTCTTGTCCCAGTCTACGTGAAGGATCTGGCGGGAATCCTCGACGGCGAAGTCAAGTTCCGTTCTTTCCAGAGTGTATTTGCCGGATGGGGCAAGCAGGAAGTCTGTGCCGTTGGCCTCATTGTATTCATCAAGTTCCGACTGGGTGAAGGCGGCAATGCTGACCTTTGCAGTCTCACTTGTCGCCTGGCCTTTGCCGGATTTCAGAACGGAGATGTCTATTCCGTCTATGAGCAGAGATGGTTCCGTGATATTGGTCGTGGTTGCGAACCCGATTACATCGGAGACCATGTTCGTGTCGAGATCATGGGTGCAGGCCGCCGTCATCAGGACAGAGGCTGCCAACAAAGGTATGATGTGTTTCATGTTCATTGTCCGTTAGAATCCGTAGTTCTGGGTGTAATTAGGCATCTTTGCGATGTCTTCGGCAGAGAGCGGGAAGAAGTAGTCCTTGTTGGAGAATCTTGCAGGATCCCCGATGAAGACATCGTGAACTCTCTCGTAAGAGTCCTCGTAGTTGTCGGACTTGGTGTTGAGAGTCCAGTTCTCGCAAGGGTATTCGTCCTTTGCATCCATCCAGCGGCAGGCATCGTAGTGGCGCATGGCATCCATTGCGAACTCCACCATTCTCTCCTTCTTCAGAAGTGTGCGAAGGAGTTCCTTGTTGCCTATTACCTCAGGGTAGGCCTCTTCGATATTGTTCAGACCGACGCGGTTGCGCACGAGGTTGAAGTATTTGAGGGCCTCGGCCTCGTCGCGGTCAGGCTTTTCGTTGCAGGCCTCGGCGTAGTTGAGGTAGATTTCCGCAAGACGTATGGCCGGATAGACGGTCTTCAGGGAGGTGTAGTCGCTCTGTACGAGAAGAGGATGGTCTGTAGGATAGAATTTCCTCCAGGCATAGCCTACGCGTACTGCAGACTTGGATGCATGCCAAGGTGCCGAGCAGTCCGAGTTGTTGTAGCAGGTGAACCTGACCTTGATGTCCTTGTTTGGCCAGTAGAATCCGTTTGGAACCACTGAAGAGTAGTAGCGCGGGTCACGTCCTATGCAACTGTTGTGCGCCTTGAAGGCAGGAGCCCAGTCGGCATCGATAGGCTGTTTGTAACCTTCGGTGAAACCTGTAGCCTCATAGCCTGAAAGCGGGTCTACAATAGGGCGGGAGTAGTCGTTGTTGCCCTCGTAGCCGGTGACAGGGTAGCGTCCTGACTCCCACATAGGGTAGGTGTCCACAAGTTTGAGCGATGGTGCGATTCCTCCGAAGCCCCAGAGAATCTGGTCTGCACGGAAGGCCGGGCATGCGCATCCGAGGCAGGCTCCGGAACCTCCCATATAGTTGTAGGCTTTGGAGGTGCGCTTCCACCATCCGAATATGGTTTCCTTGTTCCATGTCTCGAAATACACTTTCTTGTAGGCAGCTGCTCCGTCTTTGAACTTGTCGCCGTATTCGGTGGAAGTGCAGAGCTCGTACATGTTCAAATCAATCACTGCCTTGTTGGCCTTAGCGGCGATTTCCCATTTGTTCGGGTCATACTCCTGAGGGAAGATGTAGTCTCCGTAGTGGTTTTTCATCCCCTTGAGGAATTCGGCGCCGTTGTACAGAGGCGATGCGGCCCAGAGCAGGATCCTTGCCTTGAGCGCCATTGCGGCTCCCTTGGTGGCGCGTCCCTTCCAGGTGGATTCGGATTCTCCGGCCTCGCTAACGGTCAGAGGCAGTTTCTCTATGCATTTGTCAAGTTCGGAGACCATGAAGTCTATGTTCTGCTCAAGGGTGTGGCGGTCGATCTCCGTGGACTCGAGGCTGGTGTCGGCCCTCTTGTCACCCCAGATGAAGACGGGTCCGTACTGGCGGAAAAGGCAGTAGTAGTAGAATACGCGCAGGAACCTGGCTTCAGTTTTCATATACTCCCGCACGGTAGGACTGTCCTGTTGGTCCATATCCACCCATTCCATGAAGGTGGAGCACTGCTCGATCGCTACATAGAACTTGTCCCAGTAATTGAAATAGGTCTCGCTGGACGGAGTGGCGCTGGAGTAGTTGCCGGTGCGGTAGAGCTCATAGTAAACCCACTGGTACCAGGAGTAACGGGATTCGTCGGAACGACCTACAACCCAGCCGTCGCTACCTACAATTTCTCCGTCGAGCGGGAGATAACTGTAGCAGTTCGCAAGAAACTTGTGTGTTGTAGTGCTGTTGCTGAAAATCTCCTCCATGGTAGGCTGGTTGGAGAGATCGGCATCGAAATAGCCGTCACAGGCGCTTACGGCCGCAACTGCAAATAATACTGATAGAAATTTATATGTTTTTTTCATCTTGTGATTCCTTTAGAAGTTCAACTGAGCGCCGAAAGTCACTGTGCGCATTGTCGGATAGACATTGCCGTAACTTGCGTTGAGCTCCGGGTCCCAAAGCTTGAACTTGCTGAAAGTCAGGAGGTTTACGCCCTGTGCGTAGATGCGCACTGTCGAAAGTCCCACTTTCTTGCTGAGTTTCTTAGGAATGGTGTAACCGATTTCGGCATTCTTAAGACGAAGGAATGACATGTCCCTGAGCCAGTAGGTCGATGCCTGCTGGTTGTTCTCCACCTTGTTGAGGGAGAGCCTAGGATATGGAGCATCCGGGTTCTGGTTGGACAGGGTCCAGCGGTTCAATGCCACGTCTTCGTAGATCTGGCCGAGCTTTTCAATCTGGCTGGATGCACCGAAGAGGTTGAATCCGCTGATGATGCGGGTCACGTGATCCACACCCTGGAAGAAGATGGAGGCGTCGAAGCCCTTCCAGCCCACACTGACACCGAAACCATAGTTGATTTCAGGAATGGTGGTGTAACCGATTGCGACTGCGTCGAAGGTGTTGACCACACCGTCTCCGTTGATGTCGCGGTACTTGATGTCTCCCGGACGGACCGGACTGAAGGTCTGCTTAGGCCAAGTGTCGATGTCATCCTGACTCTCGAACAGACCCTCGGCAATAAGACCGCGCTGCTGTCCCTGGGCAAAGCCCGTAAGATTCTGGTAAGTCCAGTCAAGCGGAGCCTGGTCGTCGTAGAGCCTCTTGTTGCGGTTGAAGGTGAAGTTACCACGGGCGGAAAGATAGAGATCTCCGAACTTCTGCTCGTACTGCAGTCCCATGTCCACACCCTGGTTCTGCATCTTTCCTATATTCACGTCCATTTCGCTGATGACACCCATCACGCCCGGGGTTGATTGCCTGGTGATGAGAATGCCGTCACGCATATCGAAGAAGTAGTCGGCCTGGATGGAGAGGGCTCCGAAGAGCTTGGTTTCAATACCCGCGTCAAACTTCGTGGCTTCCTCCCAGCGCATGTTCGGGTTGCCAGGGTAGCCTGTGGCTATACCGCCAATCCAGGTAGGGGTATTTCCGAAGGAGAAGCCCGGAGCGCCGGTGTCGACCGTAGGGTTGTAGCCGTAACGGGTGCCGGAGGCCATAAGGTCGTTTCCGGCCTTTCCGTAGGAGGCCTTGAACTTGAGGTCATTGACCACGTGCTTGAGCGGAGCCCAGAACTTTTCGTTGCTGATGAGGTAGCCCACTGCGATTGAAGGGAAGAATCCGAAGCGGTTGCCCGGGGCGAACTGCTCGGAACCGTTGTAACCGAAGTTGAACTCGGTGAAATACCTTTTCTTGTAGCTGTAGGTGGCACGTCCTGCTATTCCGAGGTATTTGTAAGGGAAGGCGTAGATGTATTTGCCCGGCACGTTGTTGTACTTGACCCTGTTGGTGAACAGGAGCATGGCGCTCACGTCGTGTGCGGAGTTGAACACTCTTTCGTACTGCAGGCCTGCCTCCAGGTTGGTGGTGGTCCAGCTGGTGTTGCTGCTGGTCAGGGACATGTAGCCAGTACCCTCGTTCCAAGGTTCGTAGATAATGTTGCCTTCGTCATCCCTGCCGCGGGCGAAATAGAAGGTCTCGTTGAGGACCCTGCGGAGCACGTTTCCATTTTCGGCATCCCAGCTGAATTTCACGCTGGCCTTGAGGCCTTCGGTGATGAATTCGAGGTCCTGGGTGAGGGTCATCAGGGACTGGGCCACGATGTTGGTGGTGCGGGTGTAACCGGAGCTGTTGAGCATGCGGTAAGGGTTGTAGCCTCCGTCCGGATTCGCGAGGGTTCCGTCCGAGAACACCGGAGGAGATGCGATTGGAGTGGAGTACATCGTGTACGCATAAAGATTGGACATGTCCTCGGCCGGTCCGGTCTTGGTGTTGTACTGGGTCGAGAGGGAGAGGGCCAGGGAAGTGGTCTTGGTGATGTCAATGTCCACATTGGAGCGGAAACTGAACTTGTCGAAACGCATCTGGTTGTCGTAGCCCACGTGCTCGGTGTTCTCGGCAACGTTGAAGATACCGTCTTCCTTATAATAGGAGGCACCCACGTAGTAGCGTACCGTCTTGTTTCCTCCGGTCACGTTCATGTTGATGCGGTCGGTGCTGGCCATATCCTTGAAAATGGTCTTGACCCAGTCCACGGAAGGATAGAGGTCCGGATCCGCACCGCTCAGGTACATCTGCCTTGCGTATTCGTCGATGGCAGGCTCGCTTCCGCTGTCAATGAACAGCTCGTTGTAGTAGTCAATCCACTGCTCGGTGTTGGCGAGTTTAGGAAGTTTTACAGGCTGGGTGACACCGTGCTCGGCCTTGAAGCTGATCTTCGGCTTGGATTCGCCACCTCGCTTGGTGGTGATGAGCACGATTCCGTTTGCACCTCTCACACCGTAGAGGGCGGTTGCGGTTGCGTCCTTGAGGATGGAGAAGGAAGCGATGTCATCCACATCCACAAGGTCCATGGAACGTTCCACACCATCCACGATAATCAGAGGGGTGCTGTTGGCTCCGAAGGTGTTCACGCCTCGAATCCAGAAGTCGGCACCTGCTCCCGGCTCACCTGTGCGCTGCATTGACACAACGCCTGCGAGCTTGCCGGCAAGGCTGGTTGAAAGCTGTCCTACAGGGCTGGAAAGGCCCTTTGAATCAATAGTTGAGATGGAACCGATCACACTGGCCTTTTTCTGGGTACCGTAGGCTACGACAGTAACCTCGTCCAGTTCGTTGGCGAGTGGGACCATCTTGATTTTCAGAGTGGTCTGAGTTCCGACCTTTACGGTCTCATCCTCATAACCTAAGAAGGAAACGGTCAGGAAATCATCGTCGCTGACCTCAATTGTGAATTGTCCGTCGACGTCGGTGATTACGCCTCTGGTACCATCTTTCACCACGACAGCCGCTCCCGGAATTCCTTCGTTGTACTCGTCGATGACGGTACCACGCACGGTTCTCAGCTTCGGAGCCGCTGAGGCAATGAAACAGATTGCAAGCAAAGAACAAAGTGCAAGCAACTTTCTCATTGGATTGGTCTTCATTTGGGTTTGAATTAGTTTTGGTGCATTAACAATGCAAGGCAAATTTAGTAAATTTGCATCAAGAAAAAAACTCTTCCAGATGATTAAGGAAAGGATTTCAGAATTAGTCTCAAACCTGCCTTCAGGCGTCCAGCTGGTAGCCGTGTCGAAGTTTCATCCGCTCGAAGCGGTGCTCGAAGCCTACGGCGCCGGGCAGAGAATTTTTGCGGAAAGCCGTCCCCAGGAACTGCTCTCCAAGGTCAATGCTCTGGATACCAATGCCTATCCGGATTTGCAGTGGCATTTCATAGGGCATCTTCAGACCAACAAACTCAAGATGGTTCTGCCCCATGTGACCCTGGTGCAGTCGGTGGATTCGCGCCATCTTCTGGACGAAATCCAGCGATGGGGCTGCGCAAACGGCAAAACCGTCAGCGTCCTGCTGGAACTCCATATAGGAGCGGAGCAGACCAAGCAGGGCTTCCACGAAGAAGAAATCGTGGACCTGCTTTTCGATGCCGCGAACTATAGCCATATCCGCTTCTGCGGACTGATGGGGATGGCATCGCATACGGATGACGAGGCGACAATAGATGCGGACTTCGACCGCATTGACAGTTTTATGGCTTATCTGGTGGACCTTTTCCCTGAGCTGGAGGATTTCCGCCAGCTTTCAATCGGAATGTCGGATGATTGGCAGATAGCCCTGCGCCACGGCGCGACTATGGTGCGGATCGGTACCGCTATTTTCGGAAGCAGACAATAAGGCGTCCTCCGATGGCAGTGCCGCAGCCGAAGATGTGGTAATGGCGCCCGTCCGGGGCTATTCCGCTTTTGCATCCCAGCCTTGCGCGAAACTGTTCGCTGCTTATGTGCAGAGCCTTGGCGCTTACTTCTGCCACCGGATATTTGTGGCCGAGTTCTTTTATTGAGGCGTTCCCGGTTGGGAGCGTCTCAATTATTTCATATTGCTTGAAAAACGGTGCAAGCGGGTGTCCGTCAGGCAGTTGCCCTGTATAGAGGTGGCAGTCCTGCGAGAGTTTGCGAAGTCCTGCGAGTGTGCAGGGGAGCTTGAAACAGCCGGCTTTGAGAAGAAGCGGCCGGGGTTCCAGCAGCACCGTGCCTGCATTCAGGCAGTTCGCCAGGGTCAGCACGCTGCGCGCCTCGTCTTCCGGCGCCAGGTCCAGGCGTGCTCCGCTGTCGGTATCCGCGAGCCTGAGGCTCCAGGCCCCTCCGCCGAGTCCGAGAAGGACCAGCAATTCCTTGACTTCTCCCGCTGCGCCCACAATATGCACCTGCTGCACTCCGAAGCCTTCTGCCGCAGCCTGCTGCAGTCGGTTCACTGCCATAGTGATATCGGCCATAGGGGAGAGCTTGATCAGTATCCACGGGGCTTTGCGGCACATAGCCGGCAGCAGCGTGAGCACATCCGGTGTGCAGTCTTCCAGAAGAAACACCTTGCTCCCGGAAGCGCTGCGCCTTGCCGGGTCTATGAAGATAAGGCTCTGCTCAGGGAGTTCCTCTATGCTCTGGAGCGTGCTTTCCTGATTGAAGCAGCTTATGTTGCTGCAGCCGAGGGCTTCGAAATTGGCCCTGGCGGCCTTGCACAGCTCCGGGTTTTTCTCGAAATAGAGCAGACTCCCGCAGCAGCGGCTCAGCGCCCAGCTGTCCACGCCAAGCCCACCGGTGAGGTCGGCTATGCTGCCTTCTCCTTTGGTTAGCTGCTCTGCAAGGGAGGCTTTATAGAGCGCTGCAGCTTCGGAGGAGCATTGCTCCAGACTCAGCTGCGAGGGAACGGCAGCCTGTACCTCAGCCCAATGCGGGAGCTTTGCGCGAAGTTTGGCGCTTCGCTGCTCATCCATTGTCCGCATCACTGAAGCAAGGCCTCCGACTTTTGTTTCACGCCGTGCCATATTACCCTAAAAATGAACTGATTGCCTTGCAGATCTGCTCGGTTTCCAGCAGGAAACCGTCGTGACCGAATTCCGAACCTATGGTCTTGAACTGCGCACCAGGGATGCAGGCCGCCCACTGGCTGCCTTCCTCGGGAGGGAAGAGGCCGTCGGAGGTTATGGAAATGACAAGGGACTTCGCCTTGATTGAAGAGAGGGCTGAGTTCACTCCGCCCCGTCCGCGTCCGAGATTGTGGCTGTCCAGTTCATCGCACAGGCGCAGGTAGCTGTAGGCATCGAAGCCGCGGGCCACGAGTTTGTCTCCCTGATGGCGCTCGTAGGAGGCGGCGCGGCCGGCGAAGAGGCAGTCCGCGTCGGGCTCGCTCTGGGTCAGGCGGTAGCCTTCGAAACTGCGGTAGGAGATGAGCGCCTGCGCGCGTGCGCAGCGCAGGCCGGCCGCGCCGCCTCCGAGGCCCTCGGCCTCGCGGAAACTCGGGTCCGCTTCGAGCGCCATCCTCTGTGCTTCGGCACTGGCGCTCAGCCAAGGGGATACCCTCGGGGCGGTGGCCATAAAGACCGCACTTTTGATGAGATCCGGTTCGGCCACCGCCCATTCGAGGGCCTGAAAGCCTCCGATGGAGCTGCCTATCAGAAGGTCTATACTGCCTATTCCGAGATGGTTGCGGACGAAGCCGAAAGTGCGGACTATATCCCTTATTGTGATTTTCGGAAAATCCAGCAGGTAAGCTTTGCCGGTCTTGGGGTTGATGGATGCCGGGCCTGAGCTGCCGTAAGGGGAGCCCAGGATATTGACGCAGACCACAAAGTCCCTGTCCGTGTCGATGAACTTCCCCGGACCTGCCATCTGCGGCCACCACTGCTCCACATCGGAGTTGGCTGTGAGGGCATGGCAAATCCATACCACGCGTCGTCCTGCAGGACTTCCTGAAGAAGTGTGGTACACCAAATCAAGACGGGAAAGTACTCCTCCCGCCTCCAGTTCGAACGGCTGTTCGACTGACAAATGCTGCTGAATCATCATATCGTTACTGCTACGGGCGACAAAGTTCACAAATTTTTGATAATTTTGCGAACTTTTCTTTCTGTATATATGATAACACTATTGCTCAGCATCGTAGCCCTGATTCTCGGCTACCTCATCTACGGAAAGGTCGTGGAAAAGGTTTTCTGTCCCAACCCTTCTTTACAGACTCCAGCTTATTCCAAAACGGACGGCATAGACTATCTTCCGATGCCTACCTGGAAGGTCTTTATGATTCAGCTTCTGAACATTGCCGGTACCGGACCTATTTTCGGAGCCATTATGGGTGCCCTGTTCGGTCCGAGCTGCTATCTGTGGATAGTGCTGGGCTGCATTTTCGGCGGAGCGGTGCACGACTATATGACCGGAATGCTCTCCGTACGCGGCGGGGGAGTGGTTGTCTCCGATGTCGTCGGGAATGTGCTCGGCAAGGGAGCGAAGAATGTGATGCTGGTCTTCTCCGTAGTGATGCTGATGCTGGTAGGTGCCGTCTTTGTTTACAGTCCTGCGCTGATTCTCGGAGATATGGTGGGAGGTGAGACCGACACCACCTTCATCTGGGTGGTCGTCATCCTTATATATTATATTGTGGCAACCCTGGTGCCTATCGACAAGATCATTGGCAAAATCTATCCTTTATTTGCCTTTGTGCTTCTGTTTATGGCCGTCGCCCTGCTGGGTTGCCTCATTGTGAAGTGGCCTGCAGGAGTTCCTGAGCTCTGGGACGGGCTTGCCAACCGCAGTCCGAAGTCCGGCTCCATCTTCCCTTGCCTTTTCATTACCATAGCCTGCGGTGCTGTGAGCGGCTTCCACGCTACCCAGTCGCCTCTTATGGCCCGCTGCATACAGAATGAGAAATACGGCAGGCCCGTGTTCTACGGTGCAATGATTACAGAAGGGTTCATAGCCCTGATTTGGGCAGCCGTGGCTTCATATTTCTTTTACGGAGGAGGCAATACACTGATGGGAGCCGAGGGCGTTACCGCGGCGCCTAAGGTAGTTACTGTAGTTTGTGAAAACTGGCTTGGAACTCTCGGCAGCGTACTTGCTATACTCGGAGTAGTGATTGCCCCCATCACCAGCGGTGATACGGCGCTTCGCAGCGTGCGTCTTTCCATTGCAGATGCCTTCCATTTGAATCAGAGCTCGATAGGCAAGCGCCTTGCGGTCAGCATTCCGATATTCGTAGCTACCGGAGCCCTTCTGTGGTTCAGCATTGCGGACGCTGACGGATTCAACAAGATTTGGCAGTATTTCGGTTGGGCCAACCAGACTCTGGCAGTGTTCGTGCTCTGGGCCGCAACCGTATGGCTCTCACGCGAGAGGAAGGGATGCGTCTATCTTATGACTCTGCTGCCTGCCGCCTTTATGACTTCGGTCGTTGTGACCTTCATCCTTACGGCTAAAATCGGCTTCAACCTGCCGGCCGGCATCATCCCTTATGTGGGCATCGGAGTCTTCGTGGCTTCCCTTGCCGCATTCCTGATGCTGAAATACAAGGGAAGCCGGAGACTTTCCGAATAGAGTTAAGCTTTCTTCTGCGGATCCTTGAAGAGGATTGCGAAGAGAATGCCTACAACCAGCGCATAGCCTGCAAATATGAACCAGGCGAGCTGCCAGTTGCCTGCTGAAGGACCTTCGATTGCCTGCGGCTGATATACAAGGGCGTTGATGACCTTGCCGGCAACGAGGGTTCCTATGGTTGCTCCAAGACCGTTGGTCATCAGCATAAAGAGGCCCTGTGCGCTTGAGCGTATGCCACTGTCAGTGTTCTCGTTCACATAGAGCGAGCCGGAAACATTGAAGAAGTCGAAAGCTACGCCATATACCAGGCCGGAGAGAATGAAGAGCCATACTCCGCTGCCCGGATTGCCGAGGCCGAAGAGGCCGAAGCGGAATACCCAGGCGAACATAGAGAGCAGCATCACCTTCTTGATACCGAACTTCTTCATAAAGAACGGGATGAGAAGAATGCAGACGGTCTCTGAAATCTGGCCTATGGATATGATTACATTGGCATTGTTGGCTCCCCAGGTGTGTGCAAACTCAGGATTGCTTGCAAATGAATTGATGAACGGATTGGCGTAACCGTTGGTTATCTGCAGGGAAGCGCCGAGCAGCATTGAGAAAATGAAGAATACTGCGAACTGGCCGTTCTTGAAGAGCTTGAAGGCTGAAAGGCCGGTTGCATCAGCAAAGGACTGGGAGCCTTCGCCCTTAGGCTTGCAAGGACAGTTCGGCAGGGTCAGGGCGAAGCCTGCAAGGAGCAGGGACAGTACGCCGGAAACCATAAACTGCTCGTAGGAGTTCTGGAACTGGACACCGTTTCCGTTCTTGACGAAGTTCACCGCAAACATAGCGCAGATGAAACCTATGGTTCCGAAGATGCGCAGGCGAGGGAAGTCCTTGACAGGGTCCTTGCCGCAGCCTTCGAGTGCGCTGTAGGAAACGGAATTGGAAATCGCAATTGTCGGCATAAAGAAGGCCACGCTGATGGCGTATAGTGTGAAGAGCGGGCCGAACTGCAGGCTTTCACCGGCCTTCATTGCATAGAGTCCTGCTCCGAACATTGAAAGACCTGCGATGAGATGACACAGCGAGAGTGTCTTCTGGGCAGGAATCCATTTGTCGGCGATAATTCCTATCAGAGCCGGCATAAAGATGGACACAATGCCCTGCATTGCGTAAAAGATGCTGATTTTTGGACCGAGTCCTGCTTTGGCAAGGAAACTGCCCATCGATGTGAGGTAGGCTCCCCACACTGCAAACTCGAGGAAGAGCATTAAAATCAGCCTCAGGTTGATGTTCTTTTCTTTCATTTCTATTGTGTTATTTTGGTGCTATTCTGTAGAGTACCGCTGCGATGATGGCGAACAGCAGGTTCGGAATCCAGAGCGCTATGAAAGGCGGCAGAAGTCCGGTATAGACAAACATCTGGCTGAAGCGCAGGAACAGGATGTAGCTGAATGCCAATGCTATTCCGAGTCCGAGGTTCCAGCCTATTCCTCCGCGCTTTTTCTTGGAAGACAGGGCGACTCCCATAATGGTGAGTATGAAAGCGGAGAACGGCAGGGCCCAGCGGGTATTCTTCTCTATCTCGGCATACATCACATTGGCGTCTCCGCGCATTCTCTGGGTGTCGATGAGCCTGTCGAGGTCCCTGGCGTCCAGTTTCTCTACGGTTTTGTCGTTGAAGTAGAAGTCATCTACCGTAAGCGCGATTACGGTGTCGAGCTTGTCTCCGGTGCGGACCTGATCGGATATGCCTTCGCTGAAGTCCCTTATCGTGTATTTGCGCAGATGCCAGCCTCCCATAGTGCTGTCCCAGGCCGCGGATTCGGCAGAGAGCTTGCTCACAAGGCGGTTGTTTTCGATTTTCTCGAGGGTGAACTTGTAGGCTGTCTTGTTCCATTTGCTGAAGGAACTGACATAGACGAATTCGCCCGGAGCTATCTGATAATGAACATTTTCCGTTTTGTTGGATGACCGCTTTTTCACATACATTTCCTCGAACTCCAGCCTCTGTTCATTGGCTTTAGGGATTACGAAGAGGTTGAGTCCCAGCGAGAGCGCTGCGATAATGGTGGCTGCCGCAATATAGGGCACCATCATCCTGTGGTAGCTTATGCCTCCGGAGAGTATGGCGATAATCTCGGAGTTGGCCGCCAGACGCGAGGTGAACAGGATTACCGTAATGAATACGAACAGCGGGCTGAACATATTGATGAAATACGGTATGAAGTTGAGGTAGTAGTCAAAGATGATGGCGTGCAGAGGAGCTTCGTTCTTGACGAAGTCGTCTATTTTTTCCGAGATGTCGAAGATGATGACTATGCCGATGATGAGTATCAGCGACACGAAGAAGGTCATCATAAACCTCTTGAAAATGTACCAGTCGAGTTTCTTTATCATTAGAGTCTGGTAGTGATTCTTTTAACTGTGGCTTCCTTCCAGGCGGTGAAATCGCCCTCTTCTATGTGCTTGCGGGCTTCCCTTACGAGGTCGAGATAGAAGGCGAGATTGTGCTCGGAGGCAATCATTGCGGCAAACATTTCGCCGGCTATGAAAAGATGGCGCAGGTAGGCCTTGGAGTATGCGTGGTCCACGAAGGAAGAGCCTGCCGGGTCCAGCTCCGAGAAGTCGTTCTCCCATTTGGCGTTGCGCATATTCATTATTCCGTTCCAGGTGAAGAGCATACCGTTGCGGCCGTTGCGTGTCGGCATTACGCAGTCGAACATATCCACGCCGCGCGCTATCCCCTCAAGTATGTTGGCAGGGGTGCCGACGCCCATCAGGTAGCGGGCCTTGTCCTGGGGGATGACGGGATTGAGGACCTCGAGCATTTCGTACATCTTCTCCGTAGGCTCTCCGACCGCCAGGCCGCCTATTGCTATGCCCGCATCCGCAAATTCGAGCGCGTGCTCTGCCGCTTCGATGCGAAGCTCCGGATAGACGCAGCCCTGGATGATGGGGAAGAAGGTCTGCCCGTAGCCGTAGAGGGGCTCGGTCTCGTGGAAGTGCCTGGCGTAGCGCTCAAGCCAGCCTTTGGTGAGCTGGAGGGACTTCTTCGCATAGGCGCGGTCCGCGTCGCCCGGGCAGCATTCGTCCAGGGCCATCATTATATCTGCGCCTATAATTCGCTGTGTATCAACGTTGTTCTCTGGGGTGAACTGATGCTTCGAGCCGTCTATGTGGGAGCGGAAAAGGCAGCCCTCTTCGGTGATTTTGCGTATGGGGCTCAGGGAAAAAACCTGAAAGCCTCCGCTGTCCGTGAGAATAGGCCTGTCCCAGCTTTCGAATTTGTGAAGGCCTCCGGCGGCCTTGAGAGTGTCAAGTCCGGGCCTGAGATAGAGGTGGTAGGTGTTCCCCAGAATGATTTCAGCTTTGATGTCGTCCTTGAGGTCGTGGTGATACACACCTTTGACTGTCCCGACCGTTCCGACGGGCATAAAGATGGGAGTGTGAATCTCCCCGTGGTCTGTTGTGAGGATTCCCGTTCTCGCTGCCGAGTGCGGGTCTTTGCTTAGAAGCTGAAATTTCATAGCCCCAAATATAGCAAATTTCCGGCGAATTCACTTTATTTGCATTTATGAAAGTAAGAGTAATCAACCGCAGCGCCTGTGCGCTTCCTTCCTATTCTACAGAATTGTCCGCCGGTATGGATGTCCGTGCGGATATTCCGGAGGCTGTAGTACTTGCTCCTCTGCAGAGGGCAATAGTGCCTACCGGCATTTTTCTTGAGATTCCCGCAGGCTTCGAGGTGCAGGTGCGTCCGCGCAGCGGGCTTGCCGCCAAGCACGGGATAACGGTGCTCAACAGCCCCGGGACCATCGATGCCGATTACCGTGGTGAGCTGAAAGTGATTCTTGTCAATCTGTCTTCTGAGCCTTTCGCCGTAGAACCGGGGGAGAGGATTGCCCAAATCGTGCTGGCAAAGCACGAGGTGATTGAGTGGGAGGAGGCTACGGAACTGTCGGAGTCAGGCCGCGGTGCGGGTGGCTTTGGCAGCACAGGCGTCAAATAGCCGGGTGAGTGCAAAGGCAATTATGCCCCCCGCTATGAACCCGACCAGCACATCCCCGAGGTAGTGCTTGCCGACGAAAACGCGGCTGAGGCCTACCATTGTTGCCCAGATTGAAATGATGACTGCATAAACGGTGGAGAGGGTATCTCTGCCGTTTTTCGCTTTTGCTCTTTTTGTTCCGGGGTGCAAAGCGTGGGCGCTGCATATCGCGAAGGCGATTGCATTGGCAGCGTGGGCGGAGAAGAAGGAGTAGCTGCGGCTGCGGCCTTCGAGCAGACGGTGCCCCATTGCATTCATAAATGCGTCATTGCACGGTCTCGGGCGTGCAACCCAGTTCTTGATGAGATTGGCGAACTGGTCCACGCAGAGTATGGCCAGTGCGGTGAGCAGGACCATGGCAAGGCCTTTTTTCCAGCCGCAGCGCCATATCATAAGCCCTGCACCGAGCAGATACAGAGGAATCCAGACTGTCCTGTTGCTGAAGAGCAGCCACATCCCGTCGGTGAAGGGGCAGTGCAGGCCGTTGAGCCAGAGGGTTATTGTTTGGTCAAGCTGTTCCATAATATGTCCTTGAGTTCTTTGAGGCCCTGCTGGTTGGTGGAAGATATGAAGACGTGCGGCACTTTGCGCGGCAGGTGCTTTGCTATGTCTTTTTCAATTTCCTCGTCAATGAGGTCGCATTTGGTAATCGCGAGCACCCTCTGCTTGTCGAGGAGCTCCGGGTTGTAGAGTTTGAGCTCGTTGAGAAGGGTCTTGTATGCGCCCGGTATGTCTTCTTCGGTGCAGGCTACCATAAAGAGGAGCACGGAGTTGCGCTCGATGTGGCGAAGGAAGCGGTGACCTATGCCCCGGCCTTCGTGGGCGCCTTCGATGATTCCCGGGATATCAGCCATTACGAAGGACTGGTCGTCATAGTAGCTGACAATGCCGAGGTTGGGCTCAAGGGTGGTGAAAGCGTATGAGGCGATTTTGGGCTTGGCAGCGGTGATGGTTGCAAGGAGGGTGGATTTGCCGGCGTTGGGGAAGCCGACCAGACCTACGTCCGCGAGGACTTTGAGTTCGAGTATGAACCATCCTTCCTGGCCTTCTTCTCCCGGCTGGGCATAGCGTGGAGTCTGCTGGGTGGCACTTTTGAAGTTGTTGTTGCCAAGGCCTCCGCGGCCTCCTTTGCAGAGTATGCGTTCCTCCCCGGGCTCCATCATTTCGAAGAGGACTTCACCGGTTTCAGCATCTTTGGCTACGGTTCCGACCGGGACCGGAAGTATGATGTCCGGGGCGTTTTTGCCGTGGCGAAGGGCTCCCTGGCCGTTTTCTCCGTCCTCAGCGAGTATGTGCTTGCGGTATTTGAGGTGGATGAGGGTCCAATATTGCGGTTCGGCCTTGAGGATGACATGGCCTCCGCGGCCTCCGTCGCCCCCGTCCGGTCCTCCCTTCGGGACATATTTCGCCCTGTACATATGCATCGATCCCGCTCCGCCGTGTCCCGACCTGCAGAATATCTTGACGTAGTCTATAAAGTTGCTGTCTGCCATAATCTTACTCTTTTCGCGTGCAAAGATAGTGATACTTCTCGGTTAGTTCAAAACCGGGTGCTGCTTTTTGTCGTCGGAGGTAGTGTTGGCTTTGACGGAAGTTTTTGTATATTTGCAGCCCCAAAGGCGGAGTTCTAGGCCTGTCATCCTCCGCCGAAGTATAAATTAAAACATAAAGGGCAAATGAAACACATTTTTTCTTTGGCGGCGGCGCTGCTGCTGCCGCTAATGCCGGCAAACTGCCGCACATTACTCCCGGACACTGACTCCGGCGCACTATCTGCCAACCAAACTCCAGCATCCACCTTTGTGAACCTGCATTTCCAACAGAAGGCGGACAAGACCGCTCAGACCCACATAATGGTGGATATCTCGAAAGCTGGGGAGAATTCCTTCAGCTACGCACTGCTCAGTGACGACATATCTGCGGAAGGCAGCTTTGCCTTCATCCAGCTATTTCACGAGCATAAATTCTGGGAAGCACCCCTGTTTCTGCACGCCGAATACCGCAGCTACGGCCTTGACTCCCACTGCCTCTACCTCGGCGCCGCATATGACTTCTTCACCCCTCACGGAATGATAGCCATCGAGCCTCTGCTCCGAAACGGCAGCCTCTTTGCAGGCAATCATCTCCCGGTGCTCAGCGCAGACGGTACCTCAGCCCAGCTCTCCATCATCACCGGACACGACTGGGGCTGGTGCAACCTCAACAGCTTCACCGACATATGGACTGCGCCCCGGGACGGCAGCGGTGCAGGCTGGTACAGCGAAGCCTGGCTTTATTTCCCTGTCAATGGCTGGCTGCAGCTCGGAAGCATATCCTGCCTGAGCTGGGACTTCGCTGCAAAGCCGAAGATTACCGTCTTTCTGGGTGTAAAGTTTAATATGTAATCGCATCCTATGACAATCAAAACAATACTCCGCCGCGAACTTGAAGACTACAAAGTTCTTCTTCGCAATATCCCTTCAATAGTCGTAGCGCTGTTTTTCCTCAGCGTTGTCGCAATGAACCTGCTTGCCAACAAAGAGCTCTTCACTACCGACTGGCTCGCCCTCGACTGCGGCTTCACCCTCAGCTGGATTTCCTTCCTGCTGATGGATATGATATGCAAACGCTTCGGAGCCAAAGCCGCTATGAAGCTCTCGATAGCCGCCCTCGCCGTCAATCTTTGCGTCTGCGGCATATTCTGGCTCCTCTCCCTCACCCCCGGGCATTGGGGAGAATACTACAGCTTCCTAGACTCCGATCCTGCCGTCGCGCAGGCCGCCAACCTGGCCCTCAACCGCACCATAGGCGGTTCCTGGTATGTGGTCCTCGGCTCTGCCCTTGCAATGCTCGTATCCTCGGCCGTAAATTCCCTAAGCAACCACCTTATAGCCAAGCACTTGCAGCGCAATAACTACGGCAGCTTCGCCCTGCGCTCGTTTGTTTCCACAGCTCTTGCGCAGTTCGTTGACAACCTTATCTTCGCCACCGTCGTAAGCCACATCTTTTTCGGCTGGACCTGGACCCAGGTGCTCGTATGCTCGCTCACCGGCGCCCTGATGGAGCTGCTCTGCGAGGTCGTATTCAGCCCTCTGGGCTACAGGATGGCGCGCCAATGGGAGGAAGAAAAGGTGGGACAGGACTATATAGACAAGAAAATATGAACATACTGATTACAGGCACATCCAGCGGCATCGGCCGCGCCACCGCGCTGCTTTTCCTTGAGCGAGGGCATAATGTCTTCGGGCTCGACATCGCACCGGCCCCTGATTTTCCGGAAGATAGCAGCTACACCCACATCATTGCGGACATTACCGGAGCCCTTCCGGAGCTCCCGCCTTGCGAAGTGGTCATCGCCAATGCGGGCGTGCAGCAGAGCGGGCGCGACATAGATGTCAACCTCAAGGGGACCATAGCAACCGTAGAGAAATATGCCTTCCACGAAGGCGTGCGCGCGGTCCTGATAATGTGCAGCGCCTCAGCCCACAGCGGCGCCGAGTTCCCGTGCTACGCTGCTTCCAAGGGCGGCCTGCTCTCCTATATGCGCAACGCGGCACAGCGTCTGGCCCGATTCGGGGCCGTTTGCAACAGCCTCTCTCCCGGCGGCGTGACTACCGAACTCAACCGTCCCGTTATGGAAGATAGTGCGCTGTGGCAGCAGATAATGGACTGCACGCCTCTGCGGCGCTGGGCTTCTCCCGAAGAGATTGCCGGTTGGGTATGGTTCCTCACAATGGAGAACCGTTTCTGCACCGGGCAGGACATACTTGTTGACGGAGGGGAAAAAGATTTGAATACACATTTTGTCTGGCCTGATTATCTTTGCAAATAAAACAGCGACACGATATGGCAGTAAATACAGCGGACCTCGACAGGTACGAAGCAGTACTCGAGGATGGATTGGTGAAAATATGCAAGGGCGCGGGGCTTCTGCGCGAGCAGTTTATGCGCTCGGAAGACATTGACGGCAAATGGGAGCAGTATGCGCAGGATTATGTAGCGGATGCGGTGCTCAATTTCAATGAGTATCCCGAAGCCGCCATTGCCTGGGCAGGTTTTCTCGGAATGGCGGTTGCGCACAACTGGGATGTGGACTGGGAGGCCCACAAGGATGATCCGTACAAGAGCTATTACGGTAGCCGAGGCTGGGACGATATGGATGAGCACATTCTATGGGAAGTGCTCGCTCTGCCTGAAGCAATAGGGAAGAAACTCAGCGATACCCTTGACAGCTGTGCACTCGCAGCCCTGGGTCTTATCCGCCACGAAGGCATCGAGGCCCAGACTGAACTCGGCTTCTATGTGCTCGTGCGCACCTACTCGGTGCTCTACCGCATCGGCGCCGCCATTGAACTTCAGAGGCTCGGCTACCAGCGGGTCCGTGTCGCGTAAGGGGAGGATTTGCCGGCTTATTCGCTCAGCGTCCGGCGGATGGCGTCTTTCCAGCCGGCAATGGTGCGTGAGACCTGCCCGGAAGGCATTGTAGGGCGGAATACGCGCTCGGCGCGCCAGCTGCCCCGCAACTCGTCGAGTCCGCTCCAGAAACCCACCGCAAGCCCCGCGAGGCAGGCCGCGCCGAGCGCTGTAGTCTCCGTAACCTCCGGCCTTACCACCTCAGTCCCCAGAATATCCGCCTGGAACTGCATCAGCAGATTATTGCGCGAAGCGCCACCGTCCACCTTAAGGCTCGCAAGCTGCACTCCCGCATCCTTCTGCATAGCCTCCACAATATCCATAGTCTGGAAAGCAATGCCCTCAAGGGCGGCACGGGCTATGTGCCCTACAGTAGTACCGCGGGTAATGCCGGTAATGCTGCCCTTAGCGTACTGGTCCCAATACGGTGCTCCGAGCCCGGTCAGAGCAGGCACGAAATACACCCCTCCGTTATCCGGCACACTGCCGGCCAAAGCCTCGACCTCGGAGGAGCTCCTGATTATGCCCAGTCCGTCGCGCAGCCACTGCACCACAGAACCCGCTACGAAAATGCTCCCCTCAAGGGCGTAGGTCACCTCGTCTCCAATCTTCCAGGCAATTGTAGTCAGCAGTCTGTTTTGCGAGACAATGGGCCTGGAGCCGGTATTCATCAGAAGGAAGCATCCGGTACCGTAGGTATTCTTCACCATTCCCGGCTCCAGGCACATCTGCCCGAAGAGAGCCGCCTGCTGGTCTCCGGCAATTCCCGCAACCTGCACATTGTCGCCCAGCAGGGAAGTCTGCCCGTAAACCTCGGAAGATGAGCACACGCGCGGCATCATTGAGCGCGGTATGCCCATTAGCCTCAGCAGCTCCTCATCCCACTCGAGCGTGTGGATGTTGAACAGCATAGTGCGCGAAGCGTTGGACACATCCGTAATGTGGGTGTAACCTCCGGTAAGGTTCCATACCAGCCAGCTGTCCACGGTGCCGAAACGCAGTTCACCCCTTTCGGCCCTCGCCCTTGCTCCGGGCACATTCTCCAGAATCCAGCGTATTTTGGTTCCGGAAAAATATGCATCCGGAATCAGTCCGGTCTTTTCCCGAATCATTTCCGTAAGACCTTGAGCCTTAAGTGAATCGCAGTACTCTGAAGTCCTGCGGTCCTGCCATACGATAGCGTTGCAAACCGGCTTTCCCGTTGCGGCGTCCCAAACGATTGTCGTCTCGCGCTGGTTGGTGATGCCTATCGCCGCAATATCTGCCCCTCCCAGCCCGAGGCTTGTAACCGCCTCGGTCATAACGGCATATTCGGTAGCCCATATCTCCATCGGGTCGTGTTCCACCATTCCCGGCTTGGGGAAATGCTGGGTGAATTCCTTCTGGCAGGTAGCGCAGGCGCGCCCCCTCCTGTCGAAAACTATTGCTCTGGAAGAGCTCGTGCCCTGGTCGAGGGCGATGACATATTCTTTCATACCGACCTTAAAAATACGAATAATTTGGTTAACTTTGTTCCCCTGTTAGGAGATAAGGACAATATGAATACAAAGTACGTTTTCGTAACAGGAGGAGTGGCATCATCACTCGGCAAAGGAATCGTTGCGGCATCTACCGCAAAACTTCTGCAGGCCCGCGGCCTCAGGGTGACGATTCAGAAATTCGACCCCTACATCAACATCGACCCGGGCACGCTCAACCCTTACGAGCACGGCGAGTGCTATGTCACCGAAGACGGTGCTGAGACCGACCTTGACCTCGGTCACTACGAGCGCTTCCTGGATATCTACACCTCCAAAGCGAACAACGTCACCACCGGCAAAATCTACAATACCGTCATCACCAAGGAGCGCGAAGGCGCCTACCTCGGCAAAACGGTCCAGATTGTGCCTCATATCACCGACGAAATCAAGCGCCGTATGCTTCTGCTCGGCCGCACCGGCCAGTACGATGTGGTAATCACTGAGGTCGGCGGTACGGTGGGAGATATGGAGAGCCAGCCATTTGTCGAGGCCATACGCCAGCTCCAATGGGAGATGCCGGAAGAGGACCTCATCTGCATACACCTTACGCTGGTGCCTTATCTCGCGGCAGCGAAGGAGCTCAAGACCAAGCCGACCCAGCATTCGGTGCAGACCCTGCAGCAGGCCGGAGTCCATCCGGACATCATCGTATGCCGCACCGAAAAGGAACTCAGCTCGGAGTTGAGGCGCAAAATGGCCCTGTTCTGCAATGTCAAGCCGGGCAATGTCATCCAGAGCATAGACGCTCCGACGATTTACCACGTACCTTTCCTCATGCACGAAGAGGGGCTGGACGCGAAGGTGTGCGACCTGCTGGGATTCAAGGACTTGCCGGAACCTGACTTGAGCGCTCTACGCAAGTTCTGCGACGATTTGGAGCACCCTCTCCACGAAGTCAACATAGCCCTTGTGGGCAAATATGTCGAGCTTCAGGATGCCTACAAGTCAATTCTCGAATCCTTCGTGCACGCAGGTGTTGCCAACCGCACGAAGGTCAATGTGATATATGTGCACAGCGAATTCCTTAACGAAGAGAATGTACAGGAGAAACTCGGTTCTATGGACGGTGTGCTCGTTGCTCCGGGCTTCGGAGAGCGCGGGCTTGAAGGCAAGGTCGTAGCTGTCCGCTATGCGAGAACCCGCGGAGTGCCATTCTTCGGCATATGCCTGGGTATGCAGATGTGCGTTGTCGAGTTTGCCCGCGATGTGCTCGGCTGGGAGGATGCCGCTTCGACCGAAGTCAACGCTTACACCACGCATCCTGTCATCAACCTGATGGAGGACCAGAAGAGCACCACCATCAAGGGCGGCACTATGCGTCTTGGCGCATACGAGTGCCAGCTGCAGGAAGGCTCGCTTGCCCACCGCATCTATGGCAGGGACCTTATCCGCGAACGCCACCGCCACCGCTATGAGTTCAACGGCGAGTTCCTCCCCCAGTTCGAGGCCGCTGGTATGAAAGCAACCGGCCGCAACCCGCAGACCGGCCTGGTGGAAATCGTGGAAATCCCTGAGCATCCGTTCTTTATCGGTACTCAGTTCCATCCTGAATACAAGAGCACAGCCCTTCACCCGCAGCCTATTTTCGTCGAATTCGTCAAGGCCGCCGTCGCCTTAAAGGAAGGAAGATAATGCGCTGCTGCCTCAGATTAGTCCTTGCTGCCCTTGTCGCGCTGCTGCCCCTCGGCTGCCGCGCACAGAAGAAGGCGGAACGCTGGAACATAGAGGTCGTAAAGGAATATCCGCACGACACCGGCTCCTATACCCAAGGCCTGTTCTTCCACGAAGGCAGGCTCTTCGAAACAACGGGTCTGAACGGCAAATCCACGCTTCGCATCAACGACCTCGCTACCGGTCAGGCGCAGGAGAGTCGCAAATTTTCAAGGAAATACTTCGCCGAAGGCTCAGTTGTGCTGGGAGACCGTCTCTATGTGCTGACCTGGACCAACAAGGTGGTCTTTGTCTATGATCCCGAGACTCTCGAGTACCGTTCGACCTGGTCCTATCCGCGTGAAGGCTGGGGACTTACCACTGACGGACGCTCGCTCATCGCCTCGGACGGAAGCTCCAAACTGTATTTCATGACCCCTGACCTGAAAGTCGAAAAGACCCTTACAGTCACACTCAACGGCCGCCCTTTGCGACTTCTCAATGAACTCGAATGGATAGACGGGAAGATTTGGGCAAATATCTATACTACTGACTCCATTGCAGTTATCGACCCGAAGACAGGAGCAGTGGAGGCTCTCATCGATTGCTCCGGACTTTTGCCGGACAAGCTCCGTACTCAGGATACCGATGTGCTCAACGGCATAGCGGTGCTGGGGGAGGGACGCTCACAAAGGATTTTCCTGACCGGAAAGAACTGGCCGAGGCTCTACGAAGTCCGCATTGTGAAGAAATAGCAGATTTTTTATTGGATTTCTGCTCTTTTTGCCTACATTGCGAAAATTTCCGCTCATGGATAAATTGGAATTATTAAATTTTATTGAGGAAAGCCGACTCTTTGAGGATATAGGCTGTCCTTTTTTTGTCGTCGATAAAGACCTTACTATCAAAACTATAGCATATACTCCTGTAAAGGAGGGCGTATCCATGTGCCTTGGAGATTTTCTAAAGTGTTCCAATGCCGTATCCGCCCCCGGAGGATGCGGGACTCACGCCAACTGCCAGCTTTGCCCTCTTCGCCGTGCGCTTCCCGACAGCATAGTCAGGCAGGAACAATACAAGGGAGAAGTGTCTCTGCTTCTGGAAGGCAATCAGGACTACTATGCCCTGGTATCCACCGCGCCTTTTATTGAAGAGGGGGCTCCTTATGCCGTAGTTCTCTTCCTGGACCGCACAGAACAGCATCGCAAGAAGGCTATGGAGAGGATATTCTTCCACGATATTCTGAATCTGAGCGGCGCAGTCCACGGACTTCTCGACAATCCCGATGATCCGGAGCCGGAAAAGACCAGAGCCATAGTCCGCGATATTTCTTACCAGCTTATGGAGGAAATCAAGTCTCAGCGCGACCTGATTTATGCTATGAACGGGAGCCTGAAGCCTCATAAACAGGTCCTGAAGTCCAGCGATGTGCTAGCCTATCTGCAGACCCATTTCGAGAAAATTGCCAAGCAGATGTTCAATGCCGAACTGAAGGTGGAATCCTCCCTCGGTGACGAGCTTCTGGAAACCGACAGGGTGCTGCTTTTCAGGGTTCTCTACAATATGCTCAAGAATGCCTGCGAGAGCAGTGCCGGTCAGCCTGTCACCGTGAAAGGAAGCCTTCGTGACGGTATGGTCCGCTTTGCTGTCCACAATGCAGCCGTTATGACCGATGAGGTGAGAAGCAAGATTTTCGTACAGGGCTATACAACAAAAAGTACCGGCTATGGACTCGGTACTTTCAGTATGAAAATTATAGGTGAGAACTACCTTGGAGGAAAGGTTTCCTTTGTCTCCGAACCCGGTTCCGGCACCGAATTCAGTTTCGAACTTCCCGTTTTGCCTAAGGTCTGAGGGCTGAGCGCAGCTTTTCGAGTGCCTGCATCAAAGTCGCGCGCGGGCAGCCCGCATTCATCCGCATAAAGCCCTGTCCTCCCTGACCGAACATTTCTCCGTCATTGAGGGCAAGTCCGGCTTTGTCCACAAACAGGCTTACAAGTTGCTCGTGGGCAAGCCCGAGTGCGCGGCAGTCAAGCCATACCAGAAATGAAGCCTGGGGTCTGAGCGGCTTGATCTCAGGGATGTACTGCCTGCAGTACTGCTCCAGAGCCAGGATATTGCCTTCCACATATTCGAGCATCTCTTTTCTCCACTGCTCTCCGTTGCGGAATGCTGCAATGGTAGCAATAGGGGAGAAGATGGGAGGGTCGTTGTATTCGTTGGCGGAAAGATAGCCGTAGAACTTCTCCCTCAGCTCTTGCTCCGGAACAATTGCATAGGAGCTCACGATGCCGGCAATATTGAAAGTCTTGGAAGGCGAACCGAAGGTTATGCTGCACTGCGCAGCCTGCTCGCAGGAGCTTGCAAAAGGGATGTGGCGTCCGCCCCAGAGGGCCATATCGCAATGGATTTCATCCGAAATGACGATAATCCCCCGGGAGTGGCAGAAGCGGGCGAGACGCGCGAGTGTATCCTTGTCCCAGAGTATCCCTGCAGGGTTGTGCGGGTTGGAAAGGATAAGCATTCGGCATTTGTCGTCGCAGACCTGCTCCAGGTTTTCGAAGTCCATAGAGTAGCTCCCGTCGGGGTTTTCTCTCAGCGGATTATAGACCACCTCGCGTCCGTTGCCCTGAGGCACAAGCCTGAAAGGATGATAGACCGGAGGCTGGATGATGACCTTCTCATCGGGAGCAAGGAAGGCATTGATGGCCATACCTATCCCCTTGACTATGCCCGGGATGTAGGTGAGCCATTCTCTTTCCACCTTCCAGCCGTGGTGCTCCAGAATCCAGTCCTGTACGCAGGGCCAGAAGTCGTCAGGCTCTACGGTGTAGCCGAAGATGGGGTGCTCCATCCTCTTTTTGAGGGCGTCCACGATGAAGGGCGGAGTGGCGAAGTCCATATCTGCTACCCAGAGGGGAAGAAGCCCTGCATTGCCGTAGCGCTGCTGCAGTGCATCAGTTTTCAGAGCGCCGGTACCCCGGCGCTCTATGATGCTGTCAAAGTCGTATTGTCCCATCAGTCGAGTGCCTGTTTGAGGTCTTCGAAGATGTCGTCCACATCTTCGAGACCTATGCTGAGCCTGATGGTGGTGTCGAAGATGTCGAGGGCGAGCCTTTCCTGCTCAGTGAAGTTGCCGAAAATCGTGCTTGCAGGATGGATGGCAAGCGAGCGGTTGTCAAAGAGGTTGGTTGCCCTCTTGACCAGTTTCAGACGGTTGAGGAAATCGAAGCAGGCCTGCCTGTCTGCAAGGTCAATTGTGAGCATAGCTCCGTAGGTGCCGCCGAACTGCTCCTTTGCGAGCTTGTGGAAAGGGTTGTCTTCAAGTCCGAGATAAGTCACTTTCTTCACTGCCGGAAGGTCCCTCAGGCGCCGTGCGATTTCAAGGGTGTTGGCGGATTCGAGAGCATACCTGGCATTGAGGTTCTCAAGCCCGAGGGTCTGCATATAGGCCGCGTGGGGCGACATATAGGCTCCGAGGTTGAGCAGATTCTCCTTCATCATCTGTTGGAACTGCCCGCACTGACCGTAGGCAATGGCAAGGCCTCCGATGGTGGTGGCTCCGCCGGAGAGGTATTTGGTGCTGGAGACGACTTCTATGTCCACACCGAGTTCGCGTGCACTGAAATGGGTGAACGGAATCATTGTGGTGTCGGCAACCAGAGGAACTCCAGCCCCGTGTGCAAGAGCCGAAAGTGCCTTCAGGTCAACAACTTCCTGGTGGGGGTTGCTGATGATTTCGGCGTAGATGCAGCAGGTGTCTTCATCCAGGGCCTGCTTTACTGCCTCCAGGTCGGTGAGGTCAATGAATTTGCTCTTCACGCCGAACCGGCCGAGAGTGTTTGCTATCAGCAGCCAGGTATTGCCGAAGAGGTGGTTGGAAGTGACAATGGTCTTGCCCTGGGAAGCGAGGCACATCAGGGTATTGGCTATAGCTGCCATTCCCGAAGTGAAAGCGTAGGCCGCGCTTGCGCCTGTCAGTTCCTTGACCTTTTTCTCGAAATATATTACTGTCGGATTGGTGATTCTCGAGTAGTCCGGCAGGGGTACCCTTCCGCAGAAGGCGTCAGCCATAATGTCCGCGTCTGCGAATTCGTAGGCTGCGGTATGGTAAACCGGCATACTCAGGGCTCCGTATGCGTCCGGAGCCTGATATGCGGTATGGATGGCCTTAGTACTTTGTTTCATATAGCTCAATATTTGTTTTCTTTATTGTGCTTCGAAGGAAACTGCGAAACCTCCGCCGGCTGCCATCTTTACCTTGATGGTGCTTCCGGCCTTGACGGTCCTGCGCTCTATTGTGTATGCCTTAGGATTGGTGAGATAGTCGGCGTCAGGGGCGTCCTTGTAGATGGTGGCGGTATATTTCTTTCCCTTCTCAAGGAAGTTGCAAGGAATCTTGAATTCGCGAACCTGCTCGTCGGTTACTCCTCCGAGATACCAGTTGTCGCTGTGCTTGTCCTTGCGCGCTATGATGATATAGTCCTGAGGTTCGGCGTAGAGGTAGCGGCTTTCGCTCCAATCTACCGGCACATCCTTGATGAACTGGAAGGCATCCATATGCTCGGCATAGTGCTCCGGTGTGTCGCAGGCCATCTGCAGAGGGGAGTACATCGTGACATAGAGCGCGAGCTGGCCGGCGATGGTGGTGCCTACGGTAGAGCCGTTGCCGCACCATGCCTTAAGGTCGGTCTCGAAGATGCCCGGAGTGTAGTCCATAGGACCGCCGTTCAGACGGGAGAACGGAAGCATTGCGGTATGGCCCGGCTTTATGCCTCCGAAAGCCTGATATTCGGTACCCATTGCGGATTCGTTGGCAATGAGGTTAGGGTAGGTCCTGCACAGACCGGTAGGGCGCACGGCTTCGTGGGCATTGACCATAATGTGATGCTTTGCGGCCTCGGTGACGCAGTAGAGGTAGTGGTTGATCATGTACTGGCTGTAGTGATAGGTGCCTTCCGGCAGTATGTCGCCTACGTAGCCGGACTTCACCGCGTCGTAGCCGTACTGGTTCATGAGGCTGTACGCCTGCTCGAGGTGACGCTCGTAGTTGCGAGGGCTGGACGAGGTCTCATGATGCATAATCAGCCTGATGCCCTTGCTGTGCGCGTACTCGTTGAGGGCGGCGATGTCGAAGTCAGGATATGGGGTGAGGAAGTCGAAGACGTAGTCCTTGTTGCAGTTGGCCCAGTCCTCCCAGCCTATGTTCCATCCTTCCACGAGGATGGCGTCGAATCCGTGCTCAGCGGCGAAGTCTATGTATTTGCGTACGTTCTCGTTGTTGGCGGAGTGCCTTCCGTTAGGCTTGGATGCGGCGTAGTCGGTCTGGCCGAGCTTTACGGAGCGGTATTCGTCGGTGTAGGCCCATGATCCGGCGCCTGCAATCATCTCCCACCATACTCCCATGTACTTCACAGGATGGATCCAGCTTACGTCCTCCAGGGCGCAAGGCTCGTTGAGGTTGAGAACCAGCCTGCTTGCGAGCTGCTCTTCTGCGCTGCGGGCGAGCTGTACCGTCCTCCAAGGGGTCTTGGCAGGGGTCTGGATGCGGCCTTTGTAGCCCTGTGCGTCAGGGGTGAGGTAGCTGCGCATGGTGTGCTTCTCGCAATCGACGAGAAGGTGCATGCAAGGGTAATCGACCAGAGCGGCCTCATGGATGTTGACATAGATGCCCTCGTCGGTTTTCATCTGCAGGGAGGTCTGCACGCCGCCGGTGCTGAACGGAGTCTGGCTGTCGTTGCCGCGCAGGGCCTGAGGGTAAACCGAGCTGATTTCGGAGAGGCGGGATTTGGTGAACTGGTATTCCTGGGTGTCGAAGTCTCCCGGGATCCACCAGGCGGTGTAGTCGCCTGCGAGGTTGAATTCGGTGAGCTCTTCCACTATGCAGAGATATGGTGCGTCGTTGCACTCCGGGAATTCGTAGCGAAGTCCGAGACCGTCATCGAAGAGGCGGAAGCGCACGTCGATGAGGCGGGATCCTTTCTGAAGGTGCACGAGGGTTTCGTTGTAATGGTTGCGGATCTGTGATTCTTCTCCCCATACCGGTTCCCAGGTTTCGTCGAAGCTGGAGCTTTCGGTGCCGAGGACGGTGAATCCGTCATGAAGGGAGTAATGTGGCCGACGGTCATTTTTGTCAATGGTTCCGTCGCTTTCGTACTCGAGCTGTTGTGCTTTGAGAACTCCGCGCATTTCAAAGCCAAGTTTGCTCGGAGTCACAATCTGCTGTCCGTCAATCGAGAGGTCGTAGCAGATTTCCCCTTTGTCACTGAGGCTGATGTTTGCGGTCAGTGTTCCGTCCGGTGAGCTCATCTGTGCTGCAGTTTGAGCCTGAACCGTTGTGTTTGTTCCGAGCAGCATTGCCGCTGCAAGAAATGTGGTTGCTATTCGTATCATAAGGTATAATAATTTGCAGTGCAAAGCTACAAAATAGCTCAGTCTTTTGAAAATGTATTGTCTCATAAACTACGGCTCACGCAATCGGTACGGAAAGAACGATTAAGACCCGCATCACTGCGGGTCTTAACGATTAGTTAGTAGTGTATTACCTTTAAGAAGGTCAATATTGTTGGTTAGAATCCTTACTATCGTAAGTGAGTTGTTTATCATTTCCGAAGGCAAATATACTGCGAAATTTTGAATCCGCAAATTATTTGCATAAAATTTTTGAAAAAATATTTTCCGTTATTAAAATATTTTAAAAATACATATACTTAAAGGTAGGCTGTGCCCTCCGAGACCTTCCGCGCTACGCGCTCCATCCCGTCGCTTCGCGACACCCATTCACATGGCCATGGGCGGCCATGGGTCCTGGAGGGCACAGCCTACCTTTATAATATAGCCTGCGCAGCTGCCGATAAGTTATTCATCCAGCAAATGCGGCCGCAGCTGGCGGGTGCGCTCGAGAGCCTGCGCATCCTGCCACTCCTTGATAAGTTTGGGATTTCCGCTCAGCAGAACATCCGGCACTTTCCACCCGTTGAACTCCGCCGGCCGCGTATAGACAGGAGGCGACAGCAGATTGTCCTGGAAAGAATCCGACAGCGCCGAAGTCTCATCCGTCAGAGCCCCCGGAATCAGCCTGACAATAGAATCCGCAAGCAGAGCAGCCGGAATCTCCCCACCGCTCACCACATAATCTCCCACAGAAATCTCCATCGTCACAAGATGCTCCCGGATACGGTGGTCTATACCTTTATAATGTCCGCAAAGAATAATCAGATTCCCGCACAGCGACAGCCGGTTGGAAATCCCCTGCGTCAGAGTCTGGCCGTCAGGCGACATATAAATCACCTCATCGTAAGTCCTCTCCGACTTCAACTCCTCAATCATCCTGAACACAGGCTCCACCATCATCACCATCCCCGCATCTCCGCCATAGGAATAATCATCCACATTCTTGCGCGGACCTATGCCGTATTTCCTCAGATTGTGGACATGGATTTCCACCAGCCCCTTTTTGATTGCCCTTCCGACAATGCTGTGGCCCAGAGGGCTCTCAAGCAACTCGGGCACTACCGTCAAAATATCTATTCTCATATCACTCTCTTGAAATTCCGTCAAATTTACTCAAAAAGAGGGAATTGACCGTCAAAAATATTATATTAGTGGGCGAATTTATGAAATCACTCAGAGAACTGTATAAAATAGGTAAGGGCCCGTCAAGCAGTCACACTATGGGCCCGAACAAGGCAGCCAAGGACTTTGCCGCAAGACACCCTGAAGCTGCCCGTTTTGAAGTAACCCTCTACGGCAGTCTCGCGGCAACCGGCAAAGGCCATATGACTGATGTCGCCATCACGGAAGTCCTGGAGCCCCTTGCTCCCACGCAGATAATCTGGAAACCAGAAATATTTCTCCCATTCCATCCCAACGGTATGCAGTTCAAAGCCTTCGGCGCGGACGGAAGCCTTGAGGAGGACTGGACGGTGTACAGCGTAGGCGGCGGCTCGCTTTCCGAAGGAACGCCTAACGACCGCTATGCTGCCGGCACTGAGGATGTCTATGAACTGAATACCCTTGCGGAAATACAGCAGTGGTGCGAAAACAACGGCCGCAGCTATTGGGAATATGTCGAGTACTGCGAGGGCCCGGGAATCTGGGACTATCTCCAAACGATTTGGGAAGCTATGCAGGAAGCGGTACAGCGCGGCCTCAACACCGAAGGAGTGCTGCCGGGACCGCTCAATCTGCCGCGCAAGGCCGTGATGTATCACGTTAAGGCAACGGGTTACAAGCCCCATCTGCAGACCCGCGGCCTCGTATATTCCTACGCCCTTGCGGTCAGCGAGGAGAACGCCTCGGGAGGCATTATAGCCACAGCCCCTACCTGCGGATCCAGCGGAGTGCTGCCGGCGGTGCTGTATCACCTCTCGCGCGGGCACAACTTCTCTGACATAAGGATAGTGCACGCACTCGCAACGGCCGGCATTTTCGGCAATGTGGTCAAGCAGAACGCCTCCATCTCCGGCGCCGAGGTAGGCTGTCAGGGCGAGGTGGGAGTCGCCTGCGCAATGGCATCTGCTGCCACCTGCCACCTCTTCGGAGGCAGCCCGGCCCAAATCGAATATGCCGCTGAGATGGGTCTGGAGCACCATCTCGGTATGACCTGCGACCCTATATGCGGCCTGGTGCAGATTCCGTGCATAGAAAGGAATGCCTTTGCAGCCACACGCGCGCTGGACGCCAACCTTTACGCAACCTTCTCGGACGGCAAGCACTGCGTCTCCTTCGACCACGTGGTTGAAGTGATGAAGCAGACAGGCAAAGACCTGCCTTCCCTCTATAAGGAAACTTCAACCGGAGGACTTGCAAAGGGATATAGAAGAAAAAAATAATACTAATACCATATAGTTATGAAAACCCTTACCAAAATTACAGGCACCCTGCTCGCCTTGGCTTGCGTCCTTCCTGCAAGTGCGCAGAGCTTCAACGAGTGGCAGGACCCTAATGTCACTCAGGTCAACCGTGCGCCTATGCACACTGACTTCTTTGCCTATTCCAGCCTCGAAGAGGTGGAAAAGGGAATGGAGAACAGCCAGAACTACCTCTCTCTCAACGGAGAATGGAAATTCAACTGGGTCAAGGATGCAGACCAGCGTCCTACCAATTTCTGGGCTCCGGACTTCAACGACTCCAACTGGGGAACTATGCCGGTCCCGGGAATGTGGGAACTCAACGGCTATGGCGATCCGGTATATCTCAATATAGGCTATGCCTGGAAAGACAATTTCAACAGCAATCCTCCGGCAGTTCCGGTAGAGAACAACCACGTGGGTACCTACCGCAGGACTATCAGCATTCCTGAAGACTGGAAGGGACGCAATATCACGATTCACTTCGGCTCCGTTACCAGCAATATCTATCTTTGGGTCAACGGAAAGTTCGTGGGCTACAGTGAGGACAGCAAACTTGCAGCGGAGTTTGACATCACCAAATTCGTGAAGCCGGGCAAGGAAGCAACTATCGCCTTCCAGACCTTCCGCTGGTGCGACGGTACCTATCTCGAGGACCAGGACTTCTTCCGCTTGAGCGGCGTAGCAAGGGACAGCTACATCTACTGCCGTCCCAAGACCTATGTTTCAGATGTCAGGGTTACTCCTGACCTCGATGCCAGCTATGTCAACGGAACTCTCGATGTGGACCTCCAGCTTACAGGCAAGACCAAGGTTCTCGTGGAGCTGCTCGATACTGACGGCAAGGTTGTTACCGGCAAGGAGAAGAAACTCAAGGCTGAGACCGTTCGTCTCGATGTCCCTTCTCCGAAGAAATGGACAGCCGAGACTCCATATCTCTATACCCTTCGCATCACCACCTACAATGGAAAGAAAGTTTCCGAAGTAATTCCTGTTCAGGTCGGTTTCCGCAAGGTTGAAATCCGCGGAGCACTCGTTCTCGTGAACGGCCAGCCTATTTACTTCAAGGGTGTCAACCGTCACGAGATTGACCCTGACGGAGGTTATGTGGTAAGCCGCGAGCGTATGCTTCAGGACATCACCATAATGAAGCAGAACAATATCAACGCAGTGCGCACCTGCCACTATCCTGACGACAGCTATTGGTACCAGCTCTGCGACAAATACGGTCTCTACGTAGTTGCTGAGGCCAATGTCGAGTCTCACGGAATGGGCTATGGCAACCAGAGCCTCGCACACCGCGATGACTATACCAAGGCCCATCTTGAGCGCAACGAGCGCAATGTGGCTGCAAACTACAACCATCCTTCCATCATCTGCTGGTCACTCGGCAACGAGGGAGGTTACGGAAAGAACTTCGAGCAGGCCTATGACCTCGTGAAGGGAATCGATCCGGGCCGCGTTGTCCAGTACGAAAGGGCAGAGTACAGCGGAAAGACCGATTTCTATGGCCATATGTATCTGCCGTACGATAAGGTGCAGGAATACTGCGAAGACCAGACCAAGGTAAAGCCTCTGATTCTCGTAGAATACGCCCACGCAATGGGCAACTCAGAAGGAGGGTTCAAGGAGTACTGGGACCTTGTCCGCAAGTATCCTAAGTTCCAGGGAGGATTCATCTGGGATTTCGTTGACCAGAGCCTGCGCTGGCACAAGGAAGACGGCACTGAGTTCTACGCATTCGGTGGCGACTTCAATGACTATGACCCGTCCGACAACAACTTCTGCGACAACGGACTTGTAAGTCCTGACCGCCGTCTCAATCCACATATGGATGAGGTGAAGTATGTATATCAGAATATCTGGACCAGCCTCAAGGGGTATGATTATGGCGTTGCTTCCGTAGAAATCCGCAACGAGAACTTCTTCACCGACCTTTCGGGAGTACGTCTCTACTGGACTCTGCTGCACGACGGCAAAGTTGTGGCAAAGGGACTCGAGTCAGACCTTTATTGCGGTCCTCAGCAGACCGTTTCCGTGGATCTTCCTATCGGTGATGTCAATGAGGAGGGAGAGTGGCTGCTCAACCTCAGCTACGAGCTCAAGGCTGACGGAAAGCTTCTCAAGCACGGACATCAGGTAGCAAAGCAGCAGATTCTTGTCGAGGGCGGAGTTCCAGCTTATGAAGGTCTGGAGAAAACTGTCGGCACAGTGATAGTAGGTGAGACCTGCATTACCGGTAAGGACTACCTCGTTGCCTTCGATCCGCAGACGGGATTCATCAGCTCATATATCGTAGGCGGCAAGCAGATTCTCAAGGAGGGTTATCAGATTACCCCTTCATTCTGGCGTGCACCTACCGACAATGACTACGGTGCAAAGCTCAACGAGAAGATGGCTTTCTGGAAGAATCCGGTATTCAGGATTGAGAAAGTCGAGAAGGATGCCAATGACGGAATCGGAACGATGAGAGTGCAGTATAGCGCCAAGGGTATTTCCCTTATTATGACCTACCGCATCAACTCCGACGGTTCGCTTGAGATTACGGAAGATATGGATGCGGACATTACCCTTCCTGGTCTCTTCCGTTTCGGTATGCGCATTGTGATGCCTTCAAGCTTCGAGAATATCACCTACTACGGACGCGGTCCGGTGGAGAACTACATCGACAGATGCAATTCTGCAGACCTGGGCATCTGGGAGCAGACCGTTACCGAGCAGTATTATCCTTATATCCACCCTCAGGAGACCGGCAACAAGACCGATATCCGCTGGATGGAACTTACCGATGCTACCGGCAAGGGTATCCGCATCACCGCCACCGACCCGTTCTCCGCTTCCGCTCTCCACTATCAGCTGGAGACCCTGGATGCAGGTCACGCAAACAAGCAGGTGCACGCTGCCGACATCAAGCCTTCGGATGTGACCAACCTTATGCTTGACAAGGTGCAGATGGGACTCGGCTGCGTCGACAGCTGGCACGCTGTTCCTCGCGACGAATACCTCCTGCCTGCAGGCCACTATGTATTCACCGTAAGGATTGACCCGAAGTAGTAGGGAGGTTCTCATACAATAAAAATCAGGTACCCTTGGGGGGGTACCTGATTTTTTTGAATACTTATTGGCAGCCTACTGGATTTCTTTGAGCATTTCAGCGACGGCTGCTTCGAGCTGCTTGTCCACTCCGTCAATGACGCTCTGAGGGTCGTTGTAAACCAGGATATCCGGTTCGAGCTGCAGGTTCTCCAGAGGACGGTCCTCGGCAAGACCCCAGCTGGTAACCTGAGGGATGCCGAAGACGGTAGCTCCGTCTATCTGAGTCTCCCACCATACGGCAGTCATTGTGCCCGGAACAGGTGTTCCGATAATCTTTCCTATGCCCAGAGTCTTATAGACATAAGGGAAACCGCTGGCATCGGAGTAATTGTCCTCGCAGACCAGCACGCAGCTCGGCTTGTTCCACTTGCTGTACGGCTCGGTGCCTATGTACTGTCCCCTTGGGCGGAACTCCACATAAGCCTTGCCGTTAAGGAAGGTCGCAAGGTCATCGTGCAGCCAGCCTCCGCCATTGTGACGGGTGTCCACAATCAGGGCCTCACAGTCGCGGTATTTGCCGAGGGCATTCTTGTAAACCTCACGGAAGCTTGGAGAATCCATTCCCTCTACATGGACATAGCCCACGCGGCCTCCGGAAAGACGCTCCACAATCTCCTCGTTGCGGCGTACCCATCTGGTGTAATATGCGTCGCTGTCATTGCCTCCGGCCACGAGACGGAGCTCGATTTCATCGTCAAGATTGAGAGCATCGCTCACGCCTTGGGCAAGTTTGCTGTCTTTTGCTACCTTGATGCGCAGGGTCAACATCTTGCGTGCCTGACGGTCGAGAACCTCATACCACAGGGCATTGCAGCCTATCTTTTCTCCATTGACAGCGGTAATGATATCGCCTTCCTTCAGCTCCGGATAGACAATCTGCAGACGGCTTCCAGGAAGCACTTCGGCAATCTTCAGACCTTCGCCTGTCCAGTTTTCGTCAAACAGAACACCGAGGTAAGCGACATTCCTTGAACCGGAACTGTAGTACCTTGCTCCGGTATGCGAGCCGTTGAGTTCGCCCAGCATCTCGGAAAGCATATCCTTGAAGTCCTCTCCGTTGGCGATGTATGGCAGGAACTGCACATAGTTGTCGTGCATTGCCTTCCAGTCCAGGCCGTGGATATTCTTGTCATAGAACTTCTCGTCAACCTGCTTCCAGGTGTGCTCGAAAATGTATTCGCGCTCCTCGCGGGCCCTGTACTCGAATTCTCCGGAGAAGGTGATGTTCTTTCTCTGGCCATTGGAAAGATTCATACAAACTATGCTGCTGCCGCTGATCATATAGATATTCTTTCCGCTCTGGTCGGCAATGAAGCCGCCCCTCAGGCCTTTCTCCAACTCCTTGACAGAGCCGGACTTGAGGTCACGTTTGAACATTGAAGTACCGTCCTGCTGACGGGCTGTGTAGTAGAGGCTGCGACCGTCAGGGGAAAGGATGTAGCTTCCCAGACGTGCGGAACTTGGGGTAAGCTTTACAAGGCGGTCCTCGATATGCTTAAGGTCAAGGGTAAGGGTGGAATCCTTCTTGGCATCCTTCTTCCCTGAAAGGGCTTTGAGAATCTTGTCACTGTTCTCGTCACGGACGAAATCGGCATAAGCCTTTCCGTCAAAGAACATAGCATAGACATCATACTCTGCTCCCCAGCTTCCGTGACTGCGGTAGCCGGCACGGTCTGAGCAGAAAGTCATAGCCTTGCCGTCAAGGGCCCAGCGGAAATTGCTCTCGCTGTAACCGCTTCTTGTAAGGTTGGTTACCTTGCCGTCTTTGATATCTACAAGAGCTATGTCGCTGTTGTTCCAACCTCCGTCGCTCTGGTCGGTCACAAGCAGATGCTTGCTGTCCGGGCACCATTCGAACTCCTGGTCTCCATCGGTGTAGGAGTAGTTGACACCCTTCAGAAGGCTCTTCTCCTGCTTGCCGTCAACGCTTCGGATTACGAGTTCGGTGCGGTCACGAAGGAAGGCGACCCATTTGCCGTCAGGCGAAACCATAGGCTGGAAACAGGTCTGGCCGGCTTCGGTAAAGAGTTCCTCTTCGATTTCGCCACCGAGGCTGAAGAACTTGTCGTCTTTGTTTTTGAGGCTTGCTCTCCATACGCCCCAGTTGCCGTCGCGCTCGGCTGCATAGTAGAGAGACCTTCCGTCCGGAGCGAAACTTACGCCTCTTTCCTGGGATGGGGTGTTGGTAATTCGGCGGGTAGCCTTGAAATCCACGCCGGTGACATATACATCTCCGTGCAGCACAAGTGCGAGCTCGTCTCCCTTCCAGCTCGGGCAGAGGGCACTGACGCCTGAGGTCAGGTTGCGATATACCACCTGATGCTCGTCATTGTCCTTGTTTACGCAAATGGAAAGCTTGCGGGGCTCGGCGCCTTCCTTGATAAGGTAGAGCGAGCCGTTCCAGCTGGCGAGCAGGGTGCCGTCGGCGGAGGCGCTGATATTACGCACAGGATGAGTCTCAAACGAGCTGACTTTTACGCATTCGGAAGGCTTGCTTACTGAACTGCGCCAGATGTTGAAGCAGTCTCCTTCGCGCTCGGAAGTCCACCAGAAGCTGTCTCCGTCGGCAGCGAACACAGGGTTGCGGTCCTCTCCGATGTAGTCGGAAAGTTTGGTGAAGCTGCCGTCGGAAGCCTTGCGCACCCAGATGTCTCGGGTCACGGAAGAGGTATGGTGCTTGCGCAGAGGGTCTTCGTAGCCCTTGTAATCCTCATAAAGGATATCTCCTGATGCATTGACGCTGGCATTACCCACGGTAAACGGGAATACCATCTGCGGCTTTCCGCCCTCAAGAGGTACTGACCACAGTTGAGGGTCCCCGGGGAATGCGCAGGTCTTGGGGTCAATACCGATAACGGCGCTGAACAGCACCTTGCCGTCCGGAGTCACGCAGAGCGGGGTCTCGCCACCCTGATAGGTAGTGATGCGTGCGGGAGTGCCGCCGCCTATGCCTATTCTCCATATATCCTTGGAGCCCTCGCGGGAAGATGTGAATACGATCTGCTTGCCGTCCGGGGCCCAGACAGGGTCCGACTCATAGGCCGCACTGCTTGTAAGCTGCCTTGCTAGCCCGCCTTCGGAGCTGACCACGAAGATGTCTCCCTGATAGCTGAAGGCTATGCGCTTCCCGTCCGGGGAAATGGCTGATTTGCGCAGCCACCCGGTGTTGTTTTCCATAGCGCAGCAGACTCCGTCGCTAGGCTGAGCTTCCTCGGTGATGAGCTTAACCTCCTCTGTTCTGGCAGGTTGAGCCTTCTTTTCAGGAATCAGGCGCCTGGCGACATCTGCTACGAGAATCAGCGCCGCAACAGATACGGCGATGATTGAAATGATTTTGACTGTCTTTTTCATATCAATGTGATTTCACCGCGCAAGGACCTGCCAAGCGCGCTATAAATATCTTCTATGCTCCTGCCGCTGCCGAAGAGGTAGAACAGCTTTGCAAGCATTGCTTCTGTAGTGCTGTCATAGCCCGAAACAACGCCGGCTTCCTGCAGGCTCTTGCCCGTGGCATAGAGGTTCATATTGACCGTGCCGGCAAGACACTGGGTAACGCTGACGAGCACCTTGCCCCTTGCCGAAGACTCGCGTACTATGTCCAGGAACCAGGGCTTGGTAGGAGCGTTGCCCGAACCGTAAGTCTCGATGATGACCGCACGGGTCTGATCTCCGAGCAGGATATTGCTTACCACCGCAGGTGTGATGCCGGGGTGGATTTTGAGTATGGATACACGGGTGTCCAAAGACGTGAATACCTCCAGAGGGGCATAGGAAGGCTTCAGAAGCACGCTTTCATTGTAGCGTATGCTGATGCCGGCCTCTGCAAGCGGAGGCAGGTTTGGCGACTGGAAGGCTTCGAAACTCTCCGCATTGACTTTGGTCGTACGGTTGCCCCTCATAAGGCGTGAGCCGAAGAATATTGCGACCTCAGGGACCATTGCACTGCCATCCGGTCGCTTTGCCGCCGCGATTTCGACGGAGGATACAAGATTCTCCTTTCCGTCAGTGCGCGGAGCGCCTATAGGCAGCTGGCTTCCCGTGAGAATCACCGGCTTGGAGAGGTTCTTGAGCATAAAGCTCAGGGCTGACGCCGTATAGGACATTGTGTCAGTGCCGTGAAGCACTACGAAACCGTCATAGTCCTCATATTTTTCCTTGATAATCAGGGCCAGTTTCTCCCAAAGTGCCGGCTCGATGTCGGAGGAGTCGATGAGAGGGTCGAAGGCAATGGAGTCAATCCGGCAGGCGAATTTGCCGATTTCCGGAACCTCTTTTATTATCTGGCTGAAATCGAAAGGACAGAGGGCTCCGATAGCGGGGTCCGTCTTCATTCCTATTGTACCTCCCGTATAAATCAGGAGAATTGCAGATTTATTCATTGTCAACGGCTTTAAGTCCCATTTCGAGGGCTTTGACCCTCATAAACTTGTCCGCCTGCTCGAAGTTGTTTTCTATGACGCCTTCGAGTATGGCTTCCTTTACTGCTTCTTTGAGCTGGCCTATGAGATTGCACGGCGGAATGCCGTAAACCTTCATTACATATTCTCCGCAAATAGGGTTCTTGAAATTGCGCAGCTGGTCCTTCTGTTCAACCTCCTCCAGCTTTTTCTCCACGAGGGAGAAATTGGACATGACGCGTGCCACCTTTGCCGGATTCTTGGAAGTGACATCCGCGCGGCAGAGCATCATAAGGTCGTCGATTTCATCTCCCGCATCGAAGAGCAGCCTGCGTACCGCCGAATCCGTAACTCCGTCATCCACAAGGGCTATGGGCCTCAGGTGCAGCCAAACCAGCTTTCGCACATATTTGGAAGCATCGATTGGCAGTTTCAGGCGGTTGAATATGGCGGGTACCATCTTGGAGCCTATGACATCGTGCCCGTGGAAGGTCCAGCCGATGGCGGGGTCGAAGCGTTTTGAGGCAGGTTTGCCTATGTCGTGCAGCAGGGCGGCCCAGCGCAGCCAGAGTTTAGGCTCCGCAGCATCTGCCTGGGCTACATTGTCAAGAACCATCAGGGTGTGGGAGAAATTCTCCTTGTGGCCGCGGCCTTCGACGGTCTCCACTCCCTTGAGGGCGCAGAGCTCGGGCAGTATGTGCTGCAGCAGGCCGGTCCGGTCCATAAGCTCGAAGGCCATCGAAGGCCGCGGCGTGAGCAGCATCTTGTTGAGTTCCTCGGTGATCCGCTCCATAGAGAGTATGCTGAGGCGGTCCGCCATACGGCGCATAGAGTCAAGGGATTCCTGAACTATAGTGAACTTCAGCTCCGGAGTGGAAAGCTTGGTTGCGAAGCGCACGGCCCGGAGCATACGCAGAGGGTCATCCGAATAGGTCGTGTCCGGGTCGAGAGGAGTGCGGATAATGCCGTTTGCGAGGTCGCTGATGCCCCCGAAAGGGTCAACCAGCTCTCCGAAGGAGTCTTTCTGAAGGGAGAAAGCCATTGCATTGATGGTGAAATCGCGCCGGAGCTGGTCGTCACGCAGGGTGCCGTCTTCCACTATGGGCTTGCGGGACTCGCGCCTGTAGGATTCTTTGCGGGCACCCACGAATTCGATTTCCGCCCCCTGGTAATGGAGCATTGCGGTTCCGAAATTTTTGAAATAGGAGACATATTTCCCCGTTACCCGGCCCACTTCACGGGCAAACTCGATTCCGCTGCCCTCAACTACTATATCTATGTCGTTGCATTCCCTTCCGAGGAAGCAGTCGCGCACATAGCCTCCGATTGCGAAGGCACGCACGCCGCGGCTCTGGGCCACGTCGCTTACGATGCGGAAGATTTCCTTGTCCAAATACTGCGGTACTATTGTCGGCATAAAAGCATTTCTTCGTATTGGGGGAGTTCCTTCAGCGGCTCAAACGGGCCCTTATCCCCTTTGCGGCCATAAAGATAAGTATTTTTCCCGTTTGTGACGAATACATAGGCGACATCCAGGACTGCATTGTAGCGCAGAGCCTGAAGTACTACCTCCTGAGTGAGTTCCACTTCGGGCCGTTTGCACTCCACAACTGCCAGTGGCCTCAGGGTACGGTCATAGACAACGATGTCAGCACGGAATTTCTTCTGCCCGAATTCAAGAGAGACCTCGCTCCCCATCATATGAAGGGGAACGAGGGCTCTTTGATTAAGCAGCCGGATAAACCAGCTGCGCACCTGCTCTTCAGGTGTCAGTGCAACTTCCTTTTTCCTGAGCGGGTCCCAAATTTTGTCCATATCCCGGGCGGGCCCTATTCCTTTACCGGAGTCCAGTAAACGGTTTCGCCTATTCCGAGGACGGTTCCCTTGAGGGAGAGGCGGCCGTCAGGAAGGAACTGGGCTGTGACATTGGCCTTGAGTCCGCGCTGAGGGTCGTAAATCTTGGCGTCTCCCCAGACTTTCTTGGCAGGGATGTATTTGATGTTCTGAATGAGGACTATACGGTCGCAAGGAGTGTTGCGAAGGCTTTTGTCAGGATTCTTTACATCGAGGGCCTTTTTGCCGGTCTTCGGGTCGATAGGATTTTTCATCCAGTAAATCTGGGCTTTGTAGGTGCCGTCAGTATTCTTTGTGACTTCTACCTTGTAGGCATCAGTACCCTGGACTGATTCATACTTTCCGATAATGTTGTCTGCTGCGCTGTTTTTTGCAGACTGTGCGGATGCAGGAAGCATCGCAAAGAGCACTGCTGCGAGTGCAATCACAAATCTCTTCATTTGATTCTAGTATTTGGTTTAGTACTTTCACGTGTTGTCACGCTCTGCAAATATAGTGCTTTTCTCCAAAATACTTTATCCCAAATTACTACATAATGGATGTAAAAAAGAAGATGACCAATAAGTCCTGAAGGCTTAATGGTCATCTTCTTCGTGGGAGCTGAGGGAGTCGAACCCCCGACCCTCTGCTTGTAAGGCAGACGCTCTGAACCAACTGAGCTAAGCTCCCGATTCCCGCGTTTTGGGAATGCAAAAGTAGAACATATTTTTGGGTTATGCAATACCTTCAAGCAAATTTTAACCCATAATTTTGCTTCCTATCTTAGGAATTCTCTGAATGAGGATGCAGCCGACAGCTACAATGGTGTAGCTGATGAGGACTGTGCCGAGAATCTGCACCGGAGTGGTCCACACTCCGAGTACTCCATCTTCACCTCTGCCCAGCCATCCGCGCAGGGCAGCTGACACCAGACCGAGCACAAGCATATGGCTGAGGTACATTCCGTAGCTTGCCTTGGAAACCGGCAGTACAACTGCGGACCAGAAGCGTGTCTGCGAGTTGAACTTCCTGAGTATCAGCACCCAAGCTATTGACATAAGTGCAACTCCGAGGCTGTCGTTGAGCCAAGGGGTTTCCCAAAGTGCAGCCAGTCCCACCGGTCCTTCAACAGGGAAAACTCCTCCGCAATCGGCGTAAACCCTTCTGAGGAAGCCGCCTACGCCAATTGCAAAGCCTGCTGCGAAGACAGGAAGTGCGATGGCAAGAGTCTTTTTCCAGCTGAGTTCTCCTACGAAGCGGCGGAAATAAAGCCCGAGCAGCAGATAGCCAATCATCCCGCTGAAGTAATAGAACAGGCCATAGGTGTTCCAGCTGGCCTCTCCCCAGAGGGGATACCTGGCAGGATTAGGTATGCCTGAAGGGCCATAAATCACCGGAGCAGAACCTCCGAGCCAGGCGCGGAAGAATGGCAGCAGGGTAGTGAAGAGCCAAATCCCGAGATAAATCTGAAGTTCCTTGCGGCTGACCTTTTCGGCCCAAGGGGAAAGAAGAGGCATCAGCAGATAAAGCCCGAGCAGCATATAGACATACCACAGGTGTCCGGCTGCGTAGTTGAAGTTCCAGACAAGGTCCTTGAAGTTCTGCACCGGTTCGCCCCAAACCAAAGCATAGACAATGGTCCAGAAGAAGAACGGGATGAGGATACGCACAGCCCTGCGCCGCATAAATTCGCCTGTGGAGTAGTGCAGCGGGAACTGCAGATAGCTGGAGGCTATGATGAACAGCACAACTGCCGCTCTCGAAAGCACATCCATTATCGATACCCATACGGCATCGCTCTGCGTGAGAATAAGCGAGCCCTCTCCTCCTAAGTAAAACGGTTCCGTAGCGTGGGTGACCATCACGAGCATACACGCAATAACTCTCAGCCAGTCCAGCCACACCTCACGCCTGCGCTCCTGTGGCGCTGCAATTGTTTCTTGTGTCATTGATTTTCGGGTTTTATGCAAAGATACCCAATCTGAATTGATTTTACGCCTTTTTTTCAGTTCCGGGTGCAAAAAATCGGGCTTTTTTTGCTTTTACGCTCTTTTTTTTGCCTCAGGTGCAAAAAATCGGGCTTTTTTTGCTTTTGGGGTGAGGCTGACTGCAACTAAGGAGGATACAGAGACTGCTCAGGCTGGGCAGTTATCGGAAAAGCGGCCCACTGAGAGCCAAGTCCGCACTACAGAACCATTATGATGCTGCCGGCAAGAAGCAGTATGCAGCCGACTACGGTTTTCCAGGTGAGGGATTCGCCGAGAAATATGACAGCGAAGATAAGGGTCAGCACCAGACTGCACTTGTCGATAGGCACTACTTTGCTGACATCTCCGACCTTGATAGCGTAGAAATAGCACAGCCAGGAGGCACCTGTGGCAAGGCCTGAGAGAATCAGGAAAAGCCAGCTGCGTGCGGGGATATTGCGTATGGTTTCGAGCAGGGTTTCCGACTGATGTCCCAGCCTGTGGCTGACTATCACTACGACCCAGGCCATAATGACGACTACAATGGTACGGATTGCCGTTGCTAGATTGGAATCGACACTCTCAATGCCTATTTTGGCCAGAATGGCCGTGGCGGCGGCAAACACCGCCGACAGAATTGCGAATAACAACCACATACGGTTCAGTTTCATAATCCTTGCATCCCCGGTCCTGACCGCGGGACAAAACGACTGCAAAGATAGTATAAGAGTTCGGATTATTTCGTATCTTGCAAAGAATCAATACCTACCCGCAATGAAAGAAAGTATCCAAGACCTGTTCCGTGCATTCAAGGTCAGGGAGGCATTCTGGGAAGCAGCCCGAAATGTGCTGACCGACAGAGACAGTCAGTCAATGTTTCTTCGGATAGCAAACCAGCAGAATCACATCGTGAAGCTGCTTGACGACATCGATAAAATCAAGAAACTCGCAGACAAGGGCAATCCTTATATGCAATATGCCTTCGCCCGCCTTCACGACACCCTGGCGCTTCAGGCCGATTCTTGTGAGATTTGTGAAGAATACTACAGCCTCGCACTCGATGCCGGAATCGCCGATGCCGCTATGCAGCTGGCTTTTATGTACCGCGATGCCGACCTTGGCGAAGTGGACAACAGACGCTTTCTGGATTATTTCAACCGGGCCCTTGACGCCGGCAGCGAAAGGGCTTTGCAGTTCAAGCTGAATCAGATGATTCACGGCTCGGATTTCATAGATGCAGACCCGCGCAAAGCCCTTGACAGCCTTGCCTCTTACCTTGAAGGAAGCGAGAATCCCGACCCGTATTATTATCGCCTCAAAGCAATGGCCGAAGAGGCGCTGGGGATGAAGGAGGAGGCTGTGGGGGATTATGAACTTGCCATCAGCAGCGGCGACAGCGAGTCTTATTTCCTGCTTGCAGTGCTGAATTATTGTGATGCCGAAGGTAATGTCCGGGATGCGGAAGGCTTCACGGAACTTATGGACCTGGGGCAGGAAGCGGGTGCGGCATCGGCCTATCTGGAAACGGCCTGCTTTCTGAGCGAAGAAGTATTTGACGCCTTGGATGAAGAGCGCAAGGAGGAGGTGCATTCGCTGTTGAGCGACCAGATGCAGCTTTCTTCAATGCTGGGCGGTGCGGTGGCGCCTTATTTTCTGGGACATTATTTTGAGAACGGGCTATATGGCTTCGGGCAGGATTATGGGCAGGCCTGGGGCTGGTATTCCCGCGGAGCCCTTCTGCGTTCGGCATCAAGTTACGAGGCGCTCAGCCGTATGGTCCTGGAAGATGAAACGGCGCCGGAGCGCTATGACAGTGAATTCGGCTACGAATGTGCATACCGGGCATATGTCCTTGGCGCAGATACACTTGAATGCCTGATTCGCGGCTATCGCAACGGTCATCTCACTACCCATGCCGCCGTGATTGAAGAGTTCTTTCTGCCGCTTTGGGAGCAGCAGTTTGAAGATGCTGATGAGCCGGAAATCGAAGAGGACTGCTACAGCGACCCTGATATCGTGGCTCCGGAATACAGGGATAAGGCGAATCTGTCGGAGCTGCTGACAGTATGCCTGAGCTGCCTGCGGGATGCGAAAGGCTCGGTCTTGGACGAGCCTTGGAAAGTGACCGCACTTGCAGAAAAGTTTGCCGGGGCAGCGGATGTGCTTAAGGGCTATGAGCATATGCTAAGCAGCCTCTATCCGTTAACTAGGGATATGATAGAACTGCTCACCGACCATCCACGTCTCAAACTCAGGCTTTGCCGCATACAGCTCGATACTCTGAGATATCTGGAGGCCGTAAGCGGTCACGAGCTGGGCATTACAGAAGATATGGAGCAGGAGATAGAGCGCCTCTGCGCACTTTCGGAATCGATTTGATTAGGCTTTTTCCTGCCTTCTTAGCTGCCAGGTGTTGTAGAGGTTGTGCCAGATGCTGTATATGCCTCCGACAATGGAGGTTTCGGGAGTCATAAAGGTGTATCCCATCCAAATCGCAAAGACAGTATTCTTCTGACCGAGGGCCTGTCCGGCAGTGATTCTCTCGTCCTGATGGCCGGGGATGTGCCCGTAGAGGCTTCCGACCTTATGCCCGAGCGCGAACTGTAAGGCGCAGCAGACAAGGGAAACGAGAGCTATCAGAAGCATAAGATATACGCTCATAGTGCTGTGCACTATTGCCTTGACGGTAACGGCAATGGCAAGGGACAGCGACACGGCCCATATATTGAAGGCCAGGTCCGGCTTGGACAGAATCGCCCGGTGCAGGGCAGGGAAGAGGTATCGCACCAGCCAGGCTGCAAGGCAAGGCATTATCAGCAGAGGGAAAACCTTTGCGAGAATCTTGCAGAATGCGTCCCAGAAGGTCATATCTCCCATAGGTTGGATGAGCGGGACTATGGCCGGCACGAGTATGGCCGTCAGGATATTGATGAGTATGGTATATGTCGTGATTCCCGGGATGTCGCCTCCAAGTTTGCGGGTTACGACGGCAGCCGCTGTGGCGGTAGGGCAGATGAGGCAGAGCATTGCGCTCTCCATAAGGACTTTGTATTCAGACAGTTCGCCTTGGAAACAGCGTGAAACGAGCACTATGGCAAGGCCAAGCAGGGTAAACGCTCCGCCCTGAATCAGCAGCAGCCACCAATGCCATTTGTGGGGTCGGAGTTCGTGCGGCTCAATCCTGCAGAAGGTGAGGAAGAGCATAGCGAATATCAGCAGCGGCTGGACAATGGCAACAATATGCTCCAGCGCAGGGCCTGCGAGATGCACCGGCTCCGGCATATAGTGATATGTCAGATATGCCAGGGCTCCCGCAAGCATAGAAATGGGGAGCATATTCTGCTTGATGATGTCCTTAAAAGCTTTCATTTCGCATTCGGCCCGCAAAGTAACAACATTCCGCGGCGAATCGCAAAAATTTTTGCAGTAAACTCTTGACTCGTACCCGGGGTAATGTATTATCTTTGCACGCTAAAAACGAACATACTATGAGAAAAGCAATTCCATTCTTTATCAGTCAGGCGGTTACGCTATTCGGTTCGCAGGTCGTTGCATTTGCAATAATATGGTATATTACCCGCGAAACGGCCGGCTAAATGTCCAAGATGAATTTCCTGGATTGAGCTGGAACAGGTTTGGAGTTTTGGTTGTAACTTTGAGAGAAACTACGGAAGAACATAAATAGAGTATTTAGATATGACATTTGATGAGATAAAACAACTGGTCGAGACAGATGAAAGCCGTCATCTGGAGTTTAAGAAGACTACCGGAGAGTTGAAAGACGGCATGCACTCGGCATGTGCCTTCTTGAATTCTGATGGAGGATGTCTGATATTTGGAGTGACTCCTCAATCACTTAAGATTGTCGGTCAGCAGGTGACGGATGCCACTCAGCGGGAAATCGCTCAGGCTTTGAGTGGTCTGGAACCGGCTATTGATGTTAAGGTTGAGTATATAGACGTACCGGAGCATCCAGGCAACAAAGTGATTGCGATGTGGTTTGACGGTTGGGTTTGGGGTAAACAGCCGTACACTTATCACGGATGCCCGTTTTACAAACCGGAAAGTGTTACCCGACAGATGCCTCGTGAAATGTTCGAGGAGAGACTAAGAGCATCCAAACCACACATTTTCGGGTGGGAGAATCAGATTGCGGATGAATATGAGATTTCCGACTTGAGCGAGAAACATATTGTCAATTCAGTACGTATGGGTGTGAGAGGTGGCCGGATGCCGGAAAGTGCATTGGCATTGTCTCCGGAGGAAATCCTCAAACGATTTGCACTCCTCAAGGACGGGAAGCCTATCCAGGCGGCCGTAGCATTGTTTTGTGAGAAGATGCATTACACACCGCAGTTGAAGCTTCGTATGGCACGTTTCAGGGGAACCGACAAAATGGAGTTTATTGACAACCAAAGTATTGACGGTTGCTTTTTCGACTTGTTGGATGCGGGAATGGCATTCTGCTTCAAGCACTTGAATCTTCATGGTAAAGTTGTAGGGCTCAAAAGAATTGAAGATTTGGATATTCCGGTAGAGGCTCTGCGCGAGGCATTGATAAATGCACTCTGCCATCGTTCCTATGATTCTATTTCTGGTTCAGTCAGTCTTGCAATCTATGATGATAGAGTGGAGATAGTCAATCCGGGTAGACTTCCGAACGGAATTACGCCGGATAACATCAAGACAAGCCACGAGTCTAAACCTTACAATCCGGTCATAGCCGGAGTCCTGTACAGAACAGCATGGCTGGAGAGTTGGGGCAGTGGTGTAACAAGGATGGTTGATGCCTGCAAAGCTAAGAATCTTCCTGAGCCGTACTACGAAAT
>CALYTI010000012.1 GCA_945487035.1 uncultured Bacteroidales bacterium
CTCCCCGGAAACGCATTCTCGTCGTCTCCGGACCCAACGCCGGAGGCAAATCAGTATGCCTCAAGACCGTGGGTCTGCTCCAGTATATGTTCCAATGGGGAATGCTGATTCCTACTTCCGAGACCTCGGAGCTGCCGATTTTCGACCGTATTGCCGTAAGCATAGGTGACGACCAGTCGCTTGAGAACGACCTCAGTACCTACAGCTCGTTTCTTGCCGACATGAACAGCCTTCTGGCTGACGCTGACGAGCAAACTCTCGTGCTTATTGACGAGTTCGGTTCGGGCACGGAGCCGGCAGCCGGAGGAGCAATAGCCGAAGCTATACTCGCGGAGCTGGACAAGCGCGGCACCTGGGGCGTAATCACGACCCACTACACCAACCTCAAGCTCTACGCATCCGGCCCGGACACTCACGTCACCAACGGAGCGATGCTCTTCGACACCTCCAAAATCCAGCCTCTCTTTGCCCTGCAGATAGGGCTTCCGGGCAACTCCTTCGCCTTTGAACTGGCACGGAGGATGAAACTTCCCGAGTACATAGTCAAGGACGCGGAAGCGAGAGCGGGCGAAGATTTTGTCAATATAGAAAAGAACCTTCGCCGCATTGCCCGGAACCGGAAGGTCCTGGACCAGAAAATCAAAAAGGTACAGCACGCCGAAGGCAAGCTCGAAGACCTGACCGAGCAGTATCAGCAGGAACTTGAAGAAATACAAAGCAAGCGCAAGGAAATTCTGGAAGATGCCCGCAAGGAAGCAGAAAGCATAGTCAAGGGCGCCGGCAGGCAAGTGGAAAAGACCATACGCGACATCAAGGAAAGCCAGGCCGACAAACAGCGCACGAAGGCGGCAAGAGAAGAACTGCAGGGCTTTGTAGCCGCAATAGAAGAAAAGAAGACACGCCAGCAGAAGGACAGGGACGAATACCTTAACCGCAAGATGGCAAAGGTCCAGAAAAGCCGCAAACCATCCCGCAGCGAGGAGAGCGTGCGCGAAGAGGAGTTCCGCAACGCCCCTCTGAAGATAGGGGAAAAGGTGAGGGTGAAGTCCAACGGAATGGTGGGCGAAGTGGTCAGCGTATCCTCCAAGGCGGTGACTGTTGCCATAGGCAATATCTCCAGCAAACTCGCCCCTGAAAGGGTGGAGAGAATCTCATCCAACGAGTTCAAAGCTGCCGCCAAGACAAGCATAACGCCGGTCTATGAGAAAGTGGATCCTGCCATACGCGAGCGCAAACTCAACTTCTCCCCTCAGCTCGATGTGCGCGGAGAAAGGCTGAGCTCAGCTATGGATATAGTCGTCAAATACATCGACGATGCGATGATGCTTGGCATGAATAATGTACGGATAATCCACGGCAAGGGCACAGGTGTGCTCAGAGACGAAATACAGAAATACCTGAAGACCGTTCCGGGCGTGAGCAGCGTTTCCGACGAAGATGTACGCCAGGGCGGCTCAGGAGTAACAATAGTAACATTCGAATGATGGACCCTCGCAGAGCGACAGGCAAAAGAGGCGAAGATGAAGCTTGCGGGCTGCTCGTCAGCCTGGGCCACAGCATACTCGAAAGGAACTGGCGCCACGGCCACAAGGAAGTGGATATCATATCCCTTGCGGGAAATGAACTTCACATAGTGGAGGTCAAGAGCAAGACTGCGCCCGTTGTAGCGGACCCGGTGCTCAGCGTGGGCAAAGCCAAGCAGGATTATCTGGCAAAAGCTGCCGCAGCTTATCTCCATTCGAAGCAAAGAATACAACTGCCACATAATCTGGAGGTGGTTTTCGATGTAGTCAGCGTAGTCTTTGAAAACGGGCAGGCTCACATCGAATATTATCCCCAGGCATTTATACCAACATATGCTTAACACTCATAACTATTGTGTAATAATGGCCGGAGGTCTCGGCACGAGATTCTGGCCCATAAGCCGAAAGGCAATGCCAAAGCAGTTTCTGGGATTTTCCGGCAAGAAGGATGCCTCTTTCCTGCAAATGGCATACGACAGGATGTCCAAGCTGGTTCCGGCAGAAAACATCATTGTCGTGACACTCAAGGAATTCAAAGACCTTGTGAAGACACAGCTTCCTCAGATTTCCGAGGAAAATATTCTGCTTGAGGTGTACAACAGAAACACCGCTCCCTGCATCGCTTACGCAGCAAAGGAAATACTCAGGCGCGACCCTCAGGCCGTAATGATTGCCACCCCTGCCGACCATATCATCGAAGACGGAGACGAGTTTGTCCGCACTATGCAGCTTGCGCTCGACTATGCGGGCGAGAACCGCAGGCTGATTACGATTGGCATAGTCCCGTCCAGGGCCGACTCCAACTTCGGCTACATTCAGGTTGAAGGCGGAAGCAAGGCAATCGAGGCCGGACTTCCGGTAAATGTCAAGACTTTTACCGAGAAGCCGAGCAAGGAAATAGCTGAGGTCTTCCTGCAGAGCGGAGAATTCCTGTGGAACTCCGGTATCTTCGTATGGCAGGCATCCCTGATTCTCGAAGAACTGGGCAAATATGCCCCTGAGATTATGTGCCTGTGGGAGGAGAGTGATGACATTGACCGCATCTACACCGACTGCCAGAGGGTTTCAATCGATTATGCAGTGATGGAGAAGACTGACAGGGCTACCGTGATTCCGGCCAGATTCAAATGGGCGGACATAGGCAACTGGGAGTCCCTCTACGACCATCTTGCAATCAAGGATGGAGATGGGAACGTCACAAACTCACTAGCAAAGCATCTTTTCAAGGAGGATAAGAGCAACATTATTTTTTCACAGAAAAAAGGCAAACTGCTGGCTGTGCGCGGAATGGAGAATATGATTATCGTGGACACGGATGACGTGCTGATGATTTGCCCGCGCGACGATGAGAAAATCAAGGATTTCCTCTCGGAGCTGGCAATGCCGGAATTTGAAGAATACAGATAGGGATTTATGCAGGTTTTGAAATTCGGCGGCTCATCCGTCGCCAACGCTACTGCCATATCGAGGGTACTTGACATTATCGACGAGGCAGTAAAGAAGGACAAGGTGGTACTCGTTAGCTCCGCAATCAGCGGGTGTACAGACTCACTGATAGCTCTCGGTTCCGGGACTCAGGACAAGGACCAGGTTTGGAATGCCCTGCTGGAGAAACACAAAGCCATTGCAACCCGTCTTTTCACAGGCGACCAGAGGGATGCCGTATATCAGACCCTGCGGGTGCTTTTCGACGAACTCTATCAGGCCGACGGGGCCGACTGCCAGACTTTCGGAGAACTGTTTTCCACACGCATCCTGGCGGAAAAGTTGCACTGCGACGGGCTCAACACCTTATGGATTGACTCCAGAGACCTGGTGCGCACCAAAGGCGGAGTTGTGGACAAGCCGCTGACATATGGCAACATAAAAAAGGTGGTGGAAAGCCATCCCGAGGTGGATGTGTTCGTGGCTCCCGGCTTCATAGCCAGGGACGAGAACGGACACGTCTGCACCCTCGGCAGAGGGGGGTCCGACTACAGCGCTGCGCTCTATGCCGCAGCCCTCGGAGCTCAGACTCTGCAGATATGGACCGATGTGCCGGGCATTATGACCACCAATCCAAAGGATGTGGCGTCGGCACGCACGATTCCTGCCATCAGCTACGAAGCTGCCTTCTGCCTTGCGGACCACGGCGCGAAGGTGCTCTATGCCCCGACGGTGGGCCCTGCGATGGAGAGCAATATTGCGATAGCCATACTCAACACCTTCCAGCCCAAGGCGTCCGGCACCATTATCAAGGCTCTGCCGAAGAAAGGCCGCGGCGACTGGCTCGGAATTGCAAGCGCCAAGGCGGAGAACGGACTTTCACAGCTCTGCCTGGTGGCGGACGGACGCATAGGACAGGCAAGGCTCGATGAGGTGCTTGCCCGTCTTGCGAAAGCCAGCATACAGGTGGCCTCCTCGCGTCTGGAAGGCGATGACCACGCGCTGATTTATGTCCCGGAAAAGGACAACAAGGAGGCGCTGAGACTTATCCACCACGACTTCTTCGATACCGAAGGGATGACGGATGTGTGGCTTGCCGGCTACGGAAAGGTGGGCAAAGCTCTGCTGGGCATCATCGAAAAGACCGGGGCGCGGGTGAACGTGAAGCTGATTTCACAGCACGAAGCGGACAATGAGGCCTTTTTTGCCGATATGCTCCAGCACGGAGCCCCTAACGCCGTGTTTGTGGACTGCACCGACAGCGAGACCATTTCCAAATGGTATGTGCCTGTGCTGGAGGCGGGCCTCAACATAGTATCGTCCAACCGCCGCGCGCTGAGCGTGCCTTATGCTGAGTATGCTGAGATGAAACGGGCCGCCCGCAGGAGCCACCGCTTCCTGCGCTACGAGGCTTCGGTGGGCACGGCTCTGCCTATACTCGAATCCATCACCATGAGCGCCAACAGCGCGGATGAGATTCTTTCCATCGAGGCAGTGGTGAGCTGCACACTCAATTACATACTGACCAGCGGACTGCCTTTCGACAGGGCTCTGGAGAGGGCGCAGGAGATAGGTCTGACCGAGAAAGACCCCCGCAACGACCTCTTCGGAAGGGATGCGCTGCGCAAGCTGCTGATTCTCGCAAGGGAGGCCGGAGTTCCGCTTGAGGCCGAAGATGTGGAGGTGGAGCCGGTGGACGGAAGCAAGGCAAGCTCAGACCAGAGGTTCGTGGCTTCACTCGAAAAGGACAGCACCAGCCCTAACGGCTACAGGGCATCCATCAGGCTACGCAAAGTGGACAGCAGTCACCCGGCCTGGAATCTGAAGGGTACGGACAATGCGATTGTCATCCGCAGTGCCTTCCATCCTACTCCTCTGGTGATACAGGGTGCAGGCGAAGGAGCCAAGATGGCGGCATCCGCAGTGCTAAACGATATCTTAAGATAAGCTTTCTATGGAGACCAGGGTGGTCGGGCCGGTGAGATATACCGAAGTGAAGGTCTGAGCTCCCTGGAGGAAATCCACACTCAAATCATCCCTGCGTGCACGGATGGAGTAATGCTTGCGTCCATCTTCATCCACGGCATTGGGGGCGGCTCCGGTGAGGGAAGCTGCAAGGGCGCTGGCGGTGATGCCGGTGCCGCAGGCAAGGGTCTCATCCTCCACTCCCTTTTCGAAGGTGCGCACCTTCAGGACCTCCGCCACCTGTACGAAATTGGCGTTGGCTCCCACGGGAGCGAATGTCGGGTCCCAGCGATAGCGGCGGCCTTCCTGCTGAATATCAAGGCTTTCCACATCCGGTACGAACTTGACGAAATGCCGGGTGCCGGTATCAAGAAACCATCCGTCAAGAGCCGGATGGAATTCGGTAACATCTATCATCCGCAGGCGTACTGTCTTCTGCTCCCCCTCCCTTTCCAGAACTTCTCCGGTATGCATACCGTCGGCAGCGCGGAAAGCATACACTTTGCCATCACGGGGCTGAATGCCGAGGTGGTCGGCAAAGGCCACTATGCAGCGGCCTCCGTTGCCGCACATCATTCCACCGCTGCCATCGGAGTTGTAGTAATCCATTTCGAAATCGCAGTCGGAAGCGGTACGCAGGACCATAAGTCCGTCGGTGCCGTAACGGGTGCAGAGCCCTACCACATCAAACTCGGGAAGGGTTTTTCGGCCGTCAAGAACCACAAAGGTGTTGCCGGCACCGGAGTAGAGGCAGAGTTTCATCGTATGAGTGAAGCAAGAATTCTGATGCCGCCCTCTATCTTCTCATCGTCAATGAAGGAGTAGCTCAGGCGCATAGTGTTGCGGTGCGTTCCGTTAGCATAAAAGAAGGAGCCTGCGACATAGGCAACGCCGGCGGCAAGAGCCTTGTCATAGAGGGCAACCGTATCGATATGCTCGGGCAGAGTCAGGAAGAGGAAGAGTCCGCCTTCCGGATGAGTCCAGCTTACGCCTTCCGGCATATATTTCTCCAGCATTGAAATCATCAGGTCGCGCTTGCCGCGATAGAGTTCGCGCGTCTTCTCGAGATTCCTGTCCAGTTCCCCGCTGCTGAGCCATTCGGCGGCCAGATACTGGTCAAGCACAGGAGGACAGAGGTCCAGAGCCTGTTTGCAGACATAGACCTTGTCGAGGATTTCAGGTGCTGCAATCATCCATCCCAGACGCAGGCCCGGCGCGAAGACCTTGGAGAAACTTCCCAGATGGATAGTCCTTTCCGGTGCGAGGGTATAGATAGTGGTCTGAGGCTGGCCTTCGTAGCGCAATTCCCTGTAAGGGCAGTCTTCGAGAATCAGAAAGCCGAACTCCCTGGCAAGAGCCACAAGTTCGCTGCGCTGGGCAAGGGTAAGAGTTTCTCCGCTCGGGTTCTGGAAATCCGGAACGGTGTAGAAGAATTTTATCTTCTTTCCGGCATCAACAAGTGCCTGGATTGTTGCTCGCCTTTGTTTTGAGGCCTCAAAGGAAGGAGTCAGATCCAGACCGACAATGTCGGCACGGTAGCTCTTGAAAGACTGGATGGCTCCCAGATAGCTCGGGTCGGCAACCAGCACGACATCTCCCGGGTCAACGAGCACCCTCGCAGTCACGTCAATCCCCTGCTGTGAGGATGTGGTGATTTGGATATTATCCGCAGGCACATCGTAGCGCTTGGAGAGAGCTTCCTGCAGTTCGTTGGTTCCCTGGGTGGCACCGTATTGAAGAATCTTGTCGCCATATTTCTGCCTGACAGTCTCGACCATAGAGGCCAGTCTGTCGGTAGGAAAGGTGGAAGGATGCGGATATCCTCCCGCGAAGGAGTATATTTTGCTCAGGTCAACCTTTTTGAAGATGTCCCTGACCGGAGAACGCATAAAGTTGTGCGTATCTGCGGAAAACAGTTCACTGTAGTCCATCTTATCTGAGCATATCTTCAAGGGTGACAGAACCTGCGGTTTTTTCGTCGCGGTATTTGACGATTACAGGGCAATAGAGATGCACGCCGCTCTGCGCGCCGGGGCCTTTGGATACCGGGCGGGAGCCGCTTACTACGACCGCTCCGCGCGGAACAACCACGCGGCCGTCCCCGTTGCGAGGGACAAATTCGCCCTTGGTTGCATCATAAAGCGCTGTACTTGAGGTGATTATCACTCCTGATGCAATTACTGCACCCTCCTGCACTATGGTACCCTCATAGATGCCGCAATTGCCGCCGATGAAGGCGTTGTCTTCGATTATGGTAGGCATTGCACCGGCCGGCTCAAGCACCCCTCCGATTTGGGTTGCAGCGGAGATATGGATGTTCTTTCCTACCTGGGCGCAGGAACCTATGGTCGCGTGCGAATCAACCATTGTGCCCTCATCAACATAGGCACCCACATTGATATAGGCCGGAGGCATTACTATTGCACCCTTGGCCACATAGGCTCCGCGACGTATGCTGGTGCCTCCCGGCACTATACGCACTCCGTCCTCGGCGCGGAATTCACGCACCGGGAAGGTGTCCTTGTCGAAGAATGGGAACTGGCCCTGGGACATATCCACCACCTTGCCGTAGCCGAAGCCTGCAAGTATGGTCTGCTTCACCCAGGTATTCACTACCCATTTGCCGTCTATCTTCTCGGCGACACGTACTTCGCCGCGCTCGAGTTTTTCGAGAGTATCCTTGAATTGTTCGAAACTTATTTCCATTCTTTGAGTATTTCCCTTATTGTCTGTTTGGTCTGCTCCGTTGCTTCTGTCAGAGGAATCCTGACTCCCGCTTTGCACAAGCCCAGCTCTGCGAGAGCCGCTTTGACAGGAATCGGGTTAGACTCGATGAAGCAGCCTTTCATCAGCGGCAGCAGCTTGTCGTTGAGCGCTGAGGCCTGCGCGAACTGTCCTTCGAGTGCGAGGTGGCACATAAGCGACACTTCCCGCGGCAGCGCGTTGGATGCAACGGAAATCACTCCGTCTCCGCCAGCCTTGATGAGCTCAAAGGTCATATCGTCGTCCCCGCTGAGCACACTGAAGCCCTGAGGGGCACCGTCTATGATTTCCCTGCACTGGTCCATCTTGCCGGAGGCCTCCTTGATGCCTATGATGCCCGGCACTTCACGGGCAAGGCGCAGGGCTGTGGAGGCAAGCATATTGGCGCCGGTGCGTCCGGGCACATTGTAGATTACCACCGGCGCCTGGGCAGCCTCGGCTATTGCCTTAAAATAGAGATACATCCCCTCCTGGGTAGGCTTGTTGTAGAAGGGCACTACCACGAGGTAGGCGTCAGCTCCCGGAAGCTGGCGTATATTCTCAAGGGTTGCAGCCACGCTGTTGGAGCCGCAGCCTACGAGCAGAGGCAGTCCCCCGCAGTGCTCTTTGGAGATTGCGAGCAGCTTTTTCTTTTCCTCCAGGGAAAGAGTCGGGGTTTCGGCCGTGGTTGCGAGTACGGTCAGGAAATCCACGCCTGCTGCAACCTGCCTGTCGAGCAGGGCGGCGTAGGAGTCATAGTCCACGGAACCGTCCTCCAGGAAAGGAGTTGCGAGCGCCGTCGAGCAGCCTTTCAGAAATAAATTGTTCATCTGTTACTGTTTCATAAGCAGGAGTTCCTTGAACTCGTGCACACCCTTCACATCCTCGGTCATAGTAGCGGCGACCACCGCACCTTCGGCAAAGCCCTCACGGGAGAAAGCCTCGTGCGAAATCTTGATTTTATCCACGTCGGATTTGAACTTGACAATGTGGGTACCCGGTACTTCGCCCTCTCTTATGGAGGTGATGTCCGGAGTTGTTCCGAGCCCGGATTTCACCAGGGATGCGAGCACCTTCGCGGTTCCGCTCGGAGCATCGAGTTTGTGGACGTGGTGTATCTCCTCGATATGAGGCACATAACCGTATCCTTTGAGGATTTCACTTACTTTGGCAACTGCTGCAAAGACGGCATTGACGCCTATCGAGAAGTTGGCCGAATAAATCATTGTAGTACCAACCTGATAAAAGTAGGAGATGACCTCCGTCTTTATGTCGTCCCAACCGGTGGTCCCCACGACAACAGCCTTGAAGTTGTCGGCGAGGTACTTGTAGTTGGCCTTGAAAGCATCAGGGGTTGTAAAATCGATTACCACGCACTCCTTTGCAAGTGCAGGGTCGATGGAGCACACATCCTCTGTTGCGGCAGCGATTTCGATGCCGTGCTTGAGGAGTATTCCTTCTACCATATGGCCCATTCTGCCATATCCGCTAATTACTGCTTTCATATATCTTGATATAATTGGTGATTGCTTGTTCAATATCTGCGGTGCTTATCTGCTCGTCGTCACGGTGTGCGACAAATATCGAGCCCGGGCCGCAGATGATTTTCTTTTCGAAACCTGCAAGGTGCGGAGCATCGCTTCCGAAAGATACGGATTTTCCGTGAAATCCTTCAGGAACATAATACTCAAGAGGCGCATCTCCTCCCCTCGCGGTGATTTCAATCCTGCCGGGGCAATTCTTCTTTTCCATCCACCTGCATACTGCTGCATCACTGGCGAATGTGGTCCTGAAATAGATACGGCAGGTAAGCTCCGGACTGAGAATGTTCTGGGGATTGTCACTGCGCAGAAGCCCCACGTTCCAGGTGGTCTCTCCGAGCACCTTGTCGCGCGGAAATTCGGCTTCCACTTCGAGCTCAATCATAAAGTCCATAAACATATCCACCGCGCTGCGCCCTTTCTCGGGATAACCGCTGTGGAAAGGCTGGCCTATGAATTTCAAATCATAGGATTTTGTGCCTTTGGATGCGCTGGCAGGGATGTTGCCCGTAGGTTCGCCTATGACGAGCAGGGGCGCTTCGAGGCGGCCGGAGAAGGCTTTTGCGCCCCAGGAGCCGGTCTCTTCGCCACTGACCAGAAGCAGCGCAAAGCCTTCCCGGCCGCGTGCCTCCAGTTCTTTGCAGGCAGCATACATACTGATTATCTGTCCCTTGGCATCACAGGCTCCGCGTCCCCGCACAAGCCCTTCTTCAAAGCTTGGAGGGATGAAAGGCGGCACTGTGTCCATATGAGTACAGAAGACCACCTTGGGCTCTCCCCAGCTCAAGAGCAGGTCGAGAGTGCCGTCACCAACCTCAAAGGCCTGCTTGGACGGAGCTTCAAGCCTGTCGAGCAGGAATTCCGCAAGACGGCGCTCACTGCCGGAAGTGGAATCTATTGAGAGAATCTCCCGGAAAAGATCTTCGTATTTTGGGAACAGGGCTTCCATTACTTTCTGGTGATTACCGCGCCGAGTGCCCTGAGACGCTCATCGATGCACTCGTAACCGCGGTCTATCTGTTCTATGTTGTCTATCTCCGAAGTGCCGCTTGCAGAAAGGGCTGCGAGCAGCAGGGCAATTCCGGCACGGATATCCGGGGATGTCATCCTTCCTGCACGCAGGCGGTGCTTGTGGTCGTGACCTATGACCACAGCCCTGTGGGGGTCGCAAAGGATAATCTGCGCACCCATATCTATGAGCTTGTCCACGAAGAACAGGCGGCTTTCGAACATCTTCTGATGAATGAGCACAGAGCCTTTGCACTGGGTGGCCACAACGAGCATCACGGACAGAAGGTCAGGCGTAAGGCCCGGCCAAGGGGCATCTGCTATGGTCATAATGGAGCCGTCGATGAAGGACTCGATTTCATAACTCTCCTGCTCCGGGATGAAGATGTCGTCCCCCCTCTGCTCCAGCTTCACGCCCAGACGGCGGAAGCTCTCGGGGATAATGCCGAGCTCTTCGTAATGAACGTTTTTGATGGTCAGAGAACTGCGTGTGATGGCGGCAAGGCCTATGAAGGAGCCGACCTCAATCATATCGGGAAGGATGGTGTGGGAAGCTCCGCCAAGTTGCTTTACTCCGGTGATGGTAAGCAGGTTGGAGCCTATTCCATCAATATGCGCACCCATCTTCACAAGCATACGGCAGAGCTGCTGCACATAAGGCTCGCAGGCCGCATTGTAGATGGTTGTAACACCGGATGCGAGAGTGGCTGCCATTATGATATTGGCCGTACCGGTGACGGAAGCTTCGTCAAGAAGCATACGGGTGCCGTGAAGGGAGCGCGGAGCCGTGAGGTGGTAGGCCTTCACATTTGTGTCATAGACATATTCGGCGCCCAGCTTGACAAAACCTTCGATATGGGTATCCACCCTGCGGCGGCCGATTTTGTCTCCTCCAGGCTTCGGGAAGAATGCTTCGCCCAGGCGGGTGAGCAGCGGTCCGGCTATCATCACGGAGCCGCGGAGCTTTGCGCATTTGCTTACAAACTCGGCGCTGCTGATGTAGTCGAGCTTGAGTTCGGAGGCTTCAAAGGTATAATCCCCTTTGGCGTGGCGGGTCACCTGCACACCCATTCCGCGGAGCAGGTCTATGAGGTTGAGCGTGTCGAGGATTTCAGGCACGTTGCCGATATGGACCGGGGCGGAGGTGAGCAGTACCGCGCTCAACACCTCAAGGGCTTCATTCTTAGCGCCCTGAGGAGTGATGGAGCCGCTTAGCTTGTGTCCTCCTTCTATGATGAATGAACTCATATTGTATGTCTAAATATGTTCTACTTCAGGATGCAGCTGCACACCGAAACGCGCGCGCACCGCATCTGTTATCTCCTGTTCGAGACTGATGATTTCCTGCGGAGTGGCCTCCCCGCTGTTGTTGACGAGCACCAGAGGCTGCTTTGCATACACCGCAGCTCCTCCACGCACGGCACCCTTGAAGCCGCACTGCTCTATCATCCAGGCAGCAGGAATCTTTATGAATCCTCCTTCGAGGACATAGTGAGGCACGCTTTCATAGCCTTTGGAGATGGTTAGGAACTGCGCTGCCGGGACTATCGGGTTCTTGAAGAAACTGCCGGCTGAGCCAAGCTCCTCCGGGTCCGGAAGCTTTTCCCTGCGTATGCGAATGACAGCATCACGCACCTGCTGGGGACTCTGGGGAGCCCCGCTTTCGAAGAGGCCTTTCAGAGCCCCGTAGGAAATCTGAGGCTTGGGCTCGCGGCTGAGTCTGAGAAGCACACCGGTGATGATGTATCGGCCCTTGTACTCCGGGTCCTTGAAGATGGAGTCGCGGTAGCCGTAACGGCACTGCTCCTGCTTGAAGGCTGTCTTCTCACGCTTTTGGATATCAAAACAGGTCACGCCCACAATCACGTCCTTTGCCTCGACACCGTATGCTCCTATGTTCTGGACTGCAGCTGCTCCCACTGTCCCCGGAATGAGGGAGAGGTTCTCGAGGCCCCACAGGCCGTCCGCGCAAGTCTTTGCGACCAGTTCGTCCCAATTCACTCCTGCTCCAACGGCAAGCGGAACGGTGTCCGCGCCGACATCGAAATATTTGACATAGTCAATGCGCGAGCGCAGGACTGTACCCGGGAAATCGCCCGTGAAAAGCAGGTTCGAGCCTTCGCCTATGCAGAGCAGAGGCTGCGGCAGGGAATCGAAATCCAGGCTTTTGAGGTCTTCAATGCTCCCGTACTCAATATAACAGCGGCAGGACACCTTCATTCTGAAAGTGTTCTGCCTGCTGAGATCGTAATTTTCGTACCGGCTTACCATTACTCCTCCACCGTGCTGGCAAGGAAGAGCTCGTCCATCTGGGACTGGTCGATGCGGCTCGGAGAGTCAATCATCACATCGCGGCCCTGGTTGTTCTTAGGGAAGGCGATGTAGTCGCGTATGGTCTCCTGACCTCCGAAGAGGGCACAGACGCGGTCGAAACCGAAGGCAAGACCTCCGTGAGGCGGTGCACCGTACTTGAAGGCGTTGATGATGAAACCGAACTTGTATTCTGCATCTTCCTTGGATATTCCAAGAACTTCAAACATACGGCTCTGCATCTCGGCATTGTGGATACGGATGGATCCGCCTCCGAGCTCGGTGCCGTTGAGAACGAAGTCATAAGCATTTGCGCATACCCTTTCGAGGTCTTCCTTTTTGTCGGAATAGAACCACTGCTCGTGCTCCGGCTTAGGAGCGGTGAAAGGATGGTGCATTGCGTAGAACCGCTGAGTCTCGTCGTCCCACTCCAGAAGAGGGAAATCGACAATCCACAGAGGTGCGAAAGTGTGAGGGTCACGGAGACCGAGTCTGCCTCCCATCTCGATACGGAGGACGCCGAGTTGAGTCTGGGTCTTTCTCTTGGCTCCGCAAAGAATCAGCACGAGGTCTCCGGCCTTTGCCTCAACTGCATCAGCAATGGCTTTAACCTCCTCGGGGCTGTAGAATTTGTCTATGCTGGACTTGAAGCTGCCGTCAGCATTGCACTTGATATAGACGAGCCCCTTTGCGCCTACCTGAGGACGCTTTACCCATTCGGTAAGCTCGTCAAGCTGCTTGCGGGTGTACTCCGCACAGCCCGATACTGCTATTCCTCCGATGTAGTCACAGCTGTCGAAAACGGAGAAACCGTGGCCCTTTACGAGCTGGGTGACTTCGTGAATCTTCATTCCGAAACGGATATCCGGCTTGTCGGAGCCGTAGTTGTCCATAGCGTCGTACCAGCTCATCCTCGGCAGAGGGTTAGGGATATCCACACCAAGAGCGTTCTTGAACATCTGGCGCATCATTCCCTCGAAGGTGTTGAGCACATCTTCCTGCTCTACGAAAGACATCTCGCAGTCGATTTGGGTAAACTCCGGCTGACGGTCGGCACGCAGGTCTTCATCGCGGAAGCACCTCACAATCTGGAAGTAGCGGTCGTAACCGGCTACCATAAGCAGCTGCTTGAAGGTCTGAGGGCTCTGCGGAAGGGCGTAGAAGGTGCCCGGGTTCATACGGGAAGGCACCACGAAGTCGCGCGCTCCCTCCGGAGTGGACTTGATGAGATATGGTGTCTCGATTTCCATAAAGCCCTGAGCGTCGAGGTAGGTGCGGATTTCCTGGGCGAGTCGGTGCCTGAGAGCGAGGGCTCTCTGGAGCGGCGGTCTGCGCAGGTCGAGGTAACGGTACTTGGCGCGAAGGTCTTCGCCTCCATCACTGTTTTCCTCTATGGTAAATGGAGGAGTAACAGACTTGTTAAGTATGTTGATACTCTCCACTTTAATCTCGATTTCTCCGGTTGGAATCCTGGAGTTCTTGCTCTGACGCTCAAGCACTTCTCCGCTGACCTGAATCACATATTCACGACCCAGAGACTCGGCCTTCTGGAGCAATTCCGGGTCAGCGCCACCATCAATTACGAGCTGGGTGATGCCGTAGCGGTCACGAAGGTCGATGAATGTCATTCCACCGAGTTTGCGGGATTTCTGAACCCATCCCGCGAGGGTGACTTTCTTTCCTTTGTCGGCAAGCCTCAGCTCACCGCAAGTATTGCTTCTGTACATAGCTTTGGTAATTTGCGCAAATATAATAAAAAGAGGCTGATTTGTGGTCAGCCTCTCCTTCAGTATTTTTGCTAATTATTCGTCGTCCTTCTCGGATGCTGCGTATTCAGCGAGGAGCTTGGTCTGAACATCGCCAGGAACCGGCTGATAATCAGCGAACTCCATTGAGAAGGTGGCAGAACCGGAAGTGAGCGAGCTCAAAGTTGTAGAGTAACGGTAGAGCTCTGCGAGCGGAACTCTTGCCTTGAGCACCGAGAAGCCCTTCTCGCTGCCGAGGTCACCGAGGATACCGCGGCGGTTCTGGAGGTCGGACATCACTGAGCCCTGATACTCTGCCGGAGTCATAACCTCAACATTGTAGATAGGCTCGAGAATCTTCGGACCGGCATTGCGGAAGGCCTCCTTGAAGGCGTTGCGGCCTGCGATGATGAAGGCGATTTCCTTAGAGTCAACCGGGTGCATCTTGCCGTCATAAACGAAGACGCGGATGTCACGGGCATAAGAACCGGTGAGAGGTCCCTCAACCATCCTTTCCTTGATACCCTTGAGGATTGCAGGCATAAAGCCGAGATCGATGGCACCGCCGACAACACAGTTGTAGAACTCAAGCTTGCCGCCCCACTCCAGGTCGGTAACTTCGGAGGTCTTCACGTTGAGCTGGGTCTCCTTGCCGTCAATCATAAACTTGGTCTTGAGCTCTCCCTCTGCAGGGCATACCAGCAGGTGAACCTCACCGAACTGGCCGGCTCCACCGGACTGCTTCTTGTGACGGTACTGTGCCGTTGCAACCTTGGTAATGGTCTCACGGTAAGGCACCTTCGGTGCGAACAGCTCGACCTCAAGGCCGAACTCGTTGTTCAGACGCCACTTCACAACATTGATATGCTGCTCTCCGTTACCGTTGAGAATGGTCTGGCGAAGCTCCTTGGAGTACTCTACAACCACGGTAGGGTCCTGAGAGGAAATCTTCTTGAGGGCATCACCGAGCTTCTGCTCATCCTGCTGAACCTTAGCCTTGATGGCGCAGCGGTACTTAGGTGCAGGGAAAACAATCTTCGGATAGTCAAGACCTGAACCCGGAACGGTGAGAACCGTGTTGGCCTTTCCGTTCTTGAGCTTTACGACGCAGCCGAGGTCTCCGGCGCGCAGGCTCTGTACAGGCTCTTTCTTGGTGCCTGCCACAGCGTAGATGGCAGAGAAGCGCTCCTTGTTGCCGGAAGCAGGATCTTCGTAATCCACGCCCGGGGTAACGATGCCTGACATCACCTTGAAGTAGGAAACCTCTCCGAGGTGCTGCTCCATTGTGTTCTTGTATATGAACAGCGCTGCAGGTGCGGTCTCATCGCACTTCGGCGCAACTGATACATTCTTTGTGAATTCGAGGAGACGCTTCACGCCGATATCCTTCTTCGCACTTGTGCAGAAGACTGGATATACCTCGCGGTTTGCGATACCCAGAGACAAGCCGGCACGGATTTCATCCTCGGTGAGGGTTCCTACCTCGAAGAACTTCTCCATAAGGGTGTCATCAAACTCCGCAGCCTTCTCGATGAGCTCCTGACGAGCAAGTTCTGCCTGGTCGGCGAACTCTGCAGGAATGTCGAGATCCTCGCGGGTTCCGTTGTTGTCCTTGAAATGATAATATCTGTTGGTAAGCACATCGATGAAACCATCGAAACCTGCTCCCGTGGAGGTAGGGAACTGGACAATAATCATCTTGTTGCCGAGTTCTTCCTTGAGTTCTGCCTCCGTCTTCTCCCAGTCTGCCTTGTCACCATCGAGCTGGTTTACGGCTACGACGAGAGGAATGTTGTATTTCTCCGCATAACGCAGAGCGCCTGTTGTTCCAACCTCGACACCCTGCTGGGCGTTGATTACGAGGATACCATTCTCACAGACTTTGAATGCAGATACCGCACCTCCGATGAAGTCATCGGAACCAGGAGCATCAATGATATTGATCTTCTTGTTCATAAACTCGGCATAAAGCGGAGTTGCGTAGATAGATCTTTGATTGAGCTTTTCGAGTTCATCGTTGTCAGAAACCGTGTTCTTCTCCTCAACGGAGCCGCGTCTGTCGATGACTTTTCCCTCGAAAAGCATTGCTTCTGCTAACGTGGTCTTACCGGACTTCGTTGCGCCCAGAAGTACCACGTTGCGGATGTCTTTTGCTGAATACTCTTTCATATTTGATAATTTGTTTTAGTGTGTTACTGTCTTTCTGAGTGGGCAGATTCCACAAATCTAAAAATATTTGAATTCAAATCAAATGAATCGGAGAAAAATCCTCAAAATGTGAATCCATTCTTGGCAATGTCAAGCTTTTCTTTACATAATTCGGGCCGTTCCTGTTTTATCATTGCAAAAACCAAATTACTGAAACAATGACAGATCAGAGTATCAAACACAACATTCTCAAGGTGAGGGAATCATTGAATCTCACCCAGGAGGAAATGGCAAAAATGATTGGCTTGTCCCGACAGGCCTACATCAATCTCGAACATGGGGGCACTTCGCTCATCAACAAATGGTTGTTCCGCATGTCGGAGGCCACCGGAGTGGAATTGGAGGTATTTCTGTTGGGGTTCGACCCGCGGGAGAGGTCCATTTCCCAACTCAAGGATATCGAGAGCTACGGAGAGAAGCTGCATCTGATGCAGGAGAAATTCAATATGATGGAAAGGCTTATGGATGAAAAGGAGAAGGCCCTCAACGACCAGAGAACTTTCAGTTCCTATCTGATAGGACTCCACCCGAAAAATGATTAAATTTGCGGCATTATGCCGCGAGAAACCAATCTGCTGAGTTACCGCCACGAAGGTATGGTCGAAGCCGGCTGCGATGAAGCCGGAAGAGGCCCGCTTGCAGGCCCGGTCTTCGCAGCCGCAGTGATTCTCCCCAAGGATTTCTACCATCCACTGCTGGACGATTCCAAGAAGATGAGTCTGAAAGCCAGGGAAGAGTTGCGGCCGATTATAGAGCGAGAGGCTGTTGCCTGGGCTGTGGAGGAAGTCAGTGCAGAAGAAATAGACTCTCTGAACATACTCTGGGCTTCGGTTACGGGTATGCAGAGAGCTGTGCGCAAACTCGGAGTTAGACCGGACTTTCTGCTGATTGACGGCAACAAGTTCCGTCCTTTCGACGGCTACCCCTACGAGACCATAGTCCACGGGGATGCTACCTACGCGTGCATAGCTGCCGCTTCGGTTCTCGCCAAGACATACAGGGACGAGCATATGCGCTCACTCGCGAAGCTCTATCCCGAATACGGATGGGAAAGGAATATGGGCTACCCTACTCCCGAACATTTGGAAGCCATCAGGCGCTACGGCTACACTCCGGAGCACCGCAAGAGCTTCCACCCCAAGCAGCTTGAACCAACATTGTTTTAGAATATATGAATAGAGAACAAATAATGGCAGCCCTCGCGGAGGTGACCCATCCGGGCCAGTCCGGCAAGAGCATCACCGAACTCGGAATGGTTCGGGACATAGAATCGGACGGAAAGAAAATCACCGTCACCCTCGGCTTCGGGAAGAGGCGCGACCCACTTGCCGAGTACCTTATCGGGGCGACCCGCGCAGCACTTATACGCCATTTCCCTGACTGCGGGTCAGAGGTCAAGACCGTAGTTGTGGAAGAGCCGGCTCCGAAAAAGAAGGGGCTCGATCTGGACGACAGCACCATAAGAGGAATCAAGCACATCATAGGCATTGCTTCCGGCAAGGGCGGCGTGGGTAAATCCACTGTGGCTGTCAACCTCGCCATTGCCCTCACCCGCCTCGGCTACAAGGTGGGGCTCGCAGATGCGGATGTATATGGTCCTTCCGTTCCTACTATGACAGGCACCCAGGGCGCTGAGCCGATGGCTGAAGAGGTGGACGGAAAGGAGCTCATTATTCCTATAGAGAAATACGGAGTGAAGTGGATGTCGATAGGCTATTTCGCAGGCGAGGATCAGGCGCTCATCTGGCGCGGACCTATGGCGTGCAACGCCCTCAAGCAGATGATTCTGCAGGTAAAATGGGGCGAGCTCGACTTCCTGCTCATCGATATGCCTCCGGGAACGGGTGATATCCATATTTCGCTGGTAAGCGATATCAGAATCGGCAGCGCAGTGATTGTGACCACGCCTCAGAAGGTGGCGCTGGCGGATGTGGCGAAGGGAGTTAATATGTTCCGGAACGACAATGTGAACTGCCGTATCCTCGGTCTTGTGGAGAATATGGCCTGGTTCACCCCGCAGGAGCACCCGCAGGAGAAATATTTCCTTTTCGGAAAGGAGGGAGGCCTGCAGATGGCCCGCACCCTCGGGCTTGAGCTGCTTGCGCAGATTCCGCTCGTGCAGAGCGTGCGCGAAAGCGGTGATGCCGGCGAGCCTGACGCCCTTTCCTCAAGGCCTGACGCAAATGCCTTCCTCGCACTTGCGGCGAGAGTGGCCGAAATAGCTTAGCACAATGGCAAAGAAGAGTTCCGAAGATACCCCGATGCTGCGGCAGTATTTCGCTGTCAAGGCCCAGCACCCGGAAGCCCTGCTCCTGTACAGAGTAGGTGACTTTTACGAGACCTATGCCGACGACGCCCTGCTTGCGAGCAAGGTGCTGGGGCTGGTGCTGACCAAGCGTTCCAACGGAGACAAGGAGCCTACCCCTATGGCGGGCTTCCCGCACCATGCCGTGGAGACCTATCTGCAAAAGCTGATACGCGCCGGCTACAAGGTGGCTATATGCGACCAGCTGGAAGACCCGGCACTGGTTAAGAACAAGCTTGTTAAAAGAGGTGTTACAGAGATACTTACTCCGGGAGTTGCTTTCGGAGAGGGTATGCTCGACCAGAAGGAGCACAACTGGCTTGCGGGACTGAGTTTCGACGGGCAGAAGTGCGGTGCCGCCTTCCTCGACGTATCTACCGGGACCTTCCAGGTGGCAGAAGGCAGCATAGAGTATGTCTCTACCCTCGTGGGCTCTTTCCGCCCTAAGGAACTCGTGGTCTGCAGAGATGTGCGCGAGGCGGTAAGGGAGAGGTTTCCGGACTGCTACATTACGACTCTGGACGAATGGGCCTTCGTGGAGGATGCGGCCTATCAGAAACTCTGCCGTCAGCTGGGCGTAAGCAGCCTGAAGGGCTTCGGCGTGGAGCAGTATCTGCTGGCGCTGTGCAGCGCGGGTGCGCTCATCTTCTACCTTGAGCAGACTCAGCACGTGGGACTGCGCAACATATGCAGCATCTCCCGTATCGATGAGGGCAAGTTCGTGTGGATGGACCGCTTTACGGTGCGCAACCTGGAGATTTTCGAATCCGCTTCCGGCAGGGACGGGGTTAGCCTGGTGGATACCATAGACCGCTGCTGCAGCCCTATGGGAGCGAGGCTTCTGCGCAGCTGGCTCGCTATGCCGGTAATGGACCTGGAGGAGCTGGGGGCACGCTATGATTGCGTGCAGTATTTCGTGGACAACGGGGAGAAGCTGGAAGAGCTCCGGGATCTTATCTCGAAGGTGGGCGACCTGGAGAGGATTATCTCCCGTGCGGCTACGGGCAAGATTCTCCCTCGCGAGCTGATGCAGCTGGGCCGCAGCCTGGAGCAGATGGAGCCTATACGCAGGCTCTTCGAGGAGTCAGGCGTGGTGGCGATGCAGAAGATGGCGCGCAGGATGAAGGATTGTTCCCGCTTGATTGCGCGAATCGGCTCCACTATGGCCGAAAACCCTGCGGCGCAAATCGGCAAGGGTGAGGTGATTGCCTGCGGCGTGGATGCCGAGCTGGACGAACTGCGCGAGATTTCCAGCGGAGGCAAGAGCTACCTTCTCCAGATGCAGCAGAGGGAAATCGAGCGCACGGGCATCAGCTCCCTCAAGATTGGCTACAACAATGTGTTCGGCTACTATATGGAGGTGCGCAATACCTTCAGGGACCAGGTGCCGCCGGAGTGGGTGCGCAAGCAGACGCTGGTCAGCGCGGAGCGCTATATTACCCAGGAACTTAAGGAATACGAGGAGAAGATTCTCGGCGCGGAGGAGCGCATCTATGCCATTGAGGCAAGGCTGTACTCCGAGCTGGTGGCCTTCATCCAGGGCAGCATCAAGGAAATACAGACGAACTGCGGCGTGGTGGCCAGAGCCGATGTGCTCGAAGGCTTCGCGCAGCAGGCTTTGGACAGGGACTACTGCCGTCCTGTGGTGGACAAGAGCAGCGCGCTGGATATAAAGGCGGGGCGCCATCCCGTTATCGAGACGCTTATGGCGCCGGGGCAGGAGTATGTGCCTAACGATGTGCACCTGGACAGCACTTCGGAGCAGATTATGATTCTCACGGGTCCCAATATGGCCGGAAAGTCGGCCCTGCTGCGCCAGACGGCCCTGATTGTGCTTATGGCGCAGGCGGGAAGCTTCGTTCCGGCAAAGGAGGCGCACTTCGGCTTTTTCGATAAGATATTCACGCGCGTAGGAGCGACGGACAATATTTCCCGGGGCGAATCTACCTTTATGGTGGAGATGCTGGAGACATCAATGATTATGCACAACCTGAGCGCACGCTCGCTGGTGCTGCTCGATGAGATCGGACGCGGCACTTCGACCTATGACGGTATGTCCATCGCGAGGGCGCTGGTCGAGTACATCCACAAGTACGGCAAGGGTGCAAAGACCTTGTTTGCGACTCACTATCACGAGCTTAACGACCTGGAGGAGAGCCTGCCGCGCGTGCACAACTATCATATCGCCGTGAAGGAGCAGGGTAAGGATGTGATATTTCTGCGCAAGCTGGAGAAGGGAGGAGTGGCGCACAGCTTCGGTATCCACGTGGCAAGACTGGCGGGTATGCCTAAGGAGGTTATAGAGACGGCAGAGCGTACGCTTAAGGAACTGGAGACCAAGCAGAGCAGCCGGGACGAGGGTGTGCAGTTGTCTTTCTTCCAACTGGACGACCCTACACTGAGTTCGCTTCGCGAGAAGCTTGCCGCCGCGGACCTCAACAATATGACCCCTCTTCAGGCCTTCGACCTCCTTCGGGAAATGAAAGCCGAAGTCGGGGCGTAGGGCCGCTGAGCAAAATCACCTTCCACGCTGCACCCCATCACACCACCTTCTGCGGCCTCCTTGCGTGGAAGGTGATTTTGTTTTTTTGGTCACACCAATATTGCGGGAAATTCCCGCAATATTGAAATTTTACTATTCTTTTACCAGCGTCTTCAACACTTCGGAAATACGGTCAATCCAATCCTGCGGTATGCCATTCTCCTGAGCAATAATGCTGAACTTTGAGACTGCGGCTTTGACTTCATCAAGAATATTCCTTGGCTTCGGAATATCGAAGTCTTCACCGAAAGATATCAGGTCTTGCTTTGTAAAATAGCACCGCTTGGTATATATCCCGAGTGAGTGGATGTCATCATCCGACCTCTTCCAGATGTCAGCTGTAAAAGTAATGTCATAGGCGGGTGCCAGTTCCCAATGACCATCTTCGTGCATAATGAAAGAGAAGTTCTTGTTGTGGTCATCAGTATTTCCTGCGACCACATTGAAGCACATCCTGCGGAACAGTTCAACCCTCGCTGATTCCGCCAACCCGAGAGTCCTGCAAAGGAAGAATAGGTTCTGGTAGTCACTTGCATTTGGAATGAGTGCTGCCATTGTCTGCGTGAGCAGTTTCCTTCCATCGCGCCGGTCAAACCTCTGCGTAAGAAAATGCTTACGGCCGTTTATCTCAATCAGCCTTGACGGCATCATATCTATCCCCGCCTCTTTCGCCATTAGGTAATAGACGTATTCAATCTCGCAGGACGGGATATCATAATCCTCCTTGAACTTGAGGATGTACTGCGTGAATCCTTCCTCCGGATCTGTCTGCCCGGAAATGATAGCGCTGTCATTGTCGCTGATTGCTATGAGAATCTTCGAATGCGCACCTCCCGGAGGCGAACCGAGCCGGGCAAATGATTCGAAAGTATTTCTCTCATCATCCCTGATTACTACTTCAGAACGCTTCCTGTATATCTCCTGGGCCATTGCTTCAAGACCGGCAAGGTTTCCTGTTTCAGAATCCTCGGTATCTATTTCAGGAACGAACTCCAGTGCGCCGAGCCCCCTCTTGCCAATGTAGGCCAGTTTAAGGAGCGGATTGCAGTCCTTTGGCTGGATTCCTTTCTCCCTGGCCCATTTGTCAAAGATGACGCTTCCCCAATGGTCAGGCAATGAATCTGCGATAAAAGGCGGCAGACCGTGATATTTGTCTCCCATAGTCCCGAGGAAGGCGGGCCTTGGTTTGGCCGGTCTTGTAGGCATAATATTGTATGGCAACTCGTGATAGCGCTCGGAGAACTGAAAGGTCGCAACTTGTCGAACCATATCCCAGCTCATCTTCCCAATCACCTCTCCCCAGAGCACCACGTTGATATTCAGCACACCTTTCATAGTCTCTTTCTTTTACTTGAAACTCGTCGGGCCGTAGTTCCGTCTTTCATGGCGAGGAATGGCGATTCCGGGACTTCAGGCACAAGAGTTCCAATGCCTTCCATCTGGGTCATAGTCCGCAGAAGGCGTATAAGTACAATCAGGCTAATATCCTTATCACGTTGTGTCTCAATGCGTTTGATGGTCGCTATGGAAACGCCGGAAAGGTCGGCCAGTTCTTGCTGTGAGAAGCAGCAGGAACGACGCATCCTGACCAGCCTGTCGTGAAGCTCGCCAAGTATCTGCTCATCAGTTGCCTGATAGATTATCTGCTCATCGAGTATTTTCATATAATAAAGTATCAATTTTGATACGTAAATATATAAAATATCTGTGGAACAACCAAATGTTGTTTTACTTCCCGCCTTTGCGGAAGAACGGGATGGCCATCAGCGGGAGAGCGAGGATAGCCATTGTGGCGCTGATTGGGAGGTATATGCCGAAATTCACATAACGCACAATCAGCCATGTCACCAGCAGAAGGCCCACACCCATTGCCGAAGAGATAAGATAGTGCTTGCGGATGTCGTCCGACTTGCAGATGATACGGCTGAGGTTCGGCACTCCCAGAGAGATGAACCCAATCGGGCCGCAGATGCTAACCGCACTGGTAACCAGGAACATAATCATCAGCAAACTCACCGCCTTGTATATATTGGAGAGCTCAATATCCCCGCGGTTGTGCCGGGTCAGGTCGCGGGCGCAGTAAAGCGCAGCGCCAATGCCGACGGCAAAGAGCACGAGGGAAAAGATAATGTCCCAGGTCGTAACGCCCTCGAGATTGAAATTGGCCGCACCCCAGAGGTAATATTTCTTCATAAGTTCAGGGGTGGGCGCATTGGTCACCACTATGGTGCCAAGAGAGCCTATGAAGGTGCCGAAAAGTATGCCGAAAGTGATAAGGTTGCGCGTGGAGACCTTCAGGGTCACGAAAAAGCAGATGAGGGTGCAGACCAGGGTGCAGATAAAGCTGCCCACCGTTAGCGAGCACCATCCGCTCATCGTAGCGGCTGCGGCTCCAAGACAGGCAGCGCTGCCCAGCCCCAGCGAATACACATCGCCGAGCTGGTTGCGCCACAAGTATTGCATCTGAATGCCTCCCACCGGCAGGGCTATGCCGCTCAGGATTACATAGAGAAGACTGAGCATAGACAGGCTTTAAGGGATGAGGCAGACTATAGGGTTGAGGCCCTCGGAGCATACGCTTGAGAGCAGGGTGCCGTCTTCCTTGTAGATATACACCGTGCCGTCAGTGCGGTAGTCTGATGCTCCTACGAAGATATGGCCCTTGCTGTAGGAGATGGAATATGCATTCGCTATACCTTCTGCAAAAGTGCCGCTTACCGTAGCAGTGGCAGCATCGACTGTGCTGACCTTTCCGGTAAGGGTCCAGTTCTCGTCATATTCTCCGGAAAGCACATAGAGAAGGCCGTTTCCGTCACTAACCATTGAATTTACCCCGCTGATAGGAAGGTCCGCTACGCTTTTGTCCGCGAGGCTTACGGCCTGGAGTTTGGCAGGGATATCGGCGTAATTACCAAAGGATGTAACATAGAGAGTCTGGCCATAAACAGCGACTTTGCCCGGATTGGTGTTGACTTCAATGACCTCAACCTGCTTAAAGCTCTTTGTATCAACGACTGAAACAGTTTTGTCATAGCCCGGAACATAGCCTCCCGAATTGGCTACATAGACTTTGCCGTCGCTGTAGGCCACGCCCTCGGGATTCGGTCCCACCTCGGTAGTGCGCACACTCCAGTCTGAAGGGTCGATTTCACCGAGAAGACCTTCGTAGTAGCTGACATAAATCTTGCCCTCACCTATACAGAATGCGCGGGGAGAATAATCCTTGGTAATTTGAGCTAATACTTTGAGCTCTTTGTCGCAAACGAAGATGATTTTGGAGTTTGACACCGCAATCAGAATCTTGTCTTCATAGACAATGATGTCCTGAGCAAGGTCTCCGAGTTTCTGTCCATTGGCAGCGAAGAAGACCTCTGCAGCTACCTCTCCGGTAGTCAGATTGTACGAACTGATGCTGGCGTCATTGGAGTTCCAATTGCCGTTATTGACAATTAGAACGTCGGAAAGCTTCTGCTCCGGCTGCTGGATGTCTTTGCTACAAGAAGCAGCAAGCAGCAGGGCTGCCCCCAGCAAAAAGGTAATACGACTTCTTTTCATTTTTTACTTTCCTAAAAGTCCGAGAATTGAGCTTACAGTGTTGACTGCCGAAGACACATTGCTGTCGGAAGTGAGAGAAGATATTGCACTGGTTGCACTCTGGATGGCCTCACTAATCTCAGAACCGGTATTGGACGCCGTATTGGAACCGGTGGAAGTATTTGTCTGGTTTCCACCAAGCAGACCTGCGAGCTGAGAAAGCCCTGCCCCCTGATTGGTCTGGGTGTTTCCGGTCTGAGTTCCTGCGAGACCTGAGCTGATTGCTGCAGTAGCGGCATTGGTAAGGGCGCTGAGGTCAGTGTTAGCAAGACCGCTGAGAGTGTTGGTGATGCTTGGAGCAGTTGTGTTGCTGATGAGATTGCCTGAACCGAGCACAAGGCCCTTGGCGAAATCTGCATAGAAAGCACTCTTGTCATCCTGATTCTTCAGCCCCTGGATGCCGTTTGCAAGTGTAGCGAGATTGACCACATTGCTGATATTGGTTACATCAAGCTTTCCGTCAGCCTGAAACTGTGTGTAGAGGTTCTTGAGGGCTGCACCTGATGCCTGACCGCCTGTGGTTCCTGCAGAAACGCTTTGGGTTGAACCTGAACCTAGAACGCCGCAAGATGCTGTCATAAGCACGAGAGCTGCGGCTGCAAAAATCTTTGTGAGTTTCATTTTTATCTTGTTTATTACTTATATTCCGGGATGCGAATATAACAAAATTGCACTAATTTTGTTTTCATTGTGATTGCATCCATTTTGCTTTCAATAGCGCTGTTCTCACAGTCGCCCGATACTCTCTGCAAGGCTGAAGTGCTTGCGGACAGGCATCCTGTCGCCCTGTCGGCAGCGCCTCTGAGGGTCGAAACACGTGCCGGGATTGAGCGCAGCGGGGCAAAGGAACTGTCGGAAGTACTCCGAACTCTCCCGGGGGTGAGCATCAAGGATTACGGCGGAGCGGGCGGCATCAAAACGGTCTCTCTTCGCGGCTTCGGCTCCCAGCACACGCAGATTTCCTATGACGGAATATGCATCAGCGAGCTGCAGAACGGGCAGGTGGACATCAGCCGCTTCGACCTCGACAATCTCGAAGCCGTATCCGTCACCATAGGTCAGGGCAATGAAATATTCCGCAGCGCCCGCAGTTTCGCCGGAGCGGGAATCCTCGAACTCCGCAGCGCAAGGCCTGTATTCGAAACGGGGAAAAGCAGCCGCACCGGCATCGGGCTCCGCCTTGGGCAGTGGCAGAGTTTTCAGGGCAATATAAACCATTCCCATAAACTGTCCGAACGCAGCAGCCTCAGCGTGAACGGCTCCGTCCTCAGCTCGAAGGGCGATTACCCATATACCGTAGTCAACGGCCAATACAGCACTACTGAAAGGCGCCTCGGCTCAGAGATGTCCGCCCTCCGGGGCGAGATGAGCCTGTACTCGGATGTTGGGAGAACGGGGACTATGACCGCCCGGCTGAGCGGATTTTTCTCGGAACGCGGGCTTCCCGGGCCGGTGATACTCTATACCCAGGACCCGACCGAGCACCTGTGGGACAGGGACCTCAGGGCCGATGTGATATGGAATGCTTCCCCTTCCGGGAGGCTGCGTGCTGAAGCCAAGGCTTCCGTGAGCTGGAAATATAACCGCTACACCGACAGTTCGCCCGTATATCCCGTACTTGAGGATGAGCGCTTTTCCCAGATGGAATACTACCTTTCGGGCGTTGCTATGTGGTCCTTCTCGGAGCGCTTGAGGCTCAGCTGTACCCAGGACCTTGCCTACGGGACCCTTGACACTTCTTTCCCCGATTGCGTTTACCCGCGCCGACTCACATCGCTTACGGCCGCTGCTCTGCAGTATTCCGCACCCGGTTTCACCCTAACCGGCTCTCTTCTCGGCACCTGGATTGGCGAGAGCGTGTCATCCGGAGAGCCCGCACCTGTGCGCAAGCATCTCAGCCCTTCGCTTAGCGCAGTGTGGAACCCGGCGGGGATGTTATACCTTCGTGCGGGCTGGAGGGATTCCTTCCGCACCCCTACCTTCAATGATTTGTATTATTCGAAAATAGGCAATACCGCGCTGAGGCCCGAAACCGCTTCCCAGTTCAACGTCGGGGCGTCCTGGACCCTTACGCGCGGACACTTCGATTTCGAAATCGACCTTGACATCTACCATAACGATGTGAAGGATAAGATTATAGCTACGCCTACCATGTTCATCTGGCGAATGCGCAATCTGGGACAGGTGTCGATGACCGGGGCGGACCTTGGTGTGCGCGGACGTCACTGCTTTGACCGCGGCTTTGTGCTGAATGCGCGGGCATCTTATTCGTATCAATATGCTGTAGATGTGACCGATCCGGAGTCGAAGAGCTGGAAAAACCAGATAGCCTACACCCCGCGCAATAGCGGCAGCGCCCTGCTTTCGCTGGAAACCCCGTGGGGGAGGGTGTCATATACCCTGGTTGCAGTCGGGGAGCGTTATAGCCTTGATCAGAACAAGGCCTCCAACCGTCTGGCTCCATACTGGGACCACGGACTTTCGGTGGGCCGGGACTGGACACTTCGCGGCTTTAGGTTGACCGTGTCTGCAGAGGCGCTCAATCTCACCGGCAACAACTACGAAATCATCAAGTGCTACCCTATGCCCGGCCGCTGCTTCCGTTTGACTGTCAAAATAGGGGGTCGGGAATAGCTCGTTGCGCGGTTCTGGAGACGGTCCGCCATTCCAGTAGCCCCTTAGACAAGGTCCCACAGCTGCTCCACGAGGGGACTGCGGAGGTATTTTGCGGCAATCTTCGGGGAGCGTTTGCCGACATAGTAACGCAGTGAGTCTTCGGCGCGAAGGGCTGCGAGGGCAGGCCTGACTCCCTTCTGGGGAGAATTGGTGAACGGGCGGAAGAAAATATCGGTTAGGGGGTCGAACCAGCGGTCCATCCTAATCATCTTGCTGTCCACAATGCCCGGGTCCGAAACATTCACCCTGAACTGAGGATAGTGCTCAGCCAGCGCTATGGTCCAATAGAGCAGCGCCAGCTTGCTCTTCCCGTAAGTGCGTATCTGCCCGAAGTCCTTCTCCGAAGGAGAAAGTTCCTCAAGCCGCAGGGTGGAATATTTCAAAGAAAGGGAAACCATATTGACTATCCTGGCACCCGGCTCGAACTGGGGCAATAGAAGACGCGTAAGTAGCGCGGGCATAAAGAAATTGACCGTCATAGTCTTCTCCCTGCCGTCAGCAGCCAGGCTGAAACGGCGGCACATAGTCCCCGCATTATTGAATATTCCCGCAAGCGGACGGCCCTGAAGAGCCTGCACGAAGCTGCGCACACCCGCCTCGGACTCGAGGTCCAGAAGCAGGAGCTCAAGCTGTGCATCCGGCACGCAGGCAAGAATCTCATCCATCACCTTGCGCCCGCGTTCGAGATTGCGGCAGGCAAGAATCACAGGCACTCCTTCCTGTGCCAATTGCCGTGCGGCGACCTTGCCCATACTGCCGCTAGCGCCTGTAACGATAATCGGAGCCATATCTTAAAAAATCTTCAGCCTGCGGATAAGTCGCAGCATCCAGGTTGGAATCAGGGCTACCAGCACATTCAGCAGCTTGGTGTAGAAGCCCGGCGTAATTTGAGGCCGGCCGCGAAGTGCAGCACGGACCGCTCTGCGCGCAAGGCGTTCCGGAGTCATAATGTAGCCCACCAGCAGTCCCGCCTTCATCGCGGCCGGCTTCAGGTTGTACAGGGTAGTAGCGATTGCTCCCGGCCGGACGCAGGTCACGCTCACCCCCTTATCCTTCAGTTCAACATAGGTCGAGCGGGAAAAGAGCTGCAGAAAGCCCTTTGTGGAAGAATAAGTCGCCATCCTCTGGATGCCGAATAGAGAAGTAACGCTGGACATATTGATAACGTGACCGTGCCCGCGTTCCACCATATCCTTGGTGAAATAGTACTGAAGCATAGCAGGAGTATGGACGTGAAGCATCAGAATCAGCGAATTGAACTGCTCCGAATCATCGAGGAAATCCCTGTCGTGATACACCCCCGCATTATTGACCAGAAACTCCACTTCCAACTGCCTTTCCTTGCACCAGCAGTAAAGCTGCTTTGCCGCATCCTGAGTTCCTAGGTCCATAGTAACAGCCTCAACCTCAACCGAATAGTCCGTCCTGATAATCTGCGCTTTCTCCTCAAGCGCCGGTCCCTCGTTGCTTACAATCACCAGATTGTAGCCGCGGGAAGCGAGTTCCCTTGCGTAAGCGTAACCGATGCCGGAGCTGGCTCCGGTCACCAATGCATATTCCTTTACTTTATCCATCCCCTGAGTGAATATCCCCCAAGCACGCCATAGCCGCCGTCCACATTGCTGTACGCGAAATTGGACGGAGCAAGGCCGAGCATCGAGAGCACATTGTTGTTTTTATTGTATTCGGCATTCAGATAGCCGTAAAGTTCTTCCGAAAGGGTATAAAGCAGAAGCATATAATCCTGACCTTCAGATTCAATATACGACACTTCTACGCTCAGACGCTTGTCCGAGCCGACCTCCTTTCCATTGAATATGGCACCATCCAAGGCTTCACAGACATAGAGGAAAGGCAAGCGGACCTCCCTGAAATCCGGAGACAAAGCACCGAGCAGAGTTTCATCCGAGCCCGGTTTTGAAAGTGGCATTGAGGCGATGTTTCTGAATTGGTCGTCGGTGCGGATGACAGCCACTGCAAATTTGCTGTCTTCATCTAAGGACTCATCAAACTGGATGTTGTAGATAATATTTCCTTCAACCATACTGGAATCTGCCGAAAAGCCCAGCATCTCAGGGATGGTTGTGCACGCCGTTGCAACGCCGGTTTCCTTGGTGGAAATGGTAAACTCCAGTTCATCCCCTTCGCTGTAATCCACCTCACTGCGCCAGCCGAGATTGCCTTCTTCGGCAAGTCCGACCTCAGTGCCGTTGACCTTGAGGGACACATCTCTCAAGGTGTATTTGTGAGCGTCACTGCGGGTACCGCCGACGGACACTGCCTTATAGACATAAATAGGCGAGCTGCTGAAGGGACTTACCATTCCCTGCAGGAAAATCCTCGGGCGGGTATCCTCAACCTTCACATCAAACTCCTCCTCGCAGGAGCTGAAAAGGCAGGCTGCTGCGAGCAGGGACAATATTGAGTATTTCTTTAGAATTTCCATAAATAACTGATAGACGGTACTATAGGTATCAAGCCGTAAGCAATGCCCACCATCTTTCCATCCCTTTCTTCTATCATACCGAACATAGGGTTGATGTGGCAGTAGGCGTTATATACACTGATATTGAAGGTGCGCTCCCCTCCCTTGCGGGTCTTGTGGTGCCAGTTGAAGCCGAGGTCCAGCCGGTGATAAGGCGGCAGGGTGTAGTTGTTTGGAGAGCCGTAGATTTCATATTGCACCCCATTCTCCTGGTCCCAAACATAGGCGCTCTTGCCCGTGAAACGGTTGCCCGAATGGAATATCCATCCAGCGTACAGCTCGAAGCGGCGGTTGAAGCGGTAGGAGCCGGTAAGATTGATGCGGTGACGGTTGTCGTTGCGGTCCGGGTACCAGGTGTAATATGAATTCTCAAAGAAGCGCTCGCTCCTGGAAAGGGTGTAGTTGGCTCCGAACTGGAGATTGCGCGTGCGGTATTCGATGCTGAGCTCTGCTCCGTAGGCGCGGCCCTTGCCTTCACTGAACACATCCTCCCAACGGTCGATCTGCGGGAGCATAGTGTTGACGCCGGTGTACTCATACATATTGGTCATCCGCTTGTAGAAGCACTCCACGTCGAGGCTGAGGCCCCGCGAGAACTTGTAGATGAAACCCAACACACCCTGGTCCGAATGCATAGGCTTGATGAGTGCGGTAGAAGGCATCCAAAGGTTGGTAGGCAGGTCGAGATAGGTCGCCGCCACCTGATGGGAGAACTGGTTCATAGTGGACCAGGAGCCCTTCAGGGACAGGTTGTCGCTCAGGAAAACGCGCGCCGCAACTCTGGGTTCAAGCCTCTCATAGACCTTGCCCGCCACGAAGAAAAGGGAGTTGCGAAGGCCCAGGTTGAGCTTCGCTCTTTCGGAGAACGATATTTCATCCTCGAAATACAGGCCCAGCTCTCCCCCGCCGTAAGTCTTGGATTGCGCATCCTCTTCCTTGAGCAGGCTCAGCCCGTTATAGAGAATGTCCGTACTGGACGAACGGTCAGGGTCATAGGTATGCGCCACGAAGTCTCCGCCGAAGCGCAGCGAATGGGCAGAGAAACGCTTGGAGTAGAAATTGACGCTGGCGCCGGTGTCGAAGACACGGGAGCGGTTGTATTCATCGAGCTTGATGCTCACACTTTCCTTTCCTCCCTGCTCGTTTACCGTCTCTTCATACATATCGGTCAGGAAGCCCATATTGGAAGCATAGCGGGTGTGGTAGAGCTGCGCATCCATCAGCAGGGTCTCAGTCCACTTCTTCTCCCATTTGAGGGTGCCGAGGGTATTGCCCCAACGCAGGTCGAAGTCCATCGAAGCATCACTTTTGCTTTGGGTTTCAGGATCTTCTTCGGTGAGTACTTTCATCATCGCGTTGCCGAAGTCCTGACCATAATAGGCCGAAAAGGAGAGTTTGCTGTTTTCTGAAAACTTATGGGTTAGTTTGAGGTTGAAATCCCCGAAATCATAGTGGGAGGATGCGGCCATCTCCTCATCCAATGGATTGGTAATAAAGAGCATAGCAATACCCTTGACTATATCGGTCCAGGTCCTGCGCATTCCGAAATTGAGGGAAGTCCTGCCTTTGACTAACGGTCCGTCCACCTGGATGCGCCCATCCACCAGGCCGAGCGAAGCGCTGCCGTGCCAGCTGTCGAAACCGCCTTCGTTCACGCTCACATCCACAACAGAAGAGAGCCTTCCGCCGTAGCGCGCCGGGAAGCCTCCCTTGTAGAAATCCACATTCTGAACCACATCGGTATTGAAAGATGAGAACAGGCCAATCAGATGGGTCACCTGATACATAGGCACTCCGTCTATCAGAAAGAGGTTGTCGGAACCGTCGCCTCCGCGCACATACAGGCCGCTCATAAGTTCCGTTCCGGAAGCCACTCCCGGCAGCTGCTGGAGTATGCGGATAAGGTCAGGGGTACCGAAGGTTGCATAGCCCATCGAAAGGACCTCCGGAGAGATTCGGGTAAGGCTGGTCTGCGTGACAGCGGTGCGCTTCTGCTTGTCCGCCTCAACTATAGCAGCGTTGAGGGTATCGATGTCAGGCATAGAAAGTTCCTCAAAAGTAGGCTGCACGGCTTTCCGCACCACCTTCTTTTTGACCTGCCGCTGCTCTGCCGGCCCGGCAATAGCGCTGAGCGGCAGAAGGGCAAGGCCGAGGAGCAATAATATTCTATGAAAGAATCGCATCGGCAAGAGCTTCGAGAGCCGAAATATCGGAAGTCTTCAAAGCTCCCTTGATTGTAACTGAAGGCTCGACTATGGTGATATCCTTCATCCTTTCGAGCGCTGCACGCATAGTGCGGGCGGCAGCTGGAGCCCAGGAGCCGTTCTCCACCAGGCCTACCTTCTTGCCCTGCCAGCACTTGTGCGCAAGGTGGGTGAGAAGCTGCTCCATCTTAGGGAATACTCCGCCTTCATAAGTCGGAGCTGCAAATATTACGCGCCCGTAACGGAAAGCATCCTCAATGCACTCGTGGAAGTCTTCCTCCGAGAGGTCGGCGCAGGCAACTTTAGGGCAGCCCTTGGCTTGGAGAATTTCAACAAGCTTCTCTGCGGCCTTTGCGGTGTTGCCGTGAAGGGAACCGTAAACCACAAACACGCCTTCGGTCTCCACACCATAGCCAGTCCAAATCGTATAGAGACGCAGAGCCTCCGCGAGCAATTCGCCCTGGAGGATAGGTCCGTGAAGGGCGCATACGGTCTTGATATCCAGCTTCTTTGCCTTCTCGAGAACGAGTTTTGCAGGTGCGCCGTATTTGCCGACTATGTTGAAATAGTAGCGGCGGGCTTCGCAGGCCCAGTCTCCTTCGTCAGCGTCATATACTCCGAACTTGCCGAAGGCATCAGCGCTGAAGAGCACCTTCTCGCTCGGCTCGTAGCTCATAATCACCTCCGGCCAGTGAACCATAGGCGCCGCAATGAAATGCAGGCTGTGGGAGCCGAGTTCGAGTACATCGCCTTCCTTGACAGCAAGAGTCTTGGCGCTGAAGTTCTCGAAATAAAGAGGAATCATAGCAAGCGCCTTGGCGGAAGCCACGACCGTAATCTCAGGATACTCTGCTACCGTTTCGGCAATGAGGGCAGCGTGGTCCGGCTCCATATGGTGCACAACCAGATAATCCGGAGTGCGTCCCCCAAGCTCAGCGTGAAGCCTGTCCTTCCACAACTGCGCTGTGCGCGCATCGGTAGTATCGAGTATGGCAACCTTTTCGTCAAGGATGAGATATGAGTTGTAGCACATTCCGTCAGGAAGCGCAAACTGGTTTTCGAAAAGCTTGATTCCGGTATCGTCAACGCCAATATAACGAATGGAATCTGAGATAAATCTATTCATAATAATGCGGTTTTATAGTTGTGCACAAATATAATGAATTATAGAGCAAGTCTATAACGAATCCAGGAAGGAATCCATAGCATATAGAGGAATGGTCTCCATCAAGGCGGATTTGGTATGGGCTTCGAGCGAGGCGCGTATGCCCTGGCGGCCCGGATTCGCAGCCATAAAGGTTTTGAGGGCCTTGGAATTGCCGTTCGGACTGGCATTCACCTCGACTGCAACTATTCTTGCCGATGTCTGGATAATATAATCCATAGCAACAAGAGAGCCCGTCCTTGCATAATAATAAACCGGGAAGTCCATAGACCTCAGTTTCTGGGAGATAAGCTGGCGCGGAAAAGCATCGTTATAGCCGTCACTCACCGCCGCTCCGAGCAGCAGCTCCTCCGGCTCCACACCGAGCTTTGCTCCGAGAAGGCCTGTATCCAAAGGATATAGGACAAAGGAGTCTTCATCCCTATAATAATCCAGAGGTAGCGAGGCTGTTGAGACCTTGTCGGTTCTGTAAAGCAGCCCCTTCTGTACCAGTTGCCGGACAGCAGGCATATAATCCTTGAAGCGGGCAGCCTTTTTGATATCGGCAAAGATGAATTTGTGATTCTCCTGAGTCATCCTCGTATGGACAGCATCCCAGACTTCCTTCTGCTTGCGTGTGAGATTGGTTTCAATAGCCTGAAGGATGTGCGAATGCATCTGACGAACAGCAAAAGGTCCGAGTTCCTTGTTCTCGGCATAGGCTGCAACAACAGAAGGCATTCCTCCGCAGAAACAATATTGCTTCAGATAGTCCTCAAAAGTTGAAGATAGGGCGCGGATGCTGTCCCACTGCCTTTTCTGTAAGAGTTCGTAAAGGTATTTCTGATCCATCGCGAGCAGATACTCTGAGAAGTTCATCGGATGGAGGGTCAACTGGTCAAGCGCATCGAAAGGAATCTTTTCGTAAGCAACATCTCCATCGCAGAAAGTGCCGCAGGCGATAAGGTCGAGAGCTGGTGCATCTTCGCTGAAGTCACGAAGGAGATCTACGGCATCGGGGCAATATTGGATATCGTCAAGGATGAGGAGGGTCTCCCCCGGAGTGATGTCGCAACGGTAAAGGGTGGACAGCATTCGGAGCACTTTGGTCACTTCGGGCTGGTTGCGGAAGATGGACTTGAGTATGGGCTGGTCAAGGAAACTGAAGCGGGCAAACTTGACGTATTCGGTTTTTCCGAACTCCTTGATGATATAAGTTTTTCCTACCATAGGAGCACCGGTGAGAAGGAGAGGATGGTGGCTTCTGTTACGCTTCCACTCAAGCAGTTGCTTATAAATATCTCTTTGCATAAGGCTATTTCGTTTCAAAGTGCAATTTACACTTTTTTAGGCATATTACAAGAAATATTACACTTTTTATGATGTGTTTACTTTAATAATTCAGGCATAATTTTGAGCACTTTTCAAAATAGCCATCAGTTTTTAAAGTTTTTGTTAAGGGAAAGTTTTTATAAGATTTTAAGAATTCCGCATCTCAAATCAAGTGTAAAGCTGAACGAATGAGGCTGGCAAAGCTGATTTTATAGTTTTTGATTATTGAAAATTGCGGATTCGGGCTAAGCCAAAATTCAGACTTAGTTCGTGAAAGCACAGCGAATGCTCCGCCGTAGCCCAAAGGTGCACAGTAACGCAAGTCAAGACCAAAAAAGAGGATGACTTTGCATAACACCCTAATTATTTGTACATTTAACAAAAAAGTTATGGATTTGGGCCAAAAACTGGTCTTTTACCCCTTCACCAGGGAATATTCGAGTCCGAAACGCTTGATTCCGGCAATGAAATCAGGGGTGATATCAACTGCAAACTTCTTGGAAGCAAGCTCGACATTGCAATTGTTTCTCGTGTCGAAGAGCACTATGCTTAAAGGAGTTCGTCCCTTGTTCTGGCGCAGAAGCTTAGTGAAGTCCGCACGGAACTCAGGAGTAATCGCATTGCCGTTGACGTGCACCTTGAAGGCCTTCAAACGGGACTCGGTAACGGTTCCGAGCGAGCATATGTCCAACACCCTCATCTGGAAATCCAATTTGGCGGGCTTAGGGTCATCCTTCTTGCCGTAGAACTTAGGCTTGATTTCTCCACTGATATAGATAGGTTCGTGCAGCGAAGACTTGGCTTTGAAAGCATCATAATCCTTTCCGTAGAAACTGAACTCATAATGTCCGGAGAAATCCTCAACGGTGATTCTGCTGTACGGCTTGCCGGTGCGGGAAGTGCCCTCGTCAACAGCGACCACCATACCGCCGAGAGCCACCTTCTCGCCCTTCTGAGACTCATAGCAGCTCTGCTCCCTGGCAGACAGCTCTCCCAATCCGCAATTGGTGAAATTCTCAAGGGTGAAAGCATACTTGTCCAGAGGATGTGAGGACAGATACATTCCCACTATCTCCTTTTCCTTCTGCAGCAAGGCAAACTGGTCCTCGTATTCCGGTGCTTTAGGCATTGCAGGACGTACAGGCTTGAGTTCCTCGATATCACCGAAAAGGGAAACGCTATTGTCCAGCTTGTCATTCTTGTACAAGTCTGAGTAATGGCAAAGCTCATCAATAAAGAGTTCTCCGTTCTCGCAAGGAGTAAAGAACTGGGTACGCTTGTAGCCGAAAGAATCAAACGCACCTGCGTAAACCAGAGACTCTAGCTCCCTTCTGTTGACTGCAGGATTGTTTTTCGGGTCACGGGCATTGAACAAAGCCATACGCTCCACAAAATCCCACACGTCGGTGAACAGGCCGTTCTCTTCCCTCTCCCGCATAATGCCGGAAACCACATTGGCACCGAAGCCCTTCATACCACCGAGACCGAAGCGTATGGCACCTTCCTTATTCACCTTGAAGGTTCCCTTGGACTCGTTGATATCCGGATTCAGGACAGGTACCTTATGGATTTTGGCATCTGCCATTATCTTCTTGATTTCCTCCATATTGGAGAGGTTGCAGCTGAGGTTGGCCGCAAGGAACTCCGCAGTATAGTGGCATTTCAGGTAGCCGGTCTGGTAACTTACCCAGGCATAGCAGGTAGCGTGGGACTTATTGAAGGCGTACTGGGCAAACTTTTCCCAGTCCTTCCAGATTTTATCCAGCACCTTCTCAGGGTGACCGTTGGCCATTCCTCCCGCCATAAACTTGTCCTTCAGGGAATTCAGCACATCTATAAGCTTCTTTCCCATTGCCTTTCGCAAGGTGTCGGCCTGACCCTTGGTAAAGCCGGCGAGTTTTTGGGAGAGAAGCATCACCTGCTCTTGATAAACGGTGATTCCGTAGGTGTCGTTGAGGTATTCCTCCATCTCAGGCAGGTCGTACTCGATAGGCTTTATGCCCAGTTTCCTGTCAACGAAATCCGGGATATAATCCATAGGACCAGGCCTGTAGAGCGCATTCATCGCAATGAGGTCCTCGAAACGCTCAGGATGCAGCTTCTGGAGCCATTTCATCATGCCCGGAGATTCGAACTGGAACACCGCGGTAGTATCGCCTCGGCTGTAGAGTTCGTAGGTAGGAGCATCGTCTATAGGTATTGCCTCTATGTCTATTTCCTTTCCCCAACGATCGCGGATATTGTCCAGACACTCGTGAATGATGGAAAGGGTGTTAAGGCCGAGGAAGTCCATCTTGAGCATTCCCACACTCTCGATGTAATGGCCGTCTATCTGCGAAGTCCAGACATCCTGGTCGGTTTCCTTATCCTTCGAAAGGCAAATAGGGATATGCTCGGTCAGGTTGGAAGGGCCGATGATGGTTGCGCAGGCGTGCTGTCCGACCTGCCGGATGCTTCCTTCCAGAGCCTTGGCGTATTTGAGTACTTCCTTATTGAGTTCGGAGCCGTTTTCGAGCTCATTGATAAACTCAGGAACCAGCCTGTAGCAGTTCTCGAGCGTAATCTTGACATCAACATCTTCAAGGCCCTGCTGATAAGTCTTTCCGTCTATTTCAACGACCTTGAAGCCGGGTTTGAGTTCATCCAGCTTAGGATTGAAAAGATATTGTTTGGTCTGTTTCTCGCTCAAGCGGTCAGGCACCATTCTGGTCAGACGGTTGGACTCTTCTATGGATACTTTGGAAATGCGGGCAACATCCTTTATGGCGCTCTTTGCGGCCATAGTTCCGAAGGTAATCACACGGGAAACGTGGTCGGCACCGTATGTCTTTTCCACATATTCGTGCGCCGCTGTAAGATTTTCGAAATCCACGTCGATATCCGGCATATTGATACGGTCCGGATTGAGGAAGCGCTCGAACAGGAGCTGGTACTTTATCGGGTCGAGATTGGTGATTTTCAAGCAATATGCCACCACCGAACCGGCTGCGGAGCCTCGTCCGGGGCCCACAAGATACCCCATTGCGCGCGAAGCACGGATATAGTCCGCCACGATGAGGAAATAGTCCGGGAAGCCCATCTTGCATATTGTCTTGAGCTCGAAATCTATGCGGTTGGCCTGCTCCTCGGTAAGCTGTTCCCCATAACGCTCCTTTGCTCCCTCATAGGTCAAATGGCAAAGGAACGCCACTGACTTGCAGAATTCCTCGCCACGGTAATCTCCGTTTGCAGAATACTCCCCTTCCTTTATGACGGTGCTGTATTTCCAAAGATATTCATCTATGTTCTCAAGGAAAGCGGGATCGATTTTGAACTTCGGAAGCACCGGGTCACGGTAGATGCTGTACGCCTCAATCTTGGATGCCACCTCCATAGTGTTGGCAAGCGCTTCCGGATGGTCCGGAAAGAGCGCCATCATTTCCTCTTCGCTCTTGAAATACTCCTGCTGGGTGTAGCGCATCCTGTCCGGATCGTCTATGTTGCTGTTCGTGGTAAGGCAGATGAGCCTGTCGTGCGCAGGGCCGTCCTCCTTGCGCAGAAAATGCACGTCGTTGGTAGCAATCACCTTCACTCCCTTCTCCTCTGCGAGCTTGAAGATAGCTTCATTGACTATCTTCTGTTCGTTGTAAACCTCAAGGCTGAGTCCGGGAACCTCAGTCTTATGGAGCATTACCTCAAGGTAATAGTCTTCTCCGAAGATATTCTTGAACCAGTCGATTGCTTCACGGGCCTTGTCCATTTCTCCATTCATAATCGCCTTCGGGACCTCTCCCGCAAGGCAAGCGGAGCTGCAGATAAGGTTCTCGTGGTACTTCTCTATCACCTCGTGACTCACCCTCGGACGGTAGTACATACCCTCGATATGGGCGGTAGATACTATCTTCATCAGGTTCTTGTAGCCTTCATAGTTCTTGGCAAGCAGGATGAGGTGATTATAGCCCTTTTCCTTGATTTTGTGGTCAAAATGACGTGTCACATAGACCTCGCAACCTACAATGGGCTTGACAATGAAATTGCCGTCCGCGTCCTTGTTGGACTTGTCGTTCGCCACCTTGAAGAGTTCCCCCATTGCATACAGGTTGCCGTGGTCGGTAATTGCTACCGCCGGCATACCGAGTTCCCGCGCCCTTGCAAACAGCTTTTTGATGTTTGTGAGGCCGTCGAGAATAGAATACTGGGTATGGAGGTGAAGGTGTACGAAACTCATTTGCGGATTATATGTTTTGCCTACCAGCCCTGAGCCTTTACAGGAAGTTCCACGCCGTCAGGAGTAACGAGTACTGTGCCTGCTTCAGGAAGGGCAAGATGGCCGATTATGTCGAAAGTCGGGAAGTTCTTGTGGAACTTCTCCATTTGAAGGATAGGAATAGTGAAGAGCAGGCGGAAATCGTCTCCCCCGTTCATTGCGGCTGAAACCGGATCAATATCCATCTCCTCGCCAAGCGAGAAGGTATTGCCCTCGAAAGGCAACTTGTCGGCATAAACCTTTGCTCCGAGCGCACTGTCGCGGCTGAGGCGCAGCAGAGCATCCGAAAGGCCGTGCGATACAGCATAGCCGTAGGAAGGATATATTTCCGCTTCTTCCAGGGCGCTGACTACTCCGCTGCTGAGTTCCGGCTTGAGATAGGAGCCAACGAGCATCTTGTACTGCTCAAGTGCATCGGAGGTCCTTGCGCCCGCATCGAAGCGGACCTTTTCCCTTTCCAGAACCTGGAAGCCCATATAGGCAGCTCCGAGGGCTCCGGAAACGCAAATCAGGTCCATTGACTTGGCCTTCGAGCGCCTTGCCTGGGTCAGTGAAAGCGTTTCTCCGACAGCTGTAACGCTAATCGAGAGTCCGTTGCGTGAAGGTTGAAGGTCGAGTGAAAGCCGGCTGTAGCCGTACTCGCGTGCAGCGGATAGAACGCCTGACCAAAGCAGCTTCACCTGCTCATAATCCAGCTTCGCGGAAACCCCGAGGCAAATCTGCAGCGTGCGCGGATGTGCCATAGAGGCAAACAATTCTGCGGTTGCCGCAAGCACGCTTTTGTAGCCCAGATGCTTGAGCGGGAAATATACCAGATTGAAATCTACGCCCTCAAGGAAGCAGCGGGAAGCGGTGCAAACCGCTGATTTTGCAGCCGGAACGAAGTGAAGGGGCTCTTCGAAAGGCTTGTAGCCGCTGCCTTCGAAGAGCTGCCTTATGGCTTCCATCTTGCCGAGGGAAGCGAATGTCTGCTGCTCAGCCATTAGAGATTGCGCAGGAGGTTGTTCATATTGACCTTCTTGTCAATCAGGGCGTGAAGCTCGCTGATAGGCACGCGTACCTGCTCCATAGTGTCGCGGTCGCGCACTGTGACGCAGTTGTCGTTGAGAGACTCGTGGTCAACTGTGATGCAGAACGGAGTACCGATTGCATCCTGACGGCGGTAACGCTTTCCGATAGAATCCTTCTCCTCGTACTGGCAGTTGAAATCGAACTTGAGGTCCTGCATTATCTGCTGTGCGAGCTCAGGCAGACCGTCTTTCTTCACGAGCGGAAGCACTGCTGCCTTGACAGGTGCGAGAGGAGCCGGGATGCTGAGCACAACGCGGGTCTCACCGTTCTCCAATGTCTCCTCCTTGTAGGAATGGCTGAGCACTGCCAGAACCATACGGTCCACTCCGATGGAGGTCTCGACTACATATGGAGTATAAGCCCTGTTCTCCTCAGGGTCGAAGTATTCGATTTTCTTTCCTGAATACCTCTGGTGGTTGCCGAGGTCGAAATCAGTGCGGCTGTGGATACCTTCAAGCTCCTTGAAGCCGAACGGGAAGCGGAACTCGATGTCGGTAGCTGCATTGGCGTAGTGAGCCAGTTTCTCGTGGTCGTGGAAACGATAATTCTCCGCTCCCATTCCGAGGTTTACGTGCCACTTCATACGGTTTTCCTTCCACTTTGCAAACCATTCGAGTTCGGTGCCCGGCTTAATGAAGAACTGCATCTCCATCTGCTCGAACTCCCTCATACGGAAGATGAACTGGCGTGCAACAATCTCGTTGCGGAAAGCCTTTCCGATTTGCGCAATTCCGAAAGGAATCTTCATACGGCCGGTTTTCTGTACATTAAGATAGTTCACGAATATGCCCTGTGCGGTTTCCGGACGCAGATAAAGGGTGCTGGCAGCATCAGAGGTGCTTCCCATAGAGGTCTTGAACATAAGGTTGAACTGGCGTACATCAGTCCAGTTGCAGGTGCCGCTGATAGGGCATACTATGCCGCAATCCACGATAATCTGACGGTACTCCGCAAGGTCGTTGTTCTGCTCTGCTTTCACATAACGGTTGTGAACCTCGTCGTATTTGGCCTTCTCGCGCAGCACATTAGGATTGGTTGCACGGAACTGTGCCTCGTCGAAGGCATCTCCGAACTTCTTGCGACCTTTCTCAACCTCTTTATTCATCTTATCCTCAATCTTGGAGAGATAGTCCTCAATCAGAACATCGGCGCGATATCTCTTCTTGGAATCCTTATTGTCGATAAGAGGGTCGTTGAATGCGCTCACGTGACCGGAAGCCTCCCAAATCTTAGGATGCATAAAGATGCAGGAATCGATTCCAACGATATTCTCGTTAAGGCGGACCATAGCGTTCCACCAATACTGCTTGATATTGTTCTTAAGTTCAGAACCCATCTGGCCGTAATCATAAACGGCGCCGAGACCATCATAAATCTCGCTTGACGGGAAGATGAAACCGTACTCTTTGCAATGCGCAACAAGTACCTTGAAAAGTTCGTCCTGTGTCATAATATTGATTGTATTTGTTTCCTATTTTTGAGGGACTGCAAATTTACTCAAAATCGGTGAGAATTTCTTTCAATGGAAGCAGCACAAATTCTCTTTCTTTCATACGCGGATGCGGAACCTGCAAAAGAGGGGTATCCACCTTTTCATCCCCTATCAGCAGAATGTCTATATCTACAGTTCTATTCTTGTAAATCCTGCGTCCTGCGCTGTCAAGCCTGATGCCTTCATCCGTACGGCCCAGCCTGCGTTCCGTTTCCTTGCATATCTGCAGGATGCGGAGCGGTTCAAGGTCCAGATTCCATACGCCCGCGGCATTCAGAAAAGGTGGCCCTTCAAAGCCTTCTGCCTGAGTTTCAATAAGGCTTGAAAGCTGTTTGCAAGACACAGCGAAGGCGCTGTCGAGCATAGCTACGGCATCCCTTATATTCTTTTCCCTGTCTCCGAGATTGGACCCGAAAGCAAGATATACACTTCTATTCTTCATCAAGGTCTATATCCATTCCGAGTGCGAGTTTTGCCTCGTCCGAAAGCAGGCTCTGGTCCCAGGCGGGCTCGAAAACAAGCTGGATTTCGCAGGAATTGATTCCCGGAGTCAATTCCACATTATGCTTCACTTCAGCCATTACCTCATCAGCCATAGGACAGTTCGGTGCCGTGAAGGTCATCACTATGCTGACATCGTGATTCTTGTTGATATTGAGTTCGTAGATGAGTCCCAGGTCATAGATATTGACGGGAATTTCCGGGTCGTAAACCTGCTTGAGAGCAAGAACGACCGCATCGTAGAGAGGGGCGAGTTCCTTAACGTCCTCGGGTGTAAGTATATTGTCAGTTTCAGACATTTCTTTGTGCCAATTGTTTAATTGTTGAAATCATTGAGACAAGACCGTTTGCCCTGGTCGGGGAAAGGTTTTCCTTCAGTCCTATCTGCTCTACGAAGGAGAAGTCATCTGAGGCTATCTCTTCGGGCGTTCTGCCGGAATAGACACCTATAAGAAGGGAAATGATGCCCTTTGTGATGATAGCATCGCTGTCAGCGGTGAAGAAAAGCCTTCCGTCCTTCACTTCACAATCAAGCCAAACTCTTGATTGACAACCTTTTATGAGTCTATCTTCGGTTTTCTTTTCTTCCGGGAAATCACCGAGGTTCTTTCCCAGTTCGATAAGGTATTCGTACTTGTCAAGCCATTCGTCGTACATTGCAAAATCATCGACGATACTCTGTTTTGCTTCTTGTAATGATTCCATTATACCAACATATTGATTGCTTTGTCGAGGCAAGCCAAGAAATACTCAGCCTCCTCCATTGTATTGTAAGGGGCGAAGGATGCACGAAGCATCCCTGTCACACCGTATCTGTGCATCAGAGGCTCTGCGCACATATGACCTGAACGCAGGGCTATTCCCATCTTGTCGAGAATCAGTGCAAGGTCCTCGTGATGGGCTCCATCTACAGTGAATGAGAAAACGGGAATTTTTTGAGACAAATTATCCGCAGTACCATAGAGATGTATCTTAGAATTAGAGATAAGTCTTTGATATACAAAGGTTTTAACTAATTCCGAAGATTGAGTCAACTCTTCATCTTTTCTGATGGATTCCAGAAGTCCAATTGCAGGCTTGAGGGTGACAGCGGCATTGAAATTCGGGGTACCGGCTTCGAACTTGTAAGGTAGGTCTGCATAGGTAGTGCCTTCCCAACTGACAGTTCCAATCATCTCTCCACCTCCCATAAACGGAGGAAGAATGTCGAGCATCTCCTTAGTTGCATATAGAACTCCTGTGCCGGTAGCTGCATAAATCTTATGTCCCGAGAAAGCATAGAAATCACATCCTATCTTCTGCACATCCACATCACAGTGGACTATGCCTTGAGCACCATCAACAAGCACCTTGACTCCCCTTGCATGAGCTGTCTCTATTATTTTTTCTATAGGGTTGACAAGACCGAGTACATTTGAGCAATGTGATACACATACAATTCTGGTTCTGCCGGTAATCAGAGAATCAAGAATCTCAACCACCAGACGACCGTACTCATCTACAGGAAGAGGAATCACCTTTGCACCTTTGCGGGCGCAAACTATCTGCCAAGGAACGAGATTGGAATGGTGCTCAGACTCTCCCACTATTACTTCATCACCCTCACCGATAAACGCCTCTGCAAAGGAATAGGCAACAAGATTGATGGCAGCCGTGGCACCTGATGTAAAAATCACATTTTCCTTCAAAGGTGCATTGATGTATGCTCTTACGCTTTCCCTCGCCTGCTCATACAAATCAGTCGCTTCAGAAGCCAGGCAATGGACGGCACGATGAATGTTGGCATTATGATAAAGCGAGGCATCACTAAGAGCTTCAACCACCTTCAGAGGCCTCTGGGAAGTGGCTGCGTTATCCAAATAGACGAGCTTCTTACCGTAAACAGAGCGCGTCAGAGCAGGAAATTGTATTCTTAATTCTTCTGGTTTCATACTTGATTGTTCCACGTGGAACAAAATATTTACAACATCTTGAGTGCTGCCTTGATAAGGTCTTCTACTTTCGCATTAGGATTGGTTTTGACTATAGCCTGAAGCGCCTTATTGATATTTGGTTTGGAGAATCCAAGCATCTGGAGAGCACTTGAAGCCTCTTCCATTGCAGCATTCTTTTCGGCAGTAAAAAGTACCTCAGGAGAAGTACCTTCTCCTTTCACTATTTTGTCTTTCAATTCCAGAATCATTCGCTGGGCAGTCTTCAAGCCTATTCCTTTTACACTCTTGATAACATTGACATTTTCAGAAAGAATAGCACTTCTGAACTCGTCAGCACTGAGAGAAGAGAGAATCATACGCGCCGAATTCACACCTACTCCTGATACTCCAATGATAGTTTGGAAAAGAGATCTTTCGTCTCTATTTGCAAATCCATAGTACAATTCAACATCCGAATTATTCTGCAAATGATGATGTACATAGAGTTTTGCATCTTCTTTTCCCTCTAGCTCCGCATATGTCTGAAGGGAAATTTCCATAGCATACCCAATCCCGTGGTTATCTATTACAACACGGGTAGGAGTAAGCTCTGCAATATGTCCTGAAATATAGTCTATCATAATTATCTACCGAAATATACTAACAATACTGAAATATCTGCCGGTGAGACTCCGGAAATTCTGGAAGCCTGACCTATAGTCCTAGGCTTATATCTCTCCAATTTCTGTCTGCATTCTATGGTCAAACCGTTTATATCTGAAAAATCAAAACCATCCGGAATAGAGAGAGATTCAAGTCTCTTCAACTTCTTTGCATTCTCAACTTCCCTATCGATATAACCCTTATACTTAATAGAGATTTCTGCCGATTCAATTTCGTGTTTGGTGTAATTTGTTCTACGTGGAACAATTTCAAGAATCTCACCCAAATCCAACTCTGGGCGAGTTGCAATGAAGGAAATCTTCTTTGATTCGGTAAGCAAAGCGGAATCTTTTGATTCAAGATATGGATTGATCAAATCAGCTTTAACTGTGGTATTGTCACAGAAAGAAATAAGTTCATCAACCTTATCGTACTTCTTCTGAACAGCTTTATATCTTTCTTCAGATGCCAGACCGATATGGTATGAAAGAGGAGTAAGTCTTCTGTCGGCATTGTCCTGACGAAGAAGTATCCTGTATTCGGCTCTGGATGTGAACATACGGTATGGCTCATCGACTCCCTTGGTAATCAAATCATCTATAAGCACTCCAATATATGACTCATCACGACCAAGCACAAGAGGAGACTTCCCCGCTATCTTCAGAGCAGCGTTTATTCCTGCCATAAGTCCTTGAGCACCAGCCTCTTCGTAACCGGTAGTACCATTTACCTGACCAGCAAGATACAAACCATCCAACTCTTTCAGTTCAAGAGTGGCTTTGAGCTGAACCGGATCGAAGTAATCATATTCTACCGCGTATGCCGGCCTGTAAATCTTAGCCTTCTCCATACCTTTGATTTTGTGAAGCGCTGCAAGCTGAATATCGAGAGGCAGTGACGAAGAGAATCCCTGGAGATAATACTCCGTTTTGACAGCACCCTCCGGTTCAAGAAAGAGCTGGTGTTCCGTCTTGTCAGGAAATACTCTCAACTTATCTTCTATACTCGGACAATAGCGCGGACCCTTTCCGGAAATCATTCCGGTAAAAAGAGGTGAATCCGCGAAACCGGAGCGCAGAGTATCGTGTACATCCTCGTTGGTATGAAGTATATAGCAAGGAAGCTGGACACTCCCCTGCTTCTGCACCGCTGATTCTACATCAAGAAAAGAAAACCTCTCAGGGTTCTCATCTCCGAACTGAAGAGGAAGGGAGGCAGTATCTACAGAACGTATATCGATTCTTGGAGGAGTACCTGTCTTCATTCTTCCGGTAACAACACCCATTGATTTCAACTGTTCCGTCAGACCATAAGACGATGACTCCCCTATCCTTCCACCGGTCAAGGAGTTTCTACCGACAAAGAGTTTTCCTCCGAGGAAGGTGCCGGCGGTCAAAACAACTGCCTGAGAATTAAAAATTTGCCCATCATCGGTACGGACTCCGGCTATTTTTCGATTCTCAAAGAGAAAAGAAACGGCTATTCCTTCGTAAATATCTATAAATAAATTACTTACAAGGATTTTACACCAATTCTGGGAAAAAGCTATTTTATCGCACTGTGCCCTTGGACTCCACATTGCAGGACCTTTGGAGCGGTTGAGCATCCTGAACTGCAGAGTTGAAGCATCCGTGACCAAACCCATATAGCCGCCAAGAGCGTCAATCTCCCGGACTATCTGTCCTTTGGCAATTCCGCCTATCGCAGGATTGCAGGACATCTTTGCAAAAGAAAGAGCATCCATAGTAAGCAGCAGTACGGATGCACCAAGATTCGCCGCGGCCATTGCCGCTTCGCATCCTGCGTGTCCCCCGCCGACTACTATTATGTCATAAGCTTTCTTCATACAAGTTTCTTTCTCAGGTCAAGATAATAATTTTCTTTTTCCCTCATCACCTTGATATCCTCTTCACTGTGGTCATCATAACCGATGAGATGAAGCAGACCGTGAACTATCACCCTGTTCAACTCGTCTTCGAACTCAGTTCCATAGTAAACGGAATTTTCTCTCACAGAATCCACGCTTATGAAAAGATCTCCGCTAAGCACTTTCTTCTCACAATAATCGAAGGTAATGATATCTGTGAAATAGTCGTGCTGAAGATATTTCATATTCACGTCCAGTATGTAATTGTCCGAACAGAAAATGATATTGATATCTCCGAGTCTGCGGATTTCACTCTCGGCAACCATCTTGAGCCACCTGTTGTTCAAAAGTCTGTGCTTGAATTCGAACTTGGTATCTTCTTTGAAATATCTGACCATAAGCGTTAATTTGTACGCGCAAATTTACATCTATTCTACCGGATAATTGGATAAAATCCGAAAATTATTTAACTTTGGGGACAAATCGGAAATTAACAGAATAAAGATATGGAAGTTAAGAAATCAGAAAGAGCCAATCTTGAAAAGAAAAGATTGCTTTTCGTAGAGGTGGGACTCATCCTCTCGCTGGCAATCGTGTACGGCGCATTCTCTTTCAGTACAAAGGAGAAAGCAGCGTCAGTGCTTGATGCAGGCCCACAGGAAACCATCGAGGAAGAAATCATTCCTATCACCCAGGAGACCCCTCCACCACCACCTGAAACCCCTAAGATTCCTGTTCTTTCCGAGCAGATTGACATCGTTGACGACGATATCAAGGTGGACGAAGTTATCATCAATACTGAGGACGAAGCAGACCTCGGAGTTGAGATTATGGACTATGTAGAAGTTGCAGAGGAAGAGGAAATCGAAGAAGAGGCCATTCCGTTCATGCTCGTTGAGCAGAAGCCTTCATTCCAGGGCGGTGATGCCAATGCATTCTCAAAGTGGGTGAACTCAAGGCTTAACTATCCTGACGTAGCAAAGGAAAACGGTGTACAGGGTCGTGTTATGCTTCAGTTCACTGTAGGTGCAGACGGTGTCGTAAGAGATGTCAAGGTGCTTCGTGGCGTAGATCCTTCACTTGACAAGGAGGCCGTAAGAGTCGTTTCAATGTCTCCGAAGTGGACTCCTGGCAAGCAGAGAGACCGCAATGTAAAGGTTACCTACACCTTCCCTGTTATTTTCCAGCTCAGGTAAGGAAACTAATTTAAAAAATTGGATGAGGCCGTCTGCAAGGATGGCCTTTATTTGAATAGGATGGAGAAAGAAAGATTGGAAAAAGCCGTATTTGTCGGCATTATCAGACCTAAAGACGACGAAAGGAAGGTCTATGAGTATCTGGACGAACTCCAGTTCCTTGCAGAGACAGCGGGAGCCGTGGGAGACAAGAAATTCGTGCAGAGGGTTGACCGTCCTGACAACGCAACCTATATCCGCAGCGGAAAACTGGAAGAGATAGCAGCCTACTGCGAAGAGAATGAAATAGACTATGTAATCTTTGATGACGAGCTCACCGGGATGCAGCAGCGCAATATCGAAAAGATAATTCAGAAAAGCGCTGTTATCGACAGGACCAGCCTGATTCTGGAAATCTTCGCTCAAAGGGCAAAGACTTCCTACGCGAAGATGCAGGTTGAATTGGCGAGATATAACTATATGCTCCCCCGCCTCGCCGGTATGTGGACCCACCTTGAGCGCCAACGCGGAGGCAGAGGTACACGCGGAGGAATGGGTGAGACCCAGATTGAGGTGGACAGGCGAATAGTAAAGGAAAGAATAGTAAAGCTGAAATCCGACCTCTCGAAAGTTGACCGTCAGATGGCAGTCCAGCGCAGCAACAGAGGCAGTATGGTGCGCCTCGCCCTTGTAGGCTATACCAATGTAGGGAAATCCACCCTTATGAACCTTCTTGCCAAGTCAGATGTATTTGCAGAAAACAAACTCTTCGCAACTCTTGACACTACCGTAAGAAAGGTCGTAATAGAGAATGTCCCCTTCCTTTTGAGCGATACTGTAGGTTTCATCAGAAAGCTTCCTACGCAGCTGATAGAAGCCTTCAAAAGCACCTTGGACGAGGTCAGGGAGGCAGATATTCTTGTTCACGTAGTAGATATTTCAGCGCCTGACTTTGAAGAGCAGATGCAGATAGTCGAGCAGACGCTTCGCGATATAGGAGCCGCTGGAAAGCCGGTCTATGTAGTATTCAACAAGGTTGACGCCTACACCTGGGAAGAATATGACGAATTCTCACTCGAACCAAAGCAGAAAATCAACCGCTCTCTTGCGGAGCTTAAGAACAGCTGGATTTCCAGCGAAAAAGCACCTTGCATTTTCATCTCTGCTAAGGAGAAGGTGGGTATAGAAAAACTCCGCAACGACATCTACAAGATGGTTGCGGAGATTCACGCCGGGCGTTACCCGTTCAATAACTTTCTCTGGTAACTAGTCAGAGAATTTAGCCTTAAGATACTCCCTGTTGAGGCGGGCGATGTGCTCTACGGTAATTCCCTTAGGGCACTCGAGCTCGCAGGCGCGGGTGTTGGTACAGCTTCCGAATCCGAGCTCATCCATCTTCGCAACCATAGCCTTTGCCCTTCTCTTGGCTTCAGGACGGCCCTGAGGAAGAAGTGCGAGAGAACTTACGCGTGCAGCAACGAAGAGCATGGCAGAGCCGTTTTTGCAGGTTGCAACGCAAGCTCCGCAACCGACGCAAGCGGCAGCATCCATACTCTCCTCAGCCTTGTCGTGAGGGATAAGAAGGTTGTTGCCGTCCGGAGCGGAACCGGTGCGTACGGAGATGAATCCGCCTGCCTGAAGAATCTTGTCGAATGCTCCACGGTCAACAACGAGGTCCTTGATAACAGGAAAGCCTGCACTTCTCCAAGGCTCTACCGTAATGGTAGCACCATCCTTGAAATGACGCATAAACAGCTGGCAGGTTGTCACGTGGTCATCAGGTCCGTGTGCACGGCCGTCAATGTAGAGAGAGCAAGCACCGCAAATACCCTCGCGGCAATCGTGGTCGAAAGAAACAGGACCGCTGCTCTGGCATCCCCTCTCAACAGCTACAGGGTCGGATCCTTCCCTGATGAGCTGCTCATTGAGGATATCAAGCATCTCGAGGAAGGAAGCGTCCTCCTCAATACCTGAAATGTGGTAGGTCTCGAAATGTCCCTTTGCCTTGGCGTTCTTCTGACGCCATATCTTGAGATTGAATTCCATTTCGCTTAGTCTTTGTAGTTTCTGGTCTTAACTTCAATAAATTCGTAGTTGAGAGGCTCTTTGTGAAGTTCAGGTGTCTGACCTTCTCCCTTGTACTCCCAAGCGGCAACGTACATAAAGTTCTTGTCGTCACGCTTTGCCTCACCCTCTTCGGTCTGGCTTTCAACACGGAAGTGTCCACCGCAGGACTCTTTTCTGTGAAGGGCATCGTTAGCCATAAGTTTGCCGATTTCGAAGAAGTCTTCAAGACGGAGTGCCTTTTCGAGTTCCTGGTTGAACTCATACTGGCTTCCGGTAACCTTTACGGTCTCGTAGAACTTCTTCTGGAGCTCGTCAATCTCGACAAGAGCTTTCTTGAGGCCCTGCTCGTCGCGAGCCATTCCTACATACTCCCACATAATGTGTCCGAGCTGTTTGTGAATAGCATCAACCGGTTCGGTTCCGTTTACTGCAAATAGTCTGTCGATTCTTGCCTGAACAGCCTTCTCAGCCTCTGCGAACTCAGGAGTATTGACATCAGTCTTAGGCTCTGAGAACTTCTTTGAGAGGTAGTCTCCGATTGTGACAGGAAGGATAAAGTATCCGTCAGCAAGACCCTGCATAAGTGCAGATGCTCCGAGGCGGTTTCCGCCGTGGTCTGAGAAGTTGGCCTCACCTATTGCATAGAGTCCAGGGATGGTTGTCTGAAGATCGTAATCAACCCAGATACCTCCCATAGTGTAGTGGATGGCAGGGTAAATCATCATAGGCTCCTCCCAAGGGGAAGAGTTGGTGATTTTCTCATACATATCGAAGAGGTTGCCGTAACGCTCTGCAACTCTCTGGTGTCCGAGACGGTTGATAGCCTCGCTGAAATCGAGGAACACAGCCTTTCCTGTCTCATTGACACCGAAGCCTGCATCACACCTTTCCTTGGCTGCGCGTGATGCAACATCACGTGGAACAAGGTTTCCGAAAGCAGGGTAGCGGCGCTCGAGATAGTAATCGCGGTCTTCCTCAGGAATCTGTGAAGGCTTGATTTCGTGTTTGCGGAGCTTCAGCACATCCTCCATCTTCTTAGGTACCCAGATGCGTCCGTCATTACGCAGTGACTCGGACATAAGGGTAAGCTTGCACTGCTGCTCACCGTGCACAGGAATACAGGTAGGATGAATCTGGGCAAAACAAGGATTTGCAAAATATGCTCCCTTCTTGTAGCACTGAACGGCAGCTGAACCGTTGCTGTTCATAGCGTTGGTAGAAAGGAAATATGCATTTCCATAGCCTCCGGTAGCGATTACGACTGCGTGTGCACCGAATCTCTCGAGCTGTCCGGTCACGAGGTTGCGGGCGATGATACCCTTTGCCTCACCGTTAACAAGCACGAGGTCAAGCATCTCATATCTTGGATAGCTCTTTACAGTGCCGGCTGCAATCTGGCGGTTAAGGGCAGCGTATGCACCGAGAAGGAGCTGCTGTCCGGTTTGGCCTCTTGCATAGAAAGTACGGCTTACCTGCACGCCACCGAAAGAACGGTTGGCAAGGTATCCGCCGTATTCACGTGCGAAAGGAACTCCCTGTGCAACGCACTGGTCGATGATAGCTGCACTTACCTCGGCAAGACGGTAAACGTTAGCCTCGCGTGAGCGGTAGTCACCTCCCTTAATCGTATCGTAGAAGAGACGATAGATGGAGTCGTTGTCATTCTGGTAGTTCTTGGCAGCATTGATACCTCCCTGTGCAGCGATGGAGT
>CALYTI010000013.1 GCA_945487035.1 uncultured Bacteroidales bacterium
CGTTACTCTTTTGGAGGCGACCACCCCAGTCAAACTACCCACCAAGCGGTGTCCTTCTCGCGAAGTTAGACCCCAGACGACGGAAGGGTGGTATTTCATTTGGCGGCTAATCGCGACCTGGCGGCCGCGCCTCGAAGCCTCCCACCTATGCTACACATCCGACGTCCAAGATCAGCGCTAAGCTATAGTAAAGGTTCACGGGGTCTTTTCGTCCCGTTGCGGGTAGACGGCATCTTCACCGCCACTACAATTTCACCGAGCTCACGGCTGAGACAGTGCCCAGATCGTTACACCATTCGTGCAGGTCGGAACTTACCCGACAAGGAATTTCGCTACCTTAGGACCGTTATAGTTACGGCCGCCGTTTACTGGGGCTTCGATTCAGACCTTTGGATTGCTCCTAAGCCCCCCTCTTAACCTTCCAGCACCGGGCAGGTGTCAGGCCATATTCGTCATCTTAACGATTTAGCATAGCCATGTGTTTTTGGTAAACAGTCGCCTGGACCATTTCTCTGCGCCCATCTCACGATGGGTCCCCTTATCCCGAAGTTACGGGGTCAATTTGCCTAGTTCCTTAGCCATGATTCACTCGAGCACCTTAGGATCCTCTCCTCACCCACCTGTGTCGGTTTACGGTACGGGTCGCCATGCGCTTATCGCTCCGTAGATTTTCTTGCAAGTCTGCTTACCTGCGCTGTCCGCTCTGCCGTAGCTTCGCGGTACTGTCGGATTTCAGTCGCCCTACATCCTTCAACCATCTATTCCGTCAGATGGCGGCAGTGTCACTCCTCGGTCTCTACTTCGCCTGCATAGCGAGTGCCGGAATATTAACCGGCTCGTCATCGCCTGCCCCTCTCGGGTTCGGCTTAGTCCCCGACTAACCCTGATCCGTTTAACGTTGTTCAGGAAACCTGGGGTTTTCGGTGTGTATTTTTCTCAATACATTGTCGTTACTTATGCCTACATTTGCTTTTCTGTACGCTCCAGCATCCCTCACGGGTACACCTTCAACGCTGTACACAATGCTCCCCTACCACACGTACTTTACGTGTCCAAAGCTTCGGCGGCAGTCTTGATGCCCGCTCATCATCCACGCAACTCCGCTCGACTAGTGAGCTGTTACGCACTCTTTGAATGAATAGCTGCTTCCAAGCTAACATCCTAGCTGTCACTGCGATGTCACTTCGTTCTGTCTCAACTTAAACTGCGCTTGGGGGCCTTAGCTGTTGGTCTGGGCTCTTACCCTTTTGCCGACGGATATTAGCACCCGACGACTCACTCCTTGTCTCTAAATTGCACGCATTCGGAGTTTATCAGGAATTGATAGGCGGTGAAGCCCTCGCTTCCTATCAGTAGCTCTACCTCATGCAATCATAACAAAGGCTGTCCCTAAAGACATTTCGGGGAGTACGAGCTATCTCCCAGTTTGATTGGCCTTTCACTCCTACCCTCAACTCATCCAAGCCCTTTTTAACGGAAACTGGTTCGGTCCTCCAGTGCCTGTTACGGCACCTTCAACCTGGTCAAGGGTAGATCACTAGGTTTCGCGTCTACTCATGCTGACTTAACGCCCTATTAAGACTCGCTCTCGCTTCGGCTCACGACCCTGAAGGTCTTAACCTTGCCAACATGATGTAACTCGTAGGCTCATTATCCAAAAGGCACGCCGTCGCCCTCTCGGGCTCCGACCGCTTGTAAACGAACGGTTTCAGGTTCTTTTTCACTCCCCTGTTCGGGGTTCTTCCCACCTTTCCCTCACGGTACTGGTTCACTATCGGTCTTCCGAAAGTATTTAGCCTTGCGGCATGGTCGCCGCAGATTCAGACAGGATTCCACGTGTCCCGCCCTACTCAGGTGGCGCTCTCAAGCTGTCCTCTTTACCAGTACGGGACTTTCACCCCCTACGGCCAGACTTTCCAGACTGTTCCTGTTCATTGACAGCTCTTTATGAGCACTCCTACAACCCCGGTGGCGCCTCAACGTCGCCGGTTTAGGCTCTTCCCATTTCGCTCGCCACTACTTTGGGAATCGATTTTTCTTTCTCTTCCTCCAGGTACTAAGATGTTTCAGTTCCCTGGGTTAGCCCACGCATATGCGTGTGTATGGTCTTCAACCATACCGGTTTCCCGATTCAGATATCTCCGGATCACTTCCTGTTTGCAAATCCCCGGAGCTTTTCGCAGCTTACCACGTCTTTCATCGCCTCTAGAAGCCAAGGCATCCTCCGTTCGCTCTTCCTTACTTTCTCTTTCGTGAATCAATCGAAACTACATAGTCTCAATTTTCTTCTTGCCTTGAAATTGTAGTCCTCTTTCGCAACTCGAAAAAACTCGAATTTACTCTTTTAGACTAATCATATTTCTTCTAACTTTACCTCGTTATCTCTCTCAATAAGTCAAAGATCTGTGTTTTCCGTTCCGCATATCGCGAAAGGGATTGCAAAGGTACGCATTTTTTTTAATCCTGCAAATATTTCGCAGAAATTTCTTTCAAAAAATCTCAAAAATTTTCTGCGCATCTCCCCGGGCAGGGTTTTCATCAGTTCCGGGGAGTCTGTTTTCCGTCTTTCCTATTTTTTGTATATGCACCAAGTGGTCGGAACTGCACGGTTCTCCGTTGCTCCGGCTGTATTCTTCTCAAGGGAATTGACGCGTCCGGTGGACAGATGCATTGCGGTGGAACCGCCGCCGTCCATATTCACCGCCTCAACACATCCAAGGCCACGCATTATCTGCGCAGTCTCGACTATTGTAGCTCCGTCGCTGCTCTTGATGCGTCCGTCACAGACAAAGAACACGACCTTGCCGTCGGCGGTGAGTCCGATGGCTGTACGGTCAGGGCTCACACCTCTATTATATATATCGTATGGAATGAGTTCGTTGTTGTTGATGAAATACTCCACTCCCCTCGGGCTTTCGCTGAGCTCAGGCAGAATCTTGCCGCCGTAAACGAGCATAGGTCCGGCACCGATGGCATCCACAGGAGCCCAGTCCACTTTGTGCTCCGCCCAGCTGATGTTAGGAGCGGAATACTTCTGGTCTCCCACGAACTGCGGCAAAGGAGCGTCGAAATAGTGGGTGGTCCAGTTCCAGATGGCCCTGGCCTTGCCGGAGGCATCAATTCCGAAGACGGCGCGGGTTACATTGTACATCTGGGAGTACTCGTTGGCTCCGATGTCGTAGCCGGAGTCAGGGGCGCGGAGAGTGCCCCTCACGCTTTCCGTCTGCGACTTGAGTGTGGAGCCGATGACGGCCAGTCCCACAGGGTTGGTGTTGTAGAAGTAGCCGGCATTGATCATGGCAAGGCAATCCGGGCTCCACTGCTCGTCCAGGGTCTTAAGTCCTCCAGGGCAATTGGCTCTCAGGCCCACCTTGCCGGTGGAAAGGTCGGCGCTCACATACCAGGCATTCAGAGGTGCTCCGTCAAGGGTGGTGGAAACGCTGTAGGCCTTTACTTCGGAAGGGTAGCCGGAAGGGGTGATTTCCTTCCAGTCGAAGGTGATGGCTTCCGGCTGCGGGGCCAGGCAGGTGGTCAGATCTTCGCTATAGCAGGTCTTGAGCTCAGTGGTGGCGTAGGCCCTGAAATGGTAGGTCTTCCCCTCTTCGAGCAGCACGCCCGGCACCGTCTGCTTCTGGGCTCCCTCGCGGTAGAAGGATGAAGGGATATGGGCATCCGTCATCTCGGGGTTCGGGTCCTCACTCCAGCAGATTCCCAGCTCAAGCACTTCCTTCTCGAAGTCGCGGGTGTCGTAGCTGAAGACTATCGAGGCGTAGGTGGCCTCGGGTTCGCAGGTCCAGATGACTGCCGAAGGGTCCAGGTCCTCGTGGAAATAGACTTCACTATAGACAATGTCCGAATTCAGGGATTCCTTGATGGGGCTTTTCGCGCTGACTCCAAAGGTGTAGCTCTGGCCCACATTGATGTACTTGGAGGTCAGCAGGCTTGTCTCATCCTTTTTGGTAGAGCCGAGAAAGACCGGCAGAAGGGCCCCTTCCTTCTTGTAATAGACAGTGAAACCCGCCTCATCCACACTGTTGTCGGTCCAGGTGATGAGGACATCCTTTCCCTGACGCTCCGCCCTTACCTCGGAGGGCGCAGCCAGTTTCTGCGTCTGGACATGAGCCTTGTCTTCCGTTTCCTTGGAAACGCAGCCGGCCGCCAACAGCAGAGCCAGCAGTGCTATAGTGCTTTTCTTCATAATGCTTATTCTTGGTGAAACTTTTCCCAGCGGTCTGCCACATAGGTGGACAAACGTTTGTAAAGGTTGTACCATCCTTCAGCAACCCCCTTGGAGTTTTTCAGGACGGTGAAATCGTAGCCTCCCTGATAGTAGGCGATGTTGTTGTTTTCCCATACGCCTTCCTCTTCGAAGACATCGAGGTAGTCCGTCATCCTCTGGTAGCCCCAATCCAGATACGCACACGGATTGAACTCCATCTCAAGGTCCATCCCGTAGCGCTTGGCCATCGCACATGCGTCGTAGAGCCTCTGCTTTTCCACATTTTCGTAGAAGAAGTAGTTAGGCTGGAGGTAGCAGTAATTGAAGCCGTACTTCTGCCACACTGAATACACCGAGTTTTCGAAGCTGTTGCTGTAGTACGGGATGAAATAGAACTCGAGATTGCGGGCATTGATGTACTCGGAAAGCTGAATCATCCTGGTCGCCGCCACACCGGCACTCTCCACAGGCCAGTACAGGCCGACGAGTTCGAGGTTCTTAAAGCCTTTCCTGAGGAACCTTTTCATCATCTCGTTGATTTCCCATTTGTAAATCTCAAGCACCTTGTCCCAATTGCTCCAGTCGGAGGTGTCGTAGCCTTCGATGTAGCCCCACTCCGCTTCCCCTTCCGGGAACGGGAGGACCGGGACCATAAGCACCACTTCCTGCTTGTAGAAAGGCTGGGTGCTCATGGACTTGGAGCGCTCCAGGGCGTTGTCGAGACGCGGAAGGATGACATCCATCCAGGTGTCAAACAAATCGCTTATTTCCGAAAGATAGCAGTAGCGTCCGTAGGCGTTGCCCATGAAGCTGACTTTGTGCTCGGGATCTTTCCATATTTCGAGGAGCAGGGCTCCGTCGAAAAGTCTGCGGGGCGGCTCCTCGTCCGAAATCAGATAGTCGAGGAAGACATCTTCAGGGTAATAGTCCCTCAATTCAGTCACTCCGCAGTAGTAGAGCATCAGGTCGCGGGGATGGGATTTGCGTATTCCGCTCGAGCCGTTTTGGGCTATTGTGAAGCTGAGAGACTTTCCCTGGTTTTTGTACTGATAGGAGAATTCCAGCCGGCCTTCCCTGGCCTCTTCGAAAGGGTTGACCTCAACGGTCAGGGTGACAAGTCCGGGGTTAAAGCCCTTTGCCTTGCTGAGCCTGATCCAAGAGCAGTCGGAATTGATCTGCCAAGGCTCCTTGTCGTCAACCTTGAGGATAATCTGACCTCCGAATTCATCGATTTCGGCTCTATTGACAGTCTCACCCTGCATGTCCACGACATTGGGGGTTTCCCTGTCCTGAGGAAGCTCATCCTGCGGCTTTTCGACGCAGGATGAGCTCAGTAAAGTCAACAATACCAGAGCGGAGAGAATACTATTCTTCACCATATTTCCATACACAAAGCTCGGACATGGTGATGGTGGAAACCCTGGCTGACCAGTTAGGATCCATCTCATCCTTATAGACTCCGTAGAAGCTGTTGACCACCACAAACCTGTAGTACTGCGAAGTCGGGATGTCGCTGCAGTAGTCGGCAATCTGGAATTCGGCTCCGTTGACGCAAGGGTCGTATTCAGGATTTCCGACATTGCTTGTGTCGGTCAGCAGGTCCTGAATCTGGAGCCAGAGTCCGCTGATGTCCACATCGGCAAGCATCTGCCAGCTGCCGTTGGTGCGCCAGTCTGCAGGAGTAGCCTCAGGCAGTTCTCCCGCTCCGGTGTAGGCCCAAATCTGGAACTGGCAAGGATCGTACTGACGGAAGCCCCAGTAAGGATAAACTCTGGCCTTGAACATCTTGAACGGCTCTTTGCTCTTGATGGTGAACCAAGGATTGTCCTGATTCTTCACCCAGCCGAAGTAGTGGTAGGCAATCTCGCCGAAGCACTGATAGCCTGACATCCACAGTCCGTCGAAGAGTTCGTAGCCGGAGAAGGTGATTCCGTAACCGTTGTCAAGATCGATCTTGGCATCTCCCGGCCTGCCGTAGAGCACGGAAAGGTCGTTTCTGTCAACTGCGTAGAAATTAGGCAGTTTGGCAATCATCGTGTAATGGATGTCAGTTTCGAGATTGTTCACCACAAAGGCATAAGGCTCGGTGAGGTTCAGCGTGGTGTCGGTAAAACAGCCGGTCGAAGCCACGGCACGGGAGACGAGCTCCATATGGACTTTGATGGCTGACAAATCCACACCCTCCTTTTCAAACTGGAAGGTGATGGTGTGATTGACGTTGTCAATCGCACCCTCGAAGGCATCGTCGCCCCAGTAGGCTACAGCCAGACGCACGGGTGCTGTAATCGGACGGGCGGGAATCTCCGTCTCGAACGGAGCCGGAGTTTCCTCGCAGGCCGCTGCCATAAGCAGGGCAGCGGCTGCTAGCATTATACTGTAGTATCTTGTTTTCATATAACGAGCAATTCAATTAATTCCACATCGGATTCTGCACCAGACCGGCTGACACATCGAGTTCACCCTGAGGGATAGGGAAGAGGTAGAACTTGTCCTCCCAAACCCTCTCCTCGAAGGCAACTCGTTTGTGGAAGGCCTCGCAATTGAGGAAGGACTGGGTGTTAGGATCTCCGCTTTGTGTGTCATAGCCCCACATTCGGCCTCCGTCTCCCCACTTGCGGTCATCCCTTTCTCCTCCGAGGTCAGGCTCACCGCTGAGCAGACGGCGGCGGGTGGTGAAGTAGCGGTCACCCTCGAGGCAAAGCTCAATCTGACGCTCGCGGATGATGTATTCCCTCTGGAGCACCTTGTTGCCCTTGATATCAGGATAAACCTCGAAGATGCCCGGAATTCCGGCGCGCTCGTGAATCTGGTTCCAGTATTTCTCGATATCCGGGTTGGTCGGGTCGTACTCGTTGAGAGCCTCGATGTAGTCCAGGAGCACCTGGGCGTAGCGGATATAGATGGAAAGATAATGGCCAGGCAGGCGGCTTTCGTAGAAGTCGGCGTTGATTACCCTCTTCTGAGGAGCGAATCCTGTGATAGGATATGAGTAGGTGCCGGCGGTGGTGTTGGCGTGTGATGCTCCGCCGAAGTAGAACTCTACCCTACCCCAACCGTCCTTCTGGTTGACAGGTGTTGAAGAACTGAAGCCGTTGCGGCGGGCAGGGTCTGTGTTTCTGCAGAGGATGACCCTGTGGTTGTAGTTGACGGATGCGTAGTAGCGCGGTTCGCGTCCCACATTGATTCCCCAGTCATTCTTGGCGTGTCCCCAGGCATCGAGATTGATGATGTCGGTGAGCCACTCCTTCTGCTCGGCCTCGGTGTAATTGTTAGGATTGTAGTGAGGTCCGTCAGTTGCAGAATACATATTCTCCACATATCCTGACTGAGGGTCATCGATTCTGCGTCCGTTCTCCATGTAGAAGGCATCGATGAGACGCAGGGTAACTCCCAGTCCGCACATTCCCTGCTTGTCGTTGATAGGAGTGGTGTGCACCATCCAGGTGTAGCGGGTTCCGTTGGCTCCGCTGTCGATGGAACCGAAGATGATTTCCGGATTCCAGCCGTTGTTGAAGAGGGTGTAGTAGCTCTTGAAAGGATTGTACTTAGGGTTGGAACCTATTCCTTCGTAGTAGATGTTGTCTTCGGTGTCGGCCACGAAAAGACCGAGTCCGGCAGTACCATCTTCAGCAAGGTCAATCACACTTCTTGCGGCTTTGGCAGCCTTTTTCCATTTCTCCTCACTGTATGTGTTGTTGGCGAACGGGATGGTCTGCTCCTTGTCGAGGTAATAGTTCTCGTACATCTTGTTGCCGTTCCACTGAGGGGAGGCGGCAAGCAGGAGGGCCATTTCCTTCACGGCGCGGCAGGCAGGCACTGTGGCTCGGCCCATGCCGGCAGGGTCGGACTTGTAGGAAAGCGGGAGCAGAGGCTCTGCAGCGTCCATACACTCGCAAATGTAGTCAATGCACTCATCAAAGGTGGAACGGTGCATATTTGCAAAATCGTGGGAATCCGGGAAATGCTCCTTCACGAGAACTACGGGGCCGTACTGGCGGCAGAGGAGAAAATAGTAATATCCCCTCAGGAAACGGGCTTCTCCTACATATCTCTTCTTGAGATCGTTCGAGAGCTCGGCACAGCGGTCGATGTTCTCCTCGAGCACGAAGGTGGAGCGGATTGCCTTGTAGTAGGTAGACCATTTCCTGTAAAAATCAGTGCCCGGGTCCCAGTTGCCCTCGTTGATGGCATGGGTGCGGTAGGCTGTCCATATGATGTCGAGCTCATCGGCACAACCGAGCCAAGGGTCGTCCTGATGGAGATTGTCTTCAGGAAGGGCAGCGTAACAGTTGTTGAGATACTTGAGGACCTCGTTCTTGTTGGTCCAAACCATCTCGTCAGTCTTGTAGTCGTCCGGGGTCTTGTCAAGATAGTTGCATCCGGCAAGAGCGAAGAGGGAAAGCAATATAATGGAATACTTTTTCATAACTGCCAATGTTTAGAAATTCATCTTCACACCCAAGTTGATTTTGCGGGAGAGCGGATAGGCGCTACCGTTGGGGGAGCCTGTTTCAGGGTCCCACATGTCCCAATTGGAATGCATCCATAGATTGTTGCCGACAAGGTAGAAGCGGATTGAACTGCAACCCAGGTCCTTGAGTTTGTCGGAACGCAGAGTGTAGCCAACCTCAATGTCCGAGAGACGGATAAGACTTCCGTCGTAGATGGTGCGGGTCGAGGCCTGGCGGTTGTTTGAGGCACTTTCTGCGGAGAGTCGCGGATACCTTGCATTCTGGTCAGGGTTTTCCGGAGTCCAGCGGTCCACGGCGGCAGCGTAGGCATTACCCTTTCCTATTCCGTAGTAGAACGGGAAGTAGAAGCCGCTGAGCTGGTAGGTCACCCTGCTCTGGCCGCGGAAGAAGCAGCCGGCGTCAAAGCCCTTGTAGCTGAGCTGAAGTCCGAAACCGTAGTTGATCTTAGGGATGCGGGAGTCACCGATGGCGGTCATGTCGTGGATGTTGACAACTCCGTCCGGGATAGGATTGCCATCCTCATCCCAGGCTCCTGCGATGTCCTTGTACTTCACGTCTCCAGGTCTGACTATCGAGCTGAAAGTCTGCTTCGGAGAGTTGGCGATTTCATCTTCGGAAGCGAAGAGGCCTTCGGCAATGTAACCGAACTGCTGCCCTACGCAGTGTCCTGTCTGGGCACGCCAAGGGTCGATTTCAGAGCCTTCGTCCATGTCGATAATCTTGTTGTCAGCGTAGGAGAAGTTGCCGTAAATCCTGTAGTTCACCGGTCCGATGTGATGGTTGATTTCGGCAGTAAGCTCGAGTCCCCTGTTGTCCAGCACACCCATATTGGCTGAAGGAGCGGAGTTCAAACCGGCGATTCCCGGGATGGTCTGGCGCTGGATGAGAATGTCGCTGCGGGTTTCCTGGAAAACATCGATATCCAGGGAAATGGCCGACCTGAAGAGCTTGAGTTCCAGTCCGAGGTCTTTCTTGAGACCCTTCTCCCAGGTAAGCCCGTAAACACCGATCTGGTCCTCACCAATTCCTGTGCCCCAGCTGCCTGAAGGTCCGAAATAGTGTCCTCCCAGACCGCTTCCCCAGGTGCTGATGTACATGAAACGGCGTCCACCTATCTTGTCTGAGCCGACAAGACCGATAGAACCGCGGAGTTTCAGGTGGTTGATGGCCTTGAGGCCCCAGAAAGGCTCGTTTGAGATGAGATAACCGAATGCTGCTGCAGGGAAAAGACCGAAGCGGTTGCCCTTTTCGAAGTTCTCGGTACCATTGTAACCGGCATTGCCTTCGAAGAAGTAACGGTCATCGTAGGAGTAGGTCAACCTTCCTGCAAATCCCTGGGTCCGGTAAGGCAGGGCGGCAAGGGAGGTGTAGGCACTGGTCATCACCTTGTGGGTCTGATAGTACATTGCCATCGCTCCCACCCTGTGCTTGTCTGCGAACACTCTGTCGTAGAGCAGCTGGGCCTTCAGCTCGTTGGAGTTGTAGTCTCCCCAGCCGTAGTATTTCTCGTAGTTGAGATACTCGTTTCCTTCGGTGGTCTGGGTCAGTTTGTAAAGTCCCGTCTCGTCGTCCACTCCTGTCACGGCATAGAGGCTGACATTGCGGTGTCTCGCCTGGAAGGTGGAGAAAAGCACGTCGTAGGCGAAGGATGTCTGGAAAGACAGGCCCTTGGTGAGCGCTGAGAGATCCTGCTTGAGGGTGATCTGGCTCATCACCTGGGTGCTGTAGTTCTGGTTGTAACCTCCGGCATACAGACGGGCTGCAGGGTTGACCTCGTTGGCACCGATGGTGGTACCGAAGCCCCACTGGATGTTGCCGTCCTCATCGTAGCCGAGAGGAACGCGTACAGGCATTGAGACAGGGTCATTCTGCAGTGCGAGACTGAACAGATGCGCAGCCGTCGACTGGACATTGGTCACTCCGTTGGCAACGCCCGGCTGGTGGGTGTCGGTCATGTTGGCGCCGATTTCCAGAGTGAGGGTGGTTGTCTTGGTGAGAGTCATATCCACATTAGAACGGAAGTTGTAACGGGTGAGGTGGATATTGCTGCTGTAATCGTTGTCAGGATTGTTGTAGAAGTTTCCGTTGTCCTTGAGGTAGGCGAAGGTCACATAGTAGCGGGCACGCTCGCCGCCACCCCTGACGGAAACGGATGCGGAATAGTTGTTGGAGTAAGGCTTGAACATGGTCTTCACCCAGTCCACATCAGGATAGAGGAAAGGATCGGTGTGGTTCTCAGTGTGGTAGATGGCTTCCTCGGAGTACATCTCACTGCCCATATACTCATTGGCAAGGCGCATGTAGTCCGCACCTGAAATCATCTTCGGAAGATTCTGCATCGCAGTCACACCGCCTTCGATCTTCACGCTGATTTCAGGCTTCTGGGCAATACCCTTCCTGGTGGTGACGAGCACTACTCCGTTGGCGCCGCGCACACCGTAAACCGCTGTTGCGGAGGCATCCTTGAGCACTGAAATCGATTCGATTTCCTCGATGGCAAGGTCGGACATGCTGCGCTCCACACCGTCAACAAGCACCAGAGGTGTACTGTTGCTTGTGGAGAAGGTGGAGATACCGCGAATCCAAAATTCGGCATTGTCCAGTCCCGGCTCACCACTGCGCTGCACCACAACTGCACCCGCCACCTTTCCGGCGAGGGCGTTGGTGAGGTTGCGCTGAGGAATCTGCAATTCGTCGTTCTTGACGGCAGAGATGGCACCGATCACACTGGCCTTTCTCTGGTAACCCATACCGACTACTACAGCCTCTTCCATTTCGAGGGTGTCTTCATCAAGGAATACATCGAGGTTTAGAGACTTCGGCACTTTCTGCACCTGAGTCTTGTAACCCATACAGAGGAACTCCAATTCAGTTCCGACGGAAGGGACATCCACAACATAGTAGCCGTTGATGTCAGTCATCGAACCGACCTGTGTTCCCTTGATAAGAACAGCCACACCCGGCATTGGCTGACCACTGCGGTCACGCACAGTACCTCTACAGGTTAGGCTCTGCTGCGCAAAGGAGACGCTTACCGACAGGAAAAGCATCAGCGCGCAAAGAAAACTTTTAGGCTTCATCATTTGGAATAATGATTGGTTATTGATTTTTGTGCTAGACAAATATAGGGAGAATAGAAACATTTTCCTACATTTGTGCGGTTTAAAAACGGAATAATCTATGTCAAAAAACAAAAAGGAAGTAACTGTCTATTCAGTGGGCGTGGGTCTGCTGATGACCGTACTCTTCTCTGCAGCAGCCGCTTATCTCGGGCTCAAGGTGGGTCAGGTATTCGAGGCGGCAATTCCTATCGCCATCATTGCCGTCGGCCTGACCGGAGCTCTCAAGAAGAGCGACGCACTGGCCCAGAACGTGATTATCCAGAGCATAGGAGCCTGCTCCGGCGTAGTCGTTGCCGGTGCAATATTTACCCTTCCGGCCATCTACATTCTCGGGCTGGAGGTCAATTTCTGGCAGATGTTCCTCTCCTCCCTGCTCGGAGGCGTGCTCGGTATCCTCTTCCTCATCCCTTTCCGCAAGTACTTCGTAAAGGAAATGGACGGAAAATATCCTTTCCCTGAGGCCACAGCTACCATCAAGGTGCTGCGCAGCGGCGAAGGCAGCTCGTCAGGCGCCAAGACCCTTGTCACCGCGGGTGTCATCGGAGGTCTGTACGACTTCGCCATATCTACCTTCGGTGCCTGGGCCGAAACCCTCAGCACCACGGTGATGCATTGGGGACAGGTGGTCGCCGACAAGGCAAAGGTGGTGCTCAAGCTGAACACGGGAGCCGCCGTGCTTGGACTCGGCTACATAGTGGGACTCAAATACGCATTCATCATCTGCTGCGGTTCCCTGCTGGTATGGCTGCTCATCATCCCGGGCCTCAACCTTCTGATGCCTGCCGAAGCGGGAGCGCTCTCCGCTGACCAGATATTCAGCGGATACGCGCGCCACATAGGTATCGGAGGCATCGCGGCTGCGGGTATTATAGGCATAATCAAGAACGCGGGTGTCATCAAGAGCGCCGTCGGACTGGCTGTGGGCGAGTTCTCCAAGAAGGGAGGCGCCGCTCAGGCAGTTGAAGACAGCGACCGTGACATAGCGATGAAGAAGGTGGTGACCGGCGTGGTAATTGCGCTCCTCTGCATCTTCGCATTCTTTGCCTTCGGCGGAGTGGTCAACAATATATGGCAGGCCCTCATAGGCCTCGTGATTGTGGCTGTTATCGCCTTCCTTTTCACTACGGTTGCAGCCAATGCCATTGCGATTGTAGGCTCCAACCCGGTCAGCGGTATGACCATTATGACCCTCATAATCACCGCCCTCGTGCTCGTAGCGGTGGGCCTCAAGGGGGATAAGGGTATGGCTGCCGCAATGATTATAGGCGGCGTCGTATGCACAGCCCTGTCTATGGCCGGAGGCTTCGTAACCGACCTGAAGATAGGATACTGGGCAGGCACCACCCCTGCCAAGCAGGAGACCTGGAAGTTCGTGGGAACCCTGGTTGCAGCCCTGACCGTGAGCGGAGTGATGCTTATTCTCAACAAGACCTACGGCTTTACGGGCGAGGGTGCGCTGGTAGCCCCTCAGGCCAATGCAATGGCGGCTGTCATCCAGCCTATGATGAACGGCGGCCAGGCTCCTTGGCTGCTCTACGGCATAGGAGCAGCTCTCGCCATTATCCTGGACCTCTGCAAGGTGCCGGCTCTGGCCTTCTGCCTCGGAATGTTCATTCCTATAGACCTCAACCTGCCTCTGCTCGTGGGCGGCGCCATCAGCTGGTTTGTAAGCACCCGCAGCAAGGATGAGGCAGTCAACAATGCACGCCAGGAGAAGGGTACCCTTATCGCCTCCGGCTTCATCGCAGGCGGTGCCCTGATGGGCGTGGTATCGGCAATACTGCGTTTCGCAGGCGTGGACTGGTTCCTCAGCGGATGGAACAGCGTGGCTGCCGGTGCGAGCTGCAGCGGCGCGGAAGCAATCGCCATCATCCCGCTGCTCCTGCTGATAGGCTATATGATATGGGGCTCTATGAAGAAGAACTGATATGGATCTGAGAATAGGACAAGGCTATGATGTGCACCAGCTGCGCGAGGGACTTCCGATGTGGCTGGGAGGCGTACGCATAGAATCGAATATAGGCTTTGTAGCGCATTCGGACGGGGACGTGGCAATCCACGCCCTGTGCGATGCGCTGCTGGGAGCCCTTGCTCTTGGGGATATAGGGCACCTCTTTCCCGATACTTCCGACGAGTGGAAGGGCATATCCAGCTCCATTCTTCTTGAAAAGGTGATGGCTCGCATCACCGGACTCGGTTGGAAAGTGGTCAATGCGGACATTACCATTGCGCTCCAGAGACCGAAAATCGCTTCCTATGTCGGAGCTATGCGCGAGCATCTTGCCGCTGTGATGGGCGTGGATTCTTCGAGAGTGAGCGTGAAGGCGACCACTACCGAGCGCCTGGGCTTCGTCGGAAGGGGCGAAGGTTGCGAGGTCTGGGCGGTGGTGATGCTCTGCAAAGACTGAAATTGCAAGATTTATTAAAAAATTTTTGCATTTTCAACAAAGCATTGTATCTTTGCACTCCCGATTCGGGAATTGACATAACACATTGAGATATGGTGTAATGGTAGCACTACAGATTCTGGCTCTGTCAGTGAGGGTTCGAGTCCTTCTATCTCAACAAAGCCCCGCAAGGGGTTACGAGGCGGGGTAGCTCAGCTGGCTAGAGCGTCGGATTCATAATCCGGAGGTCGTGGGATCATGCCCCACCCCCGCTACTTTCTTTTTTTTAACTCAAAGCAATATGAATCTTAGAGACATCAAGAAGGACATCGAGTACGTACTCGGAGCATTCATTGAGGATTGTTCAGTCGTAGCAGCCGTAAGGCCTTCAACTGACGAGACTGTAGCAGCACTTATGGAAGAAGCCATCGAGCTTTACAACGAGCTCAGGGACAAGGTCAGCGCAAAGGTTGACGGCAACAAGAAGGCTTACTTCAACTCCCTGCGCAAGGAAATTCTCGAGAAGACCGACGCACTTTACACCAAGCTAAGCGAGGCAGTAAGGGACGCAGTTGCTGAGTAAGCGGTTTCCTTCAGTACAATATGGGGATGACCTCTGTGGGGTCATCCCCTTTTTTGTGATTATCTGAAAAGATTCTTCACCAGCGCGGCAACATCCGGGACAGTGACGATTCTGATGCCGGTGTTCTTCACCGATTCCAAAGCGCAATATGAACTCAGGTAAATCTGTTTGAATCCGAGTCGGGCAGCTTCAATCACGCGCCTGTCAGCCTGGGCAACCGGGCGTATCTCTCCGCTCAGGCCCACTTCTCCCGCAAAGCATATATCCGAAGATATCGCAAAGTCGAAGGTGGATGAGAGCACTGCGCATATTACTGCAAGGTCGCAGGCCGGGTCAGTGATTTTGAGGCCACCGGCCATATTGAGGAACACATCCTTCTGTGCGAGATGGAAGCCTGCTCTCTTTTCGAGCACAGCGAGGAGCATATTGAGCCTGCGCACATCAAAGCCCGTAGCCGAGCGCTGCGCCGTACCGTAGGCCGCACTGGATACGAGGGCCTGCACTTCGAAGAGGAAAGGCCTGGTGCCGTCAAGCATAGCTGCGATTGCAGTGCCGCTGAGCCCCTGCTCGTGCATAGGAATCAGCATTTCCGAAGGGTTGGATACCTCTCTGAGCCCCTTGCCCGTCATTTCAAAAACTGCTATCTCGGAAGTGGAGCCGAAACGGTTCTTGATGGAGCGCAGGATGCGGTATGAGCCGCGGTTCTCCCCTTCGAACTGCAGTACGACATCCACTATGTGCTCCAGAATCTTTGGGCCTGCAATGTAGCCGTCCTTGGTTATATGGCCTATCAGTATGACCGGCACTCCGCTTTCCTTGGCGTAGCGCAGCAGCCTTGCAGCCACTTCCTTGATTTGGGATACGGAACCGGCCGTGGACTCGATTGCTTCGGTGTACATAGTCTGGACGGAATCCACTACCATAAGGTCCGGCTTCATCTGCCGGGCTTCTTCAAGCACATTCTCCAGCAGGGTTTCAGCATATATGCTGCAGTTCTGCGGGTCGCCGCCGAGCCTTCCCGCCCTCATCTTCACCTGTTTCACGCTTTCCTCTCCGGTGACATAGAGGGTGCGCAGCGAAGGGCTGTGCAGGGGAATCTGCAGGGACAGGGTGGATTTGCCTATGCCAGGCTCGCCTCCGATCAGCACGAGGGAACCGGGCACGATTCCGCCTCCGAGCAGACGGTCCAGCTCGCCGTTGCCAAGGCTGACGCGGGCTTCCGCGCTTGCGTCCACGTCCTGTAGCCTTACAGGACGGTGGCGCTCGCTGGTGCCGAAGGCACCCGTGCGGGAGCTCCCGCCCGCGGAAGCCCTCACCGGGGCCTCCACCATTGTGTTCCACTCTTTGCAGGCAGGGCACTGGCCCATCCACTTGGAGCTCTCGTTGCCGCAAGAGCTGCAATACCACAGGGTCTTTGCTTTAGGCATAATCTCTTATTGTTGATGTCCGCTACGGGGCAGTTCAAAAACTTCCATATCCTTGACGTTTCCGTTCTCGATACGGAAACGCAGTGCTGTGCGCACCAGATGCCATCCCTGAATGCCCTCGGCACCCGGATTTATGGTCAGCATCTGATATTTCTCGTCCCACATCACCTTTAGTATATGGGAATGGCCGCAAACGAAAATCCGGGGACGCAGCTGCTCGATGAGCCTCCGGGCTCTCGGGTCATAGTGCCCCGGATAGCCTCCTATATGCATCATCAGCACGCTCATCCCGCCGCATTCGAAAAACTGGTATTCCGGAAACTCGAAACGCTGGTCCTGTCCGTCGCAGTTGCCCCAGACAGCGCGCACCGGCTTGAGTGCCTGGATTTTGCGGACGAACTCAAGGCCGGAGCCCCAGTCGCCGGCGTGCCAGATTTCATCCACAGGCTCGAAGAACTTTGTGAATTCTTCGCTCCAAACTCCGTGTGTATCGCTGACCAGTCCTATGTACATAAGGCTATTGCATATATTTGAGATAGAGAGCCATAGCCGAAGCGATGGCCGCAGTCTCAGTTCTCAGACGCGAGTCTCCAAGGTGTACCGGTTTGAAGCCGGCTTTGATGGCTGATTCGACCTCGGCCGGCGAAAAGTCGCCTTCCGGACCTATGAGAACAATCACATCTTCTGCATCCGAAGCTTCGAGCGCAGCCTTGATGGAGAGTTTATCCCCTTCAAAGCAGTAGGCGATAAGCTTAAGCGCGGCCCCGGGTGCGGTTTCTATAAATGCCTTTACGCTTACAGGCTCTTCAACCTGCGGCACTGCACCTTTGAGCGACTGTTTGGCAGCACTGAGCACCAGCCTTTTGAGCCTTTCGGTTTTGAAGACCTTTCTCTCGGAACGGTCCCCAATCACGGGGACTATGGTATCCACCCCTATTTCCGTAGCCTTTTCGGCCATCCATTCGTAGCGCTCGTTGTTTTTGGTGGGGCAGACCGCAAGGGTAAGCCTGTAAGGATGTGTCCCGAAGCCTTCCTGTCTGCGTTCTATCTTTGCAACGGCAGCTTTTGGAGAAGCATCGGTAAGGGTGCACCACAGCAGGTTTCCCTTGCCGTCCATCACTGCGATTTCATCGCCCGTGCGATGCCGGAGCACCCTCACGCAGTGTGCGGACTCTTCTTCATTAAGGCGAAGGTAAGCGCCTTCAATGTCGTTGCTGTAGAATATTTCCATACCTTGTCAGCCTCTGTAATCCATAAACAGCACGCCCTTTTTCCTCCAGTAGCGGATAAGCACCCAGGCGAAGAGCATACCGCCGAGGTGGGCGAAATGTGCGACTCCGTCAGCCCAGCCGCTGATACCGGAAAAGAGTTCGATGACAGCGAATATGATGACCCAGGTCTTGGCTTTCATCGTGATGGGAGGGAAAATCAGCGTAAGCCTGTTGTCAGGATAGAGCAGGGCGTAGCTGATAAGCAGTCCGTAGATGGCTCCTGACGCGCCCACAACCGGTGTACTCTTGAGCTGTGCATAGGTCTGAAGTGCGGAAGCAGAACCCAGGGATATCTGGTGGTTGAGTATTCCGATTTCCGCCCACATCACTCCGAAGTGCAGAGCGACTGCACCCAGACCCGAGATGAAATACAGGTAGAGGAATTTCTTGCTTCCTATGGTCCTCTCCACGAGTGTTCCGAACATAAAGAGGGAGAACATATTGAAGAAGATGTGCGCGAAGCCTCCGTGCATAAACATATGGGTCACCAGCTGCCACCAGTGGAAATAGTGGGATGTAGGGTAGAAGAGCGCGAAGTTGCGCATCATAAAGTCCGGGCTAAGCTGCGTTGCAATGAAGACTATCAGATTGATAATCAACAGATTCTTTGTTACGGGCGCATTCGCCAGCCTGCCGCCTGAGTTGTTGTTGTAGTATTGCATCAGAATTTCTTTTCTATCTCATCCATAGAGGTAACCAGGGAAATGCGTTTGCCGGACGGGGTGAGTTCGGAGTTCTCGCAGGCAAACAGTTCGTCCAGCAGACGGGTGGCCTCGAACGGGGTCCTCAGAGTTCCGGACTGCGCTGCGCCAAGTTCGGCGAAGCGGCGGGCAAGGGTGGCCTGCATCATCTCGGGAAGAGAATGGTGTCCTTCATCAAGTATCTGCAATAATTCGGCCACGCAGTCCCTCACTGACAATTCGTCGCAGGCATAGCCTTCCGGCAGGGCGCTGATGCTTATGCTGTCCGTCCCGAAAGGCGCGATACCGAAGCCCAGGTCTGTGAGCAGTTCGATATTTTCCTCAATCAGAGGCATCTGCGCGGCTCCGATCTGCACCTCTACAGGAAACATCGACATCTGGGAAAAATGGTCGGAGCCCCTGAGCACCCTGAGCATCCTTTCGTAGAGTATCCGGGTTCTTGCCCTGCGGACATTGACGGTCAGAAGGCCGCCCGCAGTGGGGGTGAGTATATATTTCCCTGCAAGGATAAGGCACTGCTGGGATGGAAGGGTCTTCTGTTCGAAGAGCACTCCGTAGTTTTCGGATTTATGGACATAGTCCGAGCCGTTGAATCCCGGGGCTGCGCTTCCTTCCCGGCTTGGTGAAGGTTCGAAAGGATTGTACGAAGGGTCGAACTCCGGAGCCGGTGCAATATCCGAAGGCCTGTAGGCCTCGAAACTCTTGCCCAATTGCGGCATTTCGATGGCTCCCTCCGTGTCGAAGTCTATGCTGTCGCCGAAGCTGTTGCGCCCCAGAGTCTCACGCACGCTGGCGTACAGGGCCTGGAAGATGACGCTATCCTCGGCGAATTTCATCTCGGTCTTGGTAGGGCTGATGTTTACATCTACGGACTCCGGGTCCACTTCCAGAAAAAGCAGATAGGTCGGAGTAAGGCCCTCCGGCATCATCTCCGCGTAGGCGTTCATTACCGCCTTATGGAAATATGGACTGCGGAAGTAGCGTCCGTTGACAAAGAAGAACTGGTTGCCAAGCGTCTTTCTTGCACTCTGCGGACGCCCTACGAAGCCGCTTATGCGCACGGCTGCAGTGCTGTTTTCTATTTCAACGATATCTCCTGTCACTGAGCTGCCAAGCAGGTCCATTACCCTGAATTTCAGCGACTTGGCCTTTTTGAGCACATAGATGTCCCGGCCGTTGTGAGTGAGGGTAAAGGCTATTTCCGGACGGGTAAGCGCCACATGGGTGAATTCTTCTATTATGTGCTTGAGCTCCACATTGTCCGACTTGAGGAATTTCCTTCGCGCCGGAGTGTTGTAGAAGAGGTTGCGCACTTCGATGCTGGTTCCTTTCGGGGTGGAACATTCGCTCTGCTCCCTGGAACCGAAGGCCCCGACTGTTACCTGTGAGCCTACTTCGTCCTGCTCGCGGCGGGTCTTGAGAGTGATATCCGCCACTGCCGCGATGGAGGCCAGGGCTTCTCCCCTGAAACCGAAGGTCAGGATGCGGTTTAGGTCTTCCGGGCTGGATATTTTGGATGTGGCGTGCCTTTCGAAGCATAGCAGAGCATCTTCAGGGCTCATTCCGCATCCATTGTCAATGACTTTGACAAGTGTCCTTCCGGCATCGCCGATGATGACGCTGATGGAGCTTGCACCGGCGTCCACGGCGTTTTCCATCAGTTCCTTTACTACGGAAGAGGGCCGGCCGACTACTTCGCCGGCGGCTATCATATTGGCCAGCTGGGCCGGCAATACCTGCAGCTTTCCCATCAGGCTCTGATGATTTTGACTTCTCCGTCAAGACCTACCTTGATGATTTGGCTGGACTTGCCGGTGGAGTGTTTTTCGAGACCCGGGTCCACGATATAATCCACTCCGTCCTTGATTTCTTCGCTAATTTCCGCAAAGCATTTCGGGGCAGGCTGGCCGGAGATGTTGGCTGAGGTGGATACCAGAGGGCGGCCGAAGCGGCGCACCAGTTCCACGCAGCTTTCGCTCATAGGAATGCGTATTCCGACACTCCCATCCTCGGCAATCGCGTTGGGTGCAAGACCCATAGCACCGGGGTAAATGAGTGTCATCGGGGCATCGTTGACTTCGACCAGCTGGAGTGCGATATCGGGGATTTGCTTCACATAGCGACAAACCATATCAAGGTCAGCTGCAAGCATCACCAGGGACTTGGCTTCGTCACGCTGCTTGAGGGCATAGACCTTTGCGACTGCCTCCGCATTGGTGGCATCGCAGCCTATTCCCCAGATTGTGTCTGTGGGATAGAGTATCAGTCCTCCTTCCTTGAGGACTTTTATTGCTTGTGCAACGGATTCTGTCATAGAAGGGTATAGAATTTGGCGATATACAGCAGGACAATTACGACCAGCAGCAGGCCCACTATTCCTATTATGGTCTGGGCTTTGTTCTGGTGGGAGCGGGTGCGGCTGTAATGCCCGTCCCTGAACGAGCCTTTGATATAAGAGCCGGGAGCATAAGTGCCCTCCTTTTTCTCTTTGTCGTAGGTGCCGTCCACTTTGCCGAACATCTTTCGGCGCTCCTCCTCCTCGGGGTCGTAATACCTTGGCTTGTAGTTGAACACCCGGTGTTCACTCTCGCCGAACCAGTTAAAAATTGCCATAGGTACAAATATAATAAAAAACGCAGAGCTTTCTGCTGTGCAAGTTTCAGATAATCACCATCTCGCAGGCCCTGCAGTCGAAGCGAAGCGTGAACCTCCGCCCGTTATTGACCAGCACAAGGTCTTCGGCGGGCTTGCCGCATTGCTTGGGACAGAGCCCGAGTTCGTGCCGCATGCAATATTTGGAGCGCATCAGCTCCCCTGGAGCCGCCTTTCGCACCGGAAGCAGGTGAGCTACAGCCTCCTGCGAAACGGAACTGCCGCGAAGCAAAGGATTGGCCTTGACGGCTTGCGCATCAATGGCGGCAGCAATCTCACGGCGAAGGGCGTTGATGGCAGCAGCACCCAGATGCGGCAGTTCCCCCTCGACCCTGTTAAGCGAGAAGGCATAGATATCCGTTTTCTTGGAAAGCTGGGAGCGCAGAAGCGCTTCGGCCCTTTCGCGGTTGACAGCTGTTTCTGCAAATTCCACACTGACGGAAGCATCGCGTCCGTCTTCGCTGCGGGCTTCAAGGCTCAAAAGACCATCCCGGGAGCTAAGATTCAGTTCAACCTCCAGATAGCGCGAGCAAGGCTTTGCTTCCATCTCCTTTTCGAAGGCGGTGCTGAGATTGCGATAGAGCACAACACCTGCGCGCAGGCCCTGCACCTCCTTGGCGTGAATCCGGCGGCCTTCACACACATCAGCGCGGAAGCCCACAATCTGATTGCCACGGATAAAGGCAAAGCCGTCTCCGTTGCGAAGGTTCAAGCCGCTGCCTTCAAGTTCTATCACCATACCCCGGCGTCCATCCTGACGGACGGAAACGACCCTGCCGAGTTCCTCTCCCATAGATTTGGGAGCATCAAAACAGGCCCAGGACCCTCTGCGCCCGTCCAGATAAAGCTCGGTATATCCCCTGTTGAAAGTCTTGTCCACCTCCGGGACAAAACCGTTATCCACCCTTCCGAACGAAGCCCTAGGCACTCCAAGGGCGCGCAGCCTGAGGTCATAAGAGCGAACCACATTCTTGACATAGGATTCATTCTTCAGACGGCCTTCGATTTTGAATGAGCTCACTCCGGCATCGATGAGCTCCTCCAGCCTTGCCGACAGATTGAAGTCCCGCAGCGAAAGCAGGGCCTTGGAGCGGGCAAGCACGTGGCCGTGGAGGTCTTCCAGGTCATAGAGATTGCGGCAGGCCTGAATGCACTCGCCGCGGTCTGCACTTCTTCCGGTCAGGGCCTGGGACATAGTGCACTGCCCGCTGTAGCTCACGCATAGCGCTCCGTGCACAAAACACTCCACCTCGCAGCTCACTGCGGAGCAAATGCTGCGGATCTGCTCCAGACTCAGTTCGCGCTCGAGTATGATACGGGAACATCCGGCAGCTTCAAACTCCCGTGCTCTTGCAGCGTCACGGATTGCACATTGGGTGGAAGCGTGAAGGGGCACATTGATATCCTCCCAAAGGCAAATGCGCGGATCACGGATAATGAAGGCATCCGCGCCGGCCGTCTGAGCTGCAAGCATCTGGGAGTGTGCCTGCTCAAGTTCATCTTCCCGAAGGAGAATATTGAAAGTAACGAACACCCTTGCTCCGTAGCGGTGGGCATAATCGCAAAGCCTCGCGATTTCGTCCACCGGGTTGCCGGCATCCTTGCGGGCTCCAAAATCGGGACCTGCAACATACACGGCATCGGCACCGCAGCGTATTGCCGCAATGCCGATGTCAGCGTTTCTTGCCGGAGCAAGAAGTTCTATAGGGGTCATCTTTACTTCTTTGCCTTCTTGAGAGCGTCAACCACAGTGCGTACATCCTGTGCGTTGCTTGCGGTAGGGTCAAGCTCAAGATATTTCTCGAAGGCGGTAATTGCAATGTCAAGTTTGTTGCTGTTCTGGGCAGCGAGGCCGATTACATAGTGAGCCTTGCTGGTCTCATTGAAAGAGATGCTCTTGTTAGCAAGTTCGATAGCCTGGTCGAAGTTCTTTGCCTTGTTGGCTGCAAGGGCCTTCTTGAGGTAGATGTTTCCGAGAGCCTTGTTAGCGGCCTTTTCCTGTCCGTTGGCGGCAGCAAGCAGATAGTTCTCCTCAGCCTTGTCGGTCTGTCCGAGCTTATCGTAGCAGGCGGCCATATTGACATAAGCCTTGCCGTTTGAAGGGTTGATAGCTACATTCTCGGCATAAGCCTTGATTGCTCCTGCATAATCCTTAGCCTTCAACAGGGTGTTGCCCTGCTGCATATAGATGTTCGGAATCAGGGCCTCTGCCTCTGCTACGGATGCATCCGCATTCATTGCAGCAGCGATTGCGGCAGCTTCCTTAGCCTTTGCTACAGCTGTCTCATAGTCCCCTGCCTTCACATAATCCTTGGCTACCATAAGTGCGAGCTGAGGAATAGTTGATTCGCACTGGTCAACGAGAGCCTGTCCGGCCTCTCCACATTCTTTTGCGATGTCATAAGCCTTCTGGAAATTCTCAAGGGCGGTTGCCTTGTCACCAAGATTCAGATACTCAACGGCTGCGTTGAAATAATCAGTTGCCTCATTTACATCCTGGGCGAAACTGATGGTTGCAGCGGCAAAAAGCGCGCATACGGAAAAAACAAACTTCTTCATAACTCACAAAAATAGATAATTTTACTTTTTATTCCAATACTATCGGCGCGGTCTTGGTTTTAAGCCACTGGCGGAGTTCCTCATCAAGAAGCGGGCCAAGCGTCTCGAACACCTTGAGATTGTAGGCGTTAAGCCACTCCAGTTCGTAGCGGTCCAGTAGCTGGACATCGATGATGGAGGCATCGAAATGGCACAGCGTAAGCGTCTCGAAAGCAAGAAAACTGCCGAACTCCGTAGTTCCCGCATCAACGGTCAGAAGCAGATTCTCGTGGCGCACCCCGTGTTTGCCTTCCCTGTAGATACCGGGCTCGTCGGAAGTGACCATACCTTCTACAAGAGGCTCAGGGCCCATATTCTGCCTGATCTGGTGCGGGCCCTCGTGCACTCCGAGGAAGAAGCCCACACCGTGACCGGTGCCGTGTCCGTAGTTGCACAGATTGCGCCAAAGGGGAAGGCGCGCTGCAGCATCTATTCGGCAGCCGGGAGTCCCTGCGGGAAATATTGCGCTTGCAAGGTCTATATGTCCCTTCAGCACAAGGGTGTAGTCACGGATTTCTTCATCTGTGCAGTCTCCAAGCGGAATGGTCCTGGTGATATCTGTAGTGCCGCTCAGATACTGTCCTCCCGAATCGCAAAGGTAAAGACCGTGAGGTTCGAGCAGCGGTGCATTCTCTTTAGGCGTGATGTAGTGAGGCAGAGCGGCTCCCTTGCCGTAGGCGGATATGGTTTCGAAACTGTCTCCCATATAATCCGCAATCTCCGAGCGGTACTGGCCGAGCTTGACGGCGGCGTCCCATTCGCTGATGCTCTTGCCTGCTGCAAGGCTGCGCTCAAGCCAGTACAGGAACTTCTCCATTGCAAGGCCGTCTCGTATGTGGCACTCCCTCATCCACTCTATTTCCTTAGGGTCCTTCACTTCCTTGCGCTCTGCCACAGGGCTCGGCCTGAGCACCACCCTGCAGCGGACCGCCTCCCGGAGCTGGGCATTGACACTGGCCGAATCCAGCCACAGCGTTTTGTCTTCCAACTCGGCAAGAGAGAGGGCAGTGCTATCGTAGGGAAGTATGGAGATACCCTCCTGTGCGAGCACATCGAAAGTGTCCAGACTCTGCGGGTCCTCAACTTCGTCCTTGAGCACATACCAATTTGCATAGTCCTCCCCCACAAGGAGATAGGATATGGCCATAGGATTGTATTCTATGTCGGAGGCACGGATGTTCAGAAGCCAGGCGACCTCGTCAAGCGCGCTGACAAGGATGACATCGCAGCCGTTTTCGGCCAGTGTCTCCCGCAGCCACCGGAGTTTCTCCTGACGGGTCTCCCCCGCCCTGATGCGGAAAACGGGAGTCTGGGGGATTGCGGGCCGGTCTTCCCAAAGTACTGACAGCAGGTCAGGCACTCCGATTACATTGAAACAGGAGCGAAGCGATTCAACGGTCTGGGCGCTCTGGCACAGAGAATCCACTGCAATCACCGCATCGGAGCCGAACTGCATTCCGAGCCATTCGGGAATCAGCACTTCTTCCGGGACACGGGTCTTGTGGAGCACGGCGCCGGTTCCTTCCAGCTGCTCCCGGGCCTGAATGAAATACCGGGTATCCGTCCACAGACCGCAATGGTCCAGGGTCACGACCACATCACCGGCCTCGCCGGTAAAGCCTGTAAGCCAGCGGACCTGCTTCCAGCGGTCTGCCGGATATTCGCTCTGGTGCGGATCGCTGCCGCCAATGATTACGGCATCCCAGCCGCGGCTGAGCATAAGGCCCCTGAGGGCTTCGATACGCTCTGAAAAGATATTGCTCATCTGGAATTGTTGATATGCTGAGCGGCGGCATCCAGGGCTTCATAGAAATCCTGCCCGAATGCTTCCACCAGCGGTTTCTTCAGGAATTGATACACTCTTATGCCCTCCCGGCGTCCCTTGGCATAGGCGTCCGCACAAATCTCCCACCTGTGGAGGTTGAGAGCCTTGCCGCCTCCAGTCAGATTGGTCACTCGGATGGGATAAAGGCTGCAGGAAACCGGTTTGTGCAGATGGCAGCACTCGATGGCGCAAAGGCAGGAGCCATCCTCCGTAAAATGCGAATATGCACACTCGCAGCTGCCTTCGACCAGAGGCGTGACTATGTCATTGTCCCTGTCAACGGCAAAGAAACCCTCGCGGCTCACCGCCTGCCGGCCGGCTTCGCTCATCAGATGGCAGAAGGAAGGGTAGTCCCTCTCAAGTCCGTCAAGTTCTTCTTCAAGAACGGGAGCTCCGCTATCACCTTCAATGCAGCACCTTCCTTTGCAGGTACCGTAATCACAGGCGAAGTACTCGCTCACCACTTCTTCGGAGACCAGTATGTCCCCAATCTGCACTATTGTGCCGAATCTGTCATTAAGCATTATTGAACAATGTATTCTACTACACAGGAAGATGAGAGTTCATCCAACATCCAGCGCACGTCATCCGCTTCTATTGTTTTCAGCTTGTCCGCATAGCCCGAGCTTATATCCTTTCCTTCGGAATAGCGCAACAGCGCAAAAGACATCATCCCCTCCGGAGAGGCCAGCACCGTAGCCATATGTCCTTTCACCACATCCTTGTAATTCTGCAGTTCCTCGGGCGATATGGTGATGTATCTGATGTGGGAGAACTCCTCCCTTACCTTCTTCAGGGCAGCGGCAGGGTCCGGCGAATCAACGCCTTCCGGCAACCCGTCTTCCATACAAGGGCGGCAGCTGACATAGAGCGAGAAGCGTTCCACCGGCCTTACGGCAAATGCACCCTCTACTTCCACATACATTCCCATACGCGACATTTCCTTGGAAAAATAATGGGAAACTGCTTCAACTGCGACCTGAAAGACCAGGCAGTTGTCCATTGATACCGGCACAAGTGCGGTGGCAGCCATATTGACACTCAGGTCATCTCCCTCTGTAACAAAGGAATTGGTTCCGCTCAACAGCTTGTACTCTGCCCTGTTGCGGGCTGCGAAGTAACGGGAAGTGCGCAGACCTCCCAGATAGTCGGAAAGCAGCTCGGTCATTCGGGTTTCAGGGATGCCGCCAATGATTATCAGTATGCCGTCTGCAAGGTTGGAAAAGCGGTCTTCGAAGTACTTCTCAGCCCTCTGAGGAAGGTCGGGGCGCATATTGCTGATTGACGCTGACTCAGGGAAGCGGTATTCCGGACACAGGAGGCTGTCCATTACCGAACGGATGGAAGGAAGACGGGTCTCATCACTCAGAGCGCAGCAGCGAACATAGTAGTCCACAGCACTGCTGTCCATCTGTCTTTCGTTGGTAACTTTAAGAAGCGCCTTCAGAACGAGTTCGGCCTTTTCGACCGGAGCATTTCCGCTGATTCTGAAACCTCTCAAAGAGACTTCCTCCTCCATTGAAATGCCCTCAACGCGAAGCATTTCGTGGAAATCTTCCCCTGGGATACCGGCCACTCTGCCTATCCGCAACAAATCGGAAAGAAAGGCACTTTCTCCCTTTGAGATATCCTCAACCACGGTGGCATCCCCCCTTTGCGCGAGAGCATAGGCGAAGGAATCCTCCCCGGGGACGTATTTGTAGAGCACCTTCATCCCGCCTGACCAGGTCCAGAGATTCCCTCCGGTCACAGGGTCCACTGTTGTGGAAAGGATTTTCTCCTTCTTTATCCTTTGGGTCTTCAGGACATTGTCTATGTCGGGATAGTCGTTTTTGCGGCGCGAATACTCCGGAATCTGAGGGAACTCATCCGCAAGCAGGGCGGATGCGAAATTGTTGAACATAACCAGTTCGCGCTTTGGAGAAATCTGCCTCTTGCTGAAGAAATTGCGTATGGTCTCTTCGGTCGCGAGATTGCTTCCGGTAAGAACGGAACTCACTATGCGGTTCACATAGAACTTGTTGCTCTTGCCTTTTCTCAGTCCGGTGCTGATTACATCCGGAAGGGAGATCTTTTTCGCTCTGGAGAACTCCTCAAGTGAAACACCGCCGGAGCCTATGTCCCCGAGTATGGACTGCACCAGCCAATAGGCATTGTCGCTGTACTCTACAGGGAAATGGATATCGAATTTCTCATCATCCGTTTCCAGAAAATACGGGATGTCGAAATGGGCAAATCCACGGCGGATACGCTCCGTAAGGATGGAATACAGCTCTCTTGCAAAGAGTTCGGTCACCAGCGGCACAGGAGTTCCGGCCTGCTCGCGCGAAGCTCCACCGAACCTGAAAGAAAGACTGATGATGCCCGGGGCAGAGTCATTGCGCACAACGCTTGACTCCTTCTCCCCTTCGGTGCTGTATTCTTGATAATGGAGAGTAGGGATAGTCAGGCACAGGGTGCGGAAAAGGCTGCGGTAATTCTCGCGGTCAATATCGCCGCTTACGATAATGGTCTGGCTGCAGTCCGAAAGCTGCATCAGGTCCAGCATCATCAGCATAGTGCTGTCGGCTGTCATCCTGTCCGCAACATTGACATTTGGGAAATGATAGACCTTCGCATTCTGGTAGTAGGACACGAACCCGTCTTCCGTATAAGGGACACCCGTTCTCCCCAGGAAAGCATCAGGGTCCATATGCTCGAGGCGCCGGAGCGAGGTGCGGGTTCCCTCCACATCCGGTTTTCCGCTCTGAATCAGAGCAAAATCGGCACAACCCTTTCTGGCATCATTCGCAACGAAGAAGTATTCGACCCCGTTCTCAAAAACTCCATTGGTGATTTCCGCAGCCTGCTTGAGTTTCGGAATGCTCTGGCCGCAGAGCAGCCCCGGCAGCAGAAGTGCGGCCAGGACAAGAGCTGTATGACGGAGTCTATTCATTATCTGTACAATACTGCCAGGTCTTTTCTTGCTTTAATCACCTCAAGCTCCGGGAAGGACGAGGCAAGGAGTCTGATCAGGAGCTCCTGGGTGTACTGCTCGCTTTCGTAATGCCCGATTGAGCAAAGCAGCATCCCGTCGTTCTCGAAAAAGTCGTGGTAATGGATTTCACCCGTGATGAAACAGTCGGCTCCGGCAGCCTTGGCCTCAGGAATCAGGAAGGCTCCGGCACCTCCGCAGACGGCAACCCGGGATATGCTCTGCCTGTCCGTCCTTGAGCAGGCGAAGCAGTCCAGGTCAAAGACCGTCTTCAGTTTGCTCAGAAATTCTTCTGTGGCGGCAGGGGTTTCGAGAGTGCCGACAATTCCGGAGCCGGCATCCTCCCCGGGCTTTGACTGCAGAAAATCCACATCCCGCAGGCCCAGTCTTTCTGCTATTTCGAAATTCACACCTCCCCTGGCATTATCCAGGTTGGTGTGGGCCGAATACAGGGCGATTCCGCTGCGTATCGCAAGACTGACGCAGCGCTGCTGCCAGGTGCTGTCCGTGAGCTTCTTGAGGGCACGGAAAATCAGCGGGTGGTGGGAAACCACCATCTGGCAATCCTTTTCTACAGCCTCTTCCACAACCTTTTCGGTAATGTCGAGACTGACAAGTACCCTGCGCACTTCGGCATCAGGCAAACCCACCTGAAGTCCGGAGTTGTCATATTCTTCCTGCAGGCGCAGAGGGGCAACGCTCTCTATCGCCTTCATTACATCTGAAACCCTCATAGCGCGAAGTTACGAAATCCGTAGCAAAACTCCCTACTTAAACTTCACAAGTTCTACCGCTCCCGGACAAATATCTTCTTCGACAGGAGTGAGATGGATAATGCGCTGGTTCGGCGACCCCCTGAAAAGCAGGGTGGTATCCCTCTGTTCAAGTATGAAAGGACCGTCCACAAGGGTGTCTATGTACGGCAGAAGCATAGCAAGATGCGCGTCCGCACGGATTTGCTCTATGGTAAATCCCGTCCAGCACCAGATAGTCTTGGAAGTTTCGGTTTTGATGCGGCGGGCAAGTTCCGTGAAGGCCTCCACCTGAAAGAATGGGTCGCCTCCGCTGAAGGAAACATTGGAGATAGTGTCAGCCTTGATGACTTCCATAATCTCGTCGATGCTCATCCATTTGCCGTTGGCTATATCCCAGGACTGGGGGTTGTGGCAGCCCTTGCAGTGGTGGGAGCAGCCGGCGCAGTATATAGACGTGCGCAGACCAGGGCCGTCGGCCATGGTCTGCTCCACGATTTTGAGTACGGAAATTTTATTCGTGTACGACACGGTCTTTGAGTTCAGCGAGTTTTCCGCTGTTCCACCTGTTGGTCGTTCCTACGAGGTAACCGGTGATGCGCTGCAGCACGTCAATGTTGTGGCTGCCGCAGTGAGGGCAGACGGTAAGATCCTCGGAGGCGTCTTCGTATCCGCAGTCCAGACAACGGTTGCGGTTGTGGTTGACACTGCCGTAGCCGATGTCGTACTTGTCCATAAGGTCAACTATTGCCATAATGGCTTCAGGATTGTGGGTCGCATCTCCGTCAACCTCGACATAGAAGATATGGCCTGCGCCTTCGTATTTGTTGTAAGGACCCTCAATCTTGGCCTTGTGCTCAGGAGTACAGTGGTAATAAACAGGAACGTGGGAAGAATTGGTGTAGTAATCCTTGTCGGTAACACCCGGGATGATGCCGAATTTCTTCTTGTCCATCTTGGTGAAACGTCCTGCAAGTCCCTCTGCAGGTGTTGCGAAGAGGCTGAAGTTGTGCTGATAGGTCTCGCAGTAGCCGTTGATGCGCTCACGCATATGCTTGACTATACGGAGTCCCAACTCCTGTGCTTCCTCACTCTCTCCGTGATGCTTGCCGATAAGGGCAATCAGGCACTCCGCAAGACCGATGAAGCCGATAGCAAGGGTTCCCTGGTTGATTACGCTCTCGATGGTATCGTTAGGAGCAAGGTTCTCGGAACCCGTCCAGAGGCCGGCCATAAGCAGCGGGAACTGCTTCTTGAGAGCGGTCTTCTGGAATTCGAAACGCTCGTTGAGCTGTTTTGCGGAGATATCGAGTATGCTGTCGAGTTTGTCCATAAAGGCAGCGATTCTCTCGTTCTTGTCCTCAATTCCCATAGTCTCGATTGCGATGCGCACAATGTTGATGGTAGTGAAACTGAGGTTTCCGCGGCCTACTGAGGTCTTAGGTCCGAACCTGTTTTCGTAAACGCGGGTACGGCAACCCATTGTAGCAACCTCGTGCATATAGCGTTTAGGGTCATCCGCCTTCCAGGCAGGGTCCTGGTTGTAGGAAGCGTCAAGGTTTACGAAATTAGGGAAGAAGCGGCGGGCGGTCACCTTGCAGGCGAACTTGTAGAGGTCGTAGTTAGGGTCCTCAGGAAGGTAGCTTACACCCTTCTTCTTTTTCCATATCTGGATAGGGAAGATGGCAGTAGAGCCGTTGCCCACGCCTTCGTAGGTGGTGTTGAGTATTTCACGGATTACGCAGCGGCCCTCAGCGGAGGTGTCAGTTCCGTAGTTGATTGAACTGAACACAACCTGGTTTCCGCCACGGGAATGGATGGTGTTCATATTGTGCACAAAAGCCTCCATTGCCTGATGCACGCGTCCTACGGTCTGGTTGATGCACTGCTGCACTACCCTTTCATCATCCACCAGGCCGGTAAGGTCCCTGCGGAGATAGTCGGTGATTTTGACATCGTTGAGGTAGCTGTAGTCCTTGTTGTCGTAGGCGCCGTATTTCTTGAGTTCCTCCTGGAAAGTCAGGCGCACATAAGGAGCAAGGTAGAAGTCGAAAGCCGGAATGGCCTGTCCGCCGTGCATTTCGTTCTGGACGGTCTCCATAGAGATGCAGGCAAGCACGGCAGCGGTCTCGATGCGCTTGGCAGGGCGGGACTCACCGTGGCCGGCACGCAGGCCGTACTCGAGAATCCTGTCGAGAGGGTGCTGGAGGCAGGTAAGGCTCTTGGTAGGATAGTAGTCCTTGTCGTGGATGTGGATATAGCCGTTTGCAACAGCTTCACGCACATCTTCGGACAGAAGGCTCTCGTCCACATAGGTCTTTGTTGCCTCAGAGGCAAACTTCATCATCATACCGGCAGGGGTGTCGGCATTCATATTGGCATTCTCGCGGGTGATATCGTTGGCCTGCGCGTCAATGATGCTCTGGAAGATTTCCCTGCTCTTCGCCTTGCGGGCGAGGTTGCGCTGGTTGCGGTAGGCGATATACTTCTTCGCCACCTCTTTGCGCGGGCTCTTCATAAGCTCCATCTCGACGCAGTCCTGGATTTCCTCAACGCTCATCTCTTCCCTGCTGTTGTGGGAAATCTTGTCGGCGATTTGGGCTGCGAGCACTATATCTTCACCTTTCTCGGTGACTGCCATTGCTTTCAGTATGGCTGCAACAATCTTCTGGTTGTTGAACTCGACTGTGCGGCCGTCTCTTTTAATAACGCTTTTTATCATTGTGGTCAGAAAATTGGGCCCGGCCGTCAAGCTGGGCGGGTAAGGTTTGAATGCAAAGATATACCATTGGCAGGATGTTTATGCACTTTTAGCGGAATAAAGTTATTAACATAGCAACAAGCGACTGCTATACTTCTGTATAACAGCCGCTTTTGCATTTGCGCAATTTGGAAAAATTCCAAATTGTTAACTTTCTTGTTACCGGATGCGGAAAAGATGTGGATTACTCCACCACCCAAACCATCACGTGACGGTCGAAGGTCATATAGTGGAGTTCGAGCTCGTGCTCATAGCCGTCGTCGTCAGTAAATGTGGCATCAAGGTCGCCTTCATCGTGGAAACGGAAACCGTCAACTTCGATTTGCTCGGCGAAGTCAACCCCGTATTGTGAGGTCAGTTTGTAAATCGCTTCCTTGGCGCACCAGTAGATGGCGAGCTGCTCATTCTTGCGCTCATCATCCAAATCTTCGATTTCGTCTTCGGAAAGAGCTTTCTTCTCGACTGCGGAGAAATCCCTGTCGAGGGATTCGAGGTCAATTCCGACTTCATCATCCTCATCCAGAATCACAGCAACATATTTTTCGGTATGGGTGATGGAGATGTTGATGGAGTTGTTCTCAATGTACGGCTTGCCGTTGTCGTGATGGGAGAGATATACCTTATCCTCAAACATTGCGTCAAGCAATGCCCTCACTGCAAGCTTCTGCTTGCGAAGAGATTCACTTCTGATATAAGAGATTTCCTCAAGTTCGTCTGAGGGGATGGACGTCATTGCACGAAGCTCCGCTTCGCTCTCTGAAATTTGCCAGACTCCTATGCGCGATCGCGCGGGGTCATCGAGATCTTTTGTTAAAAATAGTGCCATAAATATCTTTTGACGCTGCAAATATAGTGAAATAAACAATTCCTGCCAAATTCCTCCTTATTGTCAAGGGTTTTTGCTACCTTTGTGCCGTTTTAGAAAAGCAAACTCAAACTTATTTTTATTGATATGAAGTATTTGACTAACGAAAAGCTCACCATCGTAGGTGCTGGTGGAGCAATCGGCTCAAACATGGCTCAGACCGCTCTTATGCTCGGTCTTACCCCAAACATCTGTCTTTATGATATCTACGCTCCTGGCGTAGAGGGAGTTGCAGAGGAGATGCGCCACTGCGGTTTCGAAGGTGCAAATGTCACCTGGACCGTAGATCCAAAGGAGGCATTCACCGACGCCAAGTACATTATCTCTTCCGGTGGAGCTCCACGCAAGGATGGTATGACCCGTGAGGACCTTCTCAAGGGCAACTGCCAGATTGCAGCCCAGTTCGGAGATTACATCAGGGAGTACTGCCCGGATGTCAAGCACGTGGTTGTCATCTTCAACCCTGCTGACGTGACCGCCCTCACCGCTCTCATCCACTCAGGCCTTAAGCCAAGCCAGCTCACTTCCCTTGCCGCTCTTGACTCTACCCGTCTGCAGAGCAATCTCGCAAAGGAGTTCGGCGTTCCTCAGAGCGCAGTAACCGGAGCCCACACTTATGGAGGACACGGCGAGCAGATGGCAGTGTTCGCATCCAAGGTTATGATTGACGGCAAGCCTCTCTCAGAAATGGGACTTTCAGAGGAAAAGATGGCCGAAATCAAGCAGAAGACCATCCAGGGCGGTTCCGCTATCATCAAGCTCCGCGGCCGCTCTTCTTTCCAGAGCCCTGCATACTGCTCAGTGAAGATGATTCAGGCTGCTATGGGCGGAGAGCCGTTTACACTTCCTGCAGGTACCTATGTCAACTGCGACAAGTGCGGATTCAAGAATGTGTTTATGGCTATGCCTACCACAATCGATGCTACAGGAGTTCATTTCGTTCAGCCTACCGGCACTCCTGAGGAGATGGCTGCCCTTCAGGCATCCTACGAGCATCTCTGCAAGATGCGCCAGGAAATCATCGACCTCGGCATCGTTCCACCTGTAGAGGAGTGGGGAACTTACAACAAGAACCTTTAGTCTTTTACGGTTGTACAATTAAGGGCGTCCCAAACGGGGCGCCTTTTTTTTGCTGCCCCCCTTGCCATTCCCGGAGGGTCCCGGCTGGTCTCGGCAAGCCCCCAAAAGCGCAAAAATGGGGAGGGCAAAATTGCTCGCCCGGGAAAACCATATCCGTTTTTGGATTATCTAATTTTGGATATGATTCAAAAACCCATTAATTTTGCGGAAAAGTGAAAGACATGACAAATCCATTCTTCTTGACCGGCATTATACCTGATGCGTACTTTTGCGACCGTGAAAAGGAAACAGAGACTATCATCAGACACCTTAAAAACCAGGATAACATCTTGCTGACATCGTCCCGCAGGATGGGAAAAACGCAGCTAATCCGCCATATCTTCAATGATACCCGGATAAAAGGGGGCTATCACACCTTCTACGCTGATATCTATGCGACGACATCATTACGAGAAATGGTATTCTTCCTCAGCAAAGAGATTTACAAGGAACTTGTTCCAAAAGGGAGAAAGGCTTTGAAGATGTTCCTTACAACAATCAAGTCAATCGCCGCAGCATTCAGCATGGATCCAGTAACAGGGGCGCCTAAGGTCAGTCTTCAACTCGGAGATATTACGACCCCGGAATTGACATTGGAAGAGATTTTCACCTATCTGGAAACGGCGGATGTCCCGTGCATATTTGCTATCGATGAATTCCAACAGATTTCAATATATCCGGAAAAGAATGTCGAGGCACTTCTGAGGACGCACATCCAGAAGATGAACAAATGTCATTTCATCTTCTCGGGGAGCGACAGGCACATTCTGGAACGAATGTTCTCGTCTTATTCGAAACCGTTCTACAACAGCGCAAAACCGGTATACTTGGGCTGCATAGAACGCAGCAAGTATGTTGACTTTGTTGTTGATCGGTTCGGAAAGGCAGGAATGTCAATAATGCCCGATACGGTAGGATTCTGCTATGACCATTTCGATGGATATACCTACTACAATCATAAGATATTCCATGACCTTTTCGCTAATGCAAGTCCTGGAATGACACTTGACCGTCAGTCTGTTCTTGAGACGGTGCAAATGATTCTGGAAGAAAACTCTCATGCATACAGCGAGATTATGTCCTCGCTTTCCATCACCCAGAAACAGACTTTGATTGCAATTGCCAAGGAGTCCCCGGCTAGAAAGCCGACATCCGGCGCTTTCGTCAAGAGAAATGCACTGGAGTCTCCGAGTTCTACACAAAAAGCCTTGGCAAAGCTCCTGGATGTACAGTTGGTTACATACGGTGTCAAGGATGCTGAAAAGGAATACTCAGTTTCCGACAAATTCTTTGAGCACTGGTTGAGAGCAACCTACTGATTCTTTACTGCAACCACTTTTCCGGGTCCATCGAGTCGGTGCCCTTCCAGACCTGGAAATGCAGCTGGGTTTCTCCCGAAATCGTATCCACGTGCCCCAGCAGAGTGCCGGTTTTCACTTTGTCCCCGGCCTTGACAGAAACATCCTTGAGTTTGCAGTAGAAGGTGTAGTATTCGCCGTGCTGCACAAGTATGCACTGGTTGTAGCCCGGCATCACCACCACCTGGCGCACCTCCCCTTCGAACACCGCCCTCACTTCGGCTCCGGCCTGGGTCGCTATATTGACCCCATTGTTGAACGGGAGCGCCACATTCTTATAGACCGGATGGAAATGCTGCCCGTAGCGCCCTACCACGGTGCCGCTCACCGGCCAAGGGAGTTTGCCCTTGTTGCCCGCAAAGTCTGCCGACAGTTTTACATCGGCCTTGGCCTTAGGGCTGGACTTGCCCTTCTGGGATTCGGCTTTTTTGCGCTGGGCAGCCGCCTCGGCCGCTACCATTTCCTGAATCTTCCTATTGAGGGCATCGGCCTCCTTCTGCTTCTTCGCAAGTTTCTTCTTATAGGCCGCCTGGTCTTTCTTCAGCGCATCCACAATGCCCTTCTCCGCCTTCTCGTCCGCTTTCAGCGCTTCAAGATCCGCCTCACGCTGCGACAGAATCATCCGGTAGCCTGTCTTGAGACTGTCCAGCTCCGCCTTCTGCTGCTCCAGGGAAGCCTTTTTGTCTTTGATGGACTTGGCTTGGGACCGAAGACTGCCCGAAATGCTCTTCATATAGGCTGCCCTTCTCAATGTCTGCCCTAGCCCGTCTCCCGTGAAGATATAGACAAACCAAAGTTTGGTATCGCGAGAAAGATAAGCCTTGCGCACCAGCATACCATATAGCTGCATAGTGGTATCCAGCTGGCCGGAGGCAAGTTCTATTTCGCGCTGCTTGCGCTCAAGCTCGATTTCGAGCGAATCCAGCTCCCTTCCGGCCTGTGAGACCAACTCCTTGCCGGTCTCCACCTTCTTTCGGGTAAGCTCAAGCCTGGCGGCAGCATCGGCACTCTTCGAATCATTGGCCTTGATCTGGCGGTCGAGCTGGGCAATCTCGCTGCGAAGCGCTTCAAGCTGCTTTTTCTGCTTCGCGCTGTTCTGGCCCGCGAGCGGAATCGCCCCGAGCAGCAGAAGAGCAACTATGGTACCCAGCCTTTTCAATTCTTCTTGGTTTCCGAAAGTTTACGGTAATAGTCAGCGAGATCCTTCTCGCCCAGGGCCTCAAGCACTTCCGAATAGTGCAGCAGCATAGTCGCGCTTTCCTTGCCGCCGTATATCATAGCCCTCTTGAAATAGTTCTTTGCCTCGGCATCGCGCCCGAGCAGGTGCAGAATCCAGCCATAGGTGTCGAGGTAAGAATCGTTGTCCGGATTGGTGGCGAGCACCTTGCGGCTCATCTTCTCGGCCTTGCGCAGCTTCTTCCCGCTCAGGGACAGGAAGTATGCGTAATTGTTAAGGGTCATAGTGTCGTCCGGATCCAGCTTGAGCGCCTGGTCGAAGCATTTGAAGGCTTCCTTCTCGCGCCCCAGCTGATAGTGGTAGGTCCCCATAGACGAAAGCAGCGAACTGCGTTCCTTGCGCCCTGTCACCCAATTGAGAGCCTCCCGGCACTGCGCCAGCGCTGCCTCCTGTCCCTGCGTGCGCTCGGTAGCATAAATCCAAAGCGTCTGTGCGGAGAAATTGGTCGGGTCCACGTCCCGCCACTGGCGGAAATATTGCATACTCTTCTCCTGCTGGCCTGTGGACAGGAACCAGGAGCCTGCGAAGAGCAGTGCTGCCGAGTCCCGCGGGTGAGTGCTGGCGAGGGTCTGCGGCATAGCGTCAATCTGCTCGTGCCACAGGGCATAGGTCCGTGCGTCCAGCTCTTTGAACACCTGCTGCAGATAGTTCACCTGGAAGTTCGCATCCTCCGTCCCGCAGGTCAGGAAAGGCTGTATGCTTGAGAAATATCCCACCATATTGCCCTGCATGCGCATAGTCTCCGAAAGGCCGAGAATGGCAGGAATGTCATTCGGCTCCTTCTCGAGAGATTCGCGGAAGCACTTTGCCGCCAGTTCGTAGTCTCCCCAGGAACTCATCGCCTCAAGTCCTATCTGGTCGAGTATATAATATGAACGGTAGTCCTGATTGCCGGGGTCGAGGGCCTGGGCTTTGAGAAAGGCACTTGCTGCTTCCGAGCCACGCCCCATCTGCGAGTGACACAGTCCGATGTAGTACCACACCGCATCATCGAGGCTGTCGCGCTGCACCATCAGCCGGAGGCTGTCCAGGGCAATGTCGTACCGGTTCTGGTCCACGAGGGTTGCTATATCCAGAATATCCGCCTCCTGGGCCCTGCAAAGGCAGGTGGAAGCGATAATGGAAAGTGCTATGATGAATTTGCGCAGTTTCATATTTCACAAAAATAATATTAAATGCTTACATTTGTGCAGATTGATTTGATACCTGCATGCAACTTTTTGGAGGAAAGTCGCATCTTAACGATTGGTTGGACAAAGCCAAGGCTGGAGACCGGCGCGCCCAAAAGGCCATCTACGACCTCCTTGCCCCAAAGATGTTCGCAGTATGTCTGCGATATATGGGCAACAGGGAACAGGCCGAGGATGTGCTTCAGGACGGTTTCGTAGCCCTTTTCAGCAAGCTTGGTTCCTACTTGGGCGAAGGCTCCTTCGAGGGCTGGGCCCGCAAGATCTTTGTCAATACGGCATTGATGTCCTTGCGCAAGCACGATGTGCTGCGCCAGAGCGAGGACGTGGATGCGGCGCGCAATATGGTTGGGGATACACCTTCTGCTACGGATGATATAGGCTATAAGGAGCTGCTGAAATACATTTCGGAACTTCCTCCGGGCTTCAGGGTGGTTTTCAATATGTATGTGATGGAGGGCTACTCCCATAAGGAAATAGGTGAGGAGCTCGGAATATCGGAAGTTACGTCTCGTTCACAGCTCCAAAGGGCAAGGATGCTGTTGCAGGACAAGATCAGAAAAAGACATTGAGATGCGGGAAGATATGGATAACAGATTCGATCTCCTTGTGAAGGAGACGCTGTCGGATGCGGAGGTGAAAGTGCCTTCCCGCGTCTGGAAGGCTGTGTCTGCACGCATCGGCGCCCCTACCCCTTCCTTGGGCGTAAGGACAAGTCTATGGAAGTGGGCGGTGCCATCTTTTGCTCTTGCTGCCCTCGCTTTATTTTTCATTATTTCGGGTACTGAAGAAAAGACTATAATGAACGAAGGCGCCCTTGCTCTCAACATCGAGGCAGGGTCTTGTGCCTTCGAACCTGCACTTTGCGCAGCGGATGTCCCTTCTCTTAGGGACCTTGCCGCCTCCCGTACAATGACACAGCCTGTCCCGGTTGCGTCTTCAGCGGAAGACGAAGGGACTCCTGTCACGGATGAGACCGCCGGACCTTCGGAGCAGGATGCTCCGGTTGCGCTTCAGACTGAAACAGTGAAGGAGGCTGACGACTTTGCTGACCCGTTTGCCATTATGGAAAAAGAGGACGCGCGTATGGCCGCGGCAAAAGCAGGAAAGCAGGCAGGCAGGTTTTCCATTCTGGCAGGAGGTACAGTCAGTGCAAATGATACCCGTTACAACAACCATACATTCGGACCGAATTTCGCACCGGGAAGCCGCATCCCCGATACGGTTGAGGAGCTGACGCAGTCGGAATACGCTTTCCCTCTTTCTCTCGGTATCAGCGTCAAATACCGTTTCACCGACAGGCTTTCCGTCGGTACCGGACTGAACTGGACAATGCTTTCCCGCGAATTCGACGGCGCATACAAGACCGAATCAGGCCGGTTTACACACAGGATGCAATATGTCGGAGTGCCTCTTCACGTTTATTATGACATTCTTCAGAGAAGGGGTCTGCTACTTTACCTTACAGCGGGTGGAAGCGCCGAAAAGGCCGTAAGCAACGCCTGGTACATCTATGAGAAGAGCACCAGTCCTATCTGCACCGAGGCTGTCAAGGGTCTGCAGTACGGACTAGACCTCGGTTTCGGAGTGGAGTTCAGTCTCGGGCAGCATATGTCCATCTACCTCGACCCATATGTGAAGTACTGGTTCGCCGGCAGTCAGCCAAAGAGCGTGCGCACCGAAAAGCCTTTCCTCTTCAGTTTCGAAGGCGGACTCAGATTCAACCTTTAGCAAATACGGCGCGGAATCACCCCTCCCACGCACTTTTTGCGCCTCATGTGTTACATCAGGAAGAGGGAGAGCAAAATGGCTAGCATACGGTCATGGTATAATGGTATTTATCGATTTTTCTTGTAACTTCGCACAATGTATGACCCCATTGCCACTTTGAATATGCCGACAGACAAGATTACATATTTCATTGCATTCTGTATTGAACAGTACAAGACTGCCAAAGGAATGAAGGGGGAAGATGTATCAAAACTCTTCTTTGACAAGGGTGTAGTACAATACCTTTCTGATAATTATGAAGTCCTTCACACCCAAGGTCACCGGTGGTTAATTCAAGATATTGACGAGTTTTTAACAACACGAAGCAAATGAGACTCTACCACGGAAGTACTGAAATGGTTGCGACACCCCAAATACGCAAGCCAAATCGGGCCCTTGACTTTGGCAATGGCTTTTATACGACTACTGATTATGCCCAAGCAGAACAGTGGGCAAGGCGTCGCTTGGGAAACATTCAGAGTCACGCATATGTCGCTGAAGGCGATTTCTTTTGTTGAATCCAAAATCGTAGCCTTATGACAGACATCTCCAACGAGAATCTTTACCTGCTTCTTCCCGGAATCGTTGCGGGCATCGCTCGAATTTACGCAAAGAATAATGGCTGCAGTGAGATAGAAGCAATCCGAATCATTTATTCCTCACATCTTTACCCCCGACTTGCGGATGAGACTACAAAACTTTGGCATCTCGGTCCTGTAGCTTTGTTCGAGGAACTTTTGGAGCCAAGTTTGTAAAACAGTCCTCGTGCCCTTATCGTTGCGCAAGAGGCTGTCCGCCCTTCCACGCACTTTTGGTGCCTTATGTGTCACATCAGGAAAAACGCAACCTGCCATACACGGCCCTTTGTGCCACTTCCCCGTTTTCCTCATGTGTCCCATCGGGAGTGAAAACGCCCTCCCACACACTTTTTCTTCCTGATGTGTTACATCGGGAAGAGGGAGAGCAACATAGAGGGAGCTGAGAATTGCTATTGTGTGAGGTCCTGGTACATTTTGAAGAGGCGGGCGACGATGTCGGATTCGGTGGCGTCTTTCGGGAAGCCGTAGGCCTCGAGGACTGCGGCGTCGTTAGCGCGGTGGGCACGGCGGAGTTCAACCGGCATTACCGTCTCGTCGTATAGGTCTGCAAGGCTGCTATGGCGATATTTGGCGCTGAGGTCAATGTGGGAACCTTTCTGCTCAATGAGCACTTTAGTTGCAGTGATGTAGCCGTCAATGAAGTCGGAGCCCTTTTCTTTTGTGATGGTCTTGACCGGAAGCTCGAACTCCATCATTTTGGTCGGATTGTCGATGCCGAATACCGTGTGGAGAAGGTCTATCCAAAAGCGTTGGGTCTCACCTTTCTCGTAACCCTTTCCGGCCCATTCTTTTACAAATTGTTTTGCGGCTTGTTTCTGTGTATTGGTTGTGCTCATCTTGTGGGATTCAATATAAGGCAAAGATAACGAATTTTATCAATGCATTCGGTAGTGTTTCATCGAGTGTTCCGTAGTAAATCAATTCCAGACAAAAGTAATCGGTGCGCAGAAACGCCTTATTTGCGCACGGATTTGAAAAATATTGCAGTTGGTGCGCAGGAAGGGCGGTTTTGCGCACGGATTTCATAGCCGGTCGGTCAAAGTTTCCGGATTCTTCGCAGTTCACCGCCAGGCAAACGAGCTGCCGACAGCTTACAGTCTGAAATATGCGAATGTAATTAGGACTTCAAAACGAAACTCAGCCAAAATGAAGCATTTTTGTCAATTTTGGCTGATTTTCACTTAGACTGTATTGCCACATCGGGAATTGGAAGGAGGTGAATCTACACCGACTTTTCCCGGTCGAGAAAGCGGTAGGAGGCGGCTTCTTCGAGGTGGTAGGGGGCGATGTCAGGGGAGCCTTCGAGGTCGGCAATGGTGCGGGCGACCCTGATGATGCGGAAATATGCCCTCATCGACAGGCGCATAGTCGCGAGGATGCGCTCCAGAACTTCGCGGCACTGCGGGGAAAGCGGGCAGTATCTTTCGATTTGCTTATTGTTCATCTCCGCATTGCAGTTGATGGGCTCTGCGCGGAAGCGGTTCTCCTGGATTCTTCTCGCTGCGAGAACCCTTTGCGCCACCTGCGTGCTGGACTCCGCTTTGGTTGCCCCGAGGATTCGGCCCGGAGGCACAGTATTCACATATATCTGCAAATCCATCCTGTCTATCAGCGGTCCGCTCAAACGGGCAAGGTAGCCCATCCTTTGGGAAGGGGTACAGGTGCATCGGTCTCCTTCTCCGTAATAGCCGCAAGGACAAGGGTTTGCAGCCGCTACAAGGGTAAAGGAGGCGGGGAACTCAACCTTGGTCTTGAGGCGCGATATGCTGACCTTGCGGTCTTCAAGAGGAGCCCTGAGGGCTTCGAGCACGGACTTCGGCATCAAGGTGATTTCATCCAGAAACAGCACTCCCCCGTGGGCGAGCGACACTTCCCCCGGCTGAACATTATCTCCACCGCCACCACCTATTATGGCAGCAAGAGAGGCGCTGCAGTGAGGAGACCGGAAGGGGCGGCGGTATTTCATTGCACAGGCCGCATCTCCCTTGCCTGCAACGGAATATATTTTCCTGGTGAGCAGGGCCTCCTCAGGGGTCATAGGCGGAAGTATGTCCGCCATTGCCTTGGCGAGCGTGCTTTTGCCGCTGCCCGGACTTCCTATCATCAGCAGATTATGGCCTCCGGCAGCAGCGATTTCCACTCCCCTCTTTGCTCCTTCCTGACCTATTATATCCTCAAAATCCACGCTTGAGCCCAGCGTGATGCCATCAGTGGACGGGGCATCCCTACGGGTGACAAGGAGGTCGTCGCAGTCCTGAGGGCAGCTGAACAGGCGGATAACATCATCCAGGCTCCCTACCCCATAGATACGAAGGCCGCTGACCTGTGCAGCCTCGAGGGCGGAATTGCGCGGCAGTATGCAGGCCTTGAAGCCGAGGCTTGCCGCCATATCGGCAATGGGCAGAGCACCGGGAATCTGACGCACTGAGCCGTCGAGTCCCAGCTCTCCCATTATCAAGCACTTGTCCAGGTCGGGAAAATAATATTGCTCCGACGCGGCGATGATGCCTACCGCTATGGGAAGGTCGTAACCGCTTCCGCTTTTGTGCAGGTCGGCGGGAGCGAGGTTGATCACTATCTTCTTTCCGGGGATGCGGAAGCCGCTGGAGGTCAGGGCGCTGACCGTACGTATAAGGCTTTCCTTGACCGCAACGTCCGCCAGGCCGCAAAGATGTATGCCTATCCCCATAGTCACATCCACTTCCACCGTCACAACTACCGCTTCGATTCCTATGCATTTAGCACCATTAACTTGTATCAGCATATCGTTTTTTCAAGTAAATTTGTCATCCGAATGAAACACGAAATTATCATAGCCTCCCTCGCATCCATCGATGCAGCCGCCCGGGACTTTCTCCAGCAGACCTCCGGCAGGAACCTCATTGCCTTCTATGCTCCAATGGGCAGCGGCAAAACCACTTTCACAACTGCCATATGCCGCGTACTCGGCGTACGGGAGGATGCAGTCAGTTCGCCTACCTTCTCCATAGTCAACGAATACAGGACCGGCAGCGGAGAGCCTATGTTCCATTTCGACTTCTACCGTATCAACAAGCTTTCCGAAGCCCTTGACATAGGCCTGTACGACTACCTCGATATGGGAGCACTCTGCATAATGGAGTGGCCGGAGAATATTGAGGAACTGCTTCCCGATGACACTCTTCGCGTCAGCATTTCGGTTAGGGAGGACGGAGCAAGGCTTGTCACTTGGGAGGACTGACGCTGACCCCTGTCGGGTAGCCGTCAAATCCGAGACCCTTGACAGTTCCATCACTCCAGAGTATTGCCTCTCCCCCGGCTGCGGGATAGCAAGCAGCATAAAAATGCGACCCCCAGGCTTGGGCAGCCCTTCGGTTGCTGATGAGGGTGCTGTCCAGACAGGCGTACTCAGTGGCAGCAGTACCGATGGACAAATGGCTGCGGAGTCTGTCATAGCGGAGAAGATATGGCTGCGAGCCTTCAAAATAATGATAACAGCTTCCGCCCCCGCCGCCTGTCAGCATTTCTTCCCCATCGGTGCATATCAGCTCGACCGGCACACCCATACCAGGCGCCTGAAGCGAGATGACTGCGGAGCATCTGCAGTCAGGACGGACATACAAGCGGGCGCCCCGGAATTGGAATGGAGGCCTTGGCGGATAATCGAAGCGTTCCTGCGAGGTAGAAACTATCCAGGCGTCTTCCGCCTGTTCCAGAAGCCATAATTCCCCCTCCACGACCCTTGCATCAAGCACCCGGGTACCGAAACGGGGGCTAAGGTCCCGGTAAATGCCTTCTTCCACCAGGCAAGGATTCTGATTATCATCAGAAGAATATAGGCAATATGTCTTGCCTCCGTCAATATGAAGGCAGCTCCCCTTGCCGCTTCCGGATTTGAAAACGGTCTTGCCGTCAAGCCTGAGTGCGAAGCCTTCGCCTGAACGGTCGTTGCCCAAGGTCCACAGGCCGCGGGAGGTAGGGATAATATCGGAGATATATTCCCTTCCTTCAAAAGAAAAGACGGGCTGGCCTCCGAGAGCAACAATGGTTTTGTCTCCATATGATGCAGTAGTATAGAGCTTATCCGAATAGAGGAAATGTGTGTCCGGGTCGAGTCCGATACCCTTCGGGATATCCGGAAGTAAAGCAAGCATAAGAGTGGAATCCCGCAAAACAACAATCTGAGAAGAGTCGGTATCAGGATACTCGACCCCACACACATAGATGGCAGACGGCACTTCCTCCGAATCTCCGCTTTCGTCTCCCGACGAGACGGGGTCCGTACCTGCGGAAGTGCCTGAGCCATCCGATTCTGACCTGAGTACGCCCCCGCGTCTTTGAGAGATGGGCGCGAGTGTTTGAGAACAGGACGTAAGCCCCAAGGCCAACGATAGAAACAAGCTTATGAAGAATCTCATGGTGCAAAGAAATGAAGAAAATCCATAACTTTCGTCCCGCTCGTCACATATTTACCATTTTTTCAGAAAGGATTATTTTTTGTCACGGAATTCAATGCACGAATGTTATCTTAGTATTATCTTTGCCACGACTATTGAAAAAGTACTGAAATAAACCGCAGAACATGAAAGAAGAATTCAACATAGGATTGTTTAACGAATGCTTCCCTCCGGTGATGGATGGGGTATCCGTCTGTGTCCAGAATTATGCATATTGGCTTCAGAAGAAGGTTGGTGGCGTAGCTGTAATTACGCCGAATGTCCCTGGAGCGACATACAATTACGACTACCAAGTAATCAATTATCTGTCAATGCCTGTTCCTTTCCGCCATCCATATGTCACAGGCATTCCAGAGATTGATCCGAGGACTTTGCGCAAGGTGAACAGCAAGAGTTTCAGGATTGTTCACGCCCACACACCTTTCACGACCGGCGGATTTGCGGTCAGAGTGGCAAAAGCACAGAAGGTTCCGCTTGTGGCAACCTTCCATTCCAAGTACAGGGATGACTTTTCCAGAATCATCAAGAGCGATTTGGTGCTGGATGAACTTATTAAATATATAGTGGATTTCTACAACAAGGCTGACCAGGTGTGGGTGCCTCAGGCTTCTGTGATTGATGTTATCCGGGATTACGGGTTCCACGGTCACGTGGAGGTTGTGGACAACGGAAGCGATCTGGTGGCGGATTATCCCGAGTCCTATTTCGATGATGCGAGAAAGTCCCTGGGCGTGGCTCCTGACGAGTTTATGTTCCTTTTTGTGGGTCAGCATATCTGGGAGAAGAATGTGCGCTTCATTATCGATGCTCTCGAGCAGATCAAGGATACCGACTTCAAGATGTTCTTTGTGGGGATAGGCTATGCGGCAGATGAGATGAAGAAGCTTGTTGCGGAGAAAGGGCTTGAGGATAAGGTGACTTTTGTGGGAAGTATTACCGACAGGGAGAAGATGAAAACCTACTACGCCGCCGCTGACCTTTTCCTCTTCCCATCCCTTTACGACAATGCGCCTCTGGTTGTCAGGGAGGCGGCCGCGTTGCATACTCCTTCGGTGATGGTTAAGGGAGCGACAGCTTCGACCATCATCCGCGACAATGAGAACGGTTTTCTTATCGACAATGACCTGACGGATTTCAAGAATACGCTTCTTGCGCTGAAAAACGACAGGAAGAGAGTGCGCGAGGTGGGCATTCAGGCATCTCACAGCATCGTGCGAAGCTGGGAAAGTGTTGCCGACGAAGTTGTCGAGCGCTACAACGACATCATCAGCACCCGCAAACTCATTCGTGTGATGAAATAATTGGTGGAGCGGTCGCGGAGACGCTTACCATTTCAATGGGTTAATTCTTGATACATTTTGAAGAGGCGGGCGACGATGTCAGCCTCGGTGGCGTCTTTCGGGAAGCCGTAGGCTTCGAGGACTGCAGCGTCATTTGCGCGGTGAGCACGGCGGAGTTCAACCGGCATTACCATCTCATCGTATAGGTCTGCAAGACTGCTGTCAGGGTAAAGTTCTCTGGCATCAAGGATTGCTTGTGCGGTCTGTTCAATCTTTTGCTTCTGATTGTCAGAAGGATTTGGCCACGGGAAGTTGTTGTAAACCAGCGAAGCAGAGTACTGATAATCACTCTTCATTCTTCCACCAACAGCCCTCATCCATGCATTGTGAAGTGAAGAAGTAAGGATACCAAAGAGATAAAACGATGCCTCTGGAACAATAAGCGCGCTGCCATTGATGATAACACTAGAATCTACATAGGATATAGGAATATATGCCCGTCGTTCAGAGGAAACCTTTGGAACAACAAGCATTTGCGAGTTAGGCTGACGAATCTCCCCGAAAAGGAATGGGTAATCAGCCATTGCAAGAGTCTGTGGTCGATTACTAGACAGGCGGAATTCCCGGGTAAGAGAAACTCGCTTTTCCACGAATTTAGAAGTTTTCAACTCTTTTGGAGATATTCCTTTTAGCCACAAACACCAACGCTTCTTATTCTTTAACAGCTCTTCTCCGCCTGCGTATTCGCGAATAAACTTTTGATTATCAGGTGATTCTCGAAGCATCTCTTGAACATCATCCTCACTGAGAATTAGATGTCCGTCATCAATTGGCATACTCCCATAGTTCATTGCAGGCACATCACAGAGAGGCAAAGCACGTGTTTGAATTGTGATATGAGGTGCATCCAAGAGATATCCGTTAATAGTTGAGGCGGACTTTATGTTACCACCATCAAATAATAACCTTTGTTTGTTCTTAACAAGTTCTAGGCTATCAGTGAAACCTATAATTACACAATGAACATGTGCTTTCTGGTTCGCCTCACTATCCCATCGGAAGGTCCTGTAAGCAAAGAGAATAGAAACACCTCTACTAAACAAGTACGACCAGAGTACTGGAACTTGCTCGCCCTGTGTAATGCTATTGGTCGAGACAAATGCAGTTTTAATATTGGTTCCATGCATAAAATCAGCGGCCTTTGAATACCACCCACATACATAATCAAGATTTCCAGCTTTTACGCTTGGGAAAAGCCTTGTTAATTCTTCTTTTTGAATTGTATTCTGCTCCTTTTTACCCACAAACGGCGGATTACCCATAATGTAATCCAGCTCCGCTGCGGGAACGACCTCATTCCAATCCATCCGCAGGGCATTACCCTCGTGGATATTCGTATAAGTCTTCAGCGGCAGCGGGTCCAGATTATACCCCACAATCTCATCCGTCTCCTGCATCATCTGGCTCTCCGCAATCCACAGTGCCGTCTGCGCAACCGAGCAGGCAAAATCATTGATCTCAATCCCGTAAAACTGATTGATACTCACCTTAATCGGGTCATCAAACTCCCCAATCACACGGTCCCCGCCATAGATAATCCTCAGCACCTCATTCTCCAAACGCCTCAAACAAGTATAGGACTCCGTCAGGAAATTTCCCGAACCGCAGGCAGGGTCAAAAAACTTCAATTCGGCCAGTTTCTCCTGAAAAGCATAAGCCCTCTCCTTCTTGGTCTTAGCCACAGAAACAGCTTTAATGTCAGCCAGTTCAGCCTTCAGTTCATCCAGGAACAGCGGGTCAATCACCTTATGGATATTCTCAATGCTTGTATAGTGCATTCCGCCCGCCCTGCGGGTTTCCGGGTTCAGGGTGCTCTCGAACACGGCGCCGAAGATGGTTGGGCTGATGAGGCTCCAGTCGAAATCGTCGGAAGCACGCTGGAGGATCAACTCCCTAATTTCTTCATTGATGCGTGGAATCTCGATGTCGCCGGCAAACATGCCACCGTTCACATAAGGGAAGGCCAGCAACTTCTCATCCTCGTAAGGGTCACGCTCCTCCGGCTTCTGGTCCAGGATGTGGAACAGCTTGATAAGTTTCTCGCGGAATTCGCCTGCACTGAATTGCTCCATGTAGTCGTGGAACATGTTCTTGTTGCCGAAAATGCCTGCGTCCTCAGCGTAGAGACAGAACACCAAACGGACACAGAGTTTGTTCAGTGCCTTCTGGCTCTCAGGGTTTGAAGGATCTTTGTATTGCGCGAGGATTTTGTCGTGGAGAACTCCTACAATCTCACCTGCCTGGATGGACACTTCCAGTTCCTTCTTCAGGTGGACATTGGTGTCATCGACAAGGAAGGAGAGGCGGTGGAATTCCTTCTCAAGGTCGTTCAGTAGAATGGTTTCAGGGGCATCGTTGGGATGCTCCATGTCGTGCACTTCGAAAGTGCGGAAGTTGCATGCGACAATCCAGCGGGGTGCCATGGAGAGAGGGAGGCCGGCTGCGTAGCGGCGGGCCTGCTGGTAAGGAGTCAATTCTTGACCGTCTGACTGGCGGTACTTAGTTCCAAGATCCACATGGGAGCCTTTCTGCTCTATCAGTACCTTGGTGGAACTGATGTAGGCATCGATAAAGTCGGAGCCTTTTTCCTTGGTGATGGTCTTGACCGGCAATTCGAACTCCATTATCTTAGTGGGGTTGTCGATGCCGAAAACCGTATGCAGGAGGTCTATCCAGAAGCGCTGGGTTTCACCTTTTTCATATCCCTTGCCGGACCATTCCTGAACGAAGGCCTTTGCCGCCTGTTTTTGAGTATTACTTGATGCCATAGTGGTCGCGAATCTGTAAATCTTTCAAAGTTAATGAATTTCAACAACTTTCCAGAAGCCGTTTCTCTTTCCGTTTTCCCGGACCAAGAGGCCTTTGCAAGTGAGGGAAGAGGTGAGCCTTTTGACGGTTCTCACTGATTTGCCAATGCGGGAAGCGAGCACATCCTGAGTAGCCTTTGGATCCTCACGGAGAACTTTCAGTAGCGTCTTCTCGTCCGAAGTGACATTCAAAGTGCCATTTTGCAGGGGCGAGGCGTCCGCTGGGTGATAAGTAATGTGCATCTCCCTGTTTTTCAGTTCGTGTTTACCGCCTAAGAGAAGATTCTCAAAGAAGTGCTCAAGAAATACCGGAGTCGCCTTGACATTCTTGTAGTAACTCGAATAATTGGCTCTGACTAAAGCGTTTCTGAAATACCACGAATTCTCGGCAAAGGAATCGTTGTCTATTTCAAAACCGAAACTGCGAAGGTATTTGATTGCGAAAACGGCTGTAGTTCGTGTGTTTCCTTCACAGAAAGGATGAATCTGCCATAATCCGGAGATGAATCTGCAGATTTGCCTTACTGCCTGCAAGGCATTCAGTGAGGAATAATCAGTATTTCTTTCCTCCCGGAAATCGTACTCCAGGGTGCTCTTAATCATGTCATACGAAGAATACAGCACAGTGTCTCCGTCGAGAACCCATTCCTTTTTTGTGATGTTGTAGGGTCTGATTATGCCGGCTTCTTTGAATATGCCGGTAAACAGTCTGCTGTGAATCTGGAGCAGATAATCAGGAGAGAAGTTGAAAGTGGGCTCCGTAAGAATTTCTGCAATTCTGCTTGATACTTTGTCAGCCTCCTCTGTCCTCTCTTCCGCCGATTGCCTTCCGGATTTTGACCGATAATAGCTATCCAACAAATCCTTGACTTGAGCGATTGTTATATCGCCCTCAATATTCTGCTTTGCTGTCTCGATAAGGTACTCCGAAGCCTTGAGCCCATCGACATCCTGAAGACCTATCGCAGTCTTCCACGCAAGGGATTTCTCTTTCTGGCTTGGTGTTCCTCCTTTGATATATTCGTCAAATACTCCCATACATTGTCATCTTGGATACCTGCAAATATACAAAAATTCTCCAAAGTGCCATTCAAAGTGCCATTTAAAGTGCCATTCACATCCTCCTTGAACTGATCGCAACTCCAAAATGACAGAAAAAGACATTGTGTCAATTAATGTTTATCTTTGCAGATATGAAAATTATCAGAACAATTGCAGCAGCACTGCTTGTAGCTGCGCTTTCAGTCCCGGCATTCGCGTCTGAAATGAAGGGGGATGATGAAAACAAAAAACAGGAGAGTGTTATGGTCGGAGATGATTATCAGATTGTAAGAAACGAGATTGTTGACGGAATCCGTTATGTGAGTGCGGTTCCAAGCCAGAAAGTGTGCTCAAACAGGATTGATATCGAGATTGAGGGCAATGTTGTCCGCAGTGTGGTTTTCACTAGGGGTTGCAACGGAAACGGCAAGGGCATAGGTGCCTTGATTCAGGGTATGACCGTTGAAGAGGCCGTCAAGCGTCTTAAGGGAATAACTTGCTCAAGCAGAGGGACTTCCTGTCCTGACCAACTCGCACGCGTCCTCGAAACCGCTTGTCTTGGTCGCTGAGTTGTACGCGTTATAAATTAATACATTATTACACAAGAATAAAAAAAGGGGTGACTAAAAAGTCCTAGTGACTTTGAGGTCATCCTCTGTTTTTTGACATCAGTGTTTTCCTTACCAATCACCTTGTTTCACTGCTTGATGCGCCTTGTTCAAAATCGTTTTGGGATTGATGTGCCCTGGAAGGCTGTCTGGAGGGTGTGAATCCCAAAACGAGGCAAAAAGTCGTCGTTTTGGGATGGACATGCCTTGCAGGGCCTTCTACGAGGGGGTGAATCCCAAAACGATTTGGAATAACGATAGTCTGCAAATAGTATTATATTGCCCCGGAGGCGATAGCCGCCCGCATCTGCGGCATGCTGTTGCCTCTGAGAGGCGTGGCCACCCCCGGCCACGGGGAGGGGGAAGGGTCCGCCGGAGACAAGTTCCGCGTCAGCGGGACGCAGGAAACGGTGGAAGGGGCCGGAGCGAACGAAGTGAGCGGAGTCCTCTCAGAGGCAAGCTGCTGCCGCTGCGGAGCTCTGCTCATAAAAAAGAAGAGGCCGACCATTTTTAGTCGGCCTCTAATGTTTTGAAGTGGAGATAAAGAGATTCGAACTCTTGACCCCCTGCTTGCAAAGCAGGTGCT
>CALYTI010000014.1 GCA_945487035.1 uncultured Bacteroidales bacterium
GTACAACAGGGCTCCAAATTGCGCTTCACGCAACACGAAGCCCTATATAGTTAGACACAGTATGATAAATTATCAACTATTTCCGCGTTCTCGGGGAGTAAATGAAGAATTAGAGACCATCATTGAGGTCTTTAAGGATGTTGACGCTCGAATAACGCCCAATTCTCATATGGCTTCGAATGATACGCTGGCCCTTAGACGTCCGGGACTAGAGTTGTTGGGCTTTAAGGTTGAAGCCGGAAAAGGAAAGGATGAGAAAATTCCCGTACCTGTCTTATGCGGGGAAAATAATAATGTTGATAAATCCATTTATACAGATGCTCAAAGCCTCGATGGTAAAATCGTTATTGAAGTTGAGGCTGGACGTGCTGTGTTCAACAACCAATTCCTAATCGGATATTAAGAAATGAAAGAATATAGAGGAATAGATTTATTCTCTGGCGCTGGTGGCCTAAGCATCGGTGCAGAAATGGCCGGCATTACGGTCAAGGATGCAATCGAGATTAACAAGAGTGCAGCGCAGTCTTACGTGAGGAACCACCCGAATGCGATAATGCGTTGCGAAGACATCCGAAAGGTTGATACTGGAGAATATATGGCAAAAGATAATCCCGTATTCATAATTATGGGAGGACCTCCATGCCAAGGATTCTCTATGGCGAACACGATGACTAGAAACATGGATAACCCGAATAATTCCATGTTCAAGGAGTTCGTGCGTTTCGTTAAAGACATTCGGCCAGAGTGGTTTCTGTTTGAAAATGTTTGGGGTCTTACAAACATAGATGGAGGAGAAACCGAGACGATGATTGAGGCTGAATTCGAGAAATTAGGGTATAAGGTTAAATCCACCATACTTTGGGCTTCAGACTTTGGCGTGCCACAGAATAGAAATCGGTATTTTATGATTGGCAATAAGTCTGGAATTGAGTTCGAATTTCCAAAGCCCTTTGATTACAAAGTAACTGTTGGTGATGCCCTAAGCGATTTGCCTATCCTGTCTAATGGCGACTCTTTTGCAGAATTGCCATATTCTATTCCTTTTGATGAGGCGAGTAGCTATGCTCAAATAATGCGTGCTGAATCAAAGACGAGCACGCAGAATTTCGTTTCTAGAAATAATGAGCTTGTTATTGAACGATATAAGCATATTAAACAGGGACAAAACTGGAGCGCTATTCCTGCCGAATTGATGGAAAATTATGCTGACAAAGGAAGATGCCATAGCAATATTTACCGAAGGCTTTGTAGCGACAAACCGTCCGTGGTAATTTCAAATTACAGAAAAAGCATGATTATCCACCCGACTCAAGACCGAGGCCTTTCTGTCCGTGAGGCTGCGCGTATTCAGAGTTTCCCTGATAATTATGTGTTTGAAGGCCCTTTGTCACATATTCAACAACAAATTGGAAACGCAGTGCCTCCGCTTTTGGCAAAAGCTGTAATTGAGAAAATTCTGTCATACGATAAAGTAGACTAATTCATGAGCCAAGAAAGAATCAATATACCTCAAGCAGATTTGTTGATGGGATCCATGCGTTCCATGGGGTATTCCTTTGAAGCAGCCATTGCTGACGTTATTGACAATAGTATAAGTGCTCACGCGTCATCGGTGCGGCTATTGTTTCCTACAGATCCAATGGGAACATTGGCTATTGGTATTCTTGACGATGGTGATGGAATGGATAATGATACGCTGTTTGAGGCAATGCGCTATGGCAGTACTGCATCCGAACTGTCCAGAGAACTTGATGATCTCGGACGCTTTGGATTGGGTCTCAAGTCCGCTTCGTTATCTCAATGCCGAGTATTAACGGTTGTAAGTATTAAGGATGGCAAGATCAGTGGTTTCAAATGGGATTACAATCTCATTCAGCAACAGAAACAATGGTTAGTTGTAGAATATTCTCAAGATGAAATCAATACACTTCCATACGCTACCGAGCTAAATGCTCAAAAGAAAGGGACTCTCGTTATCTGGCAAGACTTTGATGTTTTGGCAAAATCTTCCGATGGCCAGGTTTATGAGACCTTGAACGAGTTAAAAGAAACCGTAAGCAATTCGGTCGCGCTGATATTTCACCGCTATCTCTCGAGTTCTGCACCCAAGTTCTCAATTTACCTCAACAATCATAATATAAAAGCTCAAGATCCGTTCCTCGAGTCGCACCGCAAAACGACGACAAAAAAGGAACGCACGATTGCACTGAAAGATAGCGTTGGGATTGAAAGGCAAATATCTGTGAAGCCTTTCATCCTCCCATTTGCGACGGACCTTAAAGAGTCCGATAAGAAACTTATAGGAGGTATTGAAAACTTGCGCGCAAAGCAAGGTTTCTACATCTATCGAAACAGACGACTTATAATCTGGGGGACATGGTTTGGCATGAAGCCTCGCGCTGAATTAACAAAGAACGCCCGCATTCGTGTCGATATCCCTAATACTCTTGATGATATCTGGAGCATAGATATCAAAAAACAAACAGCGACTATCCCTAAGAGAATACAGAATCAGCTAAAAGAGACAGTTCGTCAGGCATTGGAAATTTCGGTTAATCAGCAAACTCATCGTGGCCGAAAGAATAAGGTTGATGATGACATCGATTATATATGGGATCGGATGGAGGGCCGAAATAACACCTTCTATTACCAGATTAACCGTGAAAGCAAGCTTTACAAGTATGTGAAGGATCAGATGACCGATCAAGACTATTCTTTGCTTGAAATGCTCATTGGGGAGATTGAAAAAAATATTCCAGCTCAACAGATGTACATCGATAAATCAAATGATGCTATTTCTATAGAGGAACCCGATAACAGACTCGACGAGGTGTATACAATAGGAGTGACGATGGTTGAAACCATTAAGAAAATGGGCTTGCTCCCTGTAAATGCTATTATAGATGATGTTATGAAATCTGAGCCCTTCTGTAATTATCCTCAGATTAAACAAAAACTATTAGAGAATTACGCACATGAATCTGAATGATAAGAGTTACATAATGCTCAAACAGATAGCCGTTAACTTTATCGAATTGGATAAAGATAGTGGCAAGGATATTAAGTATGAGGATATTAGCTCTTACATAGAGCGAGCTATTGCCGTGACTCGTTTAGATTGTGACGACGAGGACAGAATGCGTTTATTCCACGATATTGAGTACCAGTATCAGGTGGTCCATAGCGAAGGCCAAAGCATTTTTGATGACTATGAAGATCCTCATAACTGGTATACATTATCGGATAAGTCTAATACCTACTTTTGGAGTCGTTATAGGGAGTATCTTGTAAATAACACTTCGATTGATATCAATAGTATAAACCTTCTGGATGAAGTTACCTTGCCGGCTATTATGAATTGCCTAGGTAACCCTAAAGAGATATTTGAAGGAACAAGACTAAAGAGAGGCTTGATTATTGGCGATGTTCAGTCGGGAAAGACAGCAACGTATTCGGGTTTGATATGTAAAGCTGCTGATGCTGGTTATAAGGTGGTGATTCTTCTCGCTGGCATAACAGAAAACCTGCGTCAACAGACTCAAGAACGAATAGATGAGGGTATTATCGGCTACTCTATCAAAAAGGATGGACGAACAGAGATTTGCGGACGTGTAGGTGTCGGCCAAGATAACCAACCGCTGAAGGCGACTTCTTTCACTTCTTGCGCCAAGGATTTCGTTGGAGACTGTGATAAAATTTCCACATCGCTAGAATCTCATAATTCCCTTGTCATTTTTGTCGTCAAGAAGAATGTTTCCGTCTTGACTAAACTTCATAGATGGCTTAAGGAACAGAATATTGACCCTGTTTTAAACTGCGTCAATCACCCGATGCTTTTAATCGATGACGAAGCAGACAATGCTTCTGTCAATACTAATAGTGCTGAGGTGGATCCGACAAGAACGAACAAAATTATCCGCGAGATATGTTGTTTGTTTAAAAATGCAACCTATGTTGGGTTTACCGCGACACCTTTTGCTAATGTCTTCATTGATCCGGATTCGGTAGATAGCATGCGGCGTGAAGATCTTTTCCCTGAACATTTTATATATGCACTGCCAACACCTAGTACGTATATAGGCGCCGAAAAGATCTTCTATGAAGATGGTAAATACTTTAAGAACTTACGATATATCTCTGATATTGAAGAGCCAGATTACGCATCGGATGATTATAGAGCGATGGTTCGAGACCATATCGATGAATTGAATCATGGCCCGTTCTATTCTCGACATAAGAAAGAGTGGAATGGCATTCTGCCTGATTCTCTACGTACTTCAGTTTTATGCTACTTCTTAACCAATGCCATAAGAGATCTTCGCGGTCAAAAGGCTTCGCCAAGGAGTATGCTGGTAAACATGTCTCGTTTTATCAAAGTTCAAAATATTATTTGCGATGCAGTTTCGCAGATGTGGAACAACTTTGTGAATACAGTACGATTTGACTTTAGTAACAATCGCCAAGAAAACGAGCACCTGCCTCTATATCATGAATTAAAAGATATTTGGGATATCCATTTCTGTGATATTACAGATATCTCATTTGAAAGAGTAATTGACAAAGAGACATTATTGGCGGCTGTCAGCAACATAAAAGTTCTCGTGGTCAATGGCTCCAAAAATAGTGGCAAGCTTGATTATAAACAGAACAAGTCTTTGCGTGTCATCGCTGTAGGTGGTCTGGCTCTATCTCGAGGTCTTACTCTCGAAGGATTAACTGTAAGTTACTTCTATCGAAATACGGCTACGTTCGATGTGCTTATGCAAATGGGACGTTGGTTCGGATATCGGCATGGGTATGAGGATCTTTTCCAAATCTGGACTAGCCAACTTAGCGCTGATTGGTATGCAGAAATATCTAGAGCTTCGAATGCGTTGAAAGATGACATTCGGACAATGTGTGAGCAACAATTGACTCCGAAGGACTTTGGTATAAAAGTTCGTGATAATTGCACGGAGCTTCAGATAACCGCTGCCAATAAGATGAGGGCGTCCTATAATCTTCACATGCAGTATTCTTTTTATGGGAACATGTTTGACACGCCTTATGTAAGTCTTAATGTAAAGCAGAACAAGACTAATTGGGAGGAAGTTGCAGGATTCTCTAAGGCTCTGTTTGACGGTCACTACAAGTTAAGGTTTGCAGACGTCGGTAAGTATAATGATGCGGATATTGATTCAGATATTCCAGCGTCAAGATTTTTCGAGGACGTACCCAAAGATGCTGTAGCATTGTTCCTCTCAAAAATCAAGTGCTCCATGGCGAATATGAATTTTAATACGGAGAGCATATTGACGTTTATCAATGATCCGGATACCGAAGGTATTGACTTGTGGGATGTGGTTTTTGAAGGAGGTGATGGCGAAGCCCATTATGATATCCCTGGCCTTGAGAATATTAAATGTCCATCGCGTGCCATTTATTGTTTTGATAGAAGAGTGGTTCAGATAAGCTCTCGCCGTAGAATTCTCGGTACGCGAGAAGGTAAGTTTGCCATAGATGCGAAAACTCAAAAGATTGCTGAGGATGGCTGTCGCGATGCATGGAGAGCTGAGGAAGGCGAAGATGCTGATGTTGAAGGAAGGGCAATCCCATTGAAGGCATATTTCGAGCATCTGCCCAAACGAAAGCCAATACTTGTCATAATGCTTATTCAACCAAAGCCGTCTTTGAATGACCCTCAGAAGCCGGAGAAGAAATATTTGACGGCATTCCGTGAAGGGCTTGGAGATGATAAACTTGTAGCTTTTGCAATAGGTTTCCCTGGCGTTAAGCATCCTGAGAGAGCTAATCATTTCAAGGTCAACAAAGTATATTATAACCTGTTTATGCAGGATGATATTGATGAAATGGAGGAACTAGACGATGAATAGTAAAATTTATACAATCTTCGCCGCCGGTTTTCAAAGTGGCCATTTCTTAAGAATTGGAGATAACGATGCACTTAATATGTACATCGGGAAAGACGATCATGCTCGGTACTGCTTTGAGTTTAGAGGTCATCATACTCCGGTTAAGGTGTTGGGATCAGATGTTATTTCTGTGAGTCAGACAAAAACAGAGAAAGATGTCTGTTTGCGATTCTCATTGGAAGACCAGGACCTCCTCGAACATTTCTGTACATTTTGTCAAGACCTTATTGACTCTACCGCAGAGTCTAAAGATGAGAATGCGGCATACAAGATAATTTGCACTCGTTATGCCTCGTGGAAAAAGCTGTTTAAGATGAGCAATAAAAAGCTTTCAGAGCCGGAGATTATGGGATTGATAGGAGAGTTGCTGTTCTTACAGGACCAAATGTTCCCGAAATACGGCATAGATAAATCTCTTGAGAGCTGGACAGGGCCAGAAAAGACCCATAAGGATTTCTCTTTGGATAAAACATGGTATGAGGTGAAAGCCGTCAATAGCGGAAAAGAGACTGTGACGATTTCTTCTATAGAGCAGCTCGATGGCGAGGTAGCTGGGCATTTGGCAGTTTACAAACTGGAAAAAATGAGCCCATCTTTCAATGGTCTCAAGTTGGTGGGTCTTGTGACTTCAGTCCTCAACAAGATTTCGACGCCAGTGCAAAAGGAAGTGTTTATGTCAAAGCTGGATCTGTTCAATTTTGATTTCTCCCCAGAATATGACAATTATGTTTATGCCCTGACTGATTATGCATTATACGGAGTTCACGATGATTTCCCCCGTTTAAAGAGGGACGAAGTGCCTCTGCCGATTAGTAAAGTACAGTATGATATTATCCTTTCAGAAATAGAAAGTTATAAACAATCATAGAAATTACCATTATGGAAATCGAAGAATTCAGACAACAATTTATCGACGAGCTCCGCTTCAATGCTGAGCACGAAGGAACTGAACCTGAAACTCAGTTCATCAATAAGGCTCTCGATGATTTGGAACAGATGGGAGAGCTGAATGATCCTATGCCAATGTCCGTCGAGATGAAGGGACGCAGAGGACGCATAATGGCATTTGACGCATATGCCTATGATGAGGCAGACAGTGCGCTTATTATGATTGCCAGCGACTTTGTGAATGAGAGGGATAAGGTCTCAACACTTACAAACGGAAGGATAGATGACTTGTACAATCACATGAAGAACTTCATTGATGAGTGCGTCAATGGAGATGTTGCTGATTATTGTGACGAATCAGATCCTGCCATAAATGTTGCCAGGGAGTTCAAAAAGAAGATAGGTAAAGGCATGATATCAACTGAAATCATGCGATTCAAATTCTTTATCCTATCGAATTCTGTCCTTAGCAAACAAGTCAAGAATGTGACCAAGGAAGATTTCCTTGAGAGGCCAGTTGAACTCAATGTATGGACGGTAGAGAGATTCTTCCAGACATTCGCTTCTAATGCGAGCGAGATTATTGAATTTGATACGGCTGATTTTGATTGTCCTGGTATCCAATGTATAAAAGCGGATCTTGGCGGACAAACTCATTATGATGCATATCTAGGAATTGTCCCTGGAAAATTCCTAGCTGACATATATCTTAAGTATGGTAGCAAACTTCTTCAGGGTAATGTCCGCGCTTTTCTGAGCGTGAGAGGGAAGGTGAATAAAGGCATACGTGAGACCATAATGAACCATCCGAGCAACTTCTTTACCTACAACAATGGTATTGCAATTGTCGCGAGGTCGGTAGGCTTTTCTCCTGACGGAAACAGAATCATCCATTTTGTAGATCCTCAGATTATCAACGGTGGCCAGACTACTGCATCATTGGCCAATGCCATCATCAGGAAAGAGGATAAAAATGGAATGGATACCTTGTTTGTTCCTATGAAACTGACTGTTCTTAATGTCGAGAACGAAATGTCTGAGGAACAACTCGAGCAGTATAATGATATCACAAAGACTATTTCCAAATGCGCGAATAGTCAGAATGTTGTATCAGATGCTGATTTCTTCTCCAATCATCCGTTCCATGTGTTGATGGAGAAACTTTCTAGAAAGGTTATGGCTCCGCCGATTGCCGGTAATCCTTATCAGACTATATGGTTCTATGAACGCTCTCGTGGTAAATGGGAGCAAGAGCAGATGAAGTTGACTGTAGCGCAGCGTAAAACTTTCTGCGAAAAGAATCCTAAGAATCAGGTTATCAAAAAGGAGAAACTTGCCAAATGCCTTAATACCCTCTACATGAACCCCCATCAGGTTTGTCAGAGCTCGGCCATTAACTTTAGCAGATTTGCTGAGGTCATAGAAAAAATGTATGATGAGTCCAGGGAGAGTATCAATGAAGAATTCTTCAAGAAGTGCGTCTGCTCTGTTATTATGTTTGATCAGCTTGACACACTCATCAATAAAGCAGAATGGTATCCTAAGGGTGGAAACAAAGCACAAATTGTTCCGTACACAATATCAAAGCTCATGACTTTGATTCCCAAGGGAAGAGACCTTGACTGGAAGACTATCTGGCAGAAGCAGTCTTTGTATCCAGCTCTTGCAGACGAGTTGATGAGACTTGCACTAAAGACTCATAACTTCCTTATAGAGCAGGCTAATGGTGGTCTTGTTCGAACAATATCACGTACTCAGGGTGTCTGGGCTAATTTCAAGAGTTATAAATTCGATTTGTCTGACAAATTCTTGGCATCACTCATATCTATTGAAGAAACAAAATCGGATGAGGCGGTTGCTAAACGAGAGCACAAGTTCAATGCTAAAATCGAAGCTTCAGTGGAAATCTTCAAATTGGGGGCAAGATACTGGATGGATGTTTACAATGCTCTCAATAAAGAACAACTACTTCCTTATGGAGACCTTGATTTAATTAAGAATGTTGCTTCTGTGATTTCACGGAATTCATTACCTTCTGATGCTCAATGTAAACGATTAATTAAAGTCATTTCAAAGGCAGAAGATAAAGGATATGTTATGCCATGATTTCTTAACGTTAGTCTTGCTCCATTAGAAGATCCATCTCCGGCTTCTTCAAAATCAGGTGTGGGATTGCTGTTGGGTTCATAGCCGAAGAAGTAGCGTTCGACCATTTGCCCGAGGCGTCCCTTGCCGGTGTTGTCTTCAGTCAGAGGGCTGCCGACAGCTTCTTCAAGAGTGTGACCGAGAAGTTTTTTGCTGTACTCCCAAATCGAGTACTTGTCGGAGATGTTGTAAGAACCGGTTGACATATGTTTTAAGTTTAACAGGCCAAATATAGCAATTTTTCCGCAAGTCCTGCCCCGGGTCCAGTTGTTCCAAATCGTTTTGGGATTGACCACTCTCAGAATGCACTGTGTGGCCGGTTAATCCCAAAACGACGGATTTTTGCCCCGTTTTGGGATTTGCCCCCTTCAGACGGCCGTGCAGGGCATCCCAATCCCAAAACGATTTGGAACAACACCCAGCATCCGCCAGAACAACGCCACGGCACAATTATTCTCAAAAAGACAACCTATTCTCTACAATGTCAACTTTTGGTTGATTGTGCCAGCAAACGGGAATGCTGACCTTTGCCTATACTATAATAATCACGAATATGGACAAAAGTACTCCAACCGTCGTAAAGATTCACGATGTTAACATCGACAAAGAATACATTGGCTGGGTTGAAGAGTTGAAATCCAGATACCGCAGAGCTCAGATTAAGGCTGCCGTAAAAGTCAATGCTGAACAACTCCTATTCAACTGGCAATTGGGCAGGGACCTTGTTATTCGTAAAGCAGAAGAAAAATGGGGCTCCGGTGTTGTTGAACAAGTCAGTATGGATCTTCAGGCAGCATTCCCGGAATCAAAGGGATTCAGCACTACGAATTTATGGAGGATGAAGCAGTGGTATCAGTTCTACTCAGATGCGCTCAAAAAACTCCCACAACTTGTGGGAGAATTGCAACTCTCTGAAAGCCAATTGAATACAAAACTTGCACGGCTTGTGGGAGAATTTGAAGATACCGACTTCCCTCCACTATTGGCGTGTGTGCCGTGGGGGCATCACTCAGAAATTATCGCCAAATGCAAAACAATAAAAGAGGCCATCTTCTATGTAAAGAAAAGCGCGACGGAAGGCTGGAGCCGAAACACTTTGATGAACTGTATCAAAACTCGAAAAGCAACTCACGCGCTTCCTACTCGAACTCGGAACCGGATTCGCATATATGGGCAGACAAAAGCAACTCATCATCGCAGGCAAGACCCGCAAACTTGATATGCTCTTCTTCCATATCTCTCTTAACTGCTACATAGTCATCGAACTCAAAGCAGTACCATTCCAGCCGGAGTTTGCCGGGAAACTGAATTTCTATGTAAATGCTGTTGACGATTTGATTAAAACTCCATCCCAGAACCCGACCATCGGTCTCCTGATATGCAGTAATAGAGAGGAAACAGAAGTCCAATATGCATTCAACGGCATCACAACCCCAATGGGCGTTGCCTCCTACGACAACATAAAGGTCAAAGAAATTCAAGACCAGCTCCCAAGCGTAGAAGAACTGACCAAACGCATCCGCCTGCTGGAAGAACAACTTGAAAAGAAACAGGATTAAGATACTAATTTCGCAACTGCGTTCGTCAATCCCGCTGTTTTCCCGCAGGTTATACAGTAAATCCTTCACCGGGTCCCGTTGTCCCAAATCGTTTTGGGATTGACCCCTCTCAGAATGCGCTGTGTGGCCGGTTAATCCCAAAACGACGGATTTTTGCCCCGTTTTGGGATTTGCCCCATTCAGACGGCCGTGCAGGGCATCCCAATCCCAAAACGATTTGGAACAACACCCTGCGCCACCGCAGAACCGCCCTGCAGCACCACGGTGACGCCTTCAGCCCCGCCTTACAAAACCGCCTTGCAGCACCACGGTAACGCCTTGCATCACCCGAAAGCACCTCAGCAATGCCCGGAACTCCCCGGAAGGATACTTGACACCCCGGAATTACGCCGTTTTCCCATAGACTATTCCAAAATTATTCTTATTATTGCCTTTACCGATGAAAACCCGCAGAATATACATACCCAGAAAGGACGGCAGCAAAATGAAACTCCTCATTTTCCGGCCGCAGACAGCCGCGAAACCGCAAACTGCCGGAACCCCAACCGCCACCCTGGCAGTAACCGGCACCCCAACCCCCACCCCGGCCCTAGGCACCACAGCAACCGGCCTCCAGGCGTCATCACCCACCACAGGAGTCCTGTGGATTCACGGTGGGGGATATATCACCGGCTTTGCCGCGATGGCGGGTCTGCTGGGGATGGGCAGGCGTCTGGTGTGCCGCCACGGCTGTACGGTAATCAGCCCGGCCTACCGCCTTCGCAGGGGAGGTCGTTATCCTAACGCACTGGCGGATTGCTATGAGGCTCTTCTCTATATGGCCTCACACTGCAACGAACTGGGGATTCGTTCCGACCAGATTTTCGTCGGAGGCGAAAGCGCCGGCGGGGGACTGTGCGCCGCGCTATGCCAGCTTGCACGCGACAGGGGAGAGGTCAATATTGCCTTCCAGATGCCCCTGTATCCTATGATAGACGACCGAGACACCGATTCCTCCCGCGACAACCATAGCCTCGGCTGGAACACCGTCTCCAACCACTTCGGCTGGAAGGTGTATCTCGGAGGGCTATATGGCTCTGATGAAGTCCCGCCCTATGCCGCGCCTGCGCGCCGAAGCGACTTCCACGGACTGCCGCCGCTATATACCTTCGTATGCACGGGGGAGCCGTTCTATTGTGAAACGCTGAGCTATGTGGAAAATCTGCGCGATGCGGGCGTCGAAGCGGAGCTTGACATATATGAAGGCCTGTTCCACGCCTTCGACATTCTGCAGCCCTGGCGAAAGGCCTCCCGCACCGCTGTGGAGCGCTTCGATGCTGCCTTCCGCAGGGCCAGGGCGCAATATTTCGCCCAAAACAAATAGCTCCCGACCTGCATAAGGGCAAATCGGGAGCAATGCTGTTGCTTAACGAAACTTAGTCTATCGCGAAGCGCTTGATGGCGTCGTGCTTGAGCTCGTCCTGTGCAAGGACATTAGGCTTGAAGCGGGAGGCGTCCTGCTTGGTCTGCTCGAGGATGTAGGCCTTGAACTGGGCGAATGAATTCGGCACGAGGCGGTGGGCTACAGGAGAGTGCAGGCGGAAGCTGTCACGCTTGGCCTTGTATTCCATATTGCTCTTTTTGAGGTTCTCGTCCACCTGAGCTGTAAAGATTCCGGCCTGCTCTGCACTGACAGTGGCATCCTCGAATTCGTAATAGAAATCGTAGCGGCTCTCGGCAAGGTCGGCATAGCCGGTGAAGTAGTTGAGTTTCAGGCCCATAGCTTCAGATGCCTGATTTACCGCATTGATGAACTGCCCTTCGTAGAGCTTCTCTCCGGTGATGGTGACGATGCCGTTCACCTTCTGGACCATATGGATGCGCGGAGTCTTGCCGAATGGGGAAGCGGCCTCGACTATGTCGTTCATATTGTAGCGGTACAGTCCGCTGAAGGTGGTTACGAATGGGCAATATTGCTCGCCTTCGACAAGCTCGTCGAGCTGGTAGAAAGGAGCCTCCGGATCATCGAACTCGGCAGCCTTCTTGAACTCGTAGTAGTGGAAATGAGGGAAGAGCACGGTCTCTATGCTGTCGTCCAGCACAAGGCCGGCACGGCACTCTGAGGAGAAATATGCGAACTCCTGATGGAGCATGCCTTCAGGGAAGGAACCTTCCAGTTTGTCGAGATAGATGCGGGTGTTGCCGCACTTCCAGGTTGTAAGCAGCTGAAGGTTAGGCCAATAGTGCTTCGGAAGCACCTGTCCGTACTGCTTTTTGAGCTCGCGCAGCTCCTCGGCCCTTTCCGGATTAGGTTTGAGATACGGGGCGCAGGCTTTGCGCACTTCCTCCGGTACATCGACTTTGTCGCTGATGGTACCGTTCTCTATGTCCTTGACATATTCGTCATACCAGTAGTCAACATTTTTCTGCATTTCGACCATAGTGGACGGATTGGCAGTGACGACGAGAGTTGTGTTGCGCTCTATGCCCATACGCATAATGACATAGTTGCGGGCGGTATAGTCCTCGATGTCGAAGACTTCGGAAGGGGAGACATAGAGTTTCTTCACGAAGCCCGGGCAGTTCTTCTGGGTGAAGCCGGAAACGGAGCCGTAGATGGTGCCGTCCGGGGTGTAGCCCTCGATTTGCTTGCCCACGATGGATACGATGTAGCCTTCATACACTTTTGGCCTGTTTTTGATGAAGTTGAAGAGCCATACCTTGTTCATCTTGCCGTAGATGTTCTTGAGATAGGCTTCGGAAATAGGTATCCATTTCGGCTCTCCGGTAGAACCGGAAGTGGTTGCATAAAGCACCGGTTTGCCTTGGAACAGGATATCCGTTTCTCCGTTCTTCATTCTGGTTACATAAGGTCTGAAGTCTTCGTAATCAGATGCCTTTACCTGCTCTTGATATCTGGCAAAAAGCTCTCCGGCAGTTTTTGCTTCAAGTATGTGAGAAAAATTGTGCTGTTTTCCATAGACTGTGTCCTTTCCGTAATTCAGGATGGCTCTGAGGCATTTTTCCTGTGATTTGCGCGGATTGGAACTTGCGCTTTTAAGTTTCAGGTACTGGATTCCTCCGGCTGCACCGAGAAGAAAATTTGGCACAAAGGCCGAATGTTTGTCTTGGCTTAGTTTCATAATCTTAGTACTTTATTTTGGAAAATTTATTTTTGTGTCACGACAGAGGCATTTCACCGCTTTCCGTCCCGATGCTACGGCTACAGGCAGCCCTCCGGATGCGCCGGTACGCTGTCCCGCGAAATACAGTCCCTTTATCCTTGAGTGGCGTACAGGAGCATTGGCCGGCTTTTCTCCCGGCTTCCACAGGCTCATAAAGCCGCCTTTGTAGGTGGCGCAGTAACGCTCAAGGGTGATGGGAGTAGCAAGGTCGGTGAACTCGATATTACCGTCCACCTCAGGCAAATGCCTCTTTATCAATTCTATAATCCTTTCTGTAATTGCCTGCTTCTTTTCTTTGTAGCTGCCGTCCTCCTTGGCCTGCTTCCAGAATTCGTACATATCTCCGAAAAGCAGCCAGGTCAGGGTAGTGCAGCCCTGCGGGGCGAAGTCCTCGCCGCTGTAGGCATTGAGCATCATCACATCGCAGCTGCATCCCGCGTATGCGAAGGGGGAGTCGAGGCGGAAGGCCATATTTTTCGGATATGAAGACAGGTCCGCCTTTACGCCCATACTGAAGATAAGGCACTGGTCCACTTCCATATTGCTCCGCATCTTCTGCGCCCAACTGTCCTGCAGTGGCTGCCCGAAGAGGCTGTCTATGGCCGTGCGCGCATCTGCGGAGACGATTACCGCATCCGCAGGGATATATTGATCCTTGCTATATCGCACGCCGATTACTTTCCCGTTCGCCGTTTCTATGCGGGATACTTCCGCTCCGTAGAGCAGCTGTCCGCCCAGGGACTTGAATTTGCGCTCCATATTGGAACTCATCACAAGAGACCCTCCCTTCGGGTAGCCGCCGTCTCCGACGGCAAATGTTGCAAGGGTATAGACGAGGCAGATGGCGTTCTGCGCAGGATTGATGAAGGAACCAAGAAGGGTCCTGACGGAAGCGTTTTTGAATTGGAGGAGATATTGCCCTATGCTGAGGGGCATCAGTGCGGGGAGTACCGGCAGGGCAGGGAGTATGTTGCAGATGAATTCTTTGAAATTGCGCGGAGCGTGGAAATGCTCGAGTGCCCTTACCTGATGTTCCAGTTTTCTGATGGCTTTTTCGTCCTCGGGAGCTATTGCAATGAGGGTTTCGGCCATTTTGGCCGGGTTCCTGTAAAGGGGAATCCTGCGGCCGTTTTCAATCAGAGTGTAGAGAGGGTCTTTGAGAATGATGGGGTTGTTGTCGGCAAGTGCACCGACTTCCTTCCACATCCTGTTGTGCGGAAGCAGTCCGGACGAACCGGTCAGCCAGTGAATGCCACCTTCAATTGTGTATCCTTTTCTTTTCCAAGAGGTTGATATACCTCCGGGCGTGTGACCCATCTCAAGTATGGTGACATCGAATCCTGCCTTGCAGGCATAGGTGCCGGCGCTAAGCCCAGAGACTCCTGCGCCAACTATCACCACTTTTCTCGCTATCGGATTTTTCATTTCGGGGTGCAAACATAGCAATTTTCGTGCAGAAAATGTCCTTCGGCGGTTTGCAATTCGAAGGGCAGATGTAAACCACCCGCGAGGGCGTGCTGCCATCGCAAACCGCTGGACTGCTAACCTGGGCCGGTTTTATCCTATACCCGGTGCCTGGGCCGTGCATCTTTGTTGGAAATGGGGGCTCCGTGCAAAATAAAGCCAATTTTTTGCTTTTGAGGCTGAAAAACTCATCCAAAAGCAAAAAAAAGGCCTAAAATTTCACCGCCGCCCTCCCGAAACCAAAGCGCCCTCCTCGAAACCAAAGCGCCTCCCGAAACCAAAGCGCCTCCCTGAAACTTATTATTTCGAATACACAGCGCGGATTGGGAGCCCGGTGTAACGGTCTGCATTGCTGTGCTTGGCCGGAGCTGTATTGGTATTGCGGAACATAGTGGAAACAGCCTTGGCGACATTGTCCGGATTGGAAGAACTTGACCAGTAATATCCGAAATCCGGCTGGGTAACGGTATCCGAATTCTTATATCCCTGATAAGGCAGAACAAGTACATTGCCCGTACTCTTGCTGGTAAAGCTGATCTTCCGAGTATCAATCTTGTAAGTGCAGGCATCAAAGAGCTCCTGCCACTCATCAAAGGTCGGTGTTCTCCACACCCCGCCCCACAGGGCACGGGCTGCATCGTACATCGGGTCCCCGCTGTAATCGTAGCCCGCAGGGAGCTCCTTCGGTTTAACCCCGGAAGTGAAAGCAGCATTGTATTGGTTGTAAGGCCCCGAACCGAAGGAAATGCCTGTCCGGTTCACGCCCCACATAAAATGATCCCCCTGCAGAGAGCTGATGGTTTCAGCAGTCGCGCTCTCATCATCTTCAGCCCCGATATTGAAGTTCGCCCACATCACTGAGGTACCCATATCCACGGCAGTCCCGTAAGGTACCTTCGGGGCATTCTCATCAAGGAAATAGCAATGCCCTGCTTCGGTAGCGATTGGCCAGATATTCTTGGAACAGCCCGTCTCAAACTTGTATAACTTATTGTTGTTCACATATTTGACGCAAACATCCAGAACGCAGCCCGGCTTGAACAGGAACCTGAATTCATCCATCCCGGCATCACTTCCCATAAGATGCGGAGTAAAATCAGCACCATTGAAGCTGTAGTCATACTTGACGGAACCCGAAGGTATGAAATACCGCAGCAGGGCCATAGTATGTCCGAAGGTAAGTGAAACGGTCTTGCCGCTCACCGCAACCTCACCGAAAGCGCAGTCCGGCACATTGCTCGCCACCAGAAGGTCGTATTCCGTATAGGCACTGCTCTGGTCATATGGAAGCGAAACATAGGCATCCGTCACTATTGCCTTAATCCCGGCAATATCCCTCACCGAAGACAGGCTCTCCCTGTAAGGATAGTACGCGAAATAGTGCACGCCCTTCCCCAGTATATCCGCAATCGGATAATTGGAAGTATTATCTTCCGAAGAGCCGCTCTTGAAAATCGACCACACCGTAGCTCCGCTGTTGTCAAGTCCGGAGCAATATACCTCCAGATTGGAAACGATTACCGAATCCGACTTATCCATAACGAAAAGCCCGAACACATCTCCGGTTTCGAATTCGCTGTGCTCCCCGTATGCTCCGCTATAGGAAACCTTGGTGGACGGCAGGCCGCGCATATCGCTGATGCCCGCCTCAAACCGCCAATCCCGGCTCTCCGGAGCAAGACTGTCCGCTGTGCAACCTAAAGCACACAGACATGCAAAAACTATGAAGGCAAACTTTCTCATTGTTCATCAGGACTGTAAACAGGTCGAACGAGCATTCCGGTATAACGGCTGCCGGTCACCTTGATGTCTTGCTCTGTGGCATTGAAATAAGCATAGGAGATACAGCGCAGTATGCTTGGCGAAGCGCTGCTGCTCAGGTAATAGGCGGTTCCCTGATAGATAATCCCGGCGTTTTTCTTTGTGTCACCGGAGTCGGTCAGATTGCCTTCAGCATCCTTTTCAGGCAGCATGGTGCCGTCAGTGTAGCCTCCGGTGGACATATAGATAAACTTCTCCGGGTTCTTCTTGCTTGTAACCTTGATCACATTGTAAGTCTGCTTCCCGACAGGGCTTCCCATATAGCGCTGTTGAGTTTCGCTGTAGGTGGTTTCCAACTTGAAGGTGCAACCCGCATACATAGCCCGGAACTCATTCTCCGTAGGAAGGCGCCACTTGCCCCTCCACCACTTCGCGTGGGCCACATCATACTCGGTCTCCTTGATGGTGCCTCCGAGAGGTGCTATCTTGTATTCCTGGTCGAAATAATTGTTGTAGCCGTAGCCGTGATAGCCCGTAAGCCCGTTGTCGTACTGGGTGAAAGTAGCACCCCAGCAGTAGTAATCTCCTCTTGCATAAGGGTCTCTGGTGCCTGTCCTGCCGCCGCGGTCGCTCGGGGCGGGAGCGAAAGGATAGCTCTCACCCAAAGACTCTCCAAGATTATACTTGGACCACATCACGGTATGGCCCAGAGTCACCGTATTGCCATCCCTGTCCACAAACTCCACATCGTTAAGTTCAAGGTCCACTCCGTCCGTATAAGGCACCAGCGGCTCTCCCTCGAAGGATATGGAGTAAAGGTGCCCTGCCTCTACATCGAAACTGTGGCTGAACAGGCGCATATTGGTCTCCTCCAGGCAGCCGACGAGCTTCACTGAAGCGTTGACACGCGGATTTACCAGATACCTGTGCCTGAGTTCGAGAGCTCCTGTCTCGGTCTGAGCCCTATAAGTATGCTCAAGACTCAAAGCAGAAGGCGTTGTGGAGGAATAAAGAGTAATAGGGTAGAGTGGAGTTACCCCATCCGGCATAAACTCATTATTGTAGAATATGGACACTGTTGCCATCTTATGATTCATCTCGAAACTGAGCATTCCGCTGTAAGGGCTGATGCATCCGTCCGTTGCCATCAGATCGCAGCTGTCGAAGGCTGCCTTGCTGCTCTGGTCCTCCAGAACATCAAAATTGTCGATGATATCCTCAAGAAGGCAATTGTTCCACTTCTCATCATAAGGATAATAGGCAAAATAGGTCGCGCCCTCCACCCTTTCCACAAAAGCGTAGCCCCGGTCATTTAGGAAGGAAGACCATATGGCACCGTTGATAAGTGTATCCTTACGGAAAACGAACTTGACATTGTTGCATACATCGAGAATGTTGCCGTGTTTGTCAACACCGGTCACTCCAATCACATCTCCGACCTCGAAGGTCGTAAGATAACCGTTGTTGACTGCCTTTGTGGAAGGCGCCCCGTCCACAGTGAAAGGATGCGATGCAGCGCACACATAAAGCCTGTCTGCAGAACTGACGGACAAATCCTCCTTTCTGCAGGACAAAACTGCCAGCAGGCTAAAGAACAACAAGCATATTTTGCGTATATCACTCATAGTATCGCTCGGACCGTAAAATAGCCGGTCTTAGGCTTTTCAATAAATTCATAAAGCTCATTCCCCGAATCAAGCACCAGACTATACACTGAAAAAGAGCTCACATCTTCAACAACCGTTTCAACCTGGGAGAAGGCGAAATGCAGCAGATTTGCATTGGTCCCGTCAGCCTCGTCCAGAGTCCAGTAGTAGCCGTGGAAGGTCCGGTTAATCACCGTGCTGCCGTCTCCAGGATATACGGTATCTTCTTCCGTACCCCCGGAACAAGGCAGGAATATGGAGGCTCCCGGCCTGTCCTTGCTCTTTATTTTCAGTCCGTGAACTCCCGACTCCTCATCCTTGCACATTACATAGCAGGAGTCCGGCATACTGAAAAGCTGCACAAAATCTGCGCGTGACGGAGTTTTCCATTTGAAATCGGTAATGTTTTCGTAATAGACGGCAAGATAATCGGTATCGGATGCATCAGCAGGAGTTACCTCCTTCCAGTTGAAAACGATATCGCTGGCACTGTACAGATACTCTCCGATATTGCACTCCGCCCACATCGGCTCCTCCCCGTCAAACATCTTCATAAAGCCGAAGGTATAGAGGTTCTTCCTGTCCTGAACCCAATAGCTCAGGTTCACCTTCACATCAGCCGTAATATCTACTATAGGCAGATAGAATGAATCTGTCATCCACGGGGCTATGCTCACGCCTTCCAACTCCACCGAACTCTCGTTCAGGGAGAAATTGAAGGTGTAAATTTTATTGCTTTCGAAGCGCTTTGCGCTGCTGCTGCGGAAAAAGTCCGCCGCCGGGATGTTGAAGGTATATATCTTATCCGAAGTCTCCAGGATGAAGGCAAGGGTTGCTCCGCTCATCGAAGAATCATTATCGAAAGGAAGGCATAGGCTGTAATATGTACCCTTTCCGCCCGTCCCAATCAGGTCCCCGTGTCCCCAGTTGATGCTGGTCTTGACAGTATTGAAATACCCCGACTTGTCCTCGGGCTCACAAATTCTCACCGTTACTCCGTCGGCCTTCCAGCAGAGCCTGTCGGGGAACAGTTTGTTGCAGGTGATTTTGACCGACTCCAGCACCACATCCTGCTCCGTAACGTTGCTGACATTGAAGCGGAAGATGGCCGGAATTGCAGTAAAAGTCGTGGTATTGGCAACGAAATTCTTTTCGGATGCCGAAGGCGCACTCTTTATGGTGGATTCGCCGCGGATATAGCAATATGGCTCAAATTCCTCCATCGCTTCGGAAGCGCTCTGCTCAAAGACTGAAGGCATTGCGAATTCGACCTGCACGCCGTCTGCCCCCTCCTGAGTGCTGCACAGCGGCGAGCCGTTTACCGGAGAAAGGAAGAAAAGAGGGTCTCCCGCCTGAGCCGCATCGGCTGCAAGAGCATATTCCGAACAGGCTCTGAGCACACGGTTGTTATGCGCAGGATCGATTAGGGAAATATGCATAGGCGAATAGTATCCGCCCCCTTCCCACTGCACGGGAGCGCTGCCATCCGAGACAACGGCAATCATTTCGCTGCCTACATCCCATACGAAGCCCGCAGACCCGTCCGCATCCTCGAAATGCGCCTTGGTGCGGGAATCCGAAGGCAAGGCCATCTCTGCGCGGGCTGCATCTGCAGGCTGCTCCTCCTTCGGTCCGCAGGCCGAAAGAAGCGCCAATGCAAGAAGATATGTCGCTGCTCTGAGTTTCATCGCTTAGCTGAAATTATGGTTGCCTCCGTCTTCCGGAGCAAGTCCTACAAACAATTCGCTCTCGCTGCCGAGGAACACGAGATTTGCCTCGTCCGTGTATTCGAAACGGAAAAGGTAGGAGCGTCCCGCTTCCCAGCCCTTGGAGAGAGTGAAGTGCACTTCTTTGTAAACTCCGTCAACATAAAGACTTAGCTTCCACTGTCCCTTTACGGAATTCTGCGGAATCAGGTACCACGGACTCCCGGTAGCTACCGCTTCGCTGCCGGAAGCAGGAAATACAACATCCGGGAAAGTCAGGTCGTCCGAACTCTGGGCGAGAACAGTAAGTCCCTTTACGTTTGCGGCCGGGCGGCTCCAGTCATACTCCACTTCCAGCTCCGCATCGGTTGCGTAGGCGGCAGGCGGAGTCAGGCGGATTTGCGTAATGCTGACGGGCGCCGAGGATGCGCATCTGAACGCCAGATTGAGCCGGGCGTTGGCATAGACAAAGGAAAGGCTTACCGTATTGCCGAAGGCCGCATCGCTCCTGTTTACAAGATATGGCTCGCTGTACAGGGCCGTCCGGAGTATGTCGGTAGTGGCTTCAAGGCTCAGCGTAAGGCTTTGCGTCCCAATGCTTTTGACCCTTGCGAGCGGGGCTCCCGCGTGGAAGCGGTACAGGGATGCGGAGTAGCTCCAGTATTGGAGTTCCTGACCGTCTGTGCCGGCGATCTCGGTGTAGCACCATCCAAGGGCGTCATCGTGGATGACTATGTAGCCTGGCATTATGTTGCTGCCACTTTCGGCCAGACAGTAGCCCCACACCTGGAAGTCCTTATAGTAGGAGGACAGCCCGACCTTGGTCTGCACGTCGGTGAAGACCAAAGCCTGCCTGTGGCCAATCTGCTCTTCTTTCTTGCAGGCCACAAGACTTCCCAGGAGTAATAACAGGGCTATTAATCTGTCTTTTGTGTTCATACTTTGCAACCGCCAGGGCGGTCAAGCCCTGACGGTTAAGGGATTAAAGTGAGATGGTGATGTCAACTGCGTTACCCCATTCAGATACCTTAGCATCGAACTTGATAGCACCGCCGATAATCTTCTTACCGCTATCATCAGTAGAACTAACTCCGTCAAGCTCACCTGGCTTCTCAGGGTCAACATAACCAGCACCGTTTCCGGTAGAACTGAAGAAGTCAACAGTTACATTGTACTTCTTGCCCTGCTCAAACTTAAGCGCCTCAGGAACTGGTACTGCCATCCAAGCGGATTCGGTTCCGCTATAAGGATATACAGCCGAGCCACCTGAAGTGGTGATTTTCACTTTAAGTGCAAGATAGGTTCCGTTAGAAGCATTCTTCATCTCATTGGTTGCGCTTTCAGCTGATTCGGTTGGGTTTCTCTTCCAAGAAGCAACGGTCTGAGGAACTAGGTACCACTTGCCAGTTCCAGCATCAGACATAACCTCGGTTGCTGAAGAAGAGAGAGTTTTTGAGTTGAACTTTGAACCATAGTCAGTAGAAGAAGTGCTATTAGCCAAGCCTGTTGTTGCCACCATTTTTTCAGTGCTGAAAGAATAAGTGCCTTCACCAGCGAGATTAGTAATCTTAACACTGTCTACAACTACGGTATAGCCGGCATTTGAGCACTTGGCATTTACAACGACCTGAGTAAGATAGTGCTTGAAGGTAAGTGCGAGAGAGTGATTAGGAGAAGTAGCATCACTCTCACTCTTGCTTCCAGCATATGCAGCTACGAGGTCTTCCTGCTCAGAGAGAGTTGTGGAAGGCTTGAATTTGAGAGTCTGTGCATCTTTTGTAATGGTCCTGGTGAATGTACCCTTTGCAGGAGTGTTGTAAGCACAGAAATTCAGCGCATAAGCAGGCCAGAAGTAAAGAGGATCACTCTCCCAAACATTAGAATCATTTTTCCACATGAAGGTCACATTGTCAAAGTACACAGCATTATTACCGATAGCAGAAACCTGGAAAGAGTTGAAGTCTTCGGTCGTAACATCCTTCTGCGCAGCCTTGGTCGGCTTTGCAGTGTAGGCAGAGAAGCCAATGCCCCTCTGGGCGCTCTGAGCATCGCCCGTTACAAGCTCAGTCTTGGTGCAGCTTGCCGCAAGCATGGCAAGAGCAGCGAATACAATAGTTGATTTGTTCATAAGTACTTAATTATTAAATTGTTAATATATTTGTTACATAGGTATGTCCACTATTTCATCCACCCAGTCATTAATATCCGTATCAAATCCTCCTTCCTCATCTCCCACAGTCTCCGGAAGTTCAATCTCCAGAGTCATATTGAGATTCAAACTCAGCGACAGCGTTACATCAACCTTAATCAGCTCCGTCACATCGAATGACAAAGGGTACAAATCTCCGTTGAGCAGTACAAAATTGAGGTCAAGATAGTACCTGCTGTCAGTATTTCCATCCCCCACAAGGCCCCAGGAAAGGAAACTTGACCTCACCGTACCGTCGGTATCGGACCCCTCGTCATACTTTCTGTTGTTCAGCACAAAAGCCTGCGCGGCCTGCTCTCTGGTATTCTCTTCCAGTCCGAGGCAATGTCCGGCGGCAACACCCCTCATATAGCACATCATAGTGCCCCTGGCGTATTTGAGTCCCTTCACGTGCGCTGTGATATTCACCCGCGAAATCACGCTTTTCGGTGCTGTCCTGACTTCGAGTGCAGGCACTTCGGCCTGGCCCGTCTGTGGCATATCATAATAATAGTCAATCTGCTCCGGGGTCACATGCACGCCCCTCACCACCGAAACCGCAAGTGTGTCAGGCTCCACGATGCAATATTCACCTCCCTTGCTTCTCGTCTCGTCCTTGAGGCCCAGAGCCTTGAATGTGGCGAGGTTCTCTTCCCCCGTGAAGACCATACTTCCGCCCAATTCTTGAGGCGAGTCATTGATTACCACCAGGGTGAAATCGCCTTCCGGAAGCTTGACGTAGCAAGGACTGTCCGCACTCACCGGAGGAAAACGCTTGTACAGTGCCCCGTCGTCCTCGCGGAATGCATAAACGCTGACTCCGTTCGGATGCAGTCCCGATACGCTCCAGTCCGGCTCGACCAGTACGGTGGCAGTATTGGACGAGGCATAGTACAGATGATCCCTCTGACAGGAGGCGCCAAGTGCCATAATCATCAGGAGTCCCAGCATCTTCCTTGCTTTCATCTCCTGCCTCCTTTCTTTGAGGATATCATCCATACCAGGGACACCGAGAGTTTGGTCGGCATCACTCCGCTTGTCCTCTTCGCCTGCCAAGGGTAAGGGATTACCTTGATATTTCCGAATTTGGTATCCTTCACGCTGATATATTCGTAATACTCAGTCTTGAGATAAGCCAACCCCGCACTGTATTCCAGCCTGAGGTTCCGTCCTATCTTATGGGCGTAGCCCGCCTGAAGTCCTGCAAGCAGGAAGACATCACCCTGAACTCCGTTTCCGTCCGTCAGACGTCCGAGTTGGAAGTCATAGTATCCTGCTCCGGCATATATTCCTGCAAACAGACCCGTCAAAGCTTCCTTTCCTGCCCTTCCCCCAAACCAATACTTGGCGGAAAGTTCGGCTTCGAGCATCTGCATCGTGAAATCCTTGCGCGGATTGCTCCACCAGGGGAAAACGGCATCAGCACCAAGGCTGAAGCGCTGTCCCAATGGGACTTCCACTCCCAGGTTCACAAAACCGAGAGCATCGAAGAGCAGATTGCTCTTCAGTGCGAACAGCGGCTTTTCAAACCTCACCGGCTCCCTTAACTGCTCCACAGGGTGTGCGGCAAGCGCATTCTGGCCGTGCCATACAAGTCCGGGGGCGGGAGCAAGGTAATCCACCTTTTCTATCCTTACCGGCTCGGGATAATAATACAAGGTCATTGTTGCCTGCCTGAGCATAGGATAAAACCTTCTTTGCGCCTGAGCGCTGCTGAGGGCAGACTTGCTGAGCAGAATGTTATATGAATCCCAGTCCGGTCCTACCGACAATATTTCAAAAGAACTTATAATTGAAGACCTGCTCTTTACGATGGATACAAGGCTTTCTGCACGCTGGAGGCTCAGAAAATCATTCCTTCGTTTTCCTCCTTCCGGCGATGCGGAAGAACGGATGTGAGCTATGTTGTCTATGCTGATTCCAGACCGTTGTGAAAGAGAGTCGAGGCTTTGGAAGAAAGCGTCAACCCTATACCCGTTGTCACAAAAGGCAGAGTCGAAATTGTAGTGTCCGCAGCGGAATAGAAGTTTAAGTGTTAAAGAATCGCGTTGAAAACCATTTATGCTTTCTTCGCCTGGGGCAGCTGATGCTACGCTGACTGACCCAAGAAAAAGGAGAAATGTTAATACGAAGAGCGCATAAGTTTTCTTCATCGAATCACTACAAACTTTGCAAATATAAGGCGGTTATTTGAATTATGCAAATTTTTTAAAAATTCCCGAGCTATTATTCTTCGGTTGACTGATTGTTCCGCAATAGTGTGTACTTTTGGTAATCTAAAAGATTGTTATCCCCCTCCCGCCTTGCTTCCAACCACCTCTTCCGTCATCCTTGCCGTGAGAGCAATTCCAAGGGGTGGTTTTTGCGCTTTTGGGTCCCGGAAGGGCGGCGGTGAAATTTCAGGTCGTTTTTTTGCTTTTGGATAAGTATTTTAGTCTCAAAAGCAAAAAATCGCCAATTTTTTGCACGGATATGTCCGTCTTCACGCCTGAGAGCGAATGGGACTGCTCAAAGCCCGCTAACACTTCGGTCTGGAAGATCAGAGCTAAGCAAACATGGTGTCAAGTACCTCGATAGAAATTTTCAACAATCTGGAAAGTTGTTTCTTGCCTGCATTGAAATCAAAATGGAGCCTGCGGGCCAATTCCAGTTTCAGTTGAACAGGAAGATCCGACAGCCTGGCTGTATCATAATTGGCTTTTGCAATTCTTGTGGCAACAAGAAACAAGTCATTATCGTTGTAATACATAGACTCTCCAATAGACTTGGCTATCTCTGAAAAGGATTCAACATTCTTGGAGATTATATAGAAATACTGTTTTGCGTCCCTGAACAACTGCTCTGATGCGGATATATTGCAGTATTGCAACGGAGAGATGTATCCTTGTACAATCGGAACGTTCTTGTACTTATCCAAAAGCCTGGAATGCAGGAGTTCACGAAGTGCTTTAACACCCAGTTTTTCCGATGATATCGATTCCAATTGCCCTGGCATAGAATTGAAGAAGTATGCACTTGTTCCCCAAGGATATGAAAAAGGGGTATGATTGTCGTTCACAACAAAGCCATTGCGGTTCACATAGGCGACAGCATTTCTGAAATATCCGAGATTGTCAATAGGAAACAGTTTGATGCCGAAGCTTTTCTCAATTGCTTCTTTTCCAAAATGTCTTCTCAAATGGTCTGAAAACAAATCGAAAAACTCGAGAATTCTGGACCGTTGCCCGCCAATCACGAAATGGAAGTGATTGCTCATTATCTGAAAAGCAAACAATTGAAGATCAGAATACTCCATTTTGCAGATGGCAAGAATAGTCATAGCAGACTTGTAATCATCAGCATTCGAAAATATAATCGGATGATTCTCAGGTGTATTGACATTAAAAACAGTTCCTGATGAAAGGAATTTCACCTCACAATCCTGTTCCTTGTTAAAGAAGGCAGATTTTTCCATAGTTCAATTCAAATTTTGAAACACGAAGTTTCGGATTCAACATATTATGAAGATGCCATTAGGCATAGTTGATTGTATCGCCTTGGCGACTTACAAATATAAGCTGTCCATTACAGAATTGCAATATGATTTTGAAATTCGTGCTTCCTGAATTGACAGAAAACTGCCGTTATACATAGTTTAGTCGTAAGCTGAAGTCCCCCGACCTGGTATGACCGTGTGCGCGAGCAAAAAAATGCCGAAAAATTGCTTTTGAAGCAAAAAATCCTGTCCAAAAGCAAAAAATCGCCCTAAAATTTCACCCACGCCTTTCCAGAAACCCCAAAAGCAAAAAAATGCCGAAAAATTGCACGGACGCTCCCGTTTAGACCACAGATACCCGGTCCAGGCCGGGACATCACGCGAAAAACGGTCAAAGGCCGGGACATCACGCGAAAAACAATCAGGGCCGGGTCATCACGCAAATAGCGGGCGAGGAGAGGGAAGGGCTACAGGGCGCTGATTGGGATGAGGCGGATGCCGAGGCGCCCGATGGCTTCTTTGACCTTCTCGGAGCAAAGGCAGTCGGTCACTCCCTGGCGGTCCACAGCAACATTGTCGTACCCTATGTGATACACGGTCTGCATCTCGCAGTCATTGTAGGCAGGATGGTCTATGAAGTAATATCGCTTGCCGCTCTGCATTGACTCCAAAGAGCGTATGAAACTGTTGATTTTATCCTCGGAAGTGGCTGACTCTCCCGTATATCCTGTCATCTCGAAACCGTAGGTAGCGGCACCCTCCATAACATCGGTGCAGATCAGACCATATTCGGCGGCAAGCCTTCTGGTCAGTTCGTTCACCTCCTTGTTGAACATAGTGGAGAACATATGTCCGGAAATATGCGTGAGCTGAGGTATATTTTTAATTGCAAGTTCGATTTGCGCCCGGAACTCGCGCTCCAGCTCCTGCATATTGATTGAATCCAAACGCTCCAGCACTGACAGACCCGGATATGCCGGGTTAGGCCACATCATAGGCAGAAAATAGCCGTTGTCATCCACCAGGGAAGGGCAGTCGGTCAGTGGCTTCCACTTCACATTCTCCCACTCGCTGGTAATTGCAAGATGCACTCCGGCATCGAGACCCGGGTTCTCCCGAAGCATCTTTACAGCCTCCGGAAACCACGGTCCGACGCATAATACCTCCACCGACTGGGCAATCCCGTTACGGTAGGACTCGATACAGGCCTTGTTGACGCTGTGAAGCGCTCCCATATCGTCAATTCTCAAAACAAGTTCCTGCGCTGAGGCCGAAGCGGCAAACAATAGCGCGCAGGAAATGGCAATCAACAACTTTTTCATTTGATGAATTCGCTTGGGGAAACTCCGAACTGCTTCTTGAAACTGGTCGAGAAGTGGGACAGGGTACTGAAACCTGTCATATCGGCTATTTCCGAAATGTTGTATTTATGTTCTTTCAGTAGTTGTGCTGCACGGTTGAGTTTGTAGCGTTTGAAGAATACGCTCGGATTCTCTCCCGTAAGACCCTTCACCTTGTAATAGAACTTTGTTCTGGATATATGCAGCCTCTCGGTCATTCCGGTGACATCCAGCTCATCGTTGGAAAGTTCCCTTTCCATCAGGGCATAGAGGTCCTTCATAAAGGCATTATCCTGCTCGGAGAGCACATTGTCGTCCAAAGCACTGACCTCGGTGGCCTGAGAAAGCAGTGCGCGGATTTTCTCCCTGTTCTTGATCTGGGAATTGACAAGTGCCATAAGGTACTGAGGCTCGAACGGTTTGGTGACATAGGCATCGGCCCCGCAGTCGAGCCCCTGCACCTGGTCATCCACGCCGGCCTTCGCGGTAAGAAGTATAACAGGGATATGCGAGAGCTGGAGCGAGCCCTTGATGTCGCGGCAGAGCTCATAGCCCGATTTGCCTGGCATCATAACATCGCTGATGACTATGTCAGGAGCATCTTTCTTGACGGACAGGAAAGCCGAATCCGCATCGTAACGGTAAAGTACATTGTAGCGGGTGGAGAGAAGTTCCTTCATATACCTCACCACATCGGTATCATCGTCCACAATCAGCACAGTAGCCTTTTGCTCGTCAGGCCTCTCATCTTCCTGTATCTGAGTTACATTTACCGCTTTCTTTCTAACGAAATCGCCCTCCTTGGCCTTTTCTGCTTCAGAATAGGAGGATTCACTTGCAGGAAGCAGCAGGATAAACATAGCTCCCTGCAGTCCGTCGTTCCTGTTTGCAGCCTTCAGCCAACCGTGATGCATCGCTGCCAGGGTCCTTGCGTAATACAGGCCGATGCCCGTGCCCCAGTTATAGGCTCCGCGCACATTGTTGTCCAACTGGTAATATCTTTCGAATATCTTCTCCAACTGGTCTTCCGGGATGCCGGGACCGGTGTCTTTGACGGTTATTTTCAAATATTTGTTGTCATTGTACTGCATACAGTCCCCGAAGAGTTTCTGCGCGTCATCCCTTGTGAGGCAGTCGAGACTGATTTCCACCTTGCCTCCCTGGCTCGTGAATTTCATTGCGTTGGAAAGGAGGTTGAAGCATATTTTGTCCAGCTTGTCGTCATCTGCCCAGGCGCTGAGCGAATCCTCAATTCCCCAGGTAACCAGACTGATGCCTTTCTCTTTGGCGCTGACCCTGAAAATCTCCACCAGATAGTTGAGCAGTGATACAACATCTATGTTTCTTACCTTCAGTTTCAAGGAGTCATTCTCCAGTTTGTTGAAGTCAAGCAGCTGGTTTACAAGCCTGAGCATTCGCTGAATGTTTCTCTGCACTATCCCCAGAAGGCGTTTCCCTTCATCGTCAACGCTAGCGGACTCGGTAAGCTGAGCTATAGGTCCGGAAATCATTGTAAGGGGAGTCCTGAATTCGTGGGAGATATTGGCGAAGAAACTCATATTCATCTCATTGACCTTCTTCTCCTGCTCCCTTTCCATTGCCGCCTTCTTCTTGGCTTCCCTTTCTTCGATGAACTTGCGCCTGTACACAACTATTATGCAGAGAATGGAGATGGCCAGGATGATGTAGAGGGTATAAGCCCACCAGGAGCGGTACAGAGGTCTCCCTACGCAAAGATCAAGACTGTTTTCAGCGAGTACATCCGTCTGCTCGATATTGGTAATTCTAACTTTGAAGATGTATTTGCCGGATGGGACATTGGCGTAATTCGCCTCCCTGTTGGTGCTGGCATTTACCCAGTATTTGTCATAGCCTTCAAGCATGTAGGAGTAGCGTACCCTTTCGTACTCGCTGTAGTCCAGGGCGGAGAAGGAAATCGCAAAACTGTTTTCGCTGTATTTGAGCTTGACTTCAGGGTTGAATGCCATTGCTTTACTGATGCAGCCACCTTCGGAAGGCATTACTGTCTTGTTGTGCACTTTCAATTCCTCGAAACAGAGGGGAACAGTCCTGTGTGTCATCAGCTCAACAGGATTGAACAGGGTCACTCCATGCGTGCCTCCGAAAATCAGAGCTCCGCCCGGGAGAATTGCGGAGGACCTGTCGTAGAACTGGTTGCCTCCAATACCGTCGGCTTCGAACCAGTTGATGAAGCGCCCCACACTGCGGTCGTATTTGGCAAGCCCGGCCTGAGTGCTGATCCATAGATTGCCCTGCAGGTCTTCTTCAATACTGCAGATGTCGTTGCATGGAGTTCCCGGCAGGGGAGTGAGTTTGGAAGTTGAAGGGTCATATTGCAGAAGACCGTTTGCCACTGTGCCTATCCACACTTTTCCCTGACTGTCAGTTTTGAGGGAGGAAGGAATGAAAAGGGATCTTGCAATGCACTTGTCCCAATCTTCTTGAGAAATCTGTATTTTCTTGAACTCCAGGGAATTGCGGTCGATTTCAAAGAGTCCCTCACCGAAAGCGGCGACTATCACCTTGCCTGATGGCAGAAAATCTATTCCGCCGACGAAAGAATAGGAGTTCTCAGGAATGCCGAGCCTGATGTAATCCGTCCTGCTTCCGTCCTCGCTGATTCTTGCAACGAATCCGTTGAAGAGTCCTATCCACATGTTGCCATCACTGTCAGGCTTCATGCAGAATGCCCAGGGACAATCCCATTGACGCAGTACTTTCAAAAGGCTCTTCTCCTTGCGGCAGAGGAAAATCTTGTTTTGAGCTCCTATCCAGAGTTTACCGTCCTTAGCTGCTCTCAGACAGGATATGTACTGCTTGTTTTTCCTGTCGATAATGTTGTTTTCCTTAAGTCTTTCGAGCACTCCGGCTTCCACATCGTAATGATAAATGCCGTCGCTCAAGGTAGAGAAATAAACTTCTCCTCCGGAAGCGTCCATACTCAGCACCGATTTTCCTCCCAGTTCGGCATTGAGCACATTGTTGCTGAACTTGCCTTTGTAGGCGTATGAAATGCTGTAGCCCTGGTCGTAGGAACACCACCAGATGTTCTTTTCAGAGTCTTCAAAGACCGAGTTCATCCTGAAATCAGGTACGTCGAAAGGGAAATCCGGTTCGCCCTTGCGGACGAAGTTCCCGTCCGCGAGATTGTAGCTGAAACAGTCTCCCGATTCAGTGATGAACAGAAGGCAGTTGCTCACCAGAAATATCTGGGAGATGTATGAGGCCTTGAATGCTTTGTCGGAGGCGATTGCAGACGGCAGGGGAAGGAATCTTTCCTCACTAGTGCTCAGCACGCTCAGTCCTTTGTCGGAGTAAATCCAAATCCTCCCGTCGGGGCTCATGCAGATCGAAACCGGATTCCCGCAGCTCAAATCAATGCAGCGCTCAAGCCTGAAATTGTCAAGATTGTAGCAATAGATTCTGTCTCCGAAAACCCATAGCCTGTCATCAGGGGAGATGAAGGCGCCGGACATGAACTGCCAGTCGTTGGAATAGACTGTAAGCCTGCTTTCGAAGCAGCCGGATTCACTGTTGTAAAGGCTGATGGCGTCGGCAGTGTTGATGAGCACCTTGCCGCTGCGGCTTTGAAGAATCTGCACAACATTGTTGCTCCGGGTGCCATAGATTGGAATATAATCGAAAGAATCGTCCTCGCGGTAACGGCAGATTCCGTTCACGGTTCCGACCCACAGACTTCCTGTCCTGTCGCTCAGCAGGCATTGTATCTGGTTGTCCGGCAGCCCGGTGTTGTCATCGCTGCTGCAGAAATACTGATGGTATTCGTGGGAGTCGTATCTGTTCAAGCCGCGGAAGGTGCCGAGCCAGATGTGCCCCTTGCTGTCCTGGGCAATGGCGGTGATCCTGTTGTTGGACAAGGTGGTCGAAGTAATCCGCTCGGAGGATGTTTGTGCGAAAGACCAAATGCAAGACACAACAGCCAGCGCGGAGATAAGGAGTCTTTTCATTATGCGGTTTCTAATTTCATACGAAAGATACATAAAAATGCGTCTCGAAGATGCTAATTAAGTCTGTTTTGAACAAAAAAGAAAACTTATGAACGAAATGGAAAACAGTTTGAACCGTAATGTAACATTCCTGAACAAAACAGCAAGACAGATTACCGGTTTATGATGAACTTTGCAAACATAAACCACTATACACTGAAAAGATGAAAACCATTTCAAGAATCTTAGTCCTGCTTGGCTTTGCCGGAGTAGCTGCATCCTGTGGCGGCAGAGCGTCGCGCAGTGTGTCTGCTTCCGATACAGCCATTCTTGCATCCTCTTCCACAGCCGTAGTCCAGACCACACAGGGTCAGGTAGCGGGCTATGTTCAGGATGGCGTATATATCTATAAAGGTATCCCTTACGCAAAGGCGGAGAGGTTTCAGCCTCCGGTAGAAGCCGACAGTTGGGAAGGCATACGCAGCTGCCGCCAATACGGTCCCGTCAGTCCCCAGGGCGAGCGTTCAGGATGGGCAAATGATGAAATAGCATTCGCTTTCAACTGGAACGATGGAGTTCAGGGCGAGGATTGCCTCAGGCTCAATATCTGGACCCCTGCGACGGATTCAAAGAAAAGGCCTGTTATGGTATGGCTTCACGGTGGCGGATATTCCGCCGGCTCAGGGCAGGAACTTCCTTCATACGACGGCACATCACTCGCCGCAACGGAAGATGTGGTGGTAGTCACCGTCAACCACAGACTCAATGTGCTCGGCTTCCTCGACCTTTCTGCCTATGGAGAGAAATATGTGAAGTCCGGAAACGCCGGCCTTCTCGACATCGTAGCTTCGCTCGAGTGGGTAAAGGAGAATATAGCAGCATTCGGAGGTGACCCTTCCAATGTAACAATTTTCGGTCAGTCAGGAGGCGGAGGAAAGGTCACTACACTGCTCGCAACTCCTTGTGCCAAAGGGCTTTTCCATAAGGCAATAGTGCAGAGCGGCTCAATGCTCCGCACCATGGAGTCCAAGTACTCCCGCCAAATAGGCGTTGCCACAGTGCGCAATCTCGGCCTTGATGCGTCCAGCATAGACAAAATCGCCGAAGTCCCTTACAGGGAGCTGCTTGCGGCAGGCGAGAAGGCTGTCGCCGAGGTTAAGGCCCAGGCCGAAAGGGATGGCGTTGCCAGCTTCATCTTCGGTTGGGCTCCTACAGTGGACGGCGCTGTGCTGCCTGCCCAGCCATTCGACCCTCAGGCTCCCGCCATCTCCGCCGACATCCCTATGATAATAGGTACAACACGCCTCGAATTCACAATGACTACCTATGTACCGGCTCTTCGCAATGTCAGCAGGGAAGATGCGGTGAAGTTCCTTGAAAGCAAATATGGCGACGGCACAGCCAAGTTCCTCGAACTCTTTGCAAAGGCATATCCAGGTTACAGGACAGCAGACCTTTTGGATGCGGACTTTGACTTCCGCCCTGGTGCGGTAGAGCAGGCCCTGCGCAAATCCATTCAGGGAGGGGCTCCGGTCTATATGTATATGTTCAACTGGGAGTCTCCGGTGCTGGACGGCATACTGCGCAGCACCCATTGTATGGAGATTCCTTTCGTCTTCAATAATGCAGACCGGCACGCAAGTATGACGGGCGGGGGGCAGCAGGCTCTTGAGCTCGCTTCGAAGATGAGCCACTGCTGGGCCGAGTTCGCCCGGTGCGGCAAACCATCGGCCGAAGGCCTGCCGGAGTGGGAGCCGTTCGAAGGAGAGAAGAGGGCTACAATGTTCTTCGACAATTGTTGCAGGATGACTTATGGCCACGACAAGGAACTGCTTGATTTCATAATGCGTTATCCGACTAGAGGATTCTAATCTAATTCATATAATCATCAACACTAACTATCAAATGAGAACCAAACTAATCAATCAGGGAATGAAAGCAGTGCTCTGCACAGCGCTTCTCATTCTTGGCTGCCTGAATCTTTCTGCACAGGGGAGATTATCGGCAAACGGTACGGTATTCGATGAGAACAACATTCCTATGATAGGAGTGAGCGTCATCGAAAAAGGCACTCAGAACGGCGTAATGACCGACATCGACGGCAAATGGTCTCTCGATGTTGCGAAGGGCGCCATTCTGGAATTCTCATTCATCGGCTACACAACTGTAGATCTTCCTGCTGCAGCGGGAATGAGTCTTCAGATGAAAGTTGACACCAGGCTTCTTGATGAGGTCGTGGTTGTCGGTTACGGAGTGCAGAAGAAAAGCTCCCTCACAGGCTCTGTGAGTCAGGTAAAGTCTGAGGACATCACCGGACGTACAATCAACAACCCGGCACAGGCTCTCCAGGGAAAGACCTCAGGTGTGCAGGTATTTACAAGTTCCGCCAGGCCAGGCGCATCTCCAAGCATACGCGTTCGCGGTATCGGTTCAAACGGCTCAAGCGACCCTCTCGTAGTAGTGGACGGACGTATCGGCAGCCTTGCAGGTATCGACCCTAACGACATCGAGTCAATGGAAGTCCTCAAGGACGGAGCATCTGCTGCAATCTATGGTGCCGAGGCCGGCAATGGTGTCATTCTCGTCACCACAAGAAAAGGTAAGGGCGACGGTAAGATCACATACGACTACCAGTACACAGGCCAGAGTCTTGCACGCGTACCTCAGATGATGAATGCAGAGCAATTTATCGACTACTACTCGGAGGCTGGCCTCATCTCTCTCGAGCAATTCTACAACAACTGGGATTTCGAAACTAACACAGACTGGACAAAGGTAGGTTTCGAGAACTCCAACATGCAGCGCCACAACATGACATTCTCTGCAGGTGACATGAACAGATCCATCTATGTTTCAGGTTCATACCTCTACAATGACGGTATCGTTGCAGGTGGCAAGGACTTCTACGAGCGCCTCACAGGTATGGTCAACGCATCTTGGAAGATCAAGCCTTGGCTCGAGATCGGTACAAACAACCAGATTGAATACTATAAGGGAAGCTCTGTTTCTGAGGGTTCCGAGTATGGTTCATACCTCCTCGCTGTCCTCAACCTTGACCCACTTACGAAGCCTCTCTACTCAGTAGACAACCTTCCAAAGCATATGGCTGACATCTACTACGGTGATCATGCTCCAATGCTTGGTGACGGCAAAGGCAATGTATACGGTGTTTCCAACTTCAACACTTCAGAGAACCAGAATCCTCTGATTATGCGCGACGCAAGCGACAATGATTCAAGAGGTTTCAACATCAACGGTACTACTTTCATCAATTTCATGCCGATCAAGGGCCTGACTGTCACATCACGTCTGGGTTACCGTCTCTCAAGTTCAGAATCCTACTCAGTAGGACACGACTACTACGCTAACGCAATGCATCACCAGAATTACATTTCTGTTAATGCAAGCTCATCCGCAAGCACTTATTGGCAGTGGGAGAACTTCCTCAACTACAACAAGAGCTTCAACGGTCACGATTTCGGCGTAATGCTCGGTACCAGCTTCACTGAAAGCAGAAGCTTCGGCGTAAGCGGTGGAAAGCACGGTACCGAGACTGACCTCGGATTCAAGAAGGATGACCCTCTCTTCCTGTTCTTCGCATATGCGACAGCAAACGCTGAGGACGACATAAGCGGCGGTGAGGCTATGTTCTCCAGAAAGAACTCGTACTTCGGTCGTCTCAACTATGAGTACAAGGGCAAATATCTTCTTCAGGCATCTCTCCGTGCAGACGCAGCCGACAGCAGCGTCCTTCCAGTCGAGACACGTTGGGGTTACTTCCCTGCAGTGTCAGCCGGTTGGGTGATCTCAAACGAAGACTTCATGATGGACACCAAGTCATGGCTCTCACACTTGAAGTTCCGTGCATCTTGGGGACAGAACGGTTCGCTTTCTTCACTTGGAGGATATAGATATGCTACCGTTATCGGAGGCACAGGTTCTTATCCGACAGGTAACGGCACTGAGTACATCGACGGATATGCGCCTTCAGCAACAGGTAACAAGGAGCTCAAGTGGGAGACTTCAGAGCAGACCAACATCGGTATCGACTCCCGTTTCTTAAATAACCGCCTCTCATTCAGCGCCGACTGGTTCCTCAAGAACACCAAGGACCTCATCGTGACAGGTATCACTCCTTCAACTATAGTCGGTAACGCTGCATCTCCTGTGAACGCCGGTAACATCAGCAACACCGGTCTTGAATTCGAGATCGGATGGCAGGACCACATCGGTGACTTCTCTTACGGAATCCGCGGAAACCTTTCTACACTTAAGAACAAGGTAACTTACATCCATGAGACTCTTGACGCTATCGACGGACAGTCTTTCCACACTTACGGAGCAATCACACGCTTCGAGGTAGGCAAGCCTGCATGGTACTTCTATGGATATAAGTTCACCGGCATTGATGAAGCTACCGGTAATCCGACATTCGCAGACCTTACTGATGACGGATCAATCACTGACGCTGACAAGACAATGATCGGCAAGGGCATCGCAGACATGACTTATGGTATCACACTCACAGCGGCATGGAAAGGACTCGACCTCATCATATTCGGAACAGGTTCATATGGAGCTGACATTTACAGCTGCCTCAACCGTCCGGACTACACCCTCAACAAGCTCACTTACTTCGTAGAGGACAGATGGACTCCTTCACATACAAAGGCTTCCATGCCAAGAGCAGGCGCTACAGATATGGATAAGTACTACACTTCATCGGCATCAGTATTTGACGGATCATACTTCAAGATCAAGCAGATCCAGCTCGGCTACACATTCCCACAGAAGTGGATGAAGACAATCAAGGTCAGCAACCTCCGCGTATATGCATCTCTTGATGACTTCTTCACTTTCTCAGATTACCCTGGATTCGACCCAGAGGTTACAAACATGGGTGTTGACAAGGGCTCATTCCCTACTTCCAAGAAGGTTGTTGCGGGTGTTAGCGTTACATTCTAACCATATAAATAATACAGAAATGAAAGCAAAGAATATAATATTGGCTCTTGCTGCGACCGCTGTCGCATTGAGTTCATGCAACAAGCTGCTGGATATCCCTCAGCACGGAGTGCAGAACTATGAGACCTACTATCAGACTGATGAGGAAGCTGAGTCTGCAATCGTTGCCTGCTACATCCAGGTAAAGGGCAATGAGATGAACTATGTACTTGGTAAGAACATGCTTACCGACGATTTCTGGGCAGGCGGTGGCGGACGTAACGACAACGCTGACCTCGAAGGACTTAACGAGTTCACATTTAACATAGACCAGGGATACCTTGAGGGTATGTTCACTTCATATTACGGTATCATCTATAAAGCTAACGTCGTTCTCGGACACGTTCCTGAAGAAACAGATGTTCAGCTTCGCGCAAGAGCTGAGGCAAAGGTATTCCGCGCATGGTCATACTTCGAACTCATCTCGATGTGGGGCAATCCGCCACTCGTAGACCACGAACTTGATCCATCTGAGTATCATAAGCCAAACGGAACGACTGAGGAACTATGGGCACTTGTTGAAAAGGATCTCACAGAAGCCATCAACTCTGGTTTCCTCACAGAAAAAGCAAATGCTGATGACAAGACCTGGAGAATCACAAAGCAGTTCGCACAGGCACTTCTCGGAAAGGCTTATCTCTGGCAGAATAAGTACGAGAAGGCAGCTGCTGAGTTCGACAAGATCATCGAGAGCGGCCTCTATAGACTCTACGATGACTATGAAAATGTTATCGCATTTACAGCAAAGCAGAACTGTGAGAGCATGTTCGAGAGCATCAAGATCTCAGACCCGAACAATGTCTGGAACAACTGGGGAATGCTCCACCTCATGATTCATTACCGTACTGACGCGCTCGCTGACAACTGCTGCCAGAATGCAGGTCTTGCAGGTCTCGGATGGGGTTTCCTCAGTCCACAGAAGACCCTCTACAACGATTTCGTAGCAGTAGAAGGTGTTGACGGATATCGTCTCAACGCCACTATGAAGACTTGGGAGCAGATGGTCGACATGGGGATCAACGTGAAGGAAGGCAAAACTATCATCAACGAGGGTTACTTCATGTGGAAGACCAGAATCACCGCTGAGCAGGTTCCCGCTGCCGGTAACAACTTCGTAGACGACAACAATCCGCGCTGGATGCGTTATGCTGAGGTTCTCCTCTGCGCTGCCGAGGCTCATTTCGAGGCTGGCAACCAGAGCAAGGCTGACGAGTACATGAACATGATTCGTACACGCGCAAAGGCACCTACAAAGACCGGTTACACTCAGGATGAGATCAGAAGAGAAAAGAGAATCGAGCTCTGTCATGAGGGCACACGTTTCCAGGACCTCCTCCGTTGGGGCATCGCTGAGGATAGGATGAAGGATCAGGGTGCTTACTGCCCACTTCTCAACCACAATGGTCAGGTTGAGGAGAAGGTATACAACACAGACAAGGCTAAGTTCGGTTTCAAACCTAAGCACAATCTCCTTCCTTACCCGGGAACCGAGATCCGTCTCAATCCTAACATCAAGCAGAATCCAGGTTGGTAGTAAACAGTAACATAATACAAGAAAATATTATGAAACTTATCTATAAAATATTTGCTGTAGCAGCCTCTATCCTGGCACTCAGCTCTTGCGTAGAAAGCGCAATCGGGCCTATGACAGGCAAATACGAGAAGCCGGTTGTATATGAAATGAACACACTCGCTTCACAGTCTGTCGAAAAGGGCGACAAGTACCGTACATTCACTGTCGAGCTCAGCGGTGACAACGCTTCAATGATATTGAAGATGGTAAGCGACAAGTACTTCCTTGCTGACGGCAGCTACACTCCGGCTCCGGCGGATCAGGCAAAGAAGAACACCTATATCGTAGGCAACGGTGGTACAACATTCAACAACATTCCTGTTGAAACAGGTTCCATCAAGGTGGCTCAGGGCGAAGGAACGTATTCATTCGCCGGTATGCTCTGGCTTGCTGACGAGTCTGTAATCGAGATCAAGAGCACTGTCGCTCTCGTTTACGAGGCTGATCCGGAGCCTGTAAAGCTCAGCACAGTACTTTCTGCCACAAGCAATCTTGCAAACGGTTCCCAGACAGTTACAATGCAGCTGGCTCAAGACGGAATCTATTCAGAAATGGACATGAACACTTGGCAGACAATCTGGCACGGAGAAGGAAATTACCTTGCCATCGATCTCTATAGTGCCGACGGCTATCTCCACGAAGGAACATATTCTGCATCAGCCGAAGGAGGAGTTGTAGCTGAAGGCCAGTTCGGAATCGGCTACGACACTACTGTAGACTTTGGATGGGGACCTATGGAGATGAAAGACTGGGGTACATGCTGGTGGAGCGTTTCCAACGGTGCGGCAACAGCAAAGAAGATTCTCGAAGGAACTGTAAACGTTTCCAAGAAGGGCAGCAAATGGGTCATCGAACTCATCAGCGGCGAAGGAAAGGGCATGATTTGGGCTAAGTTCGAGGGTGCTATCGACGCTCTTACCGACCCTGCTCTCGGTGGTGGCGGAAACGTTGATGACACTGATTATGTCGAGCTGACTAAGCTCCTCTCAGCTACAAAGAACCAGGGACTTCTTACCATCAACATGGCTCAGGACGGAATATCATCTACAACCGATCCGAACACATGGCAGACTATATGGGAAGGAGAAGGCAATTATCTTGCGGCTGACATCTACAGCGCAGATGGAAAGCTTTACACCGGTGAGTACAAGGCCTGTGCTGTAGGCGGAGTTGTCGGTGAAGGCGAATTCGGAATCGGTTATGACACTACTGTAGACTGGGGATGGGGACCTATGGAGATGAAAGACTGGGGTACATGCTGGTGGACTGTTGCTGATGGCGCGACAAGCGCAGAAAAGGTTCTTGACGGAACGATGACTGTCGCAATGGAAGGAGACAATGTCGTGATAAAGCTGAAATCTTCTGTAGTGAATGCTAAATTCACTTATCCAGTAGCACAGTTCGTTGACGGTACTGGCGCTCCTATCGAAGTAGTAAACCTTGGTGGTGGCGAAGGACCTAACCCTGCCCCTGACTACACTGAATTCACTAAACTTCTGATAGTCCAGCCTAATCAGGGATATAATGAAAGCGGACAGCCTACAGGAGAGTACACATCATTCACTCTTAAGGTAGGTACAGACGGAATGTACACGGAAGTCGTAAACAACGGATGGTATGACGAGACCAAGATCAAGGGCACAGGACAGGTACTTTCTATTGACTTCTACACTGCAGACGGCACAGTGGCTGCAGGAACATACACAGCATGTGAAGTAGGAGGAACAATCAATGAAGGCGAATTCGGTATCGGATATGATGTCGAGATGTGGGGACAGCAGATGGTATGGGGTACTTGCGTGACACCATACGAAAGTGATACAGCAGGAACTATCGCGAAGGTGACAGACGGCACGGTCGCTGTCGAAATTTCCGGAGATGTATATACGATCACACTGGAAAGCAGCAATATAAATGCACAATACATTGGTAGTTTGACTCTTTAATCTTATCATTGGAAGCAGGTCAGACTGACCTGCTTCCAATATATCTGAAAACCATGAAACGAATAACAGCTATTATAGTTTCACTGTTGATGGCAGTCGGAGCCTTATCCGCTCAGGAGCTTACCAACTTCTCATTTTGGGGACAGAAGCCTATAGTATCTCCCGAGATACAGAATGATAGTGTAACCTTCAGACTTAAAGCAGACTACGCCACAGTAGTAAAGCTCAGTGGCTCTTGGATGCCAAATCCGTGGGGAGACACTATCGACATGACGCGCGGCGAGAACAATGTATGGGAAGTGACTATTCCACTTCCGGAGCCGGAAATCTACACATACAACTTCGTCGCTGACGGAGTGTCTGTAAACGACCCTCAGAACGTAATGGTACAGCGCGACGGTTCACGCTACCTCAGCATGCTCCTTGTGGACGGAGAACGCACAGAAAACTACAAGTCTGCAAACAAGAGAGGCACAGTAAGCCATCCTTGGTATGACAGCAAGATCCTCGGCATCAACCGCCGTCTTACAGTCTATACTCCTTACGGATATGAGACCAATAAAAAAACAAAGTATCCTGTCCTCTACCTTCTGCACGGAGCAGGTGGAGACGAGGAGGCATGGTCATCAATGGGACGCACAGCACAGATCCTCGACAATCTTATCGAGAAGGGTCTTGCAAAGCCTATGATCGTGGTCATGCCTAACGGCAATCCTAACCAGCAGGCCGCTCAGACTTTCGGTCTCCCTACCACAGAGTATGACTGGAGGAATCCAGAGAACAGGAACCTCTATGTAAAGAGCCTCGTAGAGGAAATCGTACCTTTCATCGAGAAGAACTACCGCACAGTGGCCAAGAAGTCACACAGAGCAATCGCAGGTCTTTCAATGGGTGGCGGTCATACAATCGCTGCATCAGGAATGTATCCAGACACATTTGACTACATCTGTCCACTTTCAATGGGCGCACATAAGTCTGATGAGCTTTCGGCTCAGCTCCAGGGCATCAAGAAGGCAGGTTACAAGCTTTACTGGCTTGCTTGCGGAAACACGGACTTCCTTTTCGATCAGGCTAACGAGCTAGACGAAGCTCTCACAGAAAACGGCCTCGAGCACACATATTATGTAAGCGAAGGCGGCCACGTATGGGCCAACTGGAGACTTTACCTCAACACTTTCGCACCACTCCTCTTTAAATAATTAATAGAATGAAAAAGGTATTATCAATAGCAGCAATGCTCCTTATGACATGCAGTGCATTCGCACAGCAGGCTCTCTGGGGCGGCGCATCAGTAGAGTCACCTGTTGTAAACGAGGACGGAACAGTAACATTCCGTTATCAGGCCCCTAAGGCTGTAAAGGTGACAGTATCAGGAGACTTCCTGCCTACCCGGAAGATGACATTCAACATGGAAGGCCAGGAGAGGACATTTGACGTTCCCGGCGTAGCTGAGCTTAAAGAGGGTCAGTTCGGAATCTGGGAGTACACTACAGACTTCAAGGTAGCCCCTGAAATGTATACATATACATTCAATGTAGACGGCAACACAGTGATCGATAACAACAATATGTGGGTAAACCGCGATGTATCGTCACTCACAAGTGCATTCATCGTACCTGGCGAGCGCGCTGACCTCTACACTATTCAGGATGTACCTCACGGAACCGTTTCAAAGGTATGGTATGAGAGCGCAACCGCTGGTTTCGACCGCAGACTCAGTGTATATACTCCAGCCGGATACAATCCGACAGCAAAGAAACGCTACCCTGTCCTCTACGTTCTCCACGGAATTGGAGGTGACGAGGACGCATGGATCGCTCAGGGCCGTGCAGCGCAGATCCTCGACAACCTCATCGCACAGGGCAAGGCAAAGCCAATGATTGTTGTCTTCACAAACGGCAACATCTCACAGGAGGCTGCTCCAGGTGAGAACTCAACAGGCTACACCCGTCCTACAATGCAGCTTCCTCAGACTATGGAGGGAACTTTCGAGACTGCATTCCCGGAGATCGTGAAGTTCATCGACAGCAACTACAAGACTATAGCAAAGAAACAGAGCCGCGCTATCTGCGGTCTGTCAATGGGTGGCTTCCACACTCTTTACATCAGCCTCAACTATCCTGACATGTTCGGATATTCAGGAATGTTTTCGGCTGCGATAGGAGTCAGCGATCCGTCGATATCCCCTATATACCAGGACTTCGACAAGAAGCTTGAGACATACTTCAGCAAGAAGCCCGCTCTGCTTTGGATTGGTTGTGGTGACACTGACTTCCTCATCCAGGCAAACAGAGACTTCGTGAAGAAGCTCCAGGACAACAACTACCCTCACGAATACCTCGAGAACGGTGGCGGACACATCTGGAGAAACTGGAGAATCTATTTCACTGAGTTTGTTCCTAAGCTCTTTCAATAATGATTAAAAGAATATCTGTACTATTGTCTTCTCTGTTGCTCCTGTGGGCATGCGGAGGAGACAATATTACTCCGGAAGATCAGATTCCTACAGGATTTGATTTCAATCTGGTGACCATAGAAAACGTATCTGAGCCAAGCGAGGAAGGCCTGAGGACAATCGTCCTCAATTTCAAGGACAAGGAAGGCAATGCTCTGAAACTTACTGCCTTGAGCTGGTACTGCCATCTCGAGACAGGCAAATACGAAATAGCCCCTGAGCCTGATTCAAAGCATAAGGCTTCTGTAGAGCTCTCACTCGGAAATGAAAAGCTTAATGTCAAGGGAGGTTCCATCGCGGTCAGCAAATGGAACTACGAGTATGACATCAAGTTCACCATTGAAACCGATAAGGGGAAGTTCACAGGAATCGCCGACAACAAGAAGTTATATTTCGAGACACAGCAATATAGTTCGCTTAAAACTGGAGCTAACGAAATCTATCAGAAGGACCTCACTGTCAAAAGCGACCTGATGAATACAAGTGTCAAGTATTCGATATATCTTCCGGAAAGCTACGACGGAACGAAGAAATATCCGGTGCTTTACATGCTCCATGGATACGGTGGCAACAACAACGACTGGCTTCAGGACAACACAGGCAGCATCTGGGCTGGCGGCGGAACCATGCCTGCATACGCAAGGGAATATGCAGAGAAGACCGGCAAGGAGCTGATCATCGTGGCTCCGGACGGAGGAAACAACTTCTACTGTGACGGCTATAACGGCGGTCCTAAGTACATGTCATTCTTCTTCCAGGAGTTCATTCCTTACATCGAGTCGACCTATGCCATCAAGGCTGAGAAGAAGTCGCGCGCGATCGGAGGTCTTTCAATGGGAGGATATGGCTCGCTCTACTACGGAACCCTCCACCCGGAGATGTTCTGCTACGTGTATGCATGTTCTGCTGCGATAAGTGTCGGAATGGCAGGAGCGGACCCAGCCAAGCTTATAGCCGATGCTGTGAGCGCTGGCAGAACCGACGAACTGCCAGGATTCACACTCGAGATCGGAACTGAAGATACGACTGTACTTCCGTCCACCAACGAGCAGTTCGTCAATACTCTTGCTGGCTATGGCATTCCATTCGAGTACATAACACGCCCGGGTGGACACGACTGGCCATTCTGGAATGCATGTAGTCCGAAGATCATCCACAAGGTAATGACAATTTTTGAATAACAATAGATAACGACTAATGAAGAGAATCTTTGCAATCGGAGCATTGCTCCTAGGTTCTGTGGCTATGTTCGCACAGCCACAGCTGACAAAAGACAACATCGACGAGGTTGTGGCAGCCATGACACTCGAAGAGAAGGCAACCCTGCTCGTAGGTAGCGGTTGGGGTAGCATGACAGCAGGCAGTATGACTGCTTCCGCAACTGCCCTCGTACCGGGTGCAGCAGGTACAACACGTTCTGTCGAGCGCCTTGGAATTCCTTCTACTGTCCTCGCGGACGGTCCTGCAGGTCTCCGCATTTCTCCTATACGCGACAACGATCCGAACACTTATTTCTGTACAGGTTTCCCTGTAGGTACCGTTCTCGCAAGTATGTGGGACACCGAGCGTGTTGAAGAGCTCACCACAGCAATGGGTAACGAGGTTCTAGAGTATGGTGCTGACGTTCTCCTCGCTCCAGGTATGAACCTTCACAGAAACCCTCTCTGCGGAAGAAACTTCGAGTATTTCTCAGAGGACCCTTTCCTTACCGGTAAGACTGCCGCCGCATACATCAATGGTATCCAGAGCAACGGTGTCGGCGTGAGCGTAAAGCACTTCGCTGCCAACAACCAGGAGGTTAACCGTATGGAGAATGACTCACGCGTGAGCCAGCGTGCGCTTCGTGAGCTCTATCTCAAGGGATTTGAGATTGCCGTAAAGGAGGCTGATCCTTGGACAGTGATGTCATCATACAACAAGATCAACGGCGAGTACAGTCAGCAGTCACATGGTCTCCTTACTACAATTCTTCGTGACGAGTGGGGATTCGACGGTATTGTAATGACAGACTGGGGAACAAAGGAAGGTACCGTAAAGGCTGTCAACGCCGGTAATGACCTCATGGAGCCAGGTATGCAGGTTGAGATCGACCGCATCATCGCTGCGGTGAAGGCCGGTGAGATCTCTCAGGAGCAGCTCGACAAGAATGTTCGCAACATGCTCACATACATCGTTAAGACTCCACGCTTCAACAAGTATCAGTATTCAAACAAGCCTGAGATCGAGGCTCACGCCAAGCTCGTTCGCGAGGCAGCTCCTGAGGGAATGGTTCTCCTCGAGAACAACGGCGTCCTCCCGCTGAAGGATGTGAAGAAGGTCGCTCTCTACGGTACAGGTTCATATGACTTCATCGCTGGCGGTACAGGCTCCGGCAATGTAAACAAGCCTTATATCCGCAACGTCGCTGAGGGCTTGACTGTCAATGGTCTGGAAGTCAATCCGGCTATCCAGGAATGGTATGAGCAGTATATCACCTACTCAAAGACTTCACTCAAGAACAATGGAGCAGGCGGCATCCTCCTCGGTGATCCTGTAATATCTGAAATGGCTGTAAGCCGCGAGTTTATCGAAAAGATGGAGCCAGTGACAGACATCGCCATCTTCACACTTTCAAGAAATGCAGGTGAAGGCGGAGACCGCTATGCACTCGACGGAGACTGGACACTCACCGGACAGGAGCGCGAGCTCATCCAGACGCTTGCAGACGTGTATCACGCAGCAGGAAAGCAGTTCGTAGTGGTCCTCAACATCGGAGGAGTGATCGAGACTGCATCGTGGAAGCATATTCCGGATGCAATCCTCCTTGCCTGGACTCCGGGACAGGAGGGTGGATATGCCGTTGCAGACATCCTCTGCGGAAAGGCAAACCCTTCAGGTAAACTTCCTATGACCTTCCCTGTAAGCTATCTTGACATACCGTCTTCCGCAAACTTCCCTTATAACTACAAGAAGACTCAGATCGGAGACTGGGATTTCCTCTGGGGCGGCAAGAAGAAGCAGCAGAGATGCGTGGACTATACGGAATACAACGAAGGCATCTACGTAGGCTACAGATATTTCCAGACAGCTGGTGCACCAGTATCCTATCCTTTCGGATATGGAAAATCTTACACCACTTTCGAGTACAGCAAGCCTGCCGTAAAGGCAACAGACAAGGGATTCACAGCTACAATCACAGTGAAGAACACCGGTACTGTCGCAGGTAAGGAGTCCGTACAGCTTTATGTTGCAGCTCCTGCAGGAGGCCTTGAGAAGCCTGCATTCGAGCTTAAGGGCTTTGCAAAGACCAAGGAACTTGCTCCTGGCGAGTCCCAGACCCTCACAATCGATGTATGCAAATATACTCTAGCGTCATTCAACGAAGCGAACTCAGCTTGGGAGACTGCCGCCGGTACATATAAGGTAATGTTCGGTGCTAATGCTGCCGACATCCGCGGCACTGGCGTATACAAGCTCAAGAAGGCAGAAAGCTGGAAGGTAAACAATGTCCTCGCTCCGGCTCAGCTTATCAATGAACTGACACTTCAGAAGTAATACACTATGAAACGATTTATCATCATTGCTGCGTCCCTGCTATGGGGCGCAGCTTTGTTCGCTCAGGAACTTGTCATCAGAATCGATGATATGGGAGCGCTGCATTCCGTAAATACAGCCAGCATAGACACATATCAGAACGGCATAGCCAAATCTGTCGAGGTGCTTGCCGTGGGAGCCTGGTTCCCGGAGGCAGTGAAGATGCTGAAGGAGAATCCCGGACTTGATGTAGGTGTACATCTTGCCATCACAAGCGAATGGGAGAACGTAAAGTGGAGACCACTTACAGACTGTCCCAGCCTTGTGGATGAGAACGGCTACTTCTTCCCAATGATGGGCCCGAATCCAGCATATCCGGGACAGTCCGTAATGGAAAACGCATCGAAGTTTGACA
>CALYTI010000015.1 GCA_945487035.1 uncultured Bacteroidales bacterium
CCGAAAACTTCGGAGCTGGAGCATTAATTGTACAAAATGAATCAAAATTCACGATAGAATGTATATACAAATATCCCCAGATATTATTTCCTCAGCCCCCTCCAATTAATGGTATTCGTCCTGTCAGCAACATTCCTGCTGTAATGAAAAAGAATTTCCCATTCGCAGAAGAAGATATAATTTTGATGAATCTGGATTTTATTAATTATGATTTTACCACGGGTGATCTTAATCGCTTTTTATGCAATGGTATTAAGTCTTGTGCAAACACACTTCAAAAGTGGATTAATTCAAACGGAAATGATGCAGATAATCCTAAAGGTCTATTTGCAGTTAATGAAGATGACAACGTTGTTTATGTGGTATTTCCACAAGGTGAAGAGTTAGCGTATAACACTGGACGTGAGATAGTAAAGTGGGATTGCGACTGGTTTTATGGTAAATATGTTATTGGTTTTAGTTTTGGCCTTGGATACTCATATTTTGGCGTTTCATCAATTCAATTTGAAAGCGCATCAAAGATTAGTATTGGACGAGGCTGTATATATGCAGCTGTTAAGTTCAATGGTGAGTGGAGGGGTTGTGTAATCAGAACAGAATAGAACGATGAAACGTTTTGTGTTATTGATACTGGCAACAAGTATCAGTGTTCTTTGCTATGCCGGAGGGAAAGGAAAACAACCTGCTGGCAATTCGGCAATTGAAATTGCATTAGGTGGAGTTTCCGGTCTTTCAAAGTATCAAGGAACTGTTCCCCAAATGGGAATTATTTTTTTGGCAGAATATCGATACAACTTACCAGAAAGCAACTTGTCCTTTGGCCTACAATATTCAAGAGGGTACTTCAAAAGATTCAATAATACTATCGGGAGAAGGGAAAAAGTATCATTTGACGGGAGTGTAATCAGTTGTATTGACTACAACTATAAGAGAAGTGAACGCCTCACTTTATTTGCTGGACTGGGCGCAGGGTTTGCCCCTATTTCATATGAGTATCCACAATTAATTGCCAATGACAAGTATGAACAGAAGTACCTTTTGACCAGAAAGCCCTTAATAGTACCAAGACTTGGAATTGAGTTCAAGAAAATACGATTTACGATTGAATACAGGATAATAAGTAAAGAGTTTTCTTGTTTGGGTATCAATTTAGGCTATTCTCTGGGGAAATCACGCTGATAGGACTCGCAAGAGCTTTCGCTCTTACATGGGGAATAATTTAACAGCTAACTTAAAGAAATAATGGCATTCGATTTCAAGAAAGAGTACAAAGAGTTCTATATGCCGGGTGGCAAGCCGCAAATCGTGGAAGTTCCCCGGATGAACTATGTTGCAGTAAGAGGTAAAGGGGATCCCAATGAAGAGGGAGGAGAGTACCAACAGGCTATAAGTCTTGTATATGCTGTGGCATACACAATCAAAATGAGTAAGAAAGGAGACCGCCGTATTGAGGGTTATTTCGATTATGTTGTCCCTCCGCTGGATGGTCTCTGGTGGTCTGACAAAGGAGGTGTATTTGTCGGTTCACACGGCGTTTCCGTCAAATCCTCTTTCAGATGGATTTGTATGCTTAGGCTCCCGGATTTTGTCGGAGCAGAAGATTTTGAGTGGGCTCTTGGAGAAGTTGCCCGCAAAAAGCATCTGGATGTTGGTCCGGCAGAGTTTCTCAGTTTGGAGGAGGGTCTGTGCGTGCAGTGTCTGCATATCGGCTCCTTCGACAGCGAGTCCCGGACAATAGCCTTGATGGAAGAGTTCCTCTCCACCAACGGCTATGCGACCGATTTGAGCGACACCCGCCGTCACCACGAAATCTATCTGTCGGATTTCCGTCGGACAGCCACCGACCAACTCCGAACCGTCCTCCGCCTGCCTGTCAAGAAGATTTGACATCTCCGTTTTATGAGGTTTTTTGCGAAACGTATCGCCCTGAAAACAGTTTTCCTCAAAGGCCTGCGGGCGTAATCAAAATGCCTGCACCGTCCACGGTGGGCAAGGTTGCAGGTCAGTCTGGCAGGGGTGAGCGTGGAAGGTGATTTTGCTCAGCAGCACAGGGCCGGGCATTATGGATAGTCGGAGATGGAGGTGGTCTCAAAAGTGGCATACATAAGATTATGGGATATTGGGTGCTGAATGATGCTCAAAAGTGGTATATTTGTCATTATTTATAGTCATTGGTTCAGAATAATCAGTCAAATGAAGCTATAATCAGAAGCGAGTATGCGGTATATTAATTGTCTCGGTATTATCCTTTCAAAGATATGAGACTTGTAATTCAAAGAGTGACGGATGCGACGGTGCGCATTGACGGTTCTGTCCATGCCTCTATCGGGAAGGGACTGTTCATACTCGTTGGAGTAGAGAACGGAGATACCGTATCAGATATGGAATGGCTTGCTGCAAAGGCTGCTGCGCTGCGTATTTTCAATGATGAACAAGGTGTCATGAACCGCAGCGTTTTGGACATAGGCGGAGAAGTGCTGGCAGTATCGCAATTTACACTGACCGCTTCAACGCGGAAAGGCAATCGTCCGTCCTATATCCGCGCCGCCGGGCACGATTTGGCTGTTCCGCTCTATGAGGCTTTCTGCGAAAGGCTTTCGTTGCTGCTTGGACGGCCTGTTCAGACCGGAGAGTTTGGCGCCGATATGCAGTGCTCCCTGACCAATGACGGTCCTGTCACCATCATTATTGACTCCCGAATCAGGGAATAGAACAGATGCTTTTTCCTCAAAGGCCTGCGAGAAAATCAAAATCACCTTCCACGGCAAATGCGCACCATTAGATTTGCATCGGAAGTCCAGTCTGGCCGATTTTAGAAAATGCCGATAGTCTTGAATTATAGAATCCCAACAGTATAATATATCCCCATTCCCATTATCTCCATCTGATACCTTGGGAGTCAAAACGGCCACTCACGCAGTTTTCCTTCCTGTTCTGACACATCAGGAGAAAAACTGCCTCCTACACACTTTTCCTTCCTCATCTGACAGATCGGGAAGGGAGAAAGCAAAAATAGGGGGGGCAAAATTGCGCTCCGGACCTGAAAAGTTGCGAAAGCGCAAAAAGGCTTGTGATTACTTCGAATTGTTGTAAATTTGCTGTGATAGTGAGGATTATAATGCGCTACAATATGAGACTTATTTACTTGATAGCCATAGGCCTTACGGCACTGGTGGCAACATCCTCCGCTCCTGCAGGAGGTGATGGCAATACCGGAGAAACGGCAGTTTGCGCAGATGGAAATCCTGTAATCGAGGCTATTATGGGCCACCGTTTGATCCACGTTGTAAAGGTAGACGCGGACGGCGCTTTTTAACGGAAAGTAACTTACAGATTAGAAGAGTTGAGAGGAGAGCTCATTGAATCTTGCTTGATCGCTCTCGATGAATATTGGCTTTATTCCAAGGCCGCCATCTCCCTTGTTTCTTGATGCGAACTGCACTGCGGCAGCAAACAGTGATTGATTATCGTGCAGGTTCATATATTCTCCAATTGTCTTTTGTCGGTAGTACATTTGCGGAAATAGGCAACTTGTAGGAAGATACTCCGTTTAGCGAGTTGCGAAGGTCTGTCGCCTGAAGACCGAGCATTTCAAATATTGCTCCTACAATAGCCCGGACGTAATTAGTATATGCCAATGCCAAAGTGCCAAGCTCCTGCTGTTTTTGAGGATCGAGCACCCGGATAATTTCGATGATGGAGGCACAGGCTTCATTTGGCGACACAGAAGGAATCTCCCGAATAAGACGGATAGCATCAAGAATGCGCAGCAGCTCAATGTTCTCCTCGGTGATTTCATTTTCCTGCTTGAGGAAACGGACGGTATATCCACCCCGGTCCAAGGCCCTGCGATATTTGTTCGTGCCTATGAGAATGCTACCTGAGATTTGGGAGCCGATGCCCATCGCGCTGAAGGCCTGAGTTCCAGTAATATAGCCCGTCATCTTTCCGTCCTTTTCCAGAAAGTCTTTTACAAGTTCTGCCGTTACAGGGGACAGGGTTCCGAGAGGAGTCCTCTGCGGCTTATAGTATTTTCCTTTGGCTATTTTCTTGATTTCGCCTTTGGCGGACATGCGGCTCAGCAGCTTGGCCAGAGCCATATCATACTGCGGATCAATGGCAAAGTCCGAGATGGAAAACACTCGCCCTTCAGGAAAGGACTGGATGATGTTCTTTATGTCGTTTGAAATTATCATCTTCCGGGTTTTCCGCAAATATACAAAAGTCAAGTTTATTACGCAAAAAACTTGACATAAATTCACAAAAGAATATGTATATTTGTGGGTGAATTATGGAGAAGATAAGTAAAGTATGGTTTGACTCAAGGCGAGTCTATATAGAGACGGATGCTGCAAAGGTATATTCAAGACCTTTGGAGGCATTTCCTTTACTGCTCGAAGCCAGCGGGGAGGAGCGACTTGACTTTACTATTGGTCGCTTCGGTGATGATATCCGCTGGCCGTCATTGGATGAGGATATCCACATCTCCAGTTTTCTGGAAGAAACAGCGGAGCCGGATTACACTAATGACATTGCTATGATTTTCGCACGGTTCCCTCAGTTGAATGTTTCCGAGGTCGCCAGAAGCATAGGTATCAATAAGAGCCTGCTTTCAAAGTACATCTACGGAATTAAGAAGCCAAGCGAGAAACGCAAACAGGAGATTGTCTCCTCTCTGCATAGTCTGGGACGGGAATTGATGGCAATCTGATAAAGATTGTTTACGGACAGGACTTCTTCTCGACATTTTCTTTGGAATTATTGTTCAGTTACCAAATTTTGGTAACTTTGCGAAAACAAACGGGAAAGAGAATGAAAAATACATCAGTAGCACTCGGTTCATATTTTGATGATTTTATCAAGGCTCAGATAGCTCAGGGACGTTATAACAATGCCAGTGAGGTAATTCGTGCCGGATTGCGCCTTCTTGAAGATAATGAGAGTCAGGTCTTGGCATTGAAGAAGGCCATTCAGGAAGGCCTTGACAGCGGTATTGCAGAGGATTTTGATCCGGCTGCACATCTGAGAACTCTCAAGTCTGCAGCTCATAATGGCTAAAGTTCGCTTCAGCAGCAAGGCGGTCGAGGACTTGACATCTATATGGAACTACACATACCGGACTTGGTCTGAAAGACAGGCGGATGAGTATTACAATATGCTGGTATCCTCCTGCAAGAAGGTCGTCTCCAGCGCGTTCCGTCTTGCAAAGTCATATGGTGACATCGCGGAGAACCTTTACGGATTCAGGGCCGGTCACCATCTCATTTTCTATACTCCACTCCCCGATGGAGACATTCTTATCGTCCGTATTCTCCATGAACGGATGGAAGTAAAACGTCTTCTTGGCGATTGAACTCCGGTTGATTGCTTGGTTGAGTAATCTGAATCCTGCAAATTTTGCAGACGCGTGTGCAAAATCTTTGAAATGCCAAAATGGTATCTCAAAATCCAGAGGCGGTGACCGATATCTCCCGTATGTCTTTACGGAGCAAGGAGTATCTATGCTTTCCGGCCTTCTGAGAAGTGAAACGGCTATGCAGGTAAACATATTGATTATGCGTGCATTTGTCGCCATGCGCCGATTTCTCGTTGCCAATGCGCAGATATTTCAGAGGCTCGACCGTCTTGACCGCAAGCAACTTAAAGCCCACAGTCCTCGGAGCAATCCGGGGGCTTTTGACACGGTTTTTCTTTCACATGTGTAACATCGGGAAATGCGTGAAGTATCGTATTGGACTGGTTGTGTTATCCGGATTCAACATCGGTGCGCAGAAAGGGCGTTTTTGCGCACGGAGTTGGAAATTTTTGCAGTTGGTGCGCAGAAAGGGCGTTTTTGCGCACGGAATAACAGGTGGTTGCACGGGAGAAGTCCGGCAGCTCCTACTCGACTGTTTCCAGAAGGAAACTGACAGGGCGGAAACCGTCGTTGCAACTCAGCAGGGCCGAGTGGGGATTTTTCATCCAGCCGTCAAAGAAGTATCCGCCACCGCAGGCGAGCACTTCGACATATTCCCTAATTGATTTCCAGGCTTCCGGGCAGAAATCCGCAGGGCACTTTCCGCCTATGCTGAGCCAGACCTGACCTTCGTGCACATCGCAGGCGTGCTTGATAGGGTTTTCGTATTTTGCCACCAGGTCCTGATGCAGCACTTTGCGCACCGCTGTAATCCGAACATCTTTCATACCGCGAATATAGGAATTTTATCGTATTTGTCCTGCCCGCCGGCTGGCACTCGCCAGCCGTTGGTGTACTATCCCCTCTTGATGCTTTGAGTGCGAAATGCTACCTTTGCTGTCTGTATGCCAACGATTACACCAGCAACAGTACGTGGTATTGTACACTCCGACATAGGGTGTTTCCGCGATTTGTATGACGCCTACTACTCATACCTTTGCGGAATGGCGGTGAGTTATGTCCACAACTTCGAAGCTGCGCGGGAAATCGTTGATGACGTCTTCATCCGGGTCTGGGAACGCAGGTCCAGACTCAAATATCCGCCACTGCCGTATCTCTTCTCCGCAGTGCGCAATGCCTGCTACAACTATCTGCGCGACACAAAGAAAGCCAGCGGTGTCACCCTCGTGCTGATGGAACAGCTTCCGGATTGCTGCCCTTACGACGAAAGCGAAGTTGAAGACATAGTCAGGCTCATCAACGAAATATCAGACAGCCTTCCCCAGGCCTGCAAAGAAGTGTTCACCCTCCACTACAACGATGGAATGGACACAGCCGAAATCGCAGAGCGTCTGGGCATAGCCCCGTCCACAGTAAGGGTCCAGATTAAGCTTGCCCTCGACCGTATCAGAGAAAAAATGAAAAAATAATGCCTGAGGCATAAACGCCCGCCCCTCTTTTCGTGTATATATAGCTGAATTGGCTGAAAATGCACGAAACAATGACCGAAAGACAAGAGCAACTGCTGGAAGCTTATTTCGCTGACCAGATTACGGACCCCCAGAGGGTTGAACTTATCAATTATCTCCATACCGACAAAGCTTTCGCAAAAGCTTTCAGAGAATACGACCGGGCGTATATCACCGCCTGCATCCCCGCATTTGAAAAAACAAAGGACTTCCGGAGAATAGAAGGAGCAATCCAAGAGCGCTCAAGAAGCGGTAGGACATTCTGGAAATTCATCCCTGCAGCCGCCTGCGCATTGGCCCTGCTGCTATTCGGCGGAGCCCTGCTGCTGCACTTCAACGCCCTAGGCAACGCCTCCGGAATGGATGGCCTGACCATAGTCTCCCAGAACGGCACCGGCACCGAAGCCACTCTGCCGGACGGCACCCGGGTACGCATCAACGCCCAATCCTCCCTCACCCTCGCGGAGGGCTTCGGGGGAAAATCCCGCGAAGTCAAGCTTGACGGAGAAGCCTTCTTCGAAGTGGCTCACGACAGCAGGCGTCCTTTCCGCGTCCATACAGGCAATGCCTGTGTAAGCGTCAAGGGAACCACCTTCAATGTACGCAGCTACGGGGACGAGGCGGAAATCACCGTCTCCCTGCTCGAAGGCGCAGTTGTCCTGAACACTCCAGAATCGGAAGTCGCCCTGACCCCGGGCCTTTGCGGAGTGGTTTCCAGAACTGGCAACGGCATAGAACTGAAGCCGCTCACCCCAATGGCCTCCGCTTGGATAGACGGCAAATATATGTTCGAGGACAAGAGTGTTCCCGAAATTCTCCACAACATAGAGCGCAACTACGGTGTGCATTTCACCTACGCCGACTCCCTCTTCGGGGATGAGCGCTTCACCGGCACCATTTCCTACAACCTCTCCATCGACGAAGTGCTGAACTACATCGATGTGGACGGAAAATACGCTTGGCGCCGCACGGACAACACCATAGAAATATACGGCAAATAACATCTTATGAAAAAACTGGTTACAATCGTCTTTCTAGTTCTAACTGTCATCACAGCCCAAGCACAGGATGGACTGCGTCTGACCATATCCCACGAAGGAACGGTCAAGGAAGTGCTCGACATTCTCTGTGAACGGATGGAAGGCAGCCTCATCGTCCGCAATTCCGATGTTGATCTTTCCCGCAAGGTAAGCATCGACCTCAAGGACGCGTCTGCAGAAGATATTCTGAACGCACTGTTTGAAGGCTCGGACATCAAGTGGAGCCTGCGCGGAAAGCAGATTCAGATCTACCGTCCTGCCGCCGCGCAAGCAGGCAGCTCCGCCGGCAAAGAGCGCACGGTCAGCGGAGTGCTGAAAGATGTGAACGGGGAGCCTCTGGTCGGAGCGGCAGTAATGCTTGCCGGGACAAAGCTTGCAACCCTTTCGGACACCGACGGCTTCTGGATCCTGACCGTGCCGCAGTCTTCGAGCTCGCTGGTGGTAATCTGCCTGGGCTTCGAAGACACGGAGATAAAACTTACGGAAGCTTCGAACTATGAGACAACAGTTCGGGTGAAAACTTCAGTACTGGACGAGGCTGTGGTCGTGGGATACGGAGTCCAGAAGAAATCCGTATTGACTGCCGCCATCAGTTCAGTCAAATCCGAGCTGCTCTCCACCGTGGCGCCGACCCGTCTTGACAATGTGTTGAGGGGAATGGTGTCAGGTGTCACCATCACCTCGTCTTCCGGCCAGCCGGGCGCTCCAACCCAGGTAAGGGTTCGCGGCATAGGCACCATCAACGATTCCAATCCGCTCTACATAGTGGACGGAATGCCGGTGACAGGAGGTATAGACTACATCAACCCTGCCGACATCGAGTCCATTGAGGTGCTCAAGGATGCGGCATCGGCTGCAATCTACGGCTCTCGCGGAGCCAACGGAGTCATCCTCGTCACGACCCGGAACGGCAGTGAAGGCAATGCCACCGTCAGCTATAACGGATCCTTCGGCATTTCCAACCCTTGGAAACAACTCGATGTGCTGGACGCCACCCAGTATGCCCTCATCATAAACGAGATGTATATGAATATGGGGCAGGAGCCCGTCTATGAGAATCCGTACATCTTCGGCAAAGGCACCGACTGGCAGAAGGAAGTCTTCAATGCCAATGCCCCGAGGACTGACCATCAAATCAGCGTTTCCGGCGGCAATGCCAAATCGAACTATTTCATATCAGGCAGTTACCTTTACAACGAAGGCATAGTGGGAGGCAATTACAACCACTCCAACTACGACCGTTTTACGGTAAGGGCCAACAATAACTATATCGTATTCGACCGTTCCGGCCTGAGCCGCTTTTTCACCAGGCTGAAACTGGGCACCAATGTCACTTTCGCCCACGACAAGTCCAAGTCCATACCGGCCAACAGCGAACGCGGCTCGGTGCTGGGCTGCGCCATAACCCTTTCCCCTATTCTTCCCGTCTATGCGGAAAATCCGGAGGAAGTGCTCGCCGAGCATCCGACCGCGCTCCGGGACTCGCAGGGACGCCCCTTCTCCATAGTCGGAGACCAGTACGCCAATATGCCTAACCCCGTAGCGCTTCTGCATATGCCCGTGGACACCTACACCACCGACAAGATAGTAGCGGGGGCTTACGCGGAGCTGGAACTGACGGAATGTCTCAAGTTCAAGAGTTCCATAGGTGCGGATATGCTGATAACCAAGGATGACGGTTTCTCCATACCTTACTATATGAACTCCAACCATCAGGGCTACGGTTCGAGCGTATGGTCTACCATTACCCGCGACTTTCTGTGGCAGCTGGAGAACACCCTTTCCTACAGCTGCACGCTGGGGGAGTCCCACAATATCAGCGCCCTCATTGGCCAGAGCGCCTATTCCCGCTGGGGAGATTATGTGAGCGGTACTTCCTACCAGATACGCAATGTCTCCCAGCCGTGGATAGACGCCACCGACCAGGAGGCAATGGAGCGCAGCGCCTCAGGAGCCCCGAGCCCGTACAGCCGCCTGGCGTCATATTTCGCCCGCCTGAGCTACAACTATGCCGAAAGGTATATGCTGGAGTTCACTATGCGCTACGACGGTTCGTCCAACTTCGCCCCGGAAAACAAATGGGCCGGCTTCCCTTCAGTTTCCGCAGGCTGGAATATGACCAATGAGAAGTTTATGGCAGGACGGCCGGAATGGTTCTCCCGCGCTAAGCTCAGGGCCAGCTGGGGAATGAACGGAAACCAGAATATAGGCTCCTTCGCCTACACTTCGATGATGCGAGGCATTGCGGGCTATATGCTTGGCGTGGGCAGCCAGGTCGCGCTGGCTCCCGGCCTCATCCCGAGTGCCTATTCCAATTCTGCACTCAAATGGGAGGCTTCCCATCAGACCGACATAGGACTCGACCTCGGCTTCTTCGGGAACGCCCTGGCGCTATCCCTCGACTATTACGACAAGCGCACCAAGGGTATGCTGATGCGTATGTCCCTGCCTGCCTACATAGGCAACAGCCTTCCCTGGGGCAATGTGGGAGATATGCAGAACTCCGGCTTCGAGTTCGATCTCAGCTGGAAGCAGAGCCTGGGCGAGTTCCAATATTCCATAGCCTTCAACGGCTCCTACAACCGCAATGTCCTGCTCAAGCTCGGCAATGAGACGGGCTATGCCAACTACGACAGCGTGCTCGGCAGTCTGGGAACTATCTCCCGTGCCGAAAACGGCAAGCCTTTCCCTTTCTTCTGGGGATACAGGACCGACGGCATCTTCCAGAGCGATGTTGAGGCGGACGCCTACCGCAACTCCGAAGGGGAGCGCCTGCAGCCGCACGCCGTTGCCGGAGATGTGAAGTTCGTGGATGTCAACGGGGACGGCACCATCGATGATGAGGACCGCGTGATGATAGGCAAGGGAATGCCCGACTGGACCTTCGGCTTCAACCTTATGGCCTCCTGGAAGGGTTTCGACTTTTCCGCCCTGCTGTCCGCTACTCTGGGGAACGATGTCTATGACGCCACCCGCCGCGCCGACTTCCCGCTCGTGAATATGCAGAGCTATATGCTCAGCCGCTGGACGGGTCCGGGCAGCTCCAACCGCCTTCCGCGCCTTACCGCCGAAGCGGACGGAGGTCTCAACCAGAACTGGCGCTCCTCCGACCTTATGGTCTATGATGGATCCTTCCTGCGCTGCCGCTCAATGGTGCTGGGCTACACCCTGCCGGGCAGCCTGACCCGTCGGGCCTTCATCAGCAAGCTGCGCTTTTACCTTAGCGCCGAGAATCTCTTCACTTTGACCAAGTATCACGGAATGGACCCGGAAATCTCCTCCGGAGGCACCTCCCTCGGCATTGACAAGGGAGTGTATCCGCAGGCCCGCACCTTCTCCGTAGGACTGAATCTCACCTTCTGATTATGAAAAAGTTAAGCATATATATCCTGACTCCTCTTGCGCTGGCTCTTTCCTCCTGCACCACCAAGTTTCTCGAGGTGGAGCCTACCACCACTATCCCTGAGGAGTTGAGCTACGCGACGGAGCGCGACCTTACCAAAGCGCTTATGGCGGCTTATGCCCCTCTGCAGGCGCTCGATTTCTGCGAGGGTGAATATCACCCGTACCATTTCATCTCCGACATACTCGCGGACGACTACAATGCCGTAGGCGGAAGCGGTCCGGGCGACTGCCCTTACCTCCAGCTTATGGCGGTGTACAGGCTTACGCCCGAGCAGTCGCTCATCCAGCTGTGGAGCAATATCTACAGAGGCGTCTATCGCAGCAATATAGTGGTCAACAGGGCTGCGGAGGCGGATTTCCTCAGCGACGAAGTGCGCACCCGCCTCGTGGGAGAAGCCCGCTTCCTGAGGGCTATGTACTACCAGATGCTGTGGAAGTTCTGGGGTTCCGTGCCATATTACGACGTGAACCCGGACGGGGCCGGCGTGCCCTACATAGTGCCTCAGCTCAGCGAGGATGAGATCTATGGGAAGATAATGGAAGACCTCGATGCGGCCACCGCTCCGGGCGTGCTGCCGGAGGTGACTATGATTTCCGAAGTAGGAAGGGCTACCCGCTACGCCGCCATTATGCTGCGCGCAGAGGTGGTGATGCTCAAGATGGACGAAAGCCGCTTCGGCAGCGTCAAGCAGCAGCTCTCCGAGCTCATATCCTCGTCCATCTACGCCCTTATCCCTTCCTTTGAGGATATATGGAAGGACGAGGGGGAATGGAGCTGCGAGTCCATCTTCGAAATCAACTATTCCGACAACCCTTCCAACCGCACCTGGGAGGATATATATGCTCCCGGCGGCACCGTCTATCCTACCTTCATAGGTCCGGACTCCTACAAGGGTACCCGCTTTGCCCACGAGGGCTACGGCTTCGGCCCGGTCAGCGCCGCCCTGAAGGCAGACTTCGAGCCGGGTGACACCCGCCGCGACGCTTCCATAATGGACTTCAAGACCGACAAGCTGAAGGGTGAGAAGTACAATCCGCGCCAGGGCGATACGGGTATGTTCAATAAGAAATATATGGGCCGTGCCGACGGCAATACCAATTTCATAGGCAACGAGGGAATGGAGCTGAATTTCCGCACCAACCTGCGGATTTACCGCTATTCGGACGCTCTGCTGCGCTACTGCGAGCTGCTCGTGCGCACAGGAGAAGACCAGGCTCTTGCCGACAGATACCTCAATGAGGTGCGTGCAAGGGCATTCGGCACAACCATCGATGCTCTGGGCTCCCGCGCCAGGACCGCCACTCTGGACAATATTCTCGAAGAGCGCCGTCACGAATTCGCTTTCGAAGGCAACAGGTTTTTCGACCTCGTGCGCTTCGGAAAGGCAGAGGAGCTGCTCGGTGCCAAGGGCTATACGCCATCCAAGCGCTACCTTCCGATTCCTCAGTCCGAAATAGACAAATCAGAGGGCACGCTTCACCAGAACAATTACTAACATTTAATCACATAATCTTATGAAACAATTATTAAAGCTGATGCTTATCCCCGCTCTTGGAGCGTTGATGACCGTTTCCTGCGCACAGAAGGAGGACCCGACTCCCGAAAAGCCGGTTGTGACAGACGAGATGTATGCTGTCGAGGCAGATGCCGAGACCGGAGTTGTAGTATTCACTTTCAAGGGCACTAACCTCAATCCTTACTGGACTGTTGTGGACCCGAAGGGAACAAAGGAGACTTTTACCGATATTCAGGTTACCAAGACCTATGAGGTCAACGGTGTTTATACCGGTTCCATCGTGGCTTTCGGCCAGGGCGGTCAGAGTGACCCTGTGGAGTTCAGTTTTACCATTGCTCTGCCTGAGGGCGAGGCGCTCAGCGAGACTGAGAAATTCCTTATGTCCACCAACTGGAGATTCTATCACTACGGATGGTGCAGCGACGGTCAGGTTGCTGAAAGCGATGCCTGGGACTGGGAGGAAAGTTCCGTTCCGGCAGAGGCGGCAGACGATATCCTGACCTTCGGCAAGGAAGGCAAGTTCATTCTCAATCAGGGTGAGAATACCGCTGTCTATAATGAGGACGGCAATGACCCTATCAAGAGCGTGCAGCTTACGGGCAATGAGAAATGGTCCTATGTCAAGGAGGGTGATGTGGAATATATCCAGTTCTCTGACGGAGGCTTCCCGGGAATGCTCGGCGACAATGCCGGCATCAACGGCAAATACGAAATCCGCAGAATTACTGCGAACAGTTTCTATCTCTACTATGACGAGCCTTATAATCAGCAGTATATCTACTTCTCCTTCGTTCCGGAGGACTATACCGAGCCTGCGCTGACCGAGGAGCAGGTCAAGGCTGCCGTCAGCGGCAATACCTTCTATGCATCAAGCTTCGGCTGGTGGGGAGAAGGCTGGGAATATTTCCAGGACCCTGAGGCTCTGAGCGAGGGTGACCTCATCACTTTCAAGGCGGACGGAGCACTGGTGCTCAGCCTCGGAGAGAATAATGATATCTACAATGACGGTGTGACAGGAGGCGAGATATGGACCGTAACGGGCGAGGAGTCCTGGTCAGTGGTTTCAGAAGGGGAGACCGTATATATCCAGTTTGCAGGCGGCGGCTTCCCGCTTATGCTCGCAGGCCAGCACGTGGATGAACCGGACCCTATGCGTCATAACGGTCTCAACGGCAAGTGGACTGTGATAGCTATTGATGAGGAGGGTACCGTGCGTCTGGATTACGAACAGCCGTTCTCAAACCAGTGGTTCACCGTTTTCCTGAGTCTTGACTAACAATTCCGGAAAGGCCCATCGTATATGAAAAGCTTATCTATCGTTAGTTGTGTGTGTTTGATGGCCCTGACGGCCTGCTCCGTCGAGGACCCCGTGTACTGGTATGAAGCGGGGTCCTCAAGCGGGGCTTCCGGGGACAATATCCCATACTATCCCGAGAAGCCTGCTCCAGACCCGGTTGTGGACGATGGCTATGTGCCGGATGGTTACAGCCTCGTGTGGAGCGACGAGTTCAGTTCCCAGGCCAAGACTCTGTCCGAATGGAGCTTCGAGAAGGGCGGCACCGGCTGGGGCAACAACGAGCTCCAGTATTACTGCGAGGGAGGAGTCTATAAGCCTACGGGCCAGCAGACGGCCTTCGTGAGCGACGGGACTCTGAAAATCAAAGCTTACAAGATAGAGTCATCTTCATCTTCCTCCGGGAAGGAATATATCTCCGCGCGTATGAATACGGTGCAGGGATGGGAGCACGGCTATGTGGAGATGAGGGCGCGCCTGCCGCTTACCAAGGGTTGCTGGCCTGCCTTCTGGATGCTTCCGCTCGATGGTCCGTATGATGTGCTCGACCCTTCCGGATGGGGAGGTGAAATCGATATTATGGAATTCGTACCTGGAGAGGATGCGGGTACCGTTTATTTTTCCGCACACAGCCACGATGCCACCAGGGCTGCGGGGGAGGATACGGGCTATGAGGATCCGCAGACGCATCATCTGTATTCATATTGCCAGTCAGGAAAGGTGAGTCTTCCGAATAACTGGCATTGCTACGGAATGGAGTGGACTCACGGGTATATCCGCGGCTTTATCGATGGTGTGGAGTATTTCTATGCTCCAAATCCTACACCTGATGCGGTAAACCAGTTCGTCTGGCCTTTTGACCAGAAGTTCTACTTGAAGCTCAACCTTGCCGTCGGCGGCAGCTGGGGCGGCACTCCAGCGGCTGATTTCACGGAAGATACCTACGAAATCGACTGGGTAAGGGTTTACCAGTAGCGGGACTTCCTCCCGGAATATCCGGTCCTGAAATAGCTTTTCCGATGTCGTGCCCTGCCGGCACTCCCGACTGTTCCCGATGTGTCACATCGGGAGCAAAAACGGCCTCTCGCGCCATTTTCATTCCTCATCTGTAACGTCGGGAAATTCTCAACCTGCTCCACACGGCCCTCTGTGGCACATTCCTGATTTCCCGAAGTGTCACATCAGGAGCCAAATCGGCCTCTCAGGCACTTTTTCTTCCTAATCTGTAACATCGGGAGATGCGTGGAGTATCGGGGAGGGATGAATGTGCAATGCAGACTCGTCATCGGTGTGCAGAACCCGCTGCAATTCTGAGGGCAAGGGACAACGGATGGGTGAACGGCGTACCAATCGAATCGGTATCGAAGATGCTCGGCCATACCAATGTCAAGACCACCCAGATTTACGCCCGAATCACCGACACCAAGGTCAGCAACGATATGGATACCCTGCAGGAGAATCTTCAGGGAGTATTCGACAAGCCGCTGACTCAGAGTGTCAAGAGCCGCAAGAAGATTGCTCAGGCTGATGAGATTGCCCAGCTCGTCAAAGAGCTCGGAGTCGCCTTGTAGTCAGGTTATTGATAAATTGGAAATAGTTTGTACCTTTGCGAAAATATGCGATGTTTATTTAGTAACAGGAAATAGGCACTTCAGCCCCAAACTGAAGTGTCTTTTTTGTTGTTCAAGAAAAATGTCTGTACCTTCGTGCAGCATATGTAAACTTGAATTAACTCAAGTACCAGCACCTTAGCCCTTACTGAGGTGCTTTTTTAAGAAATATTTGCAATTAGACAAAATATTTGTACTTTTGCAGTGACAAAACATGGTTGTCAAGAGATTACGACATAAGGCACTTCAGACCCCACCTGAGGTGCTTTTTCTTTCTCAAAAAAGAATAAACCGGAGATGTAGATCAATGATTCCCCCAGAAGGTCTTTTACAAGTAATCTCTATTCAACCATGTTTAAAACAAAAGACCATTCTTATGCTGGTATCACGATTCTCATAGTGGTCAGAATACCAATCCTTATCAAGGTAAAGGGTTACACCCGCGTTCGCAATGGTAAGGTCGAGAAAGTCCATTCTTATTACAGACGTGCGTGGGGCGCAAAGTAATATCTGAATAGGCTGGCACTTTTTGGTGCGCTGCTTCGCCTCCGGTTCGGGGAGTCGTCCTTGGGCGGCTCCTTTTTCTTTATTGTGGTCCCGGACGGAAAGCGAAGTAATAAAACCGGGGCCTCGGAGCTGGTCGTGATTCGTCTGTTCCCTATGGAGCGTCCTAACCCCGCTATCAGCCTGCTCTCCCGTTGTTTTCCTAATCTTACACATCAGGAGCAAAAACGGCTTTCCAGGCAGTTTTTCTTCCTCATCTGTCACATCAGGAAAACCCCAACCTGCCCCACACTGCCCTCTGTGGCACATTCCCGTTTTCCCGAAGTGTCACATCAGGAGTAAAAACGGCTTCCCAGGCACATTTCCTTCCTAATCTCATACATCAGGTGATGTGTGGAGTATCGGGGAGGGATGATTGTGCTATTAAGATTCGTCATTTACACGGATCAACCGATATCAGTAATACTCATCGGTGCGCAGAAAGGGCGATTCTGCGCACGGGAGTGGAATTTTTTGCAGTTGGTGCGCAAATAGGCCGATTCTGCGCACGGAAGGGGAGGGGAGTGGAGGAAGTGGAGGAAGGGGCGGGATGAGGAGGGATTTGCCGCACTTCGTGCGCCACGTCCCTCGGTCTCCGGGAGCAAAGCAACTCGGGACGAGCCGGGACGGCTCTTTTTGCGGTTCTGCGCGCAGGGCCTTATGAAAGCGAGCTTTCAACGCCCCTGTGTGCAGAACGCAAAAACGCTGCACTTGCGTGCAGCGTCCGAATTGCTTTGCATTGCGCGGAGAGGGAGGGATTCGAACCCCCGGAACCTTTCAGTTCAACAGTTTTCAAGACTGCCGTAATCGACCACTCTACCACCTCTCCTTTCCCGAAAAGGGACTGCAAATATAGATAATTTATTTATTTCCTCAAAAATTTTTTAAATGCCTACCCGCTTACTTTTCCAGAGTATAGGTAATCGAAGTAACAACCCTGACGCACTTGATCTGCGGTGTGTTGGAATCGCGGTTGGCGATGCTGAACGAACCCTGGCTTGCAGTCTTGATCTTCCCGATACGGCTCCCCGAATCGCTGGCGAACTGCTCTGCGGCGAGACGCGCATTGGCCGTAGCCTCGTGAATCATCTCCGGCTTGATCTCATTGAGACCCTCGAACTCGTAGGTAATGCCACCCTCCCACTCATTCTCGCTGCCGATAAGCACTCCGGCCTTGAGAAGCTCGGAAATCTTCGTGCTCAACTCCAGCACCTTGTCCACCTTCGAAGTGCAGACCGTAATCACGCTCTTGCTCACAAACCTGTATGCCCTGTCCACTCCGTAGCTCATGGAAAGCTTATCGGAAATCACCGGAGCATTGATGGTAATCTCATCCTCGCCGATGCCCTCCCTGATGAGAAAATCCAAAATAAGTCTTTTGTCGTTGTCAATCTTGCGTGTCAGGGAAGTAATGCTCTCATTGTCAGTATTCCTGAAAGTAATAGGCCAAATAGCCTTGTCTGCACTCACTTCTTTCTCGCAAAGGCCCTTGACGGTCACGGTACGGTCCAGAGCCCTGTACTCCTTGACTGCAATTGGAAGACAAATGCCGCAGACGGCAAGTCCGAGTGCGATGATTGCACTGCTGATGATTTTTGTTTTTTCCATAATCAAAACACTGTTTAATGCGCCACGCTGGCGGCGCGGATTTCTACTTCAAATTTACGAAGATTTTTGTTATCTTTGCGCGATTGTGCTGTAATGTGCAAATTCCGCGCCGTCAGCCGTCCGCTACAAGCAGAACGTCAGCCGCCAGCAGACCGCCGCCAGCCGACCGCTACAAGCAGAACGCCAGCCGCCGCCAGCCAGCAGACCGCTACGAGCAGACCGCCAGCCGCCGAAAGCAGACCGAACGCAGCCGCAGCACGAAAAACAGAAATAGACAAAATACAAGATAATTTTATGATGACATCAAAGGAAATCAGGCAGAAGTTTCTCGATTTCTTCGCTTCCAAAGGGCACACCATCGTGCCTTCAGCCCCGATGGTAGTAAAGGGTGACCCTACCCTTATGTTCACCAACGCCGGAATGAACCAGTTCAAGGACATCTTCCTCGGCAACAGCAAAGCCCCTTACAAAAGGGCGACCGACAGCCAGAAATGCCTGCGCGTCAGCGGAAAGCACAATGACCTGGAGGAGGTAGGCCACGACACATACCACCACACAATGTTCGAGATGCTCGGCAACTGGAGCTTCGGAGACTATTTCAAGACCGAGGCCATCGACTGGGCCTGGGAGCTCCTCACCGAAGTTTACGGCATCGACAAGAACCTGCTCTATGCCACCGTATTCGAAGGCTCCGCAGAGGACGGCACCGAGATGGACAACGAAGCCAAACAGGCCTGGCTCAAGCATATGCCTGAGGACCATATAGTCCTGGGCAACAAGCATGACAACTTCTGGGAAATGGGAGACACCGGTCCTTGCGGCCCCTGCTCAGAGATTCATATAGACATCCGCACTCCTGAAGAGAAGGCCGCAACAGGCCTGAGCGGACGCGAGCTGGTCAACGCTTCAGACCCTCACGTCATCGAAATCTGGAACATAGTCTTTATGCAGTATATGCGTATGGCTGACGGCCACCTCGAGAGCCTTCCTGCAAAGAACATCGATACCGGAATGGGCTTCGAGCGTCTCTGCGCAGTGCTCCAGGGCAAGAATTCCAACTACGACTCCGATGTATTTACCGGAATGCTCGCAAAAATCGGCGAGCTCTCCGGCCATAAGTACGGCGAAAGCGAGAAGACCGATGTGGCAATGCGCGTGGTCGCAGACCATATCCGCACCATCAGCTTCGCGATTGCGGACGGTCAGCTGCCGAGCAACAACAAGGCCGGATATGTGATCCGCAGGATCCTTCGCCGCGCCGTGCGCTACGGCTACACCTTCCTCGGCTTCAGCGAACCGTTCCTTTGCCGCCTCGTGCCTCAGCTCGTCTCCGATATGGGCGAGGCCTACCCTGAGCTCGTAAGCCAGCGCCAGCTCATCGAGTCCGTCATCCGCGAGGAGGAAAACGCCTTCCTGCGCACCCTAGACCGCGGAATCAAGCTTATGGACGAATATATGGCCAAGTCCCGCGAGACCAAGATCATCAGCGGCGTGGATGCTTTCGTGCTATATGACACCTACGGCTTCCCGATCGACCTTTCCGAGCTCATCGCAACCGAAAACGGATATACCATCGACCTCGAAGGCTTCCAGGTGGAGCTCGGCAAGCAGAAGGAGCGCGCCCGCAACGCCACCGCCAACGAGTTCGGCGACTGGACCGAATACTGCGAAGGCGAGAGCCGCTTCACTGGCTACGATGAGACCACTACCACCGGAGTCAGGCTCCTCAAGCACCGCAAGGTGGTGCAGAAGAACAAGGAGATGCTCCAGCTCGTCTTCGACCGCACCCCGTTCTACGGCGAAATGGGCGGTGAAATCGGAGATACGGGCTACATCGTTTCAGCCGACGGCGAGAAGATAGCCATCCTCAACACCATCAAGGAAAACAATCTTACGATTCATATTGCACAGCGACTCCCGCAGAACTGCGAAGGCGAATTCACCCTTGTGGTGGATGCGGAGCGCAGGCAGAAAATCGCCAACAACCACACTTGCACCCACCTTCTCGACCAGGTACTGCGCGAAGTGCTCGGCACCCACGTGGAGCAGAAGGGCTCATATGTCTGCGACAACTACTTCCGCTTCGACTTCAGCCACTTCGAGAAGCTCACCGATGCCCAGATACGCGAGGTGGAGCATAAGGTCAACGCCTTGATCCGCAGCAATATGCCTCTCGAAGAGAAGCGCGATGCCACTATGGCCGAGGCCAATGCTATGGGAGCTATAGCCCTCTTCGGCGAGAAATACGGCGACACCGTGCGCGTGGTCAAGTTCGGCCCTAGCATCGAGCTCTGCGGCGGATGCCATACCTCCGCAACCGGCAATATCGGTTACTTCCAAATCGTCAGCGAAACCGCAATAGCCGCGGGCGTGCGCCGTATTGAAGCTATGACCGGCGAGGCGGCAGAGCTCTACAGCGAGACCGCACAGGAGTCCCTGCGCACCGCCCGCGCCTTCTTCAACAACATCCCTGACCTCTCCGGAGCCATCCAGAAACTCATCACCGAGAATGCGGAATACAAAAAGCAGGCTGAGGCATTTGCAAAGCAGAAGGCAGCTCAGTATGCCAAGGAACTCTCGCAAACCGGCAAACAGGTCGGCGGCATCAACCTGATTACCATCGACTCCATTTCCGGCTTCGAAGGAAACCCTGCTATGGTGCGCGAAGCGGCACTCCTGCTTCAGAAGGAGCTCACCAACACCGCAATCGCAGGAGCCTTCCTCGCCGACGGCAAGCCTCAGCTGCTGCTGGTCTATAGCAACGACCTCGTAGCGGCAGGCAAGAATGCCGGAAAAGACATACGCGAGGCTGCTGCCTGCATCCAGGGCGGCGGTGGCGGACAGCCGGGCATTGCAACCGCAGGCGGAAGGAATGCCGACGGGCTCAAGAACGCCCTCGCGGTACTCGTAGGCAAAGTCGTAGCATAAACCCCTTCAGGCGTGAAGAAACTGGACAAGTTCATACTCTCGGCCTTCATAGGACCGTTCACGGCAATACTTCTGATTGTCGTGTTCATCCTTATGATGCAGTTCCTCTGGCTCTACATCGACGAGCTGGTGGGCAAGGGTCTGGGCCTGTCCGTGATTCTCGAGTTCCTGATGTGGGGCACCTGCACCATCCTGCCTCTTGCCCTGCCTCTGTCCACCCTGCTCGCCTCGATGATGACGCTCGGGCAGATGACGGAGAACAACGAGATGATGGCGATAAAAGCCAGCGGAGTATCCCTCGTAAGGATAATGATCCCGCTGACCATAGTATCCGCCATCATCGCCGTAAGTGCCTTCTTCATAGGCAATAACCTTGTGCCTAAGGCCTATAACGAAATCTATACCCTGCGCGACGACATAGGCCGCACCAAGGAGGAAATCAAAATCCCGTCAGGAACCTTCTACAACGGCATTGACGGCTACATACTCCGCGTCGAGGAGCAGGACAAGAAAAGCGGAATGATGCACGGCGTGATGGTCTATGACCATACCGACAAGAAGGGCAACAACTCCGTTACCCTTGCCGACTCTGCAACGATGCGCCTGTCCAAGCAGAAGGACTACCTTATCTTCACGCTCTACGACGGTATCAATTATCAGGAGAGCAGCAACCGCAACGGAAGCGAGGTGGAGCACGAACTTCAGAAAATCGCCTTCCACGAGCAGCAGCTCATCATTTCTCTGAAGAACTATGCCTTCGAAAAATCGGAGGACAACCGCTTCGGCAACGCCATCAAGTCGCAGAAGAACTCCAGCCTCATCAAGGAGCGCGACTCGCTCGCCCTCATCACCAACAAGGGTTATGAGGACCATATTGCCTCCTTCAAGGCGGACGGCACCCTGATGATGCGCGCTCAGCTCGACACCGCCTGGCAGGCGAAGCATCACACTGAGTTCGAATACGAAGGCTTCGGCACCTGGAAGACCCGCAACGACAAAATACGCGCGCTGAAGGCAGCCTCCGAGAAGGCTCAGAGGATGTCCTCGCAGCTGAGCAACTTCCAGCACGACAATTACTCCGAGCATTTCTACCTGCGCCGCGCACGCGTGGAAATACTCAAGAAGTTCGCGCAGGCCCTCGCCTGCTTCATACTGTTCTTCATCGGAGCACCGCTTGGAGCCCTGATAGGCAAGGGAGGCCTTGGCGTGTCCGCCATCATATCCGTGCTCTTCTTCGTGCTCTACTGGGTGGTTGACATTTCCGGTACCAAGCTGGCCAACGACGGTGCGGTAGGAGCCATCCCGGGAGCATTCATTTCCTCATTCGTACTCGCCCCGATAGGAGCCTATCTGACCTGGAAGGCGGTACACGATTCACCAGTATTCAATATGGATTCCATAAAAACCTGGCTGCGCAAGCTCAAGAGCCGCGTGGCCTCCATTTTCCACAAGACCCGAATCGTCTATATGGGCACCCCGGAATTTGCGGTAGCCCCTCTGGACACCCTCATCAAGCACAAATACAAGGTGGTAGGCGTAGTGACCGTCGCCGACAAGCCGAGCGGACGCGGCCTAAAAGTGAACGAGAGCGCTGTGAAGAAATATGCCGTGGAGCACAATATCCCTGTGCTTCAGCCGATTAAGCTGAAGGACCCTGAGTTCCTCGCCCAGCTGCGTGCCCTCAAGGCGGACCTCTTTGTGGTGGTTGCCTTCCGTATGCTTCCTGAGGAAGTATGGAAGATGCCACGCCTCGGCACCTTCAACCTTCACGCCGCCCTGCTGCCTCAGTACCGCGGCGCCGCCCCTATCAACTGGGCTCTTATCAACGGCGAGAAGATGACGGGCGTGACCACCTTTATGATAGACAAGGACATAGACACCGGAGGCATTATTTTCCGCGAGGAATGCCGCATAGGTGCGGAAGATACGGCGGGCGATGTGCACGACGCCCTTATGGAGCTCGGCTCCCAGGTCGTGCTGCAGACCGTCGAAGGAATTATTCAGAAAAATGTGGAGACCAGGGTGCAGCGCAGCTTCATCCAGGGCTCGGAGGTGCTCAAGCCTGCGCCTAAGCTCACCCCTGAACTCCTCAACATAGACTGGAGCGACACTGCTGTGCATATCCACAACCTCATCCGCGGCCTCAGCCCTTATCCTACGGCCTACACTATGCTCCAAAAGGGCGAGGACAAGCCTGTGCAGATGAAAATCTTCGCATCCCGCGCAGTGGAGTGCCCTGAAGGCCTTGCGCCGGGCACCATCCTCAGCGACGGCAAGACCTTCCTGCACATTGTCACTTCTGCCGGAGCCGTCAGCGTGCTTGACCTGCAGCTCAGCGGCAAGAAGAGGATGCCTGTAGGCGATTTCCTTCGCGGCTTCCGTGAGCCGCAGCTCTGGACAGCCCTTTGCGGAACCTCCAAGTCTGAAATCCAACGATTGACAAACAAGTGAGAATGAAGAAATTAAGCAAATACATATACAACGCGGAAACCCTCCTGTACGAGAAACACGAGGAGTCATCTGCCGCCCGCCTTTTCAAGGTGCTGGGCTTTGTGGCAGCGGTAGTGGCTCTGGTGTGCCTGTATTTCTGGCTCTACACCTCGGTGTTCGGACTGGACCTTCCCAAAACGGCCTATCTGAAGAGCGAGAATGAGAAATGGAAGTCCCGCTACGAGATGCTCGGACACCAGCTTGACGGACAGGAAAGCACCCTGAACGGCATTGAGCAGAGGGATGACGACGTGTACCGCTCCATACTCGGTCTTGAAGCCATACCTGAAGAAGTGAAGCAGGCCGGCTTCGGAGGCGCCAACAGATATGCCTACCTGGATGACCTCGGAGGAAACGAGCTTCTCAAGAAGACCGTAAAGCGTATGGATGTACTTACCAAGAGGGCCTTCATCCAGAGTACCGCCCTCGATGAGGTGGCTGTAGTTTCCAAGCAGGCGGACGAGATGAAATCCTGCGTTCCCGCGGTGCCTCCAATCTGCCCGGAGAAGGGCAAATACCGTGTATCAAGTTCTTTCGGACGCCGCCACGATCCGGTTTACAAAAACAAGATTGCCTTCCACGACGGAATAGATTTTGCGACCGGCAAGGTCGGCTATCCGGTTTACACCACGGGAGACGGAGTTGTGGAAAAGGTGCGGTATCAGTTCTTCGGCTACGGCAATGAGGTCATCATAGACCACGGCTTCGGATACAAGACACGCTATGCCCACCTCCACTCGATAAATGTGACCCAGGGCCAGAAGCTCAAGAGGGGACAGCAGATAGGTCAGGTCGGCAATACCGGCAAGTCCACCGGACCTCACCTCCACTACGAAATTCTGTTCAAGAACAAAGCTGTAGATCCGATGTCCTTTATGGACCTGTCCATGAAGCCGGAAGAGTATAATGCAATGGTAGATGCAGTAAATGTCAAGTGACCATCTTTACAGCATAGACTCCGACCTTAAAGTCAAGGAGTCCGGAAAACCGGGCCGCAGGGTGTTGAATTTCATCCTGAAGGTGCTTGCCGTATCCTTAGTGGTTACGGTAGTGGTCTATCTTGTCATAGCGCTGACAATCAATACCGATGTTGAGGGAAGACTCAAGAGGGAAAACAAGATGTACGAAAAGCTCTATCCGGAGCTTCTTCCGCAGCAGCAGCTGCTGGACGATGCCATCAGCAACCTCGAAATCAAGGACAACGAGATTTATGAGGCCATTTTCCACAGCAGCGCTCCTGCCGTTGACCCTATCAACTCGCTCTGCCTTCTGAGCGGGGGAGATTCCATCCCGAACACCAGCCTCATTGCCTATTCTTCCGCCAAGTCGGACAGGATGATGGAGGATGCCCGGGAGGTGGAGCTCGCTCTCAAGCAGGCTCTCTACCGGGTGGCGAACCCTGCCACCGTGCTGCCCCCTATGCACCTGCCCGTGAAAGACATTTCCTTCACCCAAATCGGTGCTTCCGTGGGGAGCAGGCTTCAGCCTTATCTGAAAGCCTATGTTGACCACGACGGCCTGGACTTCATCGTGTCGCAGGGCGAACCGGTCTATGCTTCCGCTGCCGGCAAGGTAAGTTCGGTGGTAAAATCTGGCAAGGGCAAAGGCAATACGGTGACTATCACCCACCCTGGGGGCTATGTCACTGTGTACTGCCATCTTTCAACGATGAAGGTCAAGCAGGGCCAGAATGTCAAGCTCGGGCAGCAGATAGGAACGGTCGGGACTACGGGCAACGCCTTTGCGCCCCATCTGCACTACGAAGTGCTGCTGGACGGCCGCACTATGGACCCTGTCAATTACTTCTTCGCCTCCGTGGACTATGAAGAGTATTCGAATATGTTGTATATGGCCGTGAACACGGTCCAATCATTGGATTAATATGGAGAAGCTGTACTATTCGATTGGCGAAGTCGCCGAAATGCTGGGAGAGAGCACTTCCTGCATAAGGTTCTGGAGCAATTCGTTCCCGGACAAAATCAAGCCGCACCGCAACGCCAAGGGAAACAGGAAATTCACCGCTGCGGACATTGAAGTGCTGCGGCAGGCGCAACATCTTCTCAAAACCATGGGAATGACAATCGAGGGGGCGGCGAAGGTGCTTGAAAACGATGACAAATTGGTCAGGGACAGGGTCAAGGCCCTGGATACTTTGAAGGGTATCCGGAGGGAGTTGGTGGAAATACGGAATTCACTTAAATAATAGGGGAATTTTTCCTATCTTTGCGTCCCGCACAAAACAGTAATAATAATCAGTAAATCAGATATGTCAGAGATTGTTAAAAACACAAAAGTCGAGACTCCCATCGACCAGAGGGAAACTTTCGTATCCCTGCGGAAGAGCTTCACGGAGTCAGGTGATGTAGCGGAGAAGCTCCGCGTACTTTATGCTCTTCAGGAGACAGACAACGAAATTGAGAAGATTGTCAGCCTTCGCGGTGCACTTCCTGAGGAAGTGGCCCAGATTGAGGATGAAATCAATGCCCTTGTTGCCAAATCAGCCCGCCTTGAAGAAATGATTTCGGGCTATGAGAAAAGCATAGAGGAAAACAAGAACCAGATGGTGGAAATCGATGCCGATACGGCAAAGTACCAGCAGCAGCTCACCAATGTGGCAAACAGCCGTGAGTTCGATTCCATCAACAAGGAACTCGAGAATCTTGTACTCCTTCGCCAGATTGCGGAGAAGCACATCGGAGAGGCACGCGTTGCAATTGCAGAACGCAAGGATGCCATCACCGAGATTGCAAGCCGCATCGAAATCCGCAAGGAGGACCTTCAGGCAAAGAAGGAAGAGCTTGAAAGTATTGTCGAGTCCACTGCAGCCCAGGAGGAGCAGCTCAGCGCCAAGCGTGCCGAGTATACAGCCAGGATTGACGAGCGCACGCTCAGCGCCTACGACCGTATCCGCGGCAGCGTACGCAACCATCTTGCAGTCGTTACCGTTTACAACGAGAATGCCTGCGGCGGATGCTTCAATACCATTACCCCTCAGCGCCTGGTGGATATTGCTTCCGGCAGGAAGCTCGTTATCTGTGAGCACTGCGGACGTATTCTCGTAAACCCTCTTGCTGAAGTACAGGAGTAATGGCCGAGAAAAGGGCAAAGAAAGACGATTTCCTGGAGGGCGGCAACGTTCCTCCACAGGCCCTTGAGGTCGAAGAGGCGGTTCTGGGAGCTATGCTCCTGGAGCCACTTTGTGTGGATGAGGCTATAGACCAGCTTGACTCGACCTGCTTCTATTCGGAGCAGCACAGGGCGATTTTCAGCGCTATGGTCGAGCTCTCCAACGAACACAGCCCCATCGACCTTATCACCGTTTCCGAAAAACTGCGTCAGAAAGGCAAACTCGATGAGGTGGGCGGCCCCGCCAAGCTCGCCCAGCTGTCCGGCAGGATAGGCTCTGCCGCCAACATAGAGTCCTACACGAGGATACTCCGCCAGAAGACCATTCAGAGAGACCTCATTTCAGCCGCCCACGAAATCCTCAAAAAGGCATACAGCGACGAGGTGAAGGTGGACGACCTTATCGACGACGCCCAGTCCAGGGTCTATGCGGCTACCCAGAGCAGCGACCGCCATTCCGTAAGGGAGATAGGCTCGGTGATTCAGGAGGCTCTCAACCGCATCGAGGCTATGCAGGAACAGACCGGTCTGAGCGGTGTGCCTTCCGGCTATGCTACCCTCGACAGGATTACCAACGGCTGGCAGCCTTCGGACCTTATTATCCTTGCCGCCCGTCCGTCTGTGGGTAAGACTGCCTTTTCGCTCAATATTGCGCGGAACGCGGCTGTGGACCACCATATCCCTACGGCTTTCTTCTCTCTTGAGATGTCTTCCATCCAGCTCGCTACCCGTCTTATGACCAGCGAGTCAGGACTCAGCGCAGACAAAATCAGGGGTGGCGTCAAGCTTCAGAATGACGAGTGGACCCTGCTGGAAGAGTCGCTCAAAAAGCTTTCCCAGGCTCCTCTCTATGTGGATGAGACCCCTGGCCTTCCGGTAATGGAGTTCCGCTCCAAGCTCAAGTCCCTTGTCAAACAGAAGGGTGTACGCTTCGCGATTGTGGACTACCTGCAGCTGATGCAGGGCCCTGTCGAGACCAAGGGAATGAGAGAGCAGGAGGTTGCTGCCATCTCCCGTTTGCTCAAGGCTACGGCAAAGGAGCTCAATATCCCGATTATTGCCCTCTCCCAGCTGTCCCGCAAGGCGGTTGACCGTCAGGGAGGCAATGGCAAGCCTGCGCTTTCCGACCTTCGTGAGTCCGGTTCCATCGAGCAGGATGCGGATATGGTTCTCTTCATCCACCGCCCTGACTTCCTCGGCCTTTCCGAGGGCCCTCAGGACAAGGAGAAGACCCAGCTGATTATCGCCAAGCACCGAAACGGCGAGACCACAGACATCGATATGCTCTTCAAGTCCGAAAAGGTCAAGTTTGTGGAGATGCAGGATACGCTCTACGCTCAGGACGCTATGGCAACGGAGTATGAGTCGGGAATGAATTCAATGGCATACAACAACATAGAACCGGAACAGGGATGGGAGAAATAAGCCATAGCGGGAAGATAACAGCTATCGACCCTCAGATGATTACCGTGGAGTTCACTACGGAGGATGCCTGCGCCAGCTGCAAGGCTTCCGCCCTGTGCGGAATGTCCGAAGGCAAGGTCAAGACCCTTCAGGTCCCTGCGAAGCTAGGCTTCGAAATAGGGGAGGAGGTGGATATAGTGCTGAAGCGCACTATGGGCCTGAAGGCCGTATGGCTCGCTTATGTGCTGCCTCTGATTCTGATGGTAGCCGTGCTGCTTGCACTCACCGCGCTCGGCCTTTCCGAGCTCACCGCGGGACTGTGCGCAATTGCCGCAGTAGGCCTTTGGTATCTCGTGCTTTGGCTGATGCGTGACAAACTTAAGAATGAATATACTTTTTATATAAAGAAAAAATGACTGGTACAATTATCTGGACAATCGTGATTCTCGCCGGTCTGGGACTCTTGCTCGCCCTGATTCTTTTCTGGGTGGCGAAGAAGTTCAAGGTCGAAGAGGATCCCCGTATCGACGAGGTCGAGAAGGTGATGCCCGGCGCCAACTGCGGCGGCTGCGGCTTTGCCGGATGCCGTGCCTTTGCCGATGCGGCAGTGAAAGCTCCGAACCTGGACAACCATTACTGTCCTGTGGGAGGTAACGAGGTGATGAAGAAGGTAGCCGGCATTCTTGGCTATGAGGTCAAGGAGAAGGCTCCTATGGTTGCTGTCGTAAGGTGCAACGGCTCCTGCGCCAACCGTCCTGCCACCAATATCTATGACGGAGCGCCTTCCTGCAAGGTGAAGGCAGCCCTGTACAGTGGAGACACAGGCTGTGCCTACGGTTGTCTCGGATGCGGAGACTGCGTTTCCGCCTGCCAGTTCGGGGCTCTCACTATGGATGTGACCACCGGCTTGCCGGTTGTGGACGAACAGAAGTGCACCGCCTGCGGCGCCTGCGTGAAGGCCTGCCCGAAGAGCATCATCGAACTTCGTGCCAAGGGTCCGCGCGGAATGCGCCTGTATGTCAGCTGTGTCAATAAGGACAAGGGCCCTGTCGCCAAGAAGGCCTGCTCTGCAGCCTGCATAGGTTGCGGCATTTGCCTGAAGACCTGCACGAAGGGTGCCATCACCCTGGAAGGAAACCTTGCGTATATCAACTATGAGCTCTGCAAGCTCTGCCGCGAGTGCGAGGCCGTTTGTCCTACGGGTGCAATTCACGGTATTAACTTCCCTAAGCCGTTGGACAAGGAGGCGGTAAAGGCCCGCATAGCCGAGCGCAACCGCAAGGCAAAGGAGGCAGCCGAAGCCGCTAAAGCAGAAAACAAGGAGGCTCAACAATGAAAAACGTTACTTTCAGAATAGGAGGAGTCCATCCTCACGACTCCAAGCTGTCGCGCGACTGCGCGATTGAGACTCTGCCTCTTCCGCAGACTGTCTATGTGTCTATGGCCCAGCATCTTGGAGCTCCTGCGACCCCGGTGGTAGCAGTAGGGGACAAGGTCAAGGTAGGCCAGGTGCTTGCCGAGCCGGCGGGCTTCATTTCCGCCTTCGTGCATTCTCCGGCTTCCGGTACCGTCAAGTCCATCGCCCCTCGCGCCGACATTGCAGGCAAGATGGTTACCCATATCGAGATTGCCGTTGAGGGAGACGAGTGGGCCGAAGGGATAGATCTCAGCGATACCCTCGTAACCGAAATCCCTGCCGACAGGGCCGCGGTTCTCGAGAAAATCAAAAAGAACGGAGTTGTGGGACTCGGAGGAGCGACCTTCCCGACCCACGTCAAGCTCAACCCGGCTCCGGGAAGCAAGGCCGAGTGCCTGATTATCAACGGAGCGGAGTGCGAGCCGTATCTTACCAGCGACTACCGCATTATGCTTGAGCGCACCAAGGAAATCATCGTGGGCGCTGCCATTATGCAGAGCGTACTCGGAGGATGCCCTTGCGTTCTCGCAATTGAGGAAAATAAGCCTGAGGCCATCCAGGCTATGCAGAAGGCTCTCGGCGAACTGCCATACACCAATATCAGGGTGCAACAGCTCAAGAAGCGCTATCCGCAGGGTGGCGAGAAGCAGCTGATCGATGCTGTGATGCGCCGTCAGGTGAAGTCCGGCGGCCTGCCTATCAGCGTAGGAGCAGTGGTGCAGAATATGGCTACGGCCCTTGCGGTCTATGAGGCTGTTCAGAAGAATAAACCTCTGATTACCAATACTCTTACCGTTACGGGCGACTGCCTGCCGCTGGAAAAGCAGCATAACTACCTCTTCCGCATCGGTATTCCGCTCAGCGCGATTGCCGACTATGCAGGGGGAGTTCCTGAGGGAGCCGCCAAGATTATCAGCGGCGGCCCTATGATGGGAAAGGCCATATCCAATATGGATGCCGCTACGGTCAAGGGCTCGTCTTCAATCCTTTATCTGAGCTATGATGCGACCAAGCGTGGCGAGACTTCAGCCTGCATACGTTGCGGCCGCTGCTCTGATGCCTGCCCTATGGGGCTTGAGCCATTCCTTCTGAACCGCCTGACGAAGGCGGGAGATATGGAGGGTCTTGAGAAGAATGCCGTTCAGGATTGCATCGAATGCGGATGTTGCCTGTACAGCTGTCCGGCCAATATTCCGCTTCTTGACAGAATCCGTCAGTCCAAGGTGCAGGTAATGGGCATTATGCGTGCCCGTGCCGCTGCCGCCAAGGCTGCCGCTGAAGCTGCCAAAGCCGCTAAACAGTAACAGACGATGAAAAAGTATATAGTTTCACCAAATCCTCACATCCACGCGGCCGTAAGCACACGCTCGCTGATGCTGGATGTGATTATCGCCCTCATTCCGGCTTTGCTGGTTTCAGTCCTCTTCTACGGACTGAGTGAGCTGCTGATTCTTGCACTCAGCGTTGCCTGCTGCGTGCTCCTCGAGTGGGCCATTACCAAATGGATGCTCAAGCGCCCTTCCACCATCGGAGACCTCTCCGCAGTGGTTACGGGACTGCTGCTTGCAATGAATCTTCCTGCCACAACCCCTTGGTATGTGGTTGTTGTCGGTGCGGTTGTTGCCATCGGCGTAGCCAAGATGTCTTTCGGAGGCATAGGCCAGAACCCGTTCAACCCTGCAATCACGGGCCGCGTGTTCCTGCTTATCTCCTTCCCTGCACAGATGACCGACTGGACCGTGCCTCAGGGCTTCCTCTCCATCCCGTCCTGCCTGAGCGGAGTGGATACCGTTTCCGGAGCAACCCTGCTCGGCAAATATGCCGAGGGCGGAGTTGAGGCCATTGCAGGAACTGACTATCTGCAGACCCTCTTCTTCAATATCGGAGGTTCCGCCGGCGAGCTCAGCGCCATCGCCCTGCTGCTCGGCTTCGGTTACCTTCTGGTGCGCAGGGTCATCAAGCCTTGGACAACGCTGAGCATCTTCGGCTCAGTGGCTCTGGTCAGCCTTATCTTCTGGCTCATAGACCCAACCAGGTTCACAGACCCTCTGTTCAACCTTCTTACCGGTGGTCTCATCCTGGGAGCCTGCTTTATGGCTACCGACTATGTCACCTCCCCAATGAGCACGGCGGGTCAGGTCATCTACGGTGCCGGCATAGGTCTCATTGTGATGATGATCCGCTACTTCGGCTCATATCCTGAGGGAGTCAGCTTCGCTATTCTTATTATGAATATGGTGGTTCCGCTTCTCAACAATGCGTTCCATCAGAAAAAGTACGGGAGGAACTGATTATGGCAGCTAAGTCGAATCTTTTGAATATGGCCCTCTGCCTTACGGCAGTCTGCCTGATTTGCGCCGCCCTGCTCGGCGGAGTATATGCCCTTACCTGGCAGCCGATTCAGGACGCTTCCGCAAAGGCGCTGAAGGCTTCAATCGGAATGGTGCTTCCTGAGGGAGGCGAGATTTCCGAAGCCAAGACTGCTACGCTTGACGGTGTACAATACGAGTACTATGAGAACCGTGTAGAAGGCAGCGTCAATGCCTATGCCGTGAAGTCTGCCACCAACGGCTTCGGAGGGCAGCTCCTGCTTATGGTTGGAGTGCTCGAAGACGGCACGGTTTACAACACTTCCGTGCTTTCGCACAGCGAGACTCCGGGTCTTGGCGCGAAGTGCAACCAGGACGAGAACTTTATGGCTCAGTGGCGCGGGTTCTCTCCGGACAAGAAGATTGCAGTGCGCAAGGACGGTGGAGATGTGGATGCCATTACCGCTTCCACCATCACTTCCCGCGCTTATGCGCTGGCTGTCAGCAATGCTGTAAATGTAGTTAAATCGCTTAACAATAAGGAGGTACGCAAATGAGCAAACTGTCCATTCTCACTGACGGGTTTGTAAAGAACAACCCGACATTCGTGCTGGTGCTCGGTATGTGTCCGACACTCGCCACCACTACTTCCGCAATGAACGGACTGGAGATGGGACTTGCGACCATGTTCGTGCTCATCCTTTCCAATATCGTGATTTCGCTGATTGCTCCTGTCGTACCGGACAAGGTGCATATCCCTGTCTATATCGTTGTGATTGCGACCTTCGTGACTCTGCTTCAGCTCCTGATGCAGGCTTTCGTACCTGGTGTTTACCAGACCCTCGGACTGTTCATCCCTCTGATTGTGGTGAACTGCATCGTGCTCGGACGCGCTGAGGCTTTTGCCAACAAGCATGGTGTGCTCGAGTCGGCTCTTGACGGAATCGGCGTCGGACTAGGTTTCACCCTTTCGCTCACGGTTATCGGCATTGTCCGCGAGATTCTGGGAAGCGGCTCTGTTTTCGGCTGGAAGTTCATCCCGGGCGACGGTATTCTCGCTTTCGTGATGGCTCCTGGTGCCTTTATGGTACTGGGCTACCTTATGGTTCTGTTCAACAAGTATCTCAAGAAGTAAGGAGGATATATTATGGAATATCTGATGATTATCATTTCGGCAATCTTTGTCAACAATATCCTGCTTGCCCAGTTCCTCGGCATCTGTCCTTTCCTGGGTGTTTCCAACAAGCTCAGCACAGCAGTGGGTATGAGCGGAGCGGTATGCTTCGTGATGACCCTTGCGACCATAGTCACCTTCCTTCTCAACAAGTACCTGCTGTTGCCTTTCGGACTTGAGTTCCTGCAGACCATTGCCTTCATCCTCGTGATTGCGGCTCTTGTGCAGATGGTGGAGATTGTGCTGAAGAAAGTCAGCCCGAGTCTCTATCAGGCCCTCGGCATCTTCCTTCCTCTGATTACCACCAACTGCGCCGTTCTCGGTGTGGCTATCACTGTGGTTACCAAGGAGTTCGTATTCGGAAGCGCTTCCCACCTGCTGAATCTCGGCGAGTCCGTGGTCTATGCCCTTTCTACTGCTGTAGGTTACGGCATCGCTATGATTCTGTTCGCGGGTCTGCGCGAGCATCTTGCACAAAACAATGTACCGGAGTCTTTCAAGGGCCTTCCTATTGCGCTGATTACAGTCAGCATTATGGCAATGGCCTTCCTCGGATTCTCCGGAATGGTTTAATCTTTTGGGAAGATGAAGAAGTTATTGTCCGTTCTGGCCCTGTCGCTCGCTTTGGGCACGGCCGCTTTTGCACAGCCGAAGTCTTTCGGTCTTAGAGTGGGACCGGGGCTCGAAATCAGCTATCAGCATACTGTCAACCACAAACAGTTTGTCGAGGTGGATGCCGGTGTGCTCGGAATCTCTGAGTACCCGGGATTCAGGATTTCTGCGGCCTATGACTTCAATATCCTGAATTTCAGGCTTCTCAAAGGCCAGTTCAATATGTTTATAGGTCCGGGAGTCTCTGTCGGTATGTACGACAAGTCCCTGTTTACTGCCGGCCTGATGGTGCAGTACGGGGTGAGCTACGATTTTACTTCCGTGCCGTTGTCGGTGGCTGTGGACACCTGTCCGAGCCTTTGGCTTAATTCCGAGGGCGTGACAATGCGTTTCAAGTCATTGATACCAATGCTCAGTCTGCGATGGAAATTCTGAAACACTGCTTTATTGCCGGAGCTCTTGCTCTGCTTTTCGTTTCTTGTGAGGGAAACATTGACAACATTATCGGGTCGGTAGGTCCTGATGTTGGAAAAGATACTACAGGAGTGGTTGAATCGCCTAAGGATACCACTGGGGTTGTGGATCCTCCTAAGGATACCACAGAGGTGGTTGTTCCGCCGGTGGATACCACAGAGGTGGTTGTTCCGCCGGTTGGGGTTACGACCCGCGTGTGGTATGAGCTTCCGGTGATTGCGGATGCGGACGGCAACGGTATTGATGACAACAATTCCGATTTGTACTACGCATACCATCTTTGCGACCTTCGCAGTCCTTCCGGCCACAAGGCCCGCAATTATGCCGTGTGCTTCAGCGCGGAGCACCATTGCCCTTACTGGGTGTCAGCTCCACGCCACGATATGTATTCGGCGAAGAATGTCAACCGCACGAATGCCTATCAGGCGGACCCGGATATCCCTGCTTCGCTGCAGTATCGCAGCAAGTCCACGGGAGGCGGCTGCAACAAGGGGCATATGCTGGGCTCTGCCGAGAGACTGGCTTCCGGCACTACCAATAGGCAGGTGTTCTATTATTCCAATATCGCTCCTCAGCTTTCTTCCGGGTTCAATACCGGAGGCGGTGGCTGGAACATCCTGGAGGATTGGGTGGATACCAAGGTGTGCGCGGATACCCTCTACGAGGTAATAGGTTGCTATTTCGACAAATACACCGACGGTTACGGCTACACGGCATCTCCGAAGAAGATTGAGTTCGGCGGCAGGAGCGATGTGTCGATTCCGACAATGTTCTACTATGTGCTGCTCCGTACCAGGAGCGGTTCTACCCGCAAGGCCCTGAAGGATTGCACCCGCGATGAGCTTATGTGCGTTGCTTTCGTTCGCACCCACACCAATTCCCTCAAAGGGCAGAAGCCATCCAGCAAGGAGATGATGTCGGTTGCCGACCTGGAGAAAATCACCGGCTTCACCTATTTCCCTAACGTCCCTCAGGCCCCGAAAGACTCCTTCAAAGCCTCTGACTGGGGACTGTAGCAAGTGTTTTTATGAAAAAACTGTTCTTCCTTATCCCATTGCTTTTGATGGGTTCTTTGCTTTGTGCACAGGAGTCAAGTCCGGTTTCGCCTGCTTTCTATGGCCCTAATGCTTTCCCTGTTCCGGAGATTGAACTTGAGTGGAGTGCCTCAGATCTGAGTTTCGAGACGGGACCCCAGCTTGCTTCCCTGAAGGGTTTCAGTCTTCAGGATGATGTAACTTTGGACGGATATTTCAAGCTCCGTTTTCCCCTTTTCAGCAATAGGGTTGCTTTGACCATTTGGGGTGGACTTGCTCTTTGCCGCTTCCTCAGGTTTCCTTTGCTGGCAGACGGGTGCGCATGCGCAAAATGATGCGGCGATGTACGGGTTTCTCGCCGGCCTTCGCCTCGGCCTCAGCTACCACTTCCACGTGAAATAGCCCCTACCTGACTACCTCCGTTTCAGCCAGTGCTCCTTGAGCCATTCGCGGACCGGCTCGTCATAAACCTTCAGCAGGCCCCAGGCGAGCACAACTGACATCACCACAACGCCGATGTTCATCGCAATATGCATCCAAAGCGGTGCGTCGTAATGCGCGGCGACCCAGTTCATCTGCATATACATAATCGGGTAATGCGTTATATATAAAGGATATGAAATATCTCCCAGCCACTTGCACACGGCTGCGCTGCGCTTGTCGGTAGTCACCGAGCCGGAGCCCGCAAGCACAATTAGAGGGAAAAGCAATATGATGCATACCGCCTGGTATATGCCGTCCGCAGGGCCCCTGTGGCCACCGATGCAAGGTGTGGAGAACAGCAGCACAAGCAGCAGCGAGCACCACCAGAATCCTCCCTTGAGGTGGATGGGCGAGCCGCTCGGGTTGCTCTCGCTGCGGTGCGAAGGCAGTATGCGGGATATCAGCAGACCGCAGAGGAAAGGAAAGAGCAGTCGCGAGAAGCCGATATATATCTGCTGCGCGGTGAGGCTCCAGCCACCGATTACCGTATATTGCGGGCCATCCGGGAAGAGGCCGAACACATCCCAGCCGAGCGTCAGGTCGAGGGTGAAGAAGGCGCAGACAGCGCAGAGCACCGCGAGTGCCACCTTAGGAAGGCGGCGGAATATGAAGGCATAGAGAATATTCGCTATATATTCAAAAGTCAGCGACCACTGCGGCCCGTTGAAGGAGTTGAACTCGCCCCAGCCGCGTATATCCAGGCTGTTGGGGCAAGGAATCATAAACAGCCCCATCACCATACAGAGCAGGAACTTCCATAACGGAATCTCCAGGGTCTGGGGGAATGCTGCGCCGGCGAAGAAGAACAGCGATACTCCCACCACCATTCCGGCTATGACCATAGGATGCAGGCGGGTGAGACGCCTCTTGAAGAAGCCCCAGGTGGTCATCTTGTCCCAACGGTCGTCATAGGCATAGCCAATCACAAAGCCGGACAGGATGAAGAAGAAATCTACCGCCAGATAGCCGTGGTTGACGATTTGGGTACCGAATACCGGGATATAGGTCTCGAAACAATGGAAGATAATTACCATCAGCGCAGCCACGCCGCGCAATCCGTCCAAAATCTCATACCGGGGCTTGGACGCAAGATATACATTCTGCTTCGCCATATCTGTATTTTGTACTGAATTTCCAAAGGTACGAAAAAATCACCAATAAAGGTGGTCACATACCACCTTTAAAAGTGGTATGCTTTTATATAGATGGAATGATGAACACATTCCATTCTCCGTCTCTCTCCCGACGGGCAATGTAACCCTTATCGGTCATAGACTTCAGATGCTTCTGGATAGCAGACTTGTTGATACCTATCTTCCGAGCCAGTGCAGCGATAGTAATTCCAGGTTCTGTCATAAGCACATTAAGGATTCTTCCTGAGTTCAAACTGCGGAAATGAATGCGCTGACCGTCATACCACCAAACGTTTGCATCCCGGGTCCGGATGAAATCAATGTCGGTTTGGACTTCCTCAATCATCATCTTCTTAAACCAGTTAACGAATACGCGAGCTTCACGTAAGCCGGCGTGAGCGCCGTCGCTTGGGACGGGACCTGCGACCAAATCTGCCTGGTGCAGTGCTTCAAGATAGTCCTTCTTCTTACGGCTGCGAACCACAACCATCGGATAATCGTGTCGGGATAGTATATAGTTTACCAGCAGACGGGCTATACGCCCGTTTCCGTCTTCAAACGGATGAATTCTGATATACCGGTAGTGGAAAAGTGCCGCCAACTCAATCGGATTGAAATCTCCAGTCGCCTCGGCATCATTGTACCAATCCACCAAATCGCTCATCAAGGCTTCGGTTTCCTCCGGAGCGGCATAGTCAAAGCGGTCGCCGTAGCGGGTAATCACGCTATTGGGACGAGTCTTATATGTCCCTGCATGTATGACATAGCTGGTCACAGTCCCGTCAGGGAGGGTTCGATAGACATTGTAGTCCTCACGAAGAAGGGTCTTGTGCAGCTGACGAATAAAAGTCTGCGTAAGAGGCGTATTCTTCAAGGAAGACTGTTCCTTCATCATCAGAAGCCCTACGTTGCTGGCTTTCATTTCTTCAAAGTCTTTCATCTCAGCTTCGCCGACTACTTTTCCGAATAACAGCAGAAGCTCCGTCTGGCCATAGGTCAGAGTATTACCCTCAATATGGTTGCTGTTATAGTTAAACTCAACGGTAAACTTACGGCTCAAGCGGTCTCTGTCCCTGTCGGAAAGAGGTTGCAAAGCGCACCATGCCCGGTATGTTTCGTCCCAATTCATACTCGTATTTTTTGCAAATATAGTTAAAAGGTGGTAATGTACCACCTTTAAAAGTGAAAATTGTTAGTAGTAGCCGAAATAAACTCCCACCCCAATACGGTCCCCAAGCGCCATTTCAGCCCATAGTATTTGGCTATATTGAATTGTTGCATTACACAGGAAGGCTAGGGTCCAGTGCTGAAAAGCGGCAGGATAAAATATTGTATATTTGTCCCGCAGGTTTGCGTAAGGAAGATGGACTATATATGGCACTATGACTCTCCTCTTGGAGGTATGACGATGGCAAGCGACGGGCAGGCCCTTATAGGGCTATGGTTCGATGGCCAGAAACACTTCGGGGAAGTATTGGACAGCGGATATGAGGAGTGCTTACTCCCGGTATTTGATCAAACCTGCCGATGGCTTGCTGTCTACTTCAGTGGAAAAGTCCCAGACTTCATGCCTGCAATCTCCTTGCGCGCTTCCGCATTCCGCAAAAGGGTCCTGAAGATACTTCTGACGATTCCTTATGGGCAAACAATGACTTACGGACAGATTGCTGCCAGACTTGCGCAGGAGAGCGGAATGGAAAGAATGTCTGCACAGGCTGTCGGAACTGCTGTCGGGCATAACCCTATTTCCATCATCATTCCTTGCCACCGTGTGACCGGGTCTGCAGGCCGCCCGGGAGGATATGCCGCCGGTCTCAAAACAAAATCGGCACTCCTGCAACTGGAAAGCACTGCCTGCCGGTGATGTGAGGCTTGTTGGTGTATTCCAGATGTGTGGGATGAGGATGGAAAAGTGCGTGGGAGGCCGGCTTATGTTTTCAGCATTCTTCAGGACGACACAGGTATATAGTCCTGATATAGGTTTACCGAGTGTAGGAAGGGTGAAATTGTAACAGCTTGATACATAATACTTTAATTTTTTCGTATGGGGTGTTTTACCCCATACGAAAATTTTAATATCCTAATAACCAGCGGGTTGCAATTTCACCTGCTTGCAGGGTTTCTGTTCCACTCTCAATTATTTCTTCCGGATTCCTATATCAACATCATAATTCATTAGGATAGGGCAATGATCGGAGGCCCCTGCTATTCGCGCATGATGTTCCGGGGCTCTATAACCCGTTCAGTATTCTGAATGCGCTTGACAAAAAGAAACTTGAATCCTACTGGTTTGAAACCGGGACTCCGACCTATCTGGTGGAACTCCTCAAAAAGCACAACTACAACCTCTCCTGTCTGGAAAAGGAAGTTCTGTCCTCCGATGAGCTCAACAGCATAGATTCGGCTTCCTCCAACCCCATTCCGGTAATATATCAGAGCGGGTATCTGACAATAAAGGGGTATGACAAGGAATTCGGACTATACAAGTTGGGCTATCCGAACAAAGAGGTTGAGGAGGGATTTGTAAAATTTCTCATTCCTTACTATACCGATATAGAGAATACAAAGTCAGGTTTCGAGACCTCAATACAGAAATCCAAACAGCCACAATGGGATTCTTGATCCGGTTCCGATTTCGGTATTGTCAACGGCAAGAAAACTGTCCGGCTCATCCTTAATCTGTTCAAATGATTTTCCTGCTCCACCGACTTCAAAAAGATATTTCCCACAGACAAGGAAATCTCCTTTTTTGGGGTACTGGAGCGGGTTGTATGCCCCTACCTGGTTTGCAAAAAATGTTTCCCTGATTGTGCCCGTTTCAATATTTCCCCCTAAAGCATACATTATGTTGGGGTTCCCGAGAAATATTTTGTCCGGATTCACCAGCTTCTTGTAATTCTTAAGCTCGGTTGTAAGGAGTATCATTATCCCGGCCCTGTCAAGGGCATATAACATCTTAAGGCAGGAATCACGAGTTGTTCCGAGTGCTTCGCAAAGACGGTTCACATTCGGAACAAAAGGAAGGCTTTCCGCTATTATCATCAGGAGCTTTTTCGTTTTTTGAACCGTTTCGAAAGTCACATCCTCAACAGCTGTGAGGTCACTTTCAAGAGTCTGGATTACCGCTTCCGACAACCTGATATGAAAGTCGGAATATGACTCTTTGTAGAACGGATACATTCCGCGGGACAAGTAATCCTGAAAATATTTCAGCACTTTGACTTTGGATGTGATTTCCATCGCATACTTTACGTGATTATTCAGCAAGTCCTCAAATGAATAAGCACCGAAAGAGGCGATTCCCTCGTACTCAAGATATTCTCTGAATGATAGATTATTGAGTTTGTACAGTGTTTGCCTTCTTGAAAGGTCCACTCTTGAATTGTCTATCTTCAACATTGACGAACCTGTATAGACAATATTGAGATTCGGATAATTGTCATAAAGATTCTTCAGAACCAGTGTCCAGTCCGGGCATTTGTGGATTTCATCCATAAAGAGGTAATAAATTCCATTTGCATACAGATAGTCCACAAGGTCCATTATTGAATGTGTCTTGAACCAGAGGTTGTCCATTGAGACATACAAAGCGTCATCGGGATTGTCGAATGCCTCTTTGATATGCTGAAGAACAAGGGTGGTCTTCCCAACGCCCTTTTCACCCTTTATTCCAAGCATGCGAACGTCCCAATTTATTGAGAAATACAGACTTCTCTTAAATGTCATTGATGTTTCGGCCAATTTCCTGTGATAGACCGTGATGAGAGGCAGAACTTCTTTTGATTCCATCTGATTCAGTTTTCCACAAAGATATAAATTAACTTTTGGAAAAGCTAATTTTTGCCCGAAATTAACTTTTGTAAAAGTTACTTTACTGTGAGATATCTACATGCTTCCCCGCAAGTCTGCCCCCGGCCTCTGCGCTTTGGGCCTTCAGAGTGCCGAAAGCGCACTCCCGCGCATCACGAACTACTGTCCCGCGAGGGCATCCCGCCAGGACGGCAGGATGACAACGGTCATTCCGACGCGCACGTGCCCGACCAGCTGCCGGAGGTCATCATTATGGAGGCGGATGCAGCCTTCGGTGTCGCGGGTGCCGATGGACTCCGGCTTGTGGGTCCCGTGAATGCCTATTCCCCTATGCCCCGGAGTCACAAGACGGATGAAAAACGGGCCGTATGCCCCGGCAATCTCACCTTTCCCGTCACCGAAATCGTGAGTCCAGCCTGAAGCATCCACTATCTCGGAAATGCTGAACACCCCTTCCGGCGTCCTCATATCTCCCGGTTTCTGCTTGTTGCCATAATTCTTGCCGCAGGCGATGGGGTACTGCAGCAGCACCTGTCCCTGCCCGTCAAGCAGGCGCAGCGTCATATCTTCCTTGCTGATAACAATCAGCGAATCCGCGCTGCCCTCCTGCGCCAGAAGCTCGAACCCGCACGCTGACGGCAAGAGCATCAGCAGCGCGGCAAACAAATATACAAGCCTTTTCATATACTCCGTAAATATACGAATTATTTGACTGAGCGCAGCTTCCTATGAATTCCGTATTACATTTTTCAAATAAAAGTATTACCTTTGCATTGTATGATTGCCCTTGCCGACTGCAATACCTTCTTCGCCTCCGTCGAGCGGGCCCTTCACCCGGGGCTCAAGGGCAAGCCCGTATGCGTGCTCTCCAGCAATGACGGCAACATAGTGGCCCTCACCTCCGAAGCCAAGGCGCTGGGGCTGAGGCGCGGCGACCCGTTCTTCAAGGTGAAGGACATCATCGAGCGGAACGGCGTAGCCGTATTTTCCGGAAACCTGATGCTCTACGCAGCGATGTCCAGGCGGGTGCAGAGCATAATGCGGCGTACCGTCGAGCGCACGGAGTGCTATTCGATAGACGAACAGTTCCTCTACCTGGACGGCTACGGGAAGGGCTGCGACCTCGTGGAGCTGATGCGCGGGATGGTGCGGCAGATAGCTCTCTGGACCGATATCCCGGTGAGCGTGGGCATTGCCCAGACCAAGACGCTCGCCAAGGTCGCAAGCAAGTTCGCGAAGCAGTACAAAGGCTACGGCGGCGTATGTATGATAGACAGCGACCAGAAGCGGCGCAAGGCCCTCTCCCTGTTCGAGCTTTCGGATGTATGGGGAATAGGGCCCCGCTCCTTCGCGAAGCTCTCCGCCCTCGGGGTGACCACGCCCCTGCAGTTCGCGGACAAAAGCGGCGAGTGGGTGATGAAATATTTCCATAAACCGGGCTACCAGACCTGGCTGGAGCTGAACGGGCATCCCTGCATCGACACTTCGGAGCTGATACGGCGGCAGACCATCACCACCAGCCGCAGCTTCGGCAATATGATTTCTTCCAAGGAAGACCTCAAGGCTTCGGTTGCCTCCTTCGCATCCAGCTGCTGCAGCACCCTGCGCGGGCAGGACTCGGCAGCGGGGCGCGTGTCGGTCTTCGCCTGCAGCAACCGCTTCCGCGAGGACCTGCCGCAGTATGGCAACATAGCGACCCGGCGGCTCAGCGTCCCTTCAGCGGATACGCTCGAAATCACGGCGGCGGTGCTCGACCTGGTAGAGGAAATATATCGCCCCGGCATTCTCTTCAAGAAGTCGGGGGTCATCCTGTCGGATATTACGCCGGGCTGCTGCCACCACCTTCTTTTCGACCCGGTGCAGAAGCGGGAGGAGCGTGTGGAGCTGTCGGAGACGCTCGACAGGATGAACCACAAGTACGGAGTCAGGACGGTGGGACTTGCCGTGGCGGGAAGCGACAGGGAAGTCTGGAAGAACCGCAAGGAGCACCTGACACCGAATTATCTCACGGACATCGACCAGATAATGACGGTGAAGATATAGTTGCGGGGTGCTGGCGGTTGGTGCCGGTTTGGGTGCCGGAGGGGCTGGTTGGGGTGCCGGCTGGCTAGTAGATTTTGCGTTTGAGGGAGCGGTACAGGTTGAACAGCTCCAGGCAGCTCTGCCTCTCGACCTCACTCATAAACCCTTCGAGCTTATCGCGGCCTCCGAAGATTTTGTCGAATTTGTCGTCACGGAAGCCTATGAGGCCGTTGTCTTCAATCGTGCAGCCGTAGTAAATCTTGTCGATATTCGCCCACATGCAGGCGCAGAGGCACATATGGCAAGGCTCTCCGGTCGTGTAGAGGGTGCAGCCCGACAAGTCGAAAGTCTTCAGACGGCGTCCTGCCTCCCTGATGGCTTCAACCTCGCCGTGGGCTGTCGGGTCGTTGTTCAGAAGTACCCTGTTGTGCCCCGTGGCTATGACCTCTCCATCCTTGACAATGACCGTTCCGAAAGGCCCTCCGTGGTCATTCATAATCCCTTCCGTAGCCTCGTCAATCGCCATCTGCATATATTTCCTGTGCATCTCTGAGTTGTTCATCTCCATTTTGGTTATTGTTTTCCTGCCGCAGCCACAAATATAGCAAATAATTGCCTTCCGTACCTTCCGCGAGCAAAAAACGGGGCAAAAATTGCTTTTCCGCCCTTCGGCAACCCCCGCCGTGCAAAAATCAGGGC
>CALYTI010000016.1 GCA_945487035.1 uncultured Bacteroidales bacterium
ATCTATATGATCAAGCTCGGCCATATGGTTGACGACAAGATGCACGCACGTTCCATCGGACCATACTCCCTTATCACCCAGCAGCCGCTCGGAGGTAAGGCTCAGTTCGGAGGTCAGCGTTTCGGAGAAATGGAGGTTTGGGCACTCGAAGCATTCGGTGCTGCCAATGTTCTTCAGGAAGTGCTTACCGTCAAGTCTGACGATGTAGTCGGCAGGTCAAAGACCTACGAGGCTATCGTCAAGGGCGATCCGATGCCGCCTGCAGGTATCCCTGAGTCCCTCAATGTGCTCCTCCACGAGCTCAGAGGTCTCGGACTCAAGGTCACACTGGATTAATTACTTTGAATTGATCAGATAGAAATATGCCTACTTTCAACAATAAGGAAACAAAAGTCAAGAGCAATTTCCAGACTATCAGCATCTCTCTTGCTTCTCCGGAGGACATTACCGAAAGGTCCTGCGGAGAGGTCCTGAAACCGGAAACGGTCAACTACAGGACCTACAAACCTGAGAGGGACGGTCTCTTCTGCGAGAAAATCTTCGGTCCTACCAAGGATTACGAGTGCTATTGCGGAAAGTACAAGAGAATCCGTTACCGCGGCATCATCTGCGACAGGTGTAATGTCGAGGTTACTGAGAAGAAGGTGCGCCGCGAGCGTATGGGTCACATCACCCTTACCGTTCCGGTTGCCCACATCTGGTATTTCAAGAGCGCTCCGAACAAGATCTCAGCTCTTCTCGGCATACCTGCAAAGAAGCTTGAGGCCGTGATTTATTACGAGAAATATATAGTAGTAAATCAGGGTGCAAGCAAGATTGCAAAGATGGAACTCCTTTCCGAGGACGAGTATCTCGACATTGTCAACAGCCTTCCGGGTAATGACAACCTTTCCGACAGCGATCCTGCCAAGTTCGTTGCAAAGATCGGTGCCGAGGGTATCTATGACCTGCTGAAGCAGATTGACGTCGATGTGCTTGCCAAGGAACTGCGCCAGAAAATGGAGGTTGAGACCTCTCAGCAGCGCAGGGCTGAGCTCCTGAAGAGACTTCAGGTAGTGAAGTGGTTCCAGGAGTCCAACGGCAAAAACCGTCCTGAGTGGATGATTATGAAGGTCCTTCCGGTGATTCCGCCGGATCTCCGCCCTCTCGTTCCGCTCGACGGCGGCCGTTTTGCGACTTCCGACCTTAACGACCTTTACAGGCGCGTCATCATCCGCAACAACCGACTCAAGAAACTCATCGAGATCAAGGCTCCTGAGGTGATTCTCCGCAACGAGAAGCGTATGCTCCAGGAGGCGGTCGACAGTCTCTTCGACAACTCCAAGAAGTCTGCGGCTGTCAAGAGCGACCAGAACAGGGCTCTCAAGTCCCTCTCCGATTCCCTCAAGGGTAAGCAGGGACGCTTCCGCCAGAACCTCCTCGGTAAGCGTGTCGATTACTCTGCACGTTCAGTTATCGTCGTAGGACCTGAGCTCAATATGCACGAGTGCGGTCTTCCTAAGTATATGGCAGCAGAGCTTTACAAGCCGTTCATTATCCGCAAGCTCATCGAGCGCGGTATCGTGAAGACTGTGAAGTCCGCAAAGAAGATAGTTGACCGCAAGGATCCTGTCATCTGGGATATCCTTGAGAATGTGATGAAGGGCCATCCGGTGCTGCTCAACCGTGCACCTACCCTCCACCGTCTCGGTATCCAGGCATTCCAGCCAAGGATGATTGAAGGAAAGGCCATCCAGCTCCACCCTCTTGCATGTACGGCATTCAACGCCGACTTCGACGGTGACCAGATGGCAGTCCACCTCCCGCTCGGCAACGCAGCCATTATGGAGGCCCAGCTTCTTATGCTCGGCTCACACAACATTCTCAATCCTGCCAACGGTGCGCCTATTACCGTGCCTTCACAGGATATGGTACTCGGACTGTACTACATCACCAAGGTGCGTCCGGGTGCAAAGGGAGAGGGAATGTGCTTCTATGGCCCTGAGGATGTGATTATCGCATACGATGCCAAGAAGATTGATATGCACGCCCTCATCAAGGTGCGTCTTCCTAAGGACAAGATGGACCCGAGCAAGGGTACTGAGCTTGTGGAGACCACCGCAGGCCGTATCATCGTGAACCAGTATGTTCCGGATGAGGTTCCGTATGTGAACGTTCTTCTCGGAAAGAAGCCTCTGCGTACCATCATTACCAATGTCATCAAGAACACGGGTGTAACACGCACCGCCAAGTTCCTCGACGACATCAAGAACCTCGGATACTATCAGGCATTCCGCGCCGGTATTTCCTTCAACCTCGGTGATGTCATCATCCCTGAGGAGAAGAAGACCCTCATTGCTGATGCCTATGAGAAGATTGAGGAAATCAAGGGCAACTTCGCGATGGGATTCATCACGAACCAGGAGCGTTACAACAAGGTTGTGGACCTCTGGTCAGCCATTGACAACAACCTCACGGCCATCGTAGGAAAGCAGATTTCTGCCGACCAGCAGGGCTTCAACCCTGTATTTATGATGCTCGACTCCGGAGCCCGCGGTTCAACCCAGCAGATCAAGCAGCTCTGCGGTATGCGCGGACTTATGGCCAAGCCTCAGAAGGCAGGCTCATCCGGTGCGGACATTATCGAGAACCCTATTATCTCCAACCTTAAGGAGGGAATGACGGTGCTCGAGTACTTCATCGGAACGCACGGTGCACGTAAGGGTCTTGCAGATACCGCCCTCAAGACGGCGGATGCAGGTTACCTGACAAGGCGTCTGGTTGACGTATCCCACGATGTGATTATCACGGAGGAGGACTGCGGCACCCTCAGAGGTCTTGTGGCTACTGCCATCAAGGACAAGGATAATGTTGTCGAGTCACTCGGAGAGCGTATTCTCGGACGTACCTCAGTACACGATATCTTCAATCCTCTTACCGGCGAGCTCATCATCCGTGCGGGTGAAGAGATCCGCGAGAAGGAGGCCGAGCTCATCGACCACCTCCCAATCGAGAGCGTGGAGATCCGCTCAGTGCTTACCTGCGAAAGCCGCAGGGGAGTCTGCGCGAAGTGCTACGGACGCAACCTGTCCACCAGCCGTATGGTCGAGAAGGGTGAGGTTGTCGGTGTGATTGCCGCACAGTCCATCGGTGAGCCTGGTACCCAGCTTACCCTTCGTACCTTCCACGTCGGTGGTACCGCTTCTTCAGCCGGTGCAGATTCAAGCATCGATTCGAAGTATGACGGACGCCTTAAGTTCGAAGAACTCCGTACCATCGAGAGAGTATCCGATGACGGTACTTCCCAGACAGTGGTTGTCGGCCGTATGACCGAGCTCCGCATTGTCGATGAGAATACCGGAATGACCTTCTCACAGTATGATATCCCTTACGGATCAGTCCTCTATTTCAAGGATGGCGATTCAGTACGCAAGGGTGACAGAATCTGCGAATGGGATGCTTACAATGCAACGACCATCGTTGAAGTTGCAGGTACCCTGAAGTTCGAAAACATGGCTGAGGGTGTTACCTACCGCAAGGACAGCAACGACGAGTTCTCGGCTTCTTCCGACAAGGTCATCATCGACTCCAAGGACAGGACCAAGAGCCCTGCAATCGATATCGTAGGTGAAGACGGCACCATACTCAAGCAGTACAACCTCCCAGTAGGTGCGCACGTTATGGTTGAGGATGGAGCAGAGGTCAAGATTGGTGACGTTATCATCAAGATTCCTCGCGCCTTCGGTAAGGCCAGCGATATCACCGGAGGTCTTCCTCGAGTTACCGAGCTCTTCGAGGCCCGTAACCCTAGTGCAAGTCCTTCAGTCCTCTCAGAGATTAACGGTCAGGTAATTATGGGAACCATCAAGCGTGGTAACCGCGAGATTATCATCAGGAACCGTTCAGGCCTTGAGAAACACTATCTCGTGCCGCTCTCAAAGCAGATTCTCGTTCAGGAGGATGACTATGTGAAGGCCGGTACTCCGCTTTCAGACGGTGGTATATCTCCTTCCGACATTCTGGCAATACTCGGACCTGTCAAGGCTCAGGAGTATATCGTGAACGAAGTTCAGGCCGTTTACCGCCTCCAGGGTGTGAAGATTAACGACAAGCACTTCGAGATTATCGTCCGCCAGATGATGCGCAAGGTGGAAATCACCAACCACGGTGATACCCAGTTCCTTGAGGAGGAGCTTGTGGACAAGATGGCATTTATGGATGCCAACGACGCTATCTTCGGAAAGTTTGTCGTTCTTGATCCGGGCGATTCCGAAAAGTATCAGGAGGGTCAGATTATCGGAGCACGCGAGCTTCACTCAGAAAACGAGTCTCTCGCACGCCAGGGTCTGAAGACCGTTAATGCCCGCGAGGCACGCCCTGCTACTGCACGTCTTGTGCTCCAGGGTATTACCCGCGCAGCACTGCGTACCAACAGCTTCATCTCCGCAGCTTCCTTCCAGGAGACAACCAAGGTGCTCAGCGAAGCCGCTATCCGCGGTCGCGTAGATCACCTCGAAGGCCTCAAGGAGAACGTTATCTGCGGTCACCTGATTCCTGCCGGTACCGGTCTTAAGGACTACCAGGATATCGTTGTCGGCCGTAAGGACGAGGCAGTTGACGAGCTCAACGAGCTTTAATCGAAGATTGGATATTCAACAAACAGGGTGACCGCATGGCCACCCTGTTTTTTCTTTGAATGGTATTGCCGCTGTCTATACCAGTCCCTTCTCCAGAAGGAATATGTCTTCGAAGCGGGTGGCCCAGCTGGTCACGAAACGGCAGAGTTTGTGGGTGTCATCGACCGGCTCCCAGATTTCGAAGAGAATGCCGCGTGACTTGAGCCTCTCAATCATCTGACGGTCAAGCACAACGAAAATCTGGTTTGTAGGAGAATCGTTCCACAATTGTATGCCCGCCTTGATAAAAATGCCTTTCATCGTGGTGGCCATTGCAATTGCGTGCTTTGATATCTCAAAATACAGATTGTCGGTAAACAGAGCCTCAAACTGAGCTCCTACCAGGCGGCTCTTTGCAAGCAGGGCACCGCGCTGCTTGGTCATAGTGAAGAAATGCTCCGGAGCATTGCCGCGAGGAAAAACCACAGCCTCACCGCACAGGGCACCGACCTTGGTTCCTCCTATATAGAAACAGTCGCAATGGGATGCGAGGAAAGGAAGGGAAACATCATTGACAGCTGCGCTCAAGCCATAGCCAAGACGGGCTCCGTCTATGTACAGAAGCAGATTGTGCTCCCTGCAGATGCTGTAGATGGCCTCCAGCTCCTTTGCAGTATAGAGAGTACCGTACTCGGTCGGGAAAGTGATATATACCATACCCGGTATGACCATATGGCAGGCATTCGGGTCCTGTTCCATTTTGAGAATCTCAGCCTCCAGATTTTTCGGCACAATCTTGCCTTTGCGTCCAGGAATCTCCAGTACCTTATGTCCGGTAATCTCGATAGCACCTGCCTCGTGGACGGCGATATGACCGCTCGGAACTGAAATAACACCCTCGTATGGCCTGAGCAGCGCACTGATTACCGTCGAATTGGTCTGAGTACCTCCTACAAGGAAGAAAATATCGGCATCCGGACACTGGGTTGCTTCGCGGATAAGCCTTCTGGCATTTTCGCTGAAACGGTCTGAACCGTAACTGGAAGATTGCTCGTCATTGGTTTCGACGAGGTGTTTGAGCACTGACGGATGGGCTCCGTTGTTGTAGTCGCTTTCGAAAGAAACCATTACTGTCTGTTGATGAAACAATCGACGGTATTTTCCATAAGGGAACAGATGGTCATAGGACCTACGCCTCCGGGAACCGGGGTAATCACTGACGCTATGTCTTTAACCCCCTCAAAATCCACATCTCCGTGGAGTTTGCCGTCCTGGCCGCGGTTGATACCCACATCTATGACAACCGCACCGGGTTTGACCATACCCTCGCGCACCGTCCCGGCCTCTCCGACCGCGACGACAAGAATGTCGGCTTCTTTGGTAATGCTTCCCAGGTCTTTGGTATGGGAATGGCAGATGGTTACTGTAGCGTTTTCGTTCAGAAGGAGCTTGGCGACAGGAAGTCCGACGATATTGCTTCGTCCTACTACCACGGCGCGTTTGCCTTCAATCTCCACATCCGCTGCCTTCAGCAGGCGGATAATGCCGCGCGGGGTGCAAGGGACGCTGTATTTCGGATTATCCTCCGGCTCTGTGCGGCGACGCCACAGGGCCGCCACATTTTCCGGATGGAAACCGTCCACATCCTTCTCTCTCGCGATGGCATAGAGAGCCTTCATCTCGTCTATATGGTCAGGGAGCGGGAGCTGAACGAGAATGCCGTCGACACCTTCATCTTCGTTCAGCAGCCTTATCTGCTCCAGGAGGGACTCTTCAGAAGTGTCCTGAGGCAGATGTATTGTGGTATTCTGTATTCCTATGAGATCACAGGCCTTCCCCTTGCTCCGCACATAGGTCGCGCTGGCAGGGTCATCGCCTACGAGGACAACTGCCAGATGCGGCACTCTTCCGTATTTTTCAGGAAAAGTGGCCACTTCCTTGGCAAGTTGTGCCTTAATATTGTCCGATAATTGTTTTCCGCTTAAAATCACGACGCGAAGATAGCAATAAAATTCGTATCTTAGCAGTCTTAATACCATAGAATCAATGAGAGTTCTCCGACTTACCAATACAATGACCCACCGGAAGGAGGTCTTCAAGCCCATTAACCCCGGCCATGCCGGAATGTATGTGTGCGGTCCAACCGTTTATGGCGATGCCCATCTGGGCCACGCCCGTCCTGGTGTAACCTTCGATGTACTCAGCAAACTGCTCCGTCATCTGGGCTACAAGGTGCGCTATGTGCGCAACATCACCGATGTCGGCCATCTCGAGCATGATGCTGACGAGGGTGAGGACAAAATTGCAAAGAAAGCAAGGCTCGAACAGCTCGAACCTATGGAAGTGGTGCAGACCTACACGCTGCGCTACCACGAAGCTATGCGCCTGCTCAATGTGGCTCCGCCTTCAATCGAACCGCGTGCCAGCGGTCATATAGTAGAGCAGATTGAGGCGGTGAAGAAGATACTTGACTCAGGCTATGCCTACGAGAGCAACGGAAGCATATATTTCGATGTGCGCAAATACAACGCCGACCATCACTACGGAGTGCTGAGCGGCCGCAGTCTGGATGACACTCTCGAAGGTACACGCGAACTCGACGGACAGGCCGACAAACGCGCCCCATACGACTTTGCCCTTTGGAAAAAGGCTGAACCCGAGCATATTATGCACTGGCCGTCCCCGTGGAGTGAAGGCTTCCCGGGCTGGCACCTGGAGTGCTCCGTGATGGGCGAGAAATATCTCGGCAACGAGTTCGACATCCACGGTGGAGGGATGGACCTCATGTTCCCTCACCACGAATGCGAAATAGCCCAGAATGTGGCCTGCCGCGGTACTCAGGGCGTGCATTATTGGGTACACAACAATATGATTACCATCAACGGACAGAAGATGGGCAAGTCCCTGGGCAACTTCATCACACTTCCGCAGATGTTCTCCGGAACCCACCCGAAGCTCGACCAGGCCTACAGCCCTATGACCGTGCGTTTCTTCATACTTCAGGCGCATTACCGCGGCACTCTCGACTTCTCCAACGAAGCTCTCAAAGCCGCAGAGAAGGGCTTGGGACGCCTTATGCAGGCCGCACGCGACCTCTATGCCCTTGCAGGCACCAAGGCTCCGCAATACGCTTACGGAGATCCTCTGGAAGCAGTGGCTCCGGACAGCTGCCCTGCAACTTCCGCCGAGGTGAAGGCCGTGTTTGAAGGAGTATATGATGCGCTTTGCGATGATATGAATACTCCGGGCGCCATTTCCCAGCTCTTCGAAGCAGTAAGGCTCATCAACTCCGCAAAAGCCGGAAGCTTCAAACTCAGCAAGGGCGACCTCGACACTCTGGTGCAACTGTTTGACGACATAGTTTTCGGTGTTCTCGGCCTGAGGGACGAAGAGTCGGCCGGCGGCAACTCGAAGGTAATCGAGGGGCTTATGCAAATGGTGCTCGAAGAGAGGGCAAAGGCAAAAGCAGCCAAGGACTGGGCCACATCAGACCATATCAGGGATTCCCTGAACGAACTCGGAATCAAGGTTAAAGACACCAAGGACGGTGTAGAGTGGTCTCTGTAGGATGAAACTTGTCAGCTGGAACGTAAACGGCCTGAGAGCCGTTGTGGGCAAAGGATTTGCCGATATTTTTGAGAGTTTCGATGCGGACTGCGTATGTCTGCAGGAGACGAAGCTGAAAGCGGGACAGATAGACCTGGAGTTCCCCGGATACGAATCCTATTGGGACTATGCGGACAAACCGGGCTATGCCGGCACCGCCATCTATACCCGAAGGCATCCGCTTTCGGTGAGAACAGGGATAGGCATTGACGAACACGACCACGAAGGCCGTGCCGTGACTCTTGAGTTCGGGGACTTCTTTCTTGTCAACGCCTATGTGCCGAATTCCCAGAACGAGCTCAAGAGGCTGGATTACCGTATGCGCTGGGAAGATGATTTCAGGGCATATCTCAAGACTCTCGAACAGACCAAGCCTGTGGTGGTTTGCGGAGATATGAATGTTGCCCACGAGGAAATCGACCTCAAGAACCCCGCTGCCAATCATTTCAGCGCAGGATTCTCTGATGAGGAGAGAGGCAAGATGAGCGAGCTGCTCGCCTCCGGATTTATCGATACCTGGCGTTACCAGCATCCTCAGGAGGTGAAGTACTCGTGGTGGTCATACCGTATGGCGGCACGCCAAAGGAATGTGGGTTGGCGTATCGATTATTTCCTTGTAAGCGAATGTTTGAGGGACCGCATAGTTTCAACGGAAATTCACGACCAGATTCCCGGCTCCGATCACTGCCCGGTGGAATTGGTGCTGGCGGACTGATTTCCCTTGATCAAATCTTTACCTGCCCTATGGCGTCACGGTCCGGTGCTTCACCGGTCATAATTTCGTATCCCAGAACGGCTTGGGCGCGGAGCCACTCCCTTCCGCCGACATAATGACCGACCCCGACGAGGCTCTCGCATTGGGGGTCCCGGTAGTTCGCCTCTATCAGCGTATTGCAGAGTATGTTCTCCATACCCGGAGCTGCTTTGGGCAGGGTAAATATTACAAGGTCGGCGCACACTCCGTCAGTGAGCTCGGAGTGCCGCTTCACCGTTGTGCTGAGCCCGCAGTCGAGAGCAGCCCTGAAGGCAGCCTTGCCCGCGCCTCCGAAACCCACAACCACGGCAGTGCGTGCCTCCGGTGCGTGGATGCGTATCAGCTGCTTGACTGCAAGGTAATCGGAATTGTAGGCCTTGATGCCATCATCTGTCTTGACCAGAATATTGGCAGCCCCTATTGCCTCCACCTCCGGACTGCGCCACGCTGCCGCCCGTGCGGCTTCCATCTTGTGCGGCGCGGTAACATTGACAGCGCGGTAATCTCCTTCTGTGAAGATGCGCCAGGCTGTAGCCCAATCCTGTTGCTCTATGAAGCCGTATCCGTATTTCCCGCCATATGCGGCCCCGAACAGCAGTGGACTGAGGGAACCGGTTGCCGGCCAGCCGATAAGTGCGAATTTATCCATTTCTTTGTCTTACTGCTTCATACAATAGTATAGCTGCGCTGACCGATACATTGAGGGAATCGAGCAGGCCCAGCATAGGGATGCGGATGTGGGCGTCAGCGGCCTTGCGCCAAATCTCGGTCAGGCCCGTTGCTTCGGTGCCCATCACAATGGCTGTGGCCGGACGCATATCCGTATCATAATACAGCTCCGAATCCTGAAGCTGCGCCGTGAGTATCCGCACGCCGCGTGCTTTGAGGAAGTCAATGCATTCCTGCGAACTGCAGGCTACGCAAGGGACGCTGAAAATCGCACCGGTGGAGTTGCGTATAAGGTTGGGGTTCCATATGTCCGTAAGCGGGTCGCATACAATTACGGCGTCCGCCCCGGACGCGTCGGCACTGCGCAGCACCGCTCCGAGATTGCCCGGCTTTTCTACGCTTTCGAGCACCACATAGAGCGCATCCTCTTTTGCTGGCAGGTCCTCAAGTGTCAGGTTGCGGGTTTTCACTTCAGCAATCACTCCTTCGGTACCCTCCCGGTAGGCAACTTTGTTGTACACCTCAGGCGAGAGCTCGAAGCATCGGGACCTTGGCGGAAAACTCAGTGCGATTTCCGCACCCTGACCGGCTCCGAGAATGGATGGGCAATAAAAAAGCGAATCTATTTCGAATCCGGAGCTGATAAGTCTGGATATTTCCCTCCTTCCTTCCACAACAAACAGACCCTCGCTGCGTCTGAGAGAGGATTTCTGCTGCAGTTGCAGAAGATGCTTGATTTTGGGATTATGCGGACTGGAAATATAATTATCTGTCATAATGGTTGTTTTGTTGCAAAAATAGCCTATATTTGTGGAAAGAGAAAACTATTTGCGACAAGTACTATTAACTCATAAATCAAATCAGTATGAAAAAAATTCTCGTTAGCCTTTTTGCAGTTCTTGCTATGGGCATCGCAGCAAACGCTGCAAACTATTCAGTAGATGAGGCTTCCATCGACGCAATGATCGAGGCAGCTGCCGAGGTTTCTCCTCTCGCAATGGAGTCTGCTGCTCCTGCAGTAACCGATGTTACCATTCATATCGGTTCAAACCCTCAGCCAATCGTAGCATTCGTGCTCTCAGTTATTCCTGTAACCGGCTGGCTCGCTTGCCATCGTATGTATATGGGAACATCACCGCTCGCTGTTATCCTCAACATCGTAACCGGTGACGGCTTCGGTATTGTTTATGTTATCGATGCTGTTATGCTCCTGCTCGGTGTGCTGGATGACAATATAGCACCATATTGCAACAACCCTCGTTGGTGGATGTGGGCAGACATTATCTAATAGCTTTTTACACAAATGATTAGGAAGCACGGTATTCTCACCGTGCTTCTTCTGCTCTACGCACTTACGGCCTCCGCCCAGAAGCGGGTCAGCGCCGACGTGGAGACGAAGACACTGGTGGGAAACAGCGTAGTAACTGCAACGAAGACCGTTTATTGCTCCAATAACGGCCGTCTTGTCGTAGCTGTCCACAAGCCTCTGGAATACATTATGGAGACCAATGTGAACAGGGAGACCAGGTTCTATTTCCCTAATACAAATGAGGTTCTTGTGGAAAACTCGGGAATGGAAGGAGCTTCCGACGAGTTGCTTTCGCTCTTCCTGTTCGGAAGACTTGAGGACCTGGGGGTTGGACTTGAGGGCTACCGCCTTCTTGCTACAGAAAATGTGGAGGACGGAATGGTCAAGAAGACCTTCCGCACCGAAAAGAAGGAACTTCCTCCATTCTGTGAGATTGTCTATAAGGATTATCTCCCTATTTTCAGTGCCACTCTTGACGCAGACAGGAATTATATCACCAAAGTTTACTACTCCCAATACAGGGAAGTGGGCTGGATGCCTTTCCCGCACAGGAGTACAATGATTACCTACACTTCCCCCAAAGACTCTACCATTACGAGGACGATTTACTCCAATGTGGTCCTGGACGGCGACGACCCTATGTTCGATTTCACCGTTCCGTCCAACGCAAAACCGATGGATATGAGTGACAAAAACCGCAAATGAAACGCCTGCTGACCATAGTTCTGCTGCTTTTTGCCTTCCTTCCCGCTTTCAGTCAGGGAGGTGGAGACAGGGCTTTGGTGTCAGAGGCTCTTGCTGCCGGAAGAAAGGCGCCCTCCGATTCCTCTGCCCACCCGGCGTGGGACCTGGTACGCCACCAGATCAGCGGCTCCTGCAAGTTCGAGACGGAATGCATAGACTTTCTGCCCGCAGCGGTAAAGGCCTATGGCCCGGTTCGCGGTTTCTTCTCATATCTTGACAGGATCACGAGGTGCAGCCGGGTTGGCACAGCCTCCTATCCCGCATCCCTTAAGACAAGGCAGGGACGCATCCGGGAAGATGAAAGAGCCTACAGGAGGAGGCGTAAAGATGCGGAAGACTAAGCTCCTTCTTGCCCTGCTGCTTGTCTGCGCGCCTGTTTGCCGTGCCCAGCAGCGCCCTATTTCTCAGGATTTGGGCTTTATAGATTACCTCATCGGGAACAATTTCACTACCGATGCGCTCAGCTGGCTGGACGGCAATGCCTACCAGCCTTCCGATACACTGGCGTATCTTCGCGGACTCACCCTTTATACCGCAGGCAAGCTCGAACTCGCTGCCGAGCAGTTCTCCAAGGTCCCTGCAGAGTCCGGCTACTACGACAGGAGCGTGTTTTATGGTGTAGTTTCCGACGCCTATTCGGGCAGCTACGACAGGGGCCTGGGGCGGCTTGAGGCCTATAACGGTCCGTATCAGGAACTGAAATATTTCGAGATGGCAGCGCTGTCCCTGCTGAAGGACGACAAGGCAGGGTACAAGGCGGCTGCATCCGCTTTCACATATTCCGATTACACTATGACCGAAGGGGAGAGGCTGTTCGACAAGGTTTATGACGAGCGCTATGCCACCCCGCAGAAAAGCCCTTGGCTTGCCGCCGGACTTTCTGCCGCGATTCCCGGACTCGGGAAGATTTATGCCGGACGCAAAGACGAGGGAATAGCCGCCCTGATGACTGTCGGGGTACTTGCCGGTTTCACCGCCGAGGCCTGGGTCAAGAAGGGCCCTACGGACTGGAGGACCATAGTTTTCGGAACGCTCGGCTCTTTATTCTACATAGGAAATATCTACGGAAGCTATATGTCCGTAGGCATATATAACGATACACTCAAAGATGCGCAGAACACTGCTGTTGTTTTCAATCTTCATCTTCCTGTCCGCAGCATTTTCAAGTAGAGCCGACGCTCAGACTGCCCGCAGGGATTCGCTGCTTTTCGAGGCGGCGAAGTGCGAGAGGATTGTCTATGAGGCGCAGAATCCGCGTGAGGTCAACGCCGCGCTCAGGCGCAAGGCGGAACTCTACAAGCAGGCGGGGCTCTACAAGGAAGCGGGCGCTACGCTCGAGCGCGTGCGTATGTACCTGGTGGCTGCGCCTGAGCGCGGCGACGTGCTTGTACAGAAAGCCCTGTGCGCCTTCCTTGCGGAGGATTATGATTCTGCGATGTCACTGCTCGCCGAGGCAGGGGTCGAGTGCAACTATGTCCAGCCCAAACTTAAAAATGAATGGGCAGCGATGCTGCTTACCCTTCTTGTGCCGGCAGGCTATTGCTATGTCGGAGCGCCGGGGGAGGGATTGGTGTCCACTGCTCTCAACGCCGCTTCCGTCACCTGGGCGGTGACCCAGATAAGTGCCGGGCTTCCTGTCATCGGCATTCTCGGAGGTTGCCTTTGCCTCAGCGAGACCTATATGGGTGCACAGGAAAGAGTTGCCTATCTTCTTGAACTTCACAACCGGGAGGCCCTTCGCGAGGCCAAACGCAGCGCTGTCGGCAAAGCACTTCTGGACTGCCTGCAGTAAACAAAAACGCACCGGCCTTTGCCGATGCGCTTTGGTAGTCTCTACAGGAATCGAACCTGTATTTAAGGTTTAGGAAACCTTCGTTCTATCCGTTGAACTAAGAGACCGGGTAAAAGAGCGGGATTACTCTACGCTCTTCTCGATAATCTGCCTTCCTCTGTAGTATCCGCACTCTGGGCATACACGGTGATAGATAACGGTAGCGCCGCAGTTAGGGCAGGTAGCAAGAGTAGGTACCGGTGCGAAATCGTGGGTACGTCTCTTGGCAGTTCTCTGTTTTGAGAATTTGTGTTTCGGATGTGCCATTTTTTATACTTTTTTAAATTTCTTCGTTCAAATACTTTATAGCTTCTTCGTTGCATCCGCCCTCTTCGTGCACCCTCCGCAGAGGAAGCGATGTGCAGATGTAGTCATAGACATCCTGGCTTATGTCCAGTTCGCTCTCTTCCGGCACATAGTGCTCGTCAAAGAAAGTGTCCACAGGCAGAACCAGAGGCTCCCAGCATCTGTCGCATCTTACCGTCACGGTCCCCCTAAGGGTAGCCTTGACATCCACGGACTCACCGTGGCTGAAGATGTCAGCTTCAACATTCACCTCAGCATCAATTATATCCTGATTGCCGAAGCTTTCAAAGAACTCCATCCCGGCGACCTCGCTCAGCTTGCCTGAGCCGCGGGTCAAACCATTGAGATTAACTATAAAGGGTTGCAAAGTTAATAAATATTTTTCTAATTTCAATCTTCGTTGTCACTATTTCTTTTTCTCGCAAGCGGGTCGAGCAAAATCTTGCGTATGCGCATATGGTGAGGAGTGATTTCCACCATCTCATCTTCCTGTATATACTCAAGCGCTTCCTCAAGTGAGAATTTGATTGCCGGAGGCAGCTGGACCTTCTCGTCGGAACCGGAAGCACGCACATTGGTGAGCTTCTTGGACTTGCAGATATTGATGTTGAGGTCCCTCTCCCTGGTGTGCTCTCCCACAACCTGTCCGCCGTAGATTTCCTCGCCCGGCTCCACGAAGAAGCGGCCGCGGTCGAGAAGCTTGTTCATCGAGTAGGCGATGGCGGTGCCCGTCTCGAGGGAGACGAGGGAACCGTTGTTGCGGCGCTCTATTTCTCCTTTGTAAGGCTGATAATCCTTGAACCTGTGGGCAACTACGGCCTCGCCCTGGGTTGCGGTAAGCAGGTTGCTGCGCAGTCCCATGAGGCCGCGTGTCGGAATCTCGAACTCCAGCAGGGTGCGGTCTCCGCGCGGTTCCATATGGACAAGAGCGCCCTTGCGTCTGGTGGAAATCTCGATGGCGGCACCTACGAACTCCTCCGGAACCTCGATGGAGAGTTCCTCAATAGGCTCGCACCTCTGCCCGCCTATGGTCTTGTCCAGCACCTTCGGCTGTCCCACCTGAAGCTCGAAGCCCTCGCGGCGCATAGTCTCGATAAGCACGGAAAGATGAAGCACTCCGCGTCCATATACTATGAATGAATCGGCTCCGGTGCCGGGCTTTACGCGCAGGGCAAGGTTCTTCTCAAGCTCCTTCTCGAGGCGCTCCTTGATGTGGCGCGAAGTCACGAACTTGCCGTCCTTGCCGAAGAAAGGCGAATTGTTGATGGTGAAGAGCATACTCATCGTTGGCTCATCCACTGCGATAGGAGGGAGGGCCTCAGGGTTTTCGAAATCCGCAATGGTATCTCCGATTTCGAAGCCGTCGATGCCGACCACGGCGCAAATATCGCCGCACTGCACGCTCTCGGTCTGAGTCTTGCCAAGACCTTCGAAGACCATAAGCTGCTTGATTTTCTGCTTCTGGATAACGTCATAGCGCTTGCACAGGCTCACATTCTGTCCGCTCTGCAGGGATCCGCGGGTTACCTTTCCCACTGCGATACGGCCCACATAAGGGCTGTATTCGAGGGAGGAAATAAGCATCTGCGGAGTGCCTTCCACTACCTGCGGTGCCGGGATTTCCTCAAGGATGGTGTCGAGAAGGGCGGTGATGTCGGTGGTCGGCTGCTTCCAGTCCAGGGACATCCAGCCCTGCTTTGCAGAGCCGAAGACAGTCTTGAAATCGAGCTGCTCCTCGCTTGCGTTGAGGTTGAACATAAGGTCGAAGACCTCTTCCTGTACCTCGTCCGGGCGGCAGTTCGGCTTGTCCACCTTGTTTACCACCACTATAGGCTTCTTGCCGAGCTGAATAGCCTTCTGGAGTACGAAGCGGGTCTGAGGCATACACCCCTCGAAGGCATCCACGAGCAGGAGCACGCCGTCCGCCATGTTGAGCACTCTCTCCACTTCTCCGCCGAAGTCGCTGTGGCCCGGGGTGTCGATAATGTTGATTTTGACATTCTTATAGATGACGGACACGTTCTTGGCGAGAATGGTGATTCCCCTTTCCCTCTCAAGGTCGTTGTTGTCAAGGATAAGCTGCCCCAGATTTTCAGGCTGACGCACGAGGTTGGCCTGATAAATCATCCTGTCGACCAGGGTGGTCTTGCCGTGGTCGACGTGCGCGATGATTGCTATGTTTCTAATATCTGTCATACTCTACTAAAAAATCCCGCGAATTTACTAAAAATCAGCAAAATCCCAAGATGAAAATACAAAGAAGTCCGGTTTTGCTACCGGACTTCTGCTGTGCGCGGGATGAGACTCGAACTCACACGTCGCAATTGACACTAGCTCCTGAAACTAGCGCGTCTACCATTCCGCCACCCGCGCTCATTGGGAATGCAAAGATAAGTAAAAATTTAGAATTCCAAATAAGGAAATGAGGGGAAATTTCCGTATATTTGCGCGATAGCCCTGCTTGGGCACTTAACACTGGTTAGAAAATCAAAAAACAGAAATTGCAATATGTTGTCAACACTTCTCCAGACAGACATCGTGGACATTGCCGCCCAGCCGGAAGTCCAGTCTATCTCCATCCTCGAGATGGCCACCAAGGGTGGTTGGATTATGGTAGTACTCCTCGTACTTTCCCTGGTCGCAATCTTCATTTTCGGCAAGAAATGGTGGATGATTGCACAGGCCGGGAAAATCGACAAAAACTTTATGAATGACATCCGTGACTACATTCACGACGGCAAAATCAAGTCGGCCCAGACTCTTTGCAGCAAGTATGATACTCCTGTAGCAAGGATGGTCGAAACCGGAATCGCCCGTATCGGAAGGCCTCTGGGAGATATCCAGACTGCCGTTGACAATGTAGGCAACGCCGAAGTTGCAAGGCTCGAAAAGGGTCTTCCTTACCTCGCCACCATTGCCGGAGGTGCTCCTATGCTCGGATTCCTCGGAACGGTCATCGGTATGGTGCAGGCCTTCTTCAATATGGCCAATGCCGGCAGCAATGTGGACATCACCCTGCTCTCAGGAGGTATATATACCGCTATGATTACCACCGTAGGCGGTCTTATCGTGGGTATCATTGCCTACTTCGGCTACAACTTCCTTTCGGCCAAGGTGTCCGATGTGGTCTTCAAGATGGAGAACACCACAATAGAGTTTATGGACCTCCTCAATGAGCCTGTCTCCGAGGAAGAAACAATCTAAGCAATGGCACTCAAGAGAACGACAAAGGCGGATCCCAATATGTCCATGTCCTCAATGACGGACATAGTCTTCCTCCTTCTCATATTCTTCCTGGTGACCTCGACCCTCATCAACCCCAATGCCCTGAAACTTCTTCTTCCGAAGAGCACCGGGCAGGTAAGCGCTAAGCCTACGGTTACGGTCTCCATCAAGGATTGGGGAGAGGACAGATATACCTATCATATCAACGGGGATGAGCAACCGCTGCCTTTCGGCCAGGTCGAAGACCGGCTGGTAGGTCTGCTCCAGAGCTCCGAGGACCCGACCTTCTCCATCTATGCTGACGAGTCGGTCCCTGTGAAGGAACTTGTGCAGGTTATGAACATAGCCAAGAGAAACCACTATAAAGTAATACTGGCAACCTCACCGGAATAGAATGGAAAAGAAGCACGTGAAGGAATATATGGAAAAGAGGCGCAAATCAAGCCTCTATTCCTCAGTGGCAGGAGTCATTGTCGCAGGTGCAATCCACCTGACGGCCCTGTTGTGCCTTTCCTTCAACGGACTCACCTATATCTGGCCGCCTCCGGAGGAGTCTTCCTTCATTATTGATTTCACCGAGGAAATCGAGGTTGTCCAGCCCCGGTACGGCAAGGAGCCTGTCGCCGAAAAGGTGGACAAGGAAAAGCCTGTGGAACTCGTGAAAAGGAGCGAGTCTCCGGTAAAGGATGAAATTCCTAACGAGACTCCTGCCCAGACTCCGGACAATTTCGGGGATGTCGAGGTCCCGGACCCGCAGCCGGATACGACAAAGCCGAAGTTCGATCCCCGCGCAGCCTTCCCGGGAATGTCCCGCAGCGAGAGCAGCGCCGGCACGCCTCACGTGGCTTCAGAATCATCCCCCCGTTTTGCTGCCGGTCAGAGCGACGGCAACAGCCGCGACGCTTCGGAAGACGGCAAATCAAATGCACACCTTGAAGGCAGAAGGGTGGACGGATATCTTGCAGAACCGAAATACCTGAAGCAGGAATCCGGAATAGTAATTGTAACAATTTGGGTGGATATCTACGGCACGGTGAAGAACGCCGTAGCCGGAGCTCCGGGAACCACAGTTGATGACAAGGATTTATGGAATGAAGCGAGGAAAGCAGCGATGTCAACCCACTTCACCAAAGTAGATAAAATTACAGCAGATACCCCTCAGCTACAGGAGGGCACAATCACTTACATTTTCAAATTAAAGTAATGGAAGAGTATTCTAAGAACGGTCGTAAACTTAGACCAAGAAAAGCTACCGGACCTGCATACAGCACGTCCACGGATTTCCACGGTGGCCAGCGTCAGTCCCGCACTTATTCTGACAAACCGCACAGGACCTATCAGGAACAGGGTGACAGACCAAGACAGCACGCCTACTCCGACAGGCCACAGCGCCCATACGGCGACAGGCCTCAGCATTCTTATGGCGACAGGCCACAGCGCCCATATGGCGAGCGCCCGTCCCGTCCGCACTCTGAGCGCCCATACGGCGAGCATCAGTCCCGCCCATACGGTGAGCGTCAGGCCCGTCCTTACGGTGACAGACCTCAGCGCAATTCCGCAGAGCAGCGCCCTTACGGTGACCGCCCTCAGCGCAGGCAGGGACCTAAGCCGTCCCAGGGCAAGAAGTTCTCAAAGAACAACAAGAAGACCTGGACAGCAGCTACCGAAGCCGGCATTGACCGCATGATCAGCCGCCGCCCTCAGGTTGCAGCCCAGGCTGAGAATTATTCTGACAATGATTATGTAAAGGTACCTATCCAGGAGGAGGTACGCCTCAACAAGTTCATCGCCAACTCTGGCGTATGCTCAAGACGCGAGGCAGATACACTCATCCAGGCAGGTGTCGTGACCGTCAACGGAGAAGTCGTTACCGAACTCGGAACCAAGGTCAATATCTATAAGGATGAAATCAAGTTCAACGGCGAGAAGCTCAAGGGCGAGGAGAAGGTTTATCTGGTGATGAACAAGCCGAAGGGCTATGTGACTACCGCCAGCGACCCTCACGCTGAGAAGACCGTGATGGACCTGCTCAAGGGATGCCGCTACAGGGTGTTCCCTGTAGGCCGTCTGGACAAGAACACCACCGGTGTGCTTATGTTCACCAACGACGGAGAAATTGCGGAGCGTCTGACCCATCCTTCTTATGATAAGAAGAAAATCTATCAGGTCAGTCTCAACAAGCCTCTCGAGCAGGAGGATTTCGACAAGATTCTCGCAGGAGTTGTCCTGAGCGACGGGGAAGTCCGTGCAGATGAACTCGAGTACATCGATGCTGATGACCACCGCAAGCTGGGCATCGAAATCCACTCCGGCAAGAATCGCATTGTACGCCGTATCTTCGAATCCCTCGGCTACGAGGTGAAGGCCCTCGACAGGGTTTACTTCGCAGGTCTTACCAAGAAGGGACTCAAGAAGGGCGAGTGGCGCCAGCTTACCGAAGGCGAGGTCAACATTCTGAAGATGGGAGCCTATGTTTAAGTCGGGATTCGTCAACATTATCGGGAATCCGAACGTCGGCAAGTCCACGCTTATGAACGCGATGGTGGGCGAGAAGCTCAGCATCGTGACAGCCAAGGCGCAGACCACCAGGCACAGGATAATGGGAATAGTCAACGGGGAAGACTACCAGATAGTCTATTCCGATACTCCCGGCATCCTCAAGCCTATGTACCGCCTGCAGCAGGATATGGTGAACTTCGTTGATGCCGCCATCGGCGATGCCGACGTGATTCTCTATGTTACCGATACTGTTGAGAAATCGGACAAGAACAGCGAATATGTGGACAAACTCTCCAAACTGGAGTGCCCTGTGATAGTCGTAGTCAACAAAATCGACATCAGCGACCAGCCTAAGGTGATGGAACTTATGGCCTGGTGGAAGGAAAAACTTCCCAAGGCCGACATCATCCCGGCTTCGGCCCAGGAGCATTTCAACCTTGAGACCATACTGTCCACGGTCGTAGAGAGGCTGCCCGAGGCCCCTGCCTGGTACGACAGGGATACTTTTACGGACAAGAACCTGCGTTTCTTCGCCTCCGAAATCATCAGGGAAAAAATCCTGCTGAACTACAAGGAGGAGATTCCATACTGCTGCCAGGTGGAAATCGAGTACTTCAAGGAAGGCGAAGACCGCTATGATATCGGTGCCGTAATTTATGTGATGAGGGACTCCCAGAAGGGAATCATCATAGGCAAACAGGGCTCGGCCCTCAAGAAGGTGGGCACCCAGGCCCGCCTGGATATGGAAGATTTCTTCCAGAAAAAGGTATTCCTCCAGATTTTTGTCAAGGTGGACGCTGACTGGAGGGAAAGCAGACGTGAACTCAGAAAGTTCGGATACGAAGACTAGCAAAGATGAGCGAAGAATACAAGGACATAATTGAAGAGGAAGATATGCTGGAAGCAGAAGAGCCGGCAGAAGGCGAACCGTCCGGGAAGTTCGACAAACTCCTGGAGAGCGACAGCCAGAAATTCAGGCTCTCGGGAATGTTCAAGGACTGGTACCTTGACTATGCGTCCTATGTCATCCTGCACAGGGCCGTGCCGCATATTGTGGACGGTCTGAAGCCGGTGCAGAGGCGTGTGCTCCACGCTATGTACAGGATGGATGACGGGGCATATACCAAGGTGGCGAACATAGTCGGCCAGGCTATGCAGTACCATCCCCACGGAGACGCTTCCATACTCGGTGCACTCGTGCAGCTCGGACAGAAAGGCTTTACCGTGGATTGCCAGGGTAACTGGGGAAACATCTTCACGGGTGATTCCAACGCTGCTCCGCGTTACATAGAGGCAAGGCTGAGCAAATTTGCCAAGGAGGTGGTTTTCGACCCGAAAATCACCAACTGGATGAACAGCTACGACGGACGCAACCAGGAGCCTACCGAGCTCCCGGTCCGTTTCCCTCTGCTGCTCGCACAGGGTACCGAAGGTATCGGTGTGGGTATGTCCTCCAAGATTCTGCCCCACAACTTCAACGAACTCATCGACGCTTCCATCGCCATCCTGAAGGGACAGCCGTATGAAATCTATCCCGACTTCCCGACAGGAGGCCTCGCCGACTGCTCCAAATATATGCAGGGGCGCAGGGGCGGCGTAGTGAAGGTGCGTGCCCGCATCGAGAAAATCGACAAGAGCACCATCTCCATCACCGAGCTCCCTTACGGCAAGACCACCCAGCTGCTCATTGACTCCATAGTAAAGGCCAAGGAGAAGAACAAAATCAAAATCAAGAAGATTGAGGATATGACCACCAACAAGGTGGAAATCCTCATCCACTTGCCTAACGATGTCTCTCCGGACAAGACCATAGACGCCCTCTATGCCTTTACTGACTGCGAAACGGCCATCGCTCCGAATGCCTGCGTGATTGTGGATAACAAGCCGCAGTTCCTCTCTGTCAATGACATACTCGAGTACAGCACCTGGCACACCCGCGACCTGCTGCTCGCACAGCTGCGCTACCATATGGGCGAGCTCGAAAACGACTGGCACTATACCTCCCTTGAGCGCATTTTCTTCGAGAACCGTATCTACAAGGTGCTGGAGATGGACTTCCCGAGCTGGGATGACCAGAAGCAGGATATTCTCACAAGGATGAAGGACTATGAGTCCCTGCTCAAGCGCGAAATCACTATGGAGGACATTGACAGGCTCGTGGACAAGCCGGTACGCAAGATTTCCCGTTTCGATACAAAGGCGCTCGACGAGAAAATCGCCTCCATCGAGCAGGAGATGCGCGAAGTCCAGGACAACATAGACAATATCATCAGATATACCATTGACTGGTTCAAGTCCCTCGGAAAGAAATACGGCAAGTCCTATCCTAGGCTCACCGAGCTGACCGGCTTCGAGACCATTGCGGCCACCAAGGTTATCAACAACAACGCGAAGCTCTATGCCAATATGGCCGAAGGCTTCGTGGGCACCGCCCTCAAGAAGGATGACGGGGTGCAGTATATCTGCGACTGCTCCGACCTTTCGGAGGTGCTCGTCATACGCAAGAACGGCAAATATTCCATCAGCAAGGTGGAGGAGAAGGCCTTCTTCGAGAAGAATCTTCTGTATGTGGGCGTGTTCAACCGCAACGACAACCGCACCACCTACAATGTCATATATCGCGCCGGCAAGACCGATATCCACTACGCGAAGAGGTTCAACATCACCTCCGTCACCAGGGATAAGGAATATGACATCACCACCGGAGAGGAGGGCTCCCAGATTCTCTGGTTCACCGCGAACCCTAACGGGGAGGCTGAGACCGTAAAGATTCAGCTCAGGCCGCGTGCTATGCTGAAAAAACTCAATTTCGAGTACGACTTCAGCCAGCTTGCCATCAAGGGAAAGGCCTCAAGGGGCAACCTGGTATGCAAGAACCCTATTCAGAAAATAACTATGCGCAGCGCCGGAGTCTCCACCATTGCAGGTAAGGATATATGGTATGATTCCGACATCCAGAAGCTCAACGACGAAGGTCGCGGCAAGTATCTGGGCGCTTTCAATACGGATGACAAGGTGCTTGCCGTCTTCAGCAACGGTACTTTCTACACGACTTCCTTCGACCTGTCAAACCGTTACCAGGGCGATGTGATCATCATAGAAAAACTGGACCCTGGCAAGACTTATACGGCCATCTACTACGACGGAGCCGCCAAGACCTATTATGTGAAGAGATTCTCATTCACGGTCTGCGACAACACTCCTACGTGCTTTATCTCGGATGCTCCGAAGTCCAAGCTTGTAGGCATAGTGGATGACCTGCATCCTCAGTACCTCGTGACCTTCGGAGGCAAGTCCGAGCACAGGGAGCCTGAGGCAATAGATGCGGAAGAATGGATTGCCAAGAAGGGCCTTACGGCCAAAGGCAAGAAATGCCACGACCGCGAAATCAAGAAGGTCGAGTTCATCGAGCCTCTCCACAAGCCGGAGGACGATGTGCCTGCTGCCGGGCAGTCGCTCACAAGCCAGGATATTGACCTTGAAATAGATACCGCATCGGGAAGCGTCGAGGACCTTCCTGACCTCAATATTGAAGAGCCTACACTGTTTTAAGGGATGATAGTCACTCTTACAGGATATATGGGCTCGGGGAAGAGCACGGTGGGCGCAAAGCTTGCCTCCCTGCTCGGCTGCGACTTCGTTGACTTGGACTGCTACATTGCGGACAAGGCGGGAAGAAGCATTCCCCGAATCTTCGAGGAAGATGGAGAAAAAGCCTTCCGGGCTATTGAAGCGGAAGCGCTCAGGGATGTGGTAGTGATGCACACTCTCACCGGAAAGGATGCGGTGATTGCCCTCGGAGGAGGGACGGTGATGACGGTCGCATTGCAGGAGCTGATTTTCTCCCGAACCTTCTGCATCTGGCTGAAGTCCGATGTGGAGACTCTCCGCCTCAGAGTGGAGAACGGCAGCGGAAGGCCTCTTGCCGATGAGCATTTCGGGCAGAGGCTGCGGGAAAGGGAGCCTGTCTATGCGAGGGCAGGGATGACCATAGAGACTGACGGTCTGAGTGCCGACCGGGTAGCTGAGCTCATCGCAGATGAATTGAATAAAAAAGACGCACAATGATAAAGGAGTGCAAATGGACAATAAAGGAAGCCGCTGATCCGCAGAAGGTCGAGCGTCTCTGCGCAGAGGTGGGCATCGACAGGGTGCTTGCCGACCTTCTCGTGAAGAGGGGAGTGGAGACCTTCGAGCAGGCCCGTTCCTTCTTCAGGCCGAGTCTGGACAATCTCCACGACCCTTTCCTGATGAAGGATATGGACAAGGCGGTCGAAAGGCTTCACCGGGCAATCGTCGGCGGAGAGAAAATTCTGGTCTATGGAGACTACGATGTGGACGGAACCACGGCCGTGGCTCTTCTCCATTCATTCATCAGCCGCTTCACCGACAAGGTTGATTTCTACATTCCGGACCGCTATGACGAAGGGTACGGAGTGTCAACCAAGGGCATTTCCTGGGCTGCAGCAGGCGGCTTCAAGCTCATCATTACCGTGGACTGCGGCATTAAGGCCGTAGAGAAGGTGGAGCTCGCAAAGAGCTTCGGCATAGATATGATTATCTGCGACCACCACCTGCCTGACGAACAGCTGCCCCAGGCCGTTGCAGTACTCGACCCTAAGAGGGAGGATTGCCATTATCCTTTCGACGACCTGTCCGGCTGCGGCGTGGGCTTCAAGCTGGCGCAGGCCTATAGCCAGCGCTTCGGCATCGAGTTCGAGACCCTTCTTCCTTTGCTTGACCTTATGGTCGTGAGCATAGCCTCCGACCTTGTGACTATGGTGGGGGAGAACCGCATTCTTGCGCACTTCGGGCTCAAGCGCCTTAACGAGAATCCGCGCAAGGGCCTGCTCGCGATGATGGCGCTCTCCGGCCTGGAGGCGGGACATATTACCATAGATGATATTGTCTTCAAGATAGGTCCGCGCATCAACGCGGCGGGTCGTATGGAGACGGGACGCCTTGCCGTGCAGTTGCTTACAGCGACGGATACCGCCACTGCCCTTCGCATAGGCGAGCAGATAAACGACAACAACAACGAGCGCAAGAACATAGACCGCGAAATCACTCAGGCCGCCATTCAGATGGTCGAGAGCGGCAAGTGCCTTGCTTCGAAGAACGCCACCATAGTCTATGACCCGAACTGGAACAAGGGTGTGGTCGGAATAGTTGCATCCAGACTGGTTGAGGCTTTCTACAAGCCTACCGTAGTGCTTACCAAATCCAACGGTTTCGTTACGGGCTCTGCGCGCAGTGTTGCCGGGTTCGACCTCTACGCTTCTATCGAGAGCTGCGCCGACCTGCTCGAAAATTTCGGGGGTCACGTGTATGCTGCCGGCCTTACCCTCAAGGAGGAAAATCTTCCGGAGTTCGCAAGGCGTATGGACCAGTATATCGAGGGCAAGATTACCAGCGAGATGCTCACCCCTGTGGTGGATATAGATGCCAAAATAGACCTTGCACAGATAACTCCGAAGTTTTTCCGCATCCTGAAGCAGTTCCAGCCTTTCGGACCGGGCAACAATAACCCTGTCTTTATGACCGAGGCGGTGTGCGACGAGGGAAGCGGACGCAAGGTGGGAGCGGGCGGGCTCCATTTGAAGCTCGACCTGATTCAGGAGGACTACTCCCGCGCAATCCCTGCCATTGCCTTCAATATGGCAGATTATTATGAATACATACGCCACGGAAATCCTTTCGATGTGTGCTACTCGATAGTTGAGAACTACTATCGCGGCAACAGCACCATTCAGCTCAGAATCAAGGATATCAAGGAGCGTGAAGATATACTTTAATACACTTACAGCATAAATGGTACAGGAATTCAGTGAACAGGAGCTTATCCGCCGCGACTCATTGGCGAAGCTCAGAGAATTGGGAATAGAGCCTTATCCGGCTCCCCTCTATCCGGTAAACGCAACGGCAGCCCAGATACTCGGGGGCTTCGATCCGGAGAAAGGCAATTTCCAGGAGGTATGCATCGCAGGCCGACTGATGAGCCGCCGCATTATGGGCGCAGCCTCATTCGGAGAGCTCCAGGACGAGACAGGACGCATTCAGATATATGTCAAGAGGGATGAAATCTGCCCTGGCGAAGACAAGACTATGTACAATACGGTATGGAAGAAACTTCTTGATATAGGAGATATAGTAGGTATCAAGGGCTTTGCTTTCTTCACCCAGACAGGACAGCTCAGCATCCACGCCAAGGAACTCACCCTTCTGAGCAAGTCCCTTCGCGTGCTTCCTATCGTTAAGGAGATGGACGGTCAGGTTTTCGATGCCTTTACAGACCCGGAGCTTCGTTACCGTCAGAGGTATGTTGACCTTATTGTCAATCCTCAGGTTAAGGATGTATTCGTGAAGAGGGCACAGATTATCGCGACAATGCGCCAGTACTTCAACGAGGCCGGATGCCTTGAGGTGGAGACTCCTATCCTTCAGAGCATCCCGGGAGGCGCAGCAGCCCGTCCTTTCATTACCCATCACAATGCTCTCGACATCCCGCTTTACCTGCGCATTGCCAACGAGCTCTATCTGAAGAGGCTGATTGTGGGCGGATTCTCGGGCGTTTACGAGTTCGCGAAGGACTTCCGCAACGAGGGTATGGACAAGACCCACAATCCGGAGTTTACCTGTATGGAGATATATGTCGCCTACAAGGACTATATCTGGATGATGGAGTTTGTGGAGAAGATGCTTTGCAAGGTGGCTACCGCAGTCAACGGCACCACCAAGGTGAAGATTGGAGAGAATGAGGTGGATTTCGGCGGTACTTACCGTCGTCTGCCTATCCTTGAGGCAATTAAGGAGTATGCCGGCGTTGATGTGAAGGGTATGGATGAAGCACAGCTCCGCCAGACCTGCAAGGAGCTTAATGTTGAGGTTGAGCCGAGCTGGGGCAAGGGCAAGCTGATTGATGCGATTTTTGGAGAATATGCCGAGAAGAATCTTATCCAGCCAACCTTCATTACGGATTACCCTGTGGAGATGTCTCCGCTGACCAAGCGTCACCGCGAGGACCCTACCCTTACCGAGAGGTTTGAGCTTTTCGTTTGCGGCAAGGAGCTGGCTAATGCTTACTCAGAGCTTAATGATCCTATCGATCAGCTTGAGCGCTTCGAGGAGCAGGCTGCACTCAAGTCAAAGGGAGACGATGAGGCTATGTATATCGATATGGATTTCGTACGCGCTCTGGAGTACGGTATGCCTCCTACCTCGGGACTTGGTATGGGAATCGACCGTCTCACGATGTTCATGACCGGTCAGGTCAACATCCAGGACGTCCTCTTCTTCCCTCAGATGAAGCCTGAGAAGGCTCTGAAGGCGGAGAAGGACAGCTAAGCTGCTACACTTTCTTTTTTTCGGGAACGCCGAGCTGGATGAGCTGGCGGGCGGAGGTGACTATGCTCGGACCGTCATCCTTGAGCTTGACTGAGCACTGGTCGTAGAACTTCTTGGCGTCGTCCAGCTTCTTTCCCATCTCCGCGTGGGCCTTCGAGAACTCGGCAACTCGGTCAATCATACGCTGTGCGGCAGCCAGAATCTGAGCCTGGTTGCGCACCTGCTCGTGGGAAATCCAGGCGGTGCGTATCATCCTGGTGAACGGGATGAAGGTCTCCTCGGTGGTAATCAGCACATTATAGTCATTGAAAGCCACCCTCCAGATGTCCGGCTTGAGCTGCTTTGCAAGCTGGAGCGCTCCGTAGTTCGGGATGAACATAATCACATAGTCCAGGGTCTTTCTGCCGGCCTTGGTAGCATAACCGCTGTAATCCTTGGCTGACAGGGACTTCACGTGATTCATCACAGCATCCAGGTTGCGTCTTGCGGCAGCCTCCTTCTCCTCATCCGTAGCTGCCTGATAATATTCGTCAAGGGCATTGATAGGAGTCTTGGCATCCACGATGATATCCGAATCGTCAGGGTAGTGGAGTATGTAGTCCGGCCTCATACGCCTGTCCTCATCGCTGGTAAGAGTGATGCCGTTGCGTGATCGGATAGTCTCCTCCTTATCGAAGTCGCGTCCTTCGGTAAGACCTTCTGACACAAGGATATTGCCCAGTATCATCTCCCCGAAACAGCCCTGGAGCTTCTTCTCTCCCTTCAGGGCGCTGGCGAGGTTGTCGGCCCTCTGTCCTATGCGCTGGGTCTGCTCCTCAAGATGTTTGACGGTAGTGGCGAATTTCTCCTTGATCTCCGCAGTGGTCTCGTTCTGGGTTTTGCGGCTCTCGTCGAAAGCCTTGGCCATCTTCTCGAAATCCTTGCTCAGGTCTCCGCTGATGCTCTCGAAAGTCTCTTTCGCCTTCCTGTTCAGGGCTTCTTCGCGTGCCTTCAGGTTCTTCTCGTTTTCCTCCACGAGCTGGGCTTTGATAGCCTGAATCTGCGCATCAAGGAGCTCTTTCTGGGCCTTTTTGTCCTCAAGAGCCTGGTTAAGGTATTCGATTTTGGCATCTTTGCCTGCCAGCTGCGCATCCTTTGCGGCAAGCTCGGTGGCTTTTTGCGCAATCTGGACATCCTTGCCTGCCAGCTCTGCATCCTTCGCGGACAGTTTGTTCCGGAAGGAGGTCATACATATATAATAGGTAAGCGCGCAGAGCAGAACTGCTGCTGCGGCGGCAATGATAATGGTTGTAGTCAGTGTTCCCATACTCCAAAGATAGCCAACCCGGGGAGAGCGCCCAAACTTTTTTCAAAATTTTTTCACAAAACTATTGCAGATATAAAAAATTGACGTACCTTTGCAGTGTACTAATAAACTAATACAGTACGACAATAAAACAATACGCTAGAAATGATAAAGATTGAAAACCTCGGTTTCAGCTACGGAAAGACTCCGGTACTGAAGAACATCACTCTGAATCTCGAGCCCGGGAAGATTTACGGACTTCTGGGAGAGAACGGAGTTGGAAAGACCACGCTGCTCACTCTGGTCTGCGGCCTGAAGAAGGCCCAGACCGGCAGTATCTCCTGTGACGGCATAGACCCTTATTCCAGGAATCCTGAATTCCTCTCCCAGGTATTCTACCTTCCGGATGAGGTCGCCCCGGTTCCAAGCACCGCAATTGCCTGGGCGAAGAGTCTTGGCCCGTTCTGGCCGAATTTCAAGATTGAGACCTTCTCTTCAGCTATGAAAGACTTCGAAATGGACGAAACTATGAAAATGCACAAGATGTCCGCAGGTCAGCTCAAAAAGACCTACATCTCCTTTGCGCTTGCCTGCGGCACTTCTTACATCCTGATGGATGAGCCTACCAACGGACTTGATATCCCTTCCAAGGCCCAGTTCCGTTCGGCAGTGCTGAAGTACACGCGCGATGATTCCACCATACTCATCAGCACCCATCAGGTCAAGGACCTTGAGAGTATGATAGACCCTATCATCATACTTGACCGCAAGGATGTGCTTCTGAATGCAAGTGTAGAGGAAATCACTTCCAAACTCTTTTTCGATTACGGCAGCATACTGCGTCAGGATGCTCTCTATGCGGAGCAGCTTCCCGGAGGCTTCATCCAGGTTTGTCCGAACACCACCGGCGAAGACAGCAAGCTCAACATCGAGGCTCTCTTCAATGCCGTTCACAACAATAAAGAACTCGTAAAAGCCATCTTCAACAATGAATAACGTTTTTTCCGCCAAGCGCTTCGGCAAATATTTCAGCTACGATCTGAAACATTGCATTGATACCTTCGGACTGTCCCTGCTGATTTTGGGACTGATGCCGATGATTACCTTCCTGTTTGCCTCCATCATCTCTTTCATAGTGTCCGGAGACTGGATTCCTGACAATACGGTCAACCGAATCGTTGCAGCCGTGATTGCAGTCTTTATTGCCACAATAATGTTCCCTGTCAAAGCCTATGGAGAAATCACCGACAAGAAGGCAGGCTCAAACTTCCTTATGGTCCCTGCCTCTACCTTTGAGAAATGGCTCTCCGGCTCCCTGATGACTCTCGTTATCGTCCCTGTAGCTCTGGTGCTTCTCCTTCTCGGAGTGGATCTGTTGCTTGGAGCGCTGCTCCCCAGTCACTATGGTGAGGCTCTTCTGCTTCAGGAATGGTTCCGCCCTATCATCTGCATCCCGGCAAGCCTTACCGGACTCTCAATGGATGTGAGCATCAATGTAGGTCTTATATTCTGGGTAAGCTGGGCTACTTCCGTACTCTGCTTCCTGCTCGGAGCGGTATTCTTCAAAAAATCCAAGATTGCCAAGACCATTCTTGCATTAATGATATTCTCTATGCTGCTTTCTATGTTGACAGCTCCTTTTGCCAACCTGATGCCCGGCCTCATAGAAAGCATTCAGCTTGGAGATGCCGAGAGGGTTATGCGGGGATTCTGGACTGCAGTTTGGGTTATTGACGGTGCGGAAATTGTAGCCTTCCTCGCGATTTACTATTTCAGACTCAGAACTATCAAGCATTAGAATATGGAATTCAACGACAATAAGCCCATTTATGTCCAGATATCAGACGGATTCTGCGAACAGGTCCTGGCGGGTAAACTGGCTCCCGGAGAAAGGGTCCCTTCTGTCCGGGAATGGGGCGCAACAATAGGGGTGAACCCCAACACCGTCGCACGGTCCTACGATATGCTCACCGAAACGGGGGTGATTTACCAGAAAAGGGGAATAGGTTTCTTTGTATGCGAAGACGCCAGAGAGAAAATCCTTGCCTCCGAGAGGCGCCGCTTCATCGAAGAAGAGCTCCCCGCAACAATCAAACGCGCACAATTGTTAGGTATTGATTTGAAAGAATACATTTAAGATATGAAAACTGTTATGACAGCAGCTGTTGCGGCCCTTATGATGACCGCCTGCACATTTACGGTCGGCACCGGTGACAAATCGGTCACTATGGGCGTAGGCACCAAATCCGGTGAAGCCGGCTCAAGCGAAATCGTAACCAAGACCTTTGATGTAAAAGGCTTTGAAACGCTTGTATGCTCCCTCCCTGCAGATATAGTGTATGAATATGGAGACCCGAATGTAGTTATTACCGCCCAGGAAGGCGTAATGCAGCATATCCAGGTCATTCAGGAAGAGGAAAAACTGACTCTCAAGATGGATGTCAAGACACTCAAAGGCCTCAAGGATATCAAAGTCTATGTCACTTCCCGCCGCCTCTCCGCTATGGAGTTCAACGGTGCTGTGGATTTTGAATGCAAGAACGGCATCAAGGCCCGCGGAGACTTTTCCATTACCGCAAACGGCGCCTCTGATGTGGAAATCAACGGACTGAAAGCCGAGAAGGTCAACATAGTATGCAACGGAGCAGCCGATGTGGATTTGCTCGAACTCAAGTGCGATGAAATCACCGTGGTGGTCAACGGAGCTGCAGATGTCAGTCTCGCAGGCCGTACATCCCTTGCCGACCTTACAATCAACGGTGCCGGAGATATGGACATAACTGAACTTCAGGCCGATAAGGTGCTTTCTGCAGTTCACGGTCTCGGCTCCATTTCCCGCAAGAAGGAAAATTAAAGGAAAAACGTTAAATTTGCGGAATGCAAAGATTCTTCAAATTAACGTTTCAGATACTGCACATCGTCGTAATGCCTTTGGTATTTATGGCGTTCCTGCTGCTCTACCGTCCAGAAAAGATGGTAGAGCTGTTGGATATGGGTGCCGGCAGGTATGACTTCAATGTGGTTATACTCTCGTGCATACTCCTTGGCACAGAGGCGCTTATGCGTACTGGGTTCTATTTCCTCAAGAAGGTGGTCAAGCTGGACCTTCTCATCTATGCCCTATGGTGTATGCTCGAGATTCTGGTCTTCACCGCCTTCGCTGCGATGTATATGACCCTGATGTACAAGGGCCAGTATCTTTACTTTCCTATGTACGGCAACTGCTTCCTGATGAATCTGGCGGTGCTCATATGGCCATACCTTCTCGTTAACCTCTGGATTATCCTCGACAATGCCAAATATGCTGCCAAGACCAAGGAAGCCGAGCCGGACAATATGGTCCGTTTCCGCGACGAAAACCAGAAGCTCAAGCTGGCTGTTACCAGTCAGGCTCTGCTCTATGTGGAGGCCAAGGAGAATTATGTGACTGTTGTCTATCTCGACGGTGAGAAACTGAGCAAGGTGGTGATCCGTTCTTCAATGAAGCGGCTCGAGGAATTGCTGAAGAGCAACGGACTGTACCGCTGCCACCGGGCATATTACATCAACCCTATACATATCAAGGCGTTGCGCAAAGATACCGACGGCTTCCATTTTGCCGATCTGGATGCTGCGGCCTGTCCTGCAATACCTGTATCAAAGACTTATTATGAGGAGATTGCAGGTCTTTTGTAGTCTGCTTGCAGTTCTGCTGCTTGCTTCCTGCTCCCGTCCCGAGGCGGAGAGCAATCCCTTGCTTGACTATATTCCTTCGGATGCATCCGCCCTGTTGTGCAGCGACAGGCTGGATGTTGCCTTGGAAACTGTCTTTGAACCTGACCATATCTTCAGGGAGTTGACTCTGGGCAAGCTCGCTGATGAGCCTGCGGTGCTTTCCTTCCATTATTCGGGCACACTCGTGCCAATGCTGGCAGTGGCTGCGGGCAGGCCCTCGGAGACTCCTCCGCAGGCTATCGCCAAGCTTGTTTCTGACGCTGAGTCGCTTGGCCTTCAGACAATATATATCCCCGCGGAGCGCAGGTCCTCCCGAAAGAATGTGCTGCTCGTGTGCGAATCCGAGACCGTGCTCTCTTCCGCTGTGCGCCATCTGGACGAACAGGCTTCCATTACGGAAGTTCCCGGTGTGAGCGAAGCGCTGATGCAGCTGGAACCAAAGGGGCAGACCCTGATTCTGCGCAATGACGCAGCCTCCCGTTTCCTGCCTCAGGACTTTATGTCCAGGTATATGAAACGCGACGTGCTGATGAAATACATCAAGAACTTCAGCGACTGGACCGTGCTTCATCTTGACCAGGTCAAGGTAGCGGGGAAGGGGCAATATATGGACTTTACTCTCATACCCGTTCAGGGCAGCGCCGTCAACAGGTACTACAGTGTGCTGGAAGGCCTGCAGCCCGCGCAGAGTCATCTGGGAGCTATGCTCCCTTATGGCACTACCTATGCGCTTGACCTGCCTGTCGCATCCCTGCAGCAGACCCTCGATGTGCGCAAACTCTACCTTGATGCTACCGGCGGGCTGAACAAGTTCAATACAGAATCCCGTACCCACAGGACGGCAGAAGGCTGGGACCCGGCCAGATGGGCTGAAGAAGTGGGCGTCCAGGAGGTAGCGAAGATATGGTGTCGCTCCGAAGAAGTGCTTCTGCTGCGCTGTGCCAATCCTCCTGCTCAAAAGGGGGTAGGCGAATGCCCTTGGGCCGGATTCGCTTCCATTCTGTTCGGACCCGCTTTTTCCCTCAAAGACGAGAGCTGGTGCGCAGTCAGCGGAGACTGGATAGTAATAGGTGCGCAAAAAGCCGTAAAGCATTACCTGCAGCGCTCCGTGCGCACAGCCCGAAAGGACTGGAACATCAAAATGACCAAAGCTGCTGTTCTTGCAGACGATTTGCTCATAGACTGCCGGGACACGGGCATAAAACTGGAAGTGTATAAAACCTATTGAGAATGAAAGTTGAATCAGTAAACAAAACTCTTGAGAAGAGTTTCAGAGACAATTGGTGGCGTCCTGCTATTTCCAATTACAAAGGTGAGACGATAAACTACGCTATGATGGCGGAGCGTATCGAAATTATCCACACTATCTTTGAACGCTATGGCCTCAAGAAAGGGGAGAGGGTCGCAATCTGCGGCCGCAACCAGGTCAACTGGGCTGTCAGCTTCCTCGGTGCACTTACTTACGGAGCAGTACCGGTTCCTCTGCTTCACGAATTCAACCCTGAATCCGTTGTGGGTTTGGTTCAGCATTCAGAGGCCAGGGTGCTCTTTGTGGATGACACTATCTGGCCAAACCTTGACCACGAGGGTCTCAAAGCGCTGGATGCGGTAGTGCGTTTGTCCGACCTCGACTTCCTTATGGCCAAAGACTCCGAGCTGGGAGACCTCAGGGCAGCCGTAATTGCCGAATTCAGAAATCATTACCCTTATGGCCTGCGCGCCGAAGATATCAATTACTACGAAGATAAGCCCGATGAGCTCGCACTCATCAACTATACCTCCGGCACCTCCGGCTTCTCCAAGGGCGTCATGATTCCTTACCGTGCAATAGCATGCAATATGGAATTTGCTGCCAATGTAGCTGAACCCCAGATGGACTGCAATTCCAATATGGTCTCTATGCTGCCTTGCGCACATATGTACGGCCTTATGTTCGAGTTCCTTTTTGAAATGGCAATAGGTGCCCACGTGCATTTCCTGACCAGAATGCCGAGCCCTAAGGTCATAATGGGAGCCTTTCAGGAAATCCATCCGAGTGTAATAGTGGCTGTGCCTCTGATTATCGAGAAAGTTTACAAAAGCCAGCTCAAGCCTGTTGCGGACAAACTGAGATTCTTCATCGGAGCTCCGTTTATCGGAAACATTATTCGCAAGACTATATGCAAGAAGGTCAAAACTGCATTCGGGGGCGAGTTTGAAGAGGTTATTCTCGGTGGTGCTGCCGTAAACCCTGAGGTTGAGAAGTTCTTCCACAAAATCAAGTTCCCGTTTACTGTGGGCTATGGTATGACCGAATGTGCTCCTATCATCACCTATGAGCATTGGAACAGCGCCAAGGTCGGTTCTTCAGGTAAAGTCGTACCTGGCTGCCAGATCCGGATTGACTCTCCCGATCCGAAAAAGATTCCCGGAGAAGTGCAGGTGCGCGGCCGAAACGTGTTCCTGGGCTACTACAAGAATGAGGAAGCTACCAAGGAAGCCTTTACTGAGGACGGTTGGTTCAGAACGGGAGATATGGGCGTAATCCGTGGAGGTCGTCTGTATCTGAAGGGCCGCATCAAATGTATGATTCTCTCCTCCAACGGTCAGAACATCTATCCTGAAGAACTGGAGGCTGTTATCAACAATGTGCCTTATGTAATGGATTCCCTCGTTGTTGAGGATACGAGCGGACTAACTGCGCTCATTGTGCTTGATTATGCCACTGCGGCGGCTGACGGCATTGAGGCAGCCGAACTTGAGGGCCGGATGAAATCGAGAATGCCTGAAATCAACAAGAATCTTCCGTCTTATGCGCCAATCCGCAAGATGGAATTCCGTCAGGAGGATTTCGAGCGTACCCCGAAGAAGAGCATCAAACGATACCTGTATCAAAAGAAGAAATAGTATGGACTATACCAAATTTGACGAGAGATATCTGGAAATGGCCCGGGTCTGGGCCAAAAATTCCTATTGCAGGAGGCGTCAGGTCGGTGCGCTTATCGTAAAGGACAGAATGATTATCTCCGACGGTTACAACGGCACCCCTTCCGGCTTTGAAAATGTGTGCGAAGACGAGAACGGAGTGACCAAGCCTTATGTGCTTCACGCCGAGGCGAATGCGATTTCGAAGGTCGCCAAATCGGGCAACAGCTCACAGGGTGCAACTCTCTATATCACGGATTCCCCTTGTATGGAGTGTGCCAAGCTCATTATCCAGGCCGGCATCAAGCGTGTGGTATATGCTGATGAGTACAGGCTTACAGACGGCATTGACCTTCTGAGAAGGGCAGGGATAGAATGCGTCAAATTTGAAAAGAAAGATGAAAAATAACAAGTCATTGACCTATGTTCTGGTCATCCTGGCCGTAGCTATAGGCTCTTTGGGAACTCTTTGCGTTCAGTCATACAACCAGCGCAGGATGATGCTCAAGACTGAGTATCAGGATTGGTGGAAACTCAACCTCATACTCAACCAGATTGAGCGCAATTATGTGGACACCATAGACCGCGTCAAGCTTACGGATGCGGCTGTAGAGGCCGTGCTTTCGAAGCTCGACCCTCATTCAGTCTATCTTCCTCCCGTTGAAAGGGAAGAGTCCGAGACCTCTCTTGCCGGAGGCTTTGACGGCATAGGCATCCAGTTCAATGTGCCCAATGACACTGCTGTAGTTATTGAAGTCATACCGGGAGGCCCTTCCGAGAAGATAGGTCTGCTGCCGGGTGACCGGCTTCTGAAAGTGGATGACAAGGTAATCGCGGGAGTCAAGTTCCCTCAGGACTCTATGGTGCGCCGTATGCGCGGTCACGCTGGAACCAAGGTTACTGTTACAGTCAAGCGTGGAGATGAAGTCATCCCGTTTGAGATAACCCGAGGCAAGATTCCCACCCATAGTGTCGATGCTGCCTTTATGACTTCCGACACTACCGGTTATCTGCGTTTCTCCAAGTTCTCCCGCACCACCTATCAGGAATGCTCCGAAGCGATAAAGAAGCTGGTGGACAGCGGAATGACCTACCTCATTATGGACGTGCGCGGCAATTCCGGCGGTTATCTGGACCAGGCGGTTATGGTCAGCGATATGTTCCTTCCCAAGGACGCTATGATAGTCTATATGGAAGGCGCACACCGCAGCCGGGAAGAGTTCCGTGCAAGCGGAAGGGGCAAATATCAGGACCTCAAGCTGGCAATACTGATTGACGAAGGCACTGCTTCGGCAGCGGAAATCATCTCCGGTGCTATGCAGGACAACGGAAGGGCACTGATTTACGGCCGTCGCTCATTCGGAAAAGGTCTTGTGCAGGAGCCTGTCAATTTTACTGACGGCAGCGGCCTGCGTCTCACTACAGCGCGCTTCTATACTCCTTCCGGCAGATGCATACAGAAGCCTTTCAGCGAAGACTACGAACTTGAAGTCTATAAGAGATATGCCGATGCTGAGATGGTCAATGCCGACAGCCTGAAACTGAGCAAGGGCGGCATCATCCCTGATGTATTCGTTGCTATGGATACTACGCGCGCATCCTCTTTCCAGATGAAATGCAGCCGCAAGGCAACTGAGATGCGATTTGCTTCGGAATATTTTGACCGCCATCTTGCAGAGCTCTCCGCAATTGACAATTTTGGTGAGCTGACACGCTATCTGGAAAGTGCAGGCCTGGAACAGAAGTTCCTGGAGTTCGCAAAACGCAAGGACTCTCTTGTGCCGGCTCCGGGGGAGTGGGAGCAGTCAAGGGAATACTCCCTGGTGAGACTGAAAGCCCTTGTCGGTCGCTATTCCAAGCTCGGCGACTCTGCTTTCTACTATTATTGGCTGGAAGTGGATGACACCTATCACTGCGCAATGAAGCGGTAGGTGATATAGCCGTATTCTTTAGCCGGGGCACCGGCTTTGCTTGAGAACATACTGCTTTGGGCAGCCCTTACGGCATATGCCCTGAGGCAGCTGTCGTCGGATGAGACGTCATCCTTGACGGAGGCGGCTATTACTTTGCCCTGAGGGTTTACGGTTACATTTACCGTTACTTCCCCTTCTCCCATACATTTGTAGGCGGGAATCGGCAGGTAGCTGCCCTTGCGCCCGGGGACTTCATAGGAAAGAACGGAAGGACCGGAATAGACTGATTTCTGCTCTTCCTCTTTCTTTTCGCTGTGACGCGGCTCTTTCATAGCGATGAAACTGTCGTCTCCACGGGACATTATCTCTTCGTACTGCTTCTGGATGCGTTCAGCCTCGCGGTACAGTTTCTCGGCATCAGTTCCCCTGTCATCCTTGAGTGAGCCTCTGTCAACTGTCACGTTGCGCACGGGTTCGGAGCCGACTCCGTTTTCTTTCAGCAGCTTTTCCAGCCTGTCGTTGAGGGCTTTCTGTCTTTGAACCTCTTTTTCGAGTTTCTCTATTTCGTCCTGCTTGGTGAAATCGAACTCGTAGGTCGCGCTCTGCTTGCGAATACTCGGTTCGACAACGGTCAGAAGCAAAATGATTATCACCGCGAGATGAATGCTCACGGTGATAAGTATGCCTGCCAAGTTGCCGTTACTTCTCAAGATTCTTGAGCTCCCTTTCTACAGTTGCCGTAATAATGTCAATAGCCACTTTGTTGTGACCACCCTGAGGGATGATTACATCCGCGTAGCGCTTGCTTGGTTCGATAAACTGGAGGTACATGGGCTTTACTGTCCTCTGGTATCTTTCCATAACCCAGTTGACATCCTTGCCCCTTTCCTTGATGTCGCGGGAAATAACGCGCATCAGGCGGTCGTCATCATCGGCATCGACAAAGATTTTGATGTCCAGCTGGTCTCTGAGTTCCTTGTTGGCAAGAATGAGAATACCTTCTACTATAATCACATCAGCCGGTTCCACAATCACCTTCTCGGTCTTGCTGCGGGTGCAGGAAATGTAGGAATAGACAGGTTGTTCGATGGTCTTTCCTTCCTTGAGCTCTTTGAGCTGCTGGTTCAGCAGTTCCCAGTCAATGGAGTCAGGATGGTCGAAGTTGTGAACCCGTTTCTCTTCGTCCGTGAGGTCGCTGGAGTCCTTGTAATAAGAGTCCTGCGGTATGACGCGCACTCTTTCCTTCTTGAGCTTTTCGATGATGGTCTTGACAACCGTTGTTTTGCCGCTGCCTGAGCCGCCGGCGATTCCGATGATGAGCATAGACTAATATTCTGCGTTTTTTGGTGTTCTTGGGAACGGGATGACATCCCTGATGTTCTGCATTCCGGTGATGAAGAGCAGGAGTCTCTCAAAGCCCAGACCGAAACCGCTGTGAGGACAGCTTCCGAAGCGGCGGGTGTCGATATACCACTCCAGGCCTCTGCGGCTCATCTTCAGCTCGTCAACTCTGGCTTCAAGTTTGCCGAGGTCGGCTTCGCGCTCGCTGCCTCCGATGATTTCTCCGATTTTAGGGAAGAGGACATCCATTGCACGAACGGTCTTTCCGTCATCGTTCTGCTTCATATAGAATGCCTTAATATCTTTAGGGTAGTCAGTGAGGATAACCGGCTTGCCGAAATGCTCCTCTACGAGGTAGCGCTCGTGCTCGCTCTGAAGGTCGGTTCCCCAATCTACAGGATATTCGAATTTGTGTCCGTTTGCAATAGCCTCCTTGAGGATTTCGATTCCGTCAGTGTATTTGAGGCGTACAAACTCTGTGTTCACAACTCCCTCAAGTCTTTCGATAAGGGTGTTGTCGTAACGGTCGTTGAGGAACTGGATGTCGTCACGGCAGTTGTCAAGGGCATAGCGCACGAGGCTCTTGATGAAGTCCTCGGCCAGGTCCATATTGTCCTTGATGTCGTAGAATGCCATTTCCGGCTCAATCATCCAGAATTCCGCAAGGTGGCGCGGAGTGTTGGAGTTCTCTGCGCGGAAGGTCGGGCCGAAGGTGTATATTTCTCCGAGAGCAGTAGCACCAAGCTCACCTTCGAGCTGTCCGCTCACGGTAAGGCTGGTCTGCTTTCCGAAGAAATCCTTGCTGTAGTCAGGCTCTCCCTTCTTGTTTTTCGGGACATTGTTGAGGTCAAGAGTTGTGACCTGGAACATCTGTCCTGCACCCTCACAGTCGGATGCTGTGATAAGCGGGGTATGCAGATATACAAACCCCTTCTTGTGGAAATAGTCGTGAATTGCGTAGGCCATCTGGCTGCGAAGTCTCAGCACTGCTCCGAAGGTATTGGTTCTCGGACGCATATGCGCTACTGTCCTAAGGTACTCAAAGGAGGTATCCTTCTTCTGGAGAGGGTATCGCATCGGGTCGCATTCGCCGAATATTTCAATATTCTTAGCGTGTATTTCCACTGCCTGTCCGCTGCCTAATGACTCGACGAGTTCTCCGGTAACGCCTATGCAGGCTCCGGTGGTGATGCGCGGAAGAATGGCCTCTGTTTCGGCATTCTTGTCCACTACTATTTGGATATTCTTGATAGTCGAGCCGTCATTGAGGGCGATGAAGGCTATTTCCCTGTTGCCTCTCTTCGTCCTGACCCATCCCTTGACAAGGACCTCGCATCCTGCCTGCATGGCAAGAAGGTCCTTAACCTTTGTACGACGTATTTCTGTTGTCATTTGCGTTTGTCTGTTTTTAAAAGCGGCCCCTCTGGTCGGGGGGCCGCTCGTATTCAGTATCCGAGTATTACTCGGCCGGTTTTCTTGCTGTGTACATAATCTTAAGCGCAGAGCAGCGGCGCAGCTCCTGCTTAACGTCTGTAATGATACCCATCCTGACATCCTTGTCAGCCCTGATGCAGACTGTCATAAGAGGGCGGTCACCCTCGTTCATAGCCTCGCGCTCAGAAGCGACGAAGTCACGGATATCCTCCTTTGTTTTGAAAGAGTCATTGAGCTGGATACGTGCATCAGTACCGTACTGGGCCTGAAGAGACCTGATAGGTGTACCGATGTTGATGTATGAGGAAAGGTCTTTCCTCTCAAGCTTTACGACTTCTGATGCTTCCGGAATCTGTACCTGAACCTTGTTCTCGGTCTCACGCATCTGCGTGGTTACCATAAAGAAGAACAGGAGCATGAACACGATATCGGAAAGGGAACCTGAGTTTACTCCAGGAACTTCCTTTTTGTTGTTGCTTCCACCGAATTTTGACATTTCTTTGTCCTCCTTTATTTAGATCCCTTTACATCCTTAGGCTCGGCCTCTGAGATATTCTGAGGAACGGCTTTCTTTACCCATCCCTGCTCATCTTCAGTGAGCCTTGAGTAAGGCTTGCCGAAATTGGCCCTTGCAAATTCGTCACGGAGTTCGTTAACCGCTTTCACAAGCTCGTTCTGCACAGCGATGTATGCGGCGTAGCTGGTACCACGGTCGTTCTGCAGGGAGATGACACCCTTCGAAACCGGAACTTCGCGGAATCCCTCGATCATCTTCATCTCCTTCTCAGGGAGAGTAGGGTCGTTGTTCGGATTGTCAAGGAACTCCTTAACTCTTTCTTTAAGGAAACGGATATCTATAGGCTCACTACCGGCAAGAATTTTATCAGAAGAGTTGATCCTGACAACGATGATGTTGCGGCGGTTGATCTTCTGGTCCTCGACTTGCTGATTCTGGTCCGGAATCGGAGGCAGACGGCGTGCAAGTCCGGTGTGGCTTCCCATAGTGGTAGTCATAAGGAAGTAGCACAGGAGCAGGAACGCGATATCCGCTGTCGAGCTTGAGTTAATTGCAGGTGTTTTTTTCTTGCCCATAGCTTATTTTCTGTTACGGATAGCGTTCACAACTGAACCTACGATGATGGAAAGGATAGCCACTCCACCGCAGAGGTAGGTAAGGTTGAGAATTGTATCGGTAAGTTTGAGTGTGCTGTCAGATGGCTGTTCTGCAATGCCTACTGCAGGGGCGCCAGGTGAGATGAAGTAAACGATTGCGCAAAGTGCTGCTGTACCGGCGAGAACTCCAAGAACCTTCACAAGGAACTTCTTGTCGTTCAAAACTCCAATCACACCGCCAATCAGAACGATGCTCACGAGAGCAATGCCCAGCATCACATACGCCCAGATAAAGAGGGCATCAACAGCCACGCTGCCGTTTGTCTCATAGCCGTAAATCCAGCCGAAAGCAAACACGGCGACGCTGAGGACTATCAGTGCCAGCAGTATCCCTTTGATGATTTTGCTATATGTTGGTTTCATTGCAATTCCAATTATGCCTTGTGTGCAGTCAGAACGTCAATAAGGTCGATAGAAGCCTCTTCCATATCGATGGTGATGGCGTCAATCTTGGCGAGAATGTAGTTGTAGAAAATCTGGAGAATCATAGCGACGATAAGACCGGCAACTGTGGTGATGAGGGCGACCTTCATACCTCCTGCAACGACGTTAGGGGAGATATCACCTGCAGCCTGGATAGCGTCGAATGCCTGAATCATACCGATAACGGTACCGAGGAATCCGAGTGACGGAGCGATGGCGATGAAGAGGGAAATCCATGAAAGACCGTTCTCAAGCATGCTCATCTGGATAGAACCTGAAGAAACGATGTTCTTCTCGACTACGTCAACACCCTGGTCGTACCTGTCGAGACCGTCATAGAAAATCTTTGCAACAGGACCGCGGGTATTGCGGCATACATCCTTTGCAGCTTCGATACCACCCTCAGCGAGAGCCTTCTCAACCTTAGCTACGAGAGCCTTTGCATTGACCTTTGAGAATGAGAGATAGAGGATTCTCTCAATAGAGAGTGCAAGACCGATGATAAGGCAGATGATAATCAGGGACATGAAGCCTGCACCACCCTCGATGAACT
>CALYTI010000017.1 GCA_945487035.1 uncultured Bacteroidales bacterium
GTCTTGTCAACAGCCAAAATGTTTTCGGCATTGTACAGTTCATCGAACGTACATCCTGAAACGATAAGCGCCAGAACCGCAGCAGGAATGACGCCGGATAATTTCAAGAGTTTTGTTTTCATTTGGTTACGGATTTAAATTCTCTCGCAATATAAGAAAAAAAACCAACAGCTTGGTTATCACATAAGTATAAATATACTATACATCATATGAAAGTACTTTAAACCAATATTTATCTAATTGATATTATGTTAACTTGCGTATATAAAACACTCTCCTGACTTTCGTAACGGCTATTGGATACTAAAGTGACAGATATTCTCCCAGCCGCTCCGGCCAGTAGTTCATTACGAGCTCATCCGGGAACGCGGTTTCTTCGAGCAGCGGATAAATCCTCGAATAATCGGCAATCGAAAAAGAAATATGCGCATCGCTTCCCAGAATCAGCGGAACTCCGTGCTTTTTGTGAAGGCGAAGCAATTCCAGATTGTTTTCGAGCGCACCGACTTTATTTCGTGTCGGATTCATAGTCCAGTTGTTGATTTCCAGCAGGGTCCTGTGTTCGGCGGCAGCGAGAACCAGCGGTTCGAAATCGAGCTGCGCAGTGCCGTCTCCGGGATGGCTGATTATATTCACCCAGGGATTCTTAATGGTATTTATGACAGCCTGAGTATTCTCTTCCCTGCTTCCGCCTTTGAAGCAGCTGGCGTGTATGCCGGCAATCCGGATGTCCATTCTTTCATAGTATGAAGGGTCCAGGTCCACGGTCCCGTCCAGGTCCAGGATATTGAGTTCCGCGCCCAGAAGCAGATGCACTCCGTACATTTCCCTCGGTATTGCAATCATATTATGGAAATAAATAGGATCGCAGGTGCCGGGGATTGCCGGACCGTGCTCAGTGATTCCCAGATAGGTCAAGCCCAATTGCGAAGCTCTTTGGGCCATTTCCTGAAGGCTGCTGTAGGCGTGGCCTGATGCTATGGTATGTGTGTGCAAATCAAGTTTAACCTGTCTCATATTATTTAATGTCTTAAGCAACAAAGATACATCAGAATTGATTATCTTTGCGCTCTATGTTACACAAGATTCTTCAAATTACCATTGATCCCCAGCAGGTCGAGCAAATCCAGAGCAAATCGGATTCGCTCCAGAGGGTTGGCCAGGAATTCATACGCATTATGCAGGAAGACCCGACTACCGCCTGGACAAAGCTGGGGCAGGATGCCCTCCATTTCGGACTCAAGGTGCTTGCTGCCCTGCTCATATACATAGTAGGTATCTGGCTCATCAGAAAAATCAAAGCTCTGATGAACCGGTCTTTCGAACGCAAAGGAACCGACAAAACTATTGCCAGCTTTGCCAATTCAGTGGTAACCGTATGTTTGACCGTATTGGTTATTATATTGGCAATCAGTACTTTAGGAGTCAATACTTCTTCTCTTGCTGCACTTCTGGCTGCTGGAGGTATGGCAATAGGCTTTGCCCTCAGCGGCACTCTCCAGAACTTTGCCGGAGGCATTATCCTGTTGATGTTCAAGCCTTTCAAGGCCGGAGACCACATCGAGGCTCAGGGCTACGACGGCATAGTCTCGGAGGTCAACATCTTCTCTACCAAGATAGTCACTTTTACAAATGAGGTTATCGTCATCCCTAATGGCGCCCTTTCCGGAGGAACCATCAAGAACAATTCCGACAGAGGCTGGCGCCGTTACGATTTCAAACTTCCGTTCGAGCACGGTACGGACATTGAAGCCGCGATGCATACTCTGGAAGATATTGCTCAGGCGGATGATAGGGTAATGAAAGGAGGTGAATCCCCTGAAGTTGCCCCTCCTGCCGCAATGGTTGACGATATAGATATGCACAGCATTACCATTGTGGTGAAAATGTGGGTCAAGTCCGAGAACTACTGGGACATTTACTACAATTTCAAGCAGAATGCCTATACTACCCTGCTTGCAAAGGGCTTCAAGATTGCTACTCCTAAAGTCAATATCGAACAATGAAAGATAAGAAAAGAATAATAGTAGAAAATGTCACAATTGAGGCCGTAGCCGCTGAAGGCAAGGCTCTCGCTCACGCAAAGCTGCCATCCGAGCCGGCTGATACAAGTGCCAGGGTGCTGTTTGTGGAATTTGCCGTGCCGGGCGATGTGGTTGATGTTCTGATTACCAAACATAAAAAGAACTACCTTGAGGGACGCATAGAGCGCCTTGTCTCCCCTTCTCCCCACAGGCTTGAGCCTTTCTGCAGTCATTTCGGAGTGTGCGGAGGATGCAAATGGCAGATACTTCCCTATGAGATGCAGCTGGAGGCAAAGACTCAGCAGGTCTATGACCAGCTTGTGCGGATCGGCCATCTCGAAGTGCCGCAAATCCGCCCTACCATAGGCTCGGACAAGATCCGCGAATACCGCAACAAATTGGAATTCACAGCTTCCGACAGGCGTTGGGTATTCTCCAAGGAAGAGGCCGGGGACCTCAGCGAAGAGGAGAGGCTCGGGCTTGGTTTCCACGTAGGCCGCTTTTTCGACAAGGTCCTGGACATAGAACATTGCTATCTGCAGAGCGAGCCGTCCAACGAAATCCGCCTCTTCTGCAAGAGGTATGCAATAGAGCACGGCATTCCTTTCTACAATCTCAGAGAAAATACGGGCGTTTTCCGCAATATGTTCGTACGTACCACGGACAGCGGTGAGGTGATGCTCATCATCTGCTTTGCCTGCGATTTCGACGGGCGTGCAGCAATGCTTGACGCAATTGCGGAGCGTTTCCCTCAGGTCACTTCGCTCTACTATTGCATCAACAGCAAGCTCAACGACTCTATGGGGGACCAGACCTGCATACTCTGGAAGGGAGACAGCGCAATATATGAAACTATGGAAGGCCTTCGCTTCCGTATCGGCCCTAAGTCTTTCTATCAGACCAATACCGGTCAGGCCTACAAGCTTTATTGCGTAGCGCGTGATTTTGCCTCTCTGAGCGGTTCAGAGGTGGTATATGACCTCTACACAGGCACGGGCACCATTGCCCAGTTCGTTTCCGGCAGGGCCTCTAAAGTCATCGGAATCGAATATGTTCCCGAAGCCATAGAAGATGCAAAGGCAAACGCGGCAGCCAATGGAATTGACAATTGCCAGTTCTTTGCGGGAGATATGAAGGATATACTCACACCCGATTTCATCAAGGCTCACGGCAGGCCGGATGTCATCATTCTCGACCCTCCGCGCGCCGGCATTCATCCTGATGTGGCAAAGGTGATTCTGGGAGCAAAGCCTCAGCGCATAGTGTATGTCAGCTGCAATCCCGCATCCCAGGCACGCGATCTTGAAATCCTGTGCTCCGAATACCGCATCACGGATGTCCAGCCTGTAGATATGTTTCCACACACCCACCACGTAGAAAATGTGGTTAAACTCGAACTTAAATGATACTTACAATAGTTTTTTTGATTCTCGGCCTGATTCTGGTGGTTTACGGTTCCGATATCCTTGTGGATGGAGCCTCTGCCGTTGCACGCAAACTCGGAATCAGCGAATTCGTAATAGGACTTACAATAGTCGGCTTCGGCACTTCCTGTCCTGAACTTGTGGTAAGTCTGAACGGAGCATTCAGCGGCTCCGGTGACATTTCGATAGGCAATGTTGTCGGCAGCAACATATTCAATACCCTGCTGATACTCGGCCTTACTGCGGTTATTGCTCCTATCGGCATCAGCTCCGAAAACAAGAGACGGGATATCCCCGTTCTGCTGACAGTTACCTTTTTCTTTATCCTGCTTTGTCTTAAAGGCAGCATAGGACTTGTTGACGGCATAATCTTCCTTATTCTCTTCGCGGCTTATATGTATTTGAGTTTCAAAGGCGACAAAGCCCCTCAGGAAAGCGGAGAGGAGAGCAAGCCCACTCCACTCTGGCTCTCGATTCTGATGATTGCGGGAGGCCTTGCCGGTCTTGTCCTCGGAGGCAAACTCTTTGTCAACAATGCAGTTGCAATCGCTTCCGCAGCGGGAGTCAGTGAGAAGTTTATAGCTGTAACCCTGCTTGCCGGGGGTACTTCCCTGCCGGAACTTGCTACCTGCATAGTAGCTGCCGTCAAGAAAAAAGGAGCTCTTGCACTGGGAAATATCTTGGGGTCCAATGTCTTCAACATTCTTCTGATTCTCGGCTGTTCAGCTCTTGTGACTCCCCTTTCTACAAAGGGAATGAGTTATGTTGACCTTGGAGTGCTGCTGTTGAGTACACTGCTTATCCTGTTTTCGGCTTTTACCAGAAAGGAAAAGAATTCTGTGGACCGTTTCGACGGAGCACTGATGCTTCTGGTGGAAGCAGCCTATATGGTTTACCTATTTGTCACGCTCTAGAAATACAGTGACAATCCCAGACTCAAGGCAAACTGATGGGCATTTGAAAAGATGATTCGGCTTCGCGGTACCAGGCCGTCGTATTTGTCGTAAGGCTGAGGTGTGCAGTTGCTTGCCTGAATCCGTGCCACAATATCCAGGCTTGTTGTCCCGGAAAGGTAATGCCTGTATCCTCCTCCAAGGCTGGCGAGAATGGTGTTGTCAATAAAACTTCCGGAATTCAATGCGACACCTCCGTTCAGCATGACAAAGGGACAGTCACCCTCTTTGCTGCCATTGAAGAAGTATTGGGCTTCACAAAGGATTGGCATAACCCGGAAATCCTCGAACAGCCCCATATAGCCGGTTTTGACATAGAATGCGCAGCGCCTGTTGACTTCACAGCCGAAGCCGAAAAGGAGATAGCCGTTGGTGTAGTAATCGAAGCCGCGACTCTGCTCCGTGACCCTGTATCCTATCCTCGTATAGTAGGTGCTGACAAATGACTGGAAAAGCTGTGGTGAATACCCCCAATCCGTGCCTAAGCGCATACGTACGGGGCCGGCTGCAAAAGCCTGCAGGGAAATCAGAACGGATGCTATGCTGACGAGTAAGTGCTTAAGTCTCATTTCAGAATTTGCAATAAATGGTCAGGCAAGGCATCCAGCAATGCAGAAGGCCATTTGCATACCAGGAAAGGTTATACTTATCCACATAATTTTCGTCCTTGCGCAGATGCATTCCGATTTCAGCGTACCAGTCAAGGGCAATGTCTATATTGCCCCGATAGCGGAGCAACACCCCGGCATCGGCAGTCATACTGGCCATCATCCCGGGATTTGAGTGCTGAAGAGTGCTGAAGTCCCGCACAAACCCTCCGGAAGCGCCTCCGCCGAAATAGAAAAAACAGTGGAAATCCTCAAAATCGCGGCTGGCAATAATTTCCTGATGACACCAATGCATCTTCGCTCCGGGCCAGGATTCCTCACCGTTTATAACGCCATCCATATTTATAAGAAGAGAATATGAATTGAAGCCGGTACTTCCGTTTTCGACCGTTTGTACGGCAAGGCCCATATCTTTAAGCGAATTGACAATGCCGATGCGGGCAATACGCACCTGTCCGGCTGCCGGATTGGCGGCAAGAAAGGCCAGAAGGACAAGAATAAGGTGCATATTGAAGCTTCGCCTCATCGGTATCGGTTTTAGACTATGCCAAGTTAGCATTATTTTTGTCAATTGACAAGAAAAGAAGTAAATTTGGGCATGGCAACAAAGCTTCTTGCGCCTCTTCCGGAGAGGATGAGGCCTCAAACTCTTGATGAATATGTCGGCCAGAGGCATCTGGTCGGTCCCGGCTGCATACTCCGCAATATGATTGAAAGCGGCAACCTTTCTTCTTTCATTCTATGGGGGCCTCCCGGAGTGGGCAAAACTACGCTGGCGGGAATAATTGCAAAAACCCTGAACAGGGATTTCTATACTCTTTCAGCTGTCAGCTCAGGGGTGAAGGATGTTCGTGAAGTGATAGACAAGGCAAAGGGCAATTCCCTGTTCCAGCAGGGTGCTGCTCCCGTGCTCTTCATAGATGAGATTCACCGCTTCAACAAAGCCCAGCAGGACGCCCTGCTTGGAGCTGTCGAACAGGGCATTTTCGTACTTATCGGAGCTACTACCGAGAACCCTTCTTTCGAGGTGATTACTCCCCTGCTCTCACGCTGTCAGGTCTTTGTCCTGAAGTCACTTGATGTGGAGGATCTCCGCACTTTGATGCAAAGGGCACTGGGCACGGATGAAGTTCTCAAAGAAAAGGATATACGAATTGAGGAAACGGATGCACTCTTCCGTCAAAGTGGTGGTGACGGACGCAAACTTCTCAATATTTTGGAGATTGTAGTGGATTCTTTTGCCGGTAAAAGCCCTGTTATCGTAAGTAACAAAACTGTTACAGAGTGTCTGCAACAGAATGTTGCGATTTATGATAAGGGCGGTGAGATGCATTATGACATCATTTCCGCTTTTATCAAAAGTGTGCGCGGCTCCGATCCTAATGCAGCGGTTTATTACCTTGCAAGGATGCTGGATGGCGGCGAAGACCCGCTGTTCATCGCCCGTCGCCTGTGCATTTTGTCTGCAGAAGATGTGGGGTTGGCGAACCCGAATGCCCTGCTGATTTCCCAGTCCTGCTTCGAGATTGTCCGGAGCATCGGTATGCCTGAAGCGAGGATACCTCTTGCGGAGTGCACTATCTACCTTGCCTCTTCCCCGAAAAGCAACTCGGCTTATATGGCCATTAATGCGGCAATGCAGGCTGCCTCCCGGGACAGTCTCCGGCCTGTGCCGCTGTATCTTCGCAATGCTCCTACCCAACTTATGGAGCAGCTCGGCTATGCCGACGGCTACAAATACGCCCACGACTTCCCCGGGCACTTTGCGGATCTGGAGTTTATGCCTGAGGGGCTTGAAGGCACCCGCTTTTATGAGCCGCAGCCCAACAGGCACGAAGATGTGCTGCGCTCGTATCTTGAGGCCTGCTGGCCTAAATATTATACGAAGAAGAAATAATCAGAACGGGTAGCCCACACCGAAGTGGATACCGAAGCCTCTGGTGCGGAGTGCCGTGAGAGGGTCAAGCCATTTGCGTTCAAGCGAAGGGTCGCGAAGGCGTATTCCCATATCGACACGAAGAAGTAGCAAGTCCATATTGACTCGTATTCCGAACCCCCAGTCAGCGGCAAGGGCACCCAAATCCACATCCGTTTTTTTCCATACATTGCCGACCTCGGCAAAGAGGGCACCTTCCACCATCCAGAACATAGGGAAACGGTACTCTATGTCTGCCTCAAGTTTCAGGTCGCCGGTCTGGCTCGGGATGCTGAAAGTCTCATCCATCTTGGAATAGCCCGGTCCCAGGGCTCTGGCCTGCCAGCCTCGCATACTGGATGCGCCTCCGCAATAGAATTGCTTCTCGTAAGGCATCTCGGTACTGTTGATATATGCTACGCCATAGCCTGCGAGAAGCCTGACTGCAATGCTCTGCCGGTCTTCATTTCCGAAACGGAAGCCTCTCGATACGCTGACCTGAGCCCTTGCGTACTGTGAATAAGGCGCTCCGAAAATCAACTTCTCCCCGGTATCGCCTGTCTTGAGTAAAGGATTCAAAAGGCTGATAAGGTTGCCGGAAATGTCTCCGTTGCCTCTTACGGTCCAGTAGGATGTCTTTGGAATGACATCAGAGCTTGTAGAATAGGACAGATTGAAGCCCAATCCCAAGTCGCAGTGACTCTGGTAAGTATATTTCATAAAAGGATTCCTGTCCAGTTTCTGGGCGAAATCCGAATTCAGGTCGAACAGCCGGACATAACTCAACTGAAGCGGATATATCTGGTAGATGAATTTCTTGTTCACATTCCCCGAATAGCCGAGAGATGCAGAAAGCATGTTTCTGGTGTACTCCGGACGGCTTTGGTAATTGAATGCGAGGCTCAGCTCCGTTCTCGGCACGGAGGCTCCCTTGAAGCGGTCGTAGCTCAAACCGAGGAATTTAGGGAAACTCAGGCTTATGCTGGTACCCACTTCATTGGAATGCACATTGTCATCGAGCCTGAACTGGAAATTGCCGTTGAAACCGACATTGAGCCATTCTCCGCCACCGAACAGATTCTTGTGATAGACTGTGAGCTGGGGGGAGATTCCCATCAGTCCTGTGGAATTGGTGGATATCTCGAAATCTGCCTTGAAGCCCTGTAGCTTGGAATTCGAAAGGGATATGTCGCAGTCCAGCACATCATCGGCCACCTGTTTGCGGTCTATGTTGACACGGTTGAAGACCTTGAGGGCCGAGAACCTCGAATAGGTATTGGAAATGGCCGTTTCATTGTAGATGTCTCCCGGCTTTATGAGGTTCATTCCTTTGAGAACGGATTCTTTGAATCTGAGGTCTTCAGGATAGGAAATATTGACATTGCCTATATGCACCTTGCATAATGGGGCTCCTGTAGCCTGCACCTTGTATTTGAGGGAAAGGGTTCCGTCCTGCCTGAGGGTGTCCGCCTCGAAGGAGTAGTCTCCCCTGTCGATGGAAAAATAGCCTTTGTTCTTGAGCACATTGACGGAACGGTTTACCTCGGCCAGAAGTGCTTCCTCGGAAAGGAAGTCCCCGACGCGAAGCGTACTCGAGAGGGTGTCGGCAAGGAAATCCTGCGAGAATTCCAGGCCCTCCGGCACATCATAGCTGATATCGCTGATTCTGTATCTCTGCCCGAGGGTGATGTAATAGCGCACACTCACCAGTTTGTCTCCTGTCTCAACCACTTCCGACTCAACCTTGGAATTGAACCAGCCGAGATACTCCAGGCGGCTTTCTATGCTTCTCTCGGAAATGCTTACAGAGCTTTCCTCGTAAATCACAGGAGGTTCCCCGATTTTCTTGAAGAGTCCCTTCAGGCCCTTGTCCTGATTGTCGGACCAGTTGTAGATGCTGAGGAAAGGGTTCAGACCGAAAAAGGAAGAGTTCGGAGTCTGCCTGATGTATGGGGTTACGCTGCTTGCGCTGAAATCGGATGAAGGATTGATCACTATGACTTCGTTGCGCTGAAGCCGCTTCTGTCCCTCCTGAAGTACCCTGGTGGTGCTGCAGGAGACTGCGAGCATCATGCCCGCAATGGCAAAAACAGTATTCAGCAAGTTTTTTTTCATACCTTCAATCGTGCAAATTTAGTTATTTATTGGTATCTTCGCAATCCGAATTTATGAGCAGCTTGTCAGCATCAGAAATCAAAGCCATCAGAGCTCTTTCCCAGAAGAAGGTCAGGGACAGAGAAGGCTTGTTTGTTGCCGAAGGGGAAAAGATTGTAGCGGAGGCAAAGGAAAGCGGTGCCGACATTCTTGCCATCTACAGGCGGGATGAAATCGGTGAGCAGCTGATGTCCAGAATTTCCCTCCAGGACTCTCCTTCCCCGGTTCTTGCCGTGATACGAAAACCCAGGCAGAAGCCTGCGTGTCCCGCAGAAGGACTCTTTCTCGCGTTGGACAGTGTCCGGGATCCCGGCAATCTCGGGACAATTCTCAGAATCTGCGACTGGTGGGGCATAGACGGGATTTTTGCATCTGCAGACACTGTGGACCAATACAATCCCAAGGTTGTGCAGGCATCTATGGGAGCCATTTTCCGCAAAAGTGTCACTTACTGCGACTTGCCCGGCCTTTGCCGCGATTTCCGCTCGCAGGGCTTGAGTGTCTTCGGAACCTTTCTGGACGGAACGGACATATATCGCGAAGAACTCTCTCCCCAAGGACTTGTCATTATGGGCAGCGAATCGTTCGGTATCAGTGCCGAACTCGGGGCTTTGTGCGACCGCAGACTCAAAATTCCGTCCTACGGGTCCGGACCCAAGGCGGAATCCCTCAATGTAGCCATAGCGACGGCTGTAACAGTCGCAGAATTCAGACGCAAATTCCAATAATACACCGTATGAAACTGAAGATTAATCCCTTATTTGTACTCTTGTTGCTAATTCCGGTCTTTGTCGGATGTTCCTCAAAGCCTCAGCCTGCTGCCAAATACATTTTCCTTTTTATAGGAGACGGTATGGGCGCTCCTCAGGTAGGTGTTACAGAATCATATCTCTCTTACCTTGAGGGAAAACAGGGTGGAGAGAAACTCACTTTTTCCGCATTCCCGGTTTATGGTGTTGCCGACAGCTATTCTGCTGACGCTATCATTACCGATTCGTCCGCTGCCGGAACAGCCATTGCAAGCGGCACAAAGACCTGCAACGGAATGGTCGGAGTAGCTGAAGATGGCGAAACCTATGTCAACAGTTTTGCCGTAAATCTCAAGCAGGATTACGGCTACAAAGTGGGAATCCTTTCCTCTGTGCCGGTCAATCACGCAACTCCTGCTTCTTTCTACGGTCACGACCGCAGCCGCGGCAATTACTACGCCATCACAACCCAGATTCCGGAAAGCGGCTTCGATTTCTTCGGCGGCTCGGGCTTCATTGAGTATTCCGGTCCTCACGGCGATGATGACAGCGAAGTCTTTCTTGAAGAGAACGGTTATACAGTAGTTTTCGGCCAGCAGGAATTCGAAAAGGAGTATGAACCCGGAAAGAAAATTGTGATGATTTCAAATCCTGTAGAGGAACATCGCGGAAACACTCCGAATTACGCCAAGCAGACCGATACCCTGGTAACTCTTGCCCGAATGATGGAGAACTGCCTTGAGGTACTCGGTGACAGGGAGCCGTTCTTTGTAATGTGCGAAGGCGGTGAAATAGACTGGGAGTGCCACGGACACAATACTATGGGAATGGTGAATTCCATCATCAATATGGATGAGGCCATAAAGGTCGCTTATGAGTTCTATCTCAAGCATCCGAAGCAGACTCTCATTGTTGTAACTGCAGACCACGAAACCGGAGGAGTGACACTTGGCAATCAGGGCCATTTCCCGAAATGGAAGCGTATTGCTGCAGGAGAAGATGACGGCAATAACGGAATCGGCTGGACCACCCACGGACATACCGGCAACCCTGTTCCTGTTTTTGCTGTCGGCAGGAATTCCGGAAAATTCACCGGACATTATGACAACACAGATATTTCACGCAAATTGCTTGGGCTCGAATAATGATAGTATATCAAGTACTTGCCAGACTTTTCGGAAGCGGCAGGTTTTCTGCTTTTGATTCCCGCTCCCTTGGTTTTCTCAAAGACCTTGGCATCACTCACATATGGTACACGGGTGTGCTCAGACACAGCAGCGGGAAGGATTATGTGAAGGGCAATATAGGCTCCCCTTATTCGATAACCGACTATTACGATGTCAATCCTTATCTTGCAAATAATGAAGAAGATAGGATGGCTGAGTTTGAGCGGCTCATTAACCGTACGCACAAAGCCGGAATGAAGGTCATACTCGACCTCATCCCCAATCATGTTTCTCCGGATTACAGTGATTCCCACGGCGGAATTCCCACTCTCGGAAGGCACGATTATGACTGGACCGACACGGACAAAATCGACTACTCTGACCGACGCAGTTGGGATGCTCTGGAGAATATAGTATCCTATTGGTGCTCCAAGGGAGTTGACGGCTTCCGCTGCGATATGGTGGAGCTGGTTCCGGTCCGGTTTTTCTCAGAGATGATTACGCGCACACGCAAGGATTATCCGGGTACGGTATTCATCGGTGAATGCTACGATTTCGCCAATTATGCTACATATTTGAATCAGGGACATTTCGACTATCTCTATGACAAGTCCGGAATGTATGACACCCTGCGTGGCGTTGTGGCCGGAGACCGACCTGCCTCCGACATTACTGCCAATTGGCAGAAGCTGGGGCCTCTGCAGGGCCGTATGCTCAATTTCCTTGAGAATCACGATGAACAGAGGATTGCATCCCCCTGGTTTGCCGGAAGCGCAAAGCGCGGCTATTGCGCCCTTGCCGTTTCCGCCCTCTTCTTCCCTGCTCCATTTATGCTGTACTTCGGTCAGGAAATCGGGGAGGCTGCATTGGACGGACACGAGGGGCGAACATCCATTTTCGATGAAGCGGCCCATATACGGCCGTTCGGAAAACTCGGGGCATATCAACACGAAGTGCTGCAGCGCTATCGCGAAGTACTTCACCTCGCAGGCGAACTTGAAGGCTCGGCAAACTTTGACCTCTGCTATTGTCAAAAGCAGCGCGACGGCTTTGATTCCTGCAAGCATTTTGCATTTTTGCGCTACAATGACAGCACTCAGGTGCTGATTGCCTGCAATTTCAGCTCTTCAGAGGCTGAAATGAAGCTCAGAATCCCTTCTGAAGCAACTCAGGTATTCGGGAATGAGCTTGTTGTAAATATCCCCGCCTGGGATTTCATAGTTTTGAGGAAATAATGTAATTTTGCAACCCGATTTGACAATACACAACAAATTATAAAGAAATGAAAGATTCAATCATTATTCTTTGCGGTGGCGGTCCTGCCCCGGGAATGAACTCAGTTTCAATGAGTGTTGCCAAGACCTTCCTTTCAAAGGGTTACAGAGTAATCGGCCTTCACGGCGGTTACAGTGGACTTTTCTCCAAGAATGCCCGTATCGAGGACATAGATTTCGAGAAGGCTGACCGCTATTGGAACAGGGGCGGTTCATATCTTGAAATGAGCCGTTTCAAGCCGACTGACAAGGATTTCGAAGAGAATTTCAACCTTGAGCTTTTCAAGGATAACAACATCAAACTCCTGGTAACCATCGGTGGCGATGATACTGCGTCAACCGCCAACAGGATTTCCAAGTTCCTTGCAGCCAAGAACTATCCTATCGCAAACATCCACTGCCCTAAGACCATCGACAACGACCTCCCTCTTCCTAACAACACTCCTACCTTCGGATACAATTCTGCCAAGAATGAGGGTGCACATCTTGCCCGTACCGTCTATGAGGATGCGCGCACATCAGGAAACTGGCTCATCATTTCCGCAATGGGACGCACCTGCGGCTCACTTGCGCTCGGAATCGGTGAGGCTACACACTGTCCTATGACCATTATCCCGGAGATGTTCAACAAGACCCCTATGACTCTTGATACCATCATCAAGCTTTCCGTTTCAGCCATCCTGAAGAGGAAGATTATGGGTATCAACTACGGTACTATCGTTGCTGCCGAGGGACTCTTCCACAATGAGGGTGTTGCTGCGGAAGCTGCTGCTGCCGGAGTACATTTCACCTATGATGAGCACGGACATCCTGAACTCGGAAAGATTTCTAAAGCAGTGCTTTTCAACGATCTTCTCGAGAAAGAGTTCAAGAAGCTCGGACTCAAGGTAAAGAGCCGTCCTGTCGAGATCGGTTACGATGTGCGCTGCCAGGATCCGGTTGCTTACGACCTCACCTACTGCACCGAACTTGCAATGGGAGCTTACCAGCTCTTCGAGGAGGGAAAGACCGGATGTATGGTATATGTTGATGCCTACGGCAATGTATCGCCTCTCTATCTTGCGGACCTGCAGGACCCTGAGACCGGAAAGATTCCTCCGCGCGTAGTGGACATCAACTGCGGTACCGCACAGAACTACTACAAGTATATCGCAAATTACATTACCGAAGAGGACTATGAGGCTGCTAAAGCCTATGTTCCTAATCCGGAGGATTACGATTTCAAGAAAATTCTCAACTGGTAATAATTTTTAAACTCTGTACGGAGGACGGTTTAACCGCCCTCCATTTTTTTGCGCCTCGCCTATGGGTAAAGTGGCAAATTATGTTTATCTTTGAGGCTTATGGAGAAAAGCGCAGCAAAACAGCGGATTGAAGAGCTCAGAAACCTGTTGTGGGAGTACAGCAGGAAGTACTATGTCGAAAGTGCTCCGGTGATTTCAGACTTCGAGTTCGATGCCCTTATGCGCGAACTCGAAGACCTCGAGAAAGCCTGGCCGGAATTCCAAAGCCCTGACTCCCCTACCCAGAAAGTAGGTTCGGACCTTGAAGATGTCCCTGTGCAGGGATTTATCCAGCGTCCGCACCGCTATCCTATGCTTTCCCTTGCCAATACCTATTCGCGCAGCGAGATTGAAGAATTTGCGGCAAGGGCGGTCAAGGGACTTGAAGGGCGCAGTTTCAACTGGTGCTGCGAGCTGAAATTCGACGGTACTGCAATTTGTCTGAGCTACCGGCACGGAAAGCTCGTCCAGGCCCTCACACGCGGTGACGGTCAGATGGGTGACGATGTGACCGCAAATGTCCGCAAGATTGCAAATATCCCTCAGCAGTTGCACGGAGATTATCCTGATGATTTCGAAATCCGGGGCGAAGTGCTTATGCCTTATGCTTCTTTCGATGCTCTCAACCGTCAGCGCGAACTTGAGGAAGAGCAGCCTTTCGCAAACCCGCGCAATGCCGCATCCGGCTCCCTGAAGTTGAGTGACCCTAAGGAGGTGGCAAGACGCGGGCTGTATTGCATACTCTACCATATCCCGGCCCAGAGCGTCAGCGATGACCTTGCCGCTTCCCACTATGAGCTGCTACGCAAGGCTGCAAGCTGGGGTCTGCCTGTTTCCGAGTACAACAGGCTCTGTTCGGATATTCACCAAATCGAAGCCTATATAGACGAGTGGAATGAGAAAAGGAAGTCACTTCCTTATGCCACTGACGGCATCGTGCTGAAAATCAACGAACTGGATGCTCAGAGAGAACTCGGTTATACAGCCAAGTCCCCTCGTTGGGCCGTAGCCTACAAGTTCAAGGCCGAGCAGGCTCTAACCCGTATCCGCAGCATCGACTATCAGGTCGGAAGAACAGGTGCGGTGACTCCGGTGGCCAATCTTGACCCTGTGCTTCTGGCCGGAACTGTAGTGAAGCGTGCAACTCTCAACAATGCTGACCAGATTGCCCTGCTTGACATCCGTATCGGTGACAATGTTTTTGTAGAGAAGGGCGGGGAGATTATCCCCAAGATTACAGGAGTGGATATTGCATCCAGGCCGGCAGATGCCCATCCTCCGGTTTTCCCTTGTGAGTGTCCTGACTGTCACACCCCTCTTGTCAAGGCTGACGGCGAAGCCAAGTGGTTCTGTCCCAATACTGACGGCTGTCCTATGCAGATCAAGGGCAAATTGCTGCATTTTATGTCGCGCAAGGCAATGAACATTCTCGCCGGAGATGCCACAGTGGACCAGCTTTACAATCTGGGACTTGCGCATACCCCGGCAGACCTGTATGACCTTACGACCTGGCAACTGCTCTCTATAGACGGATGGAAGGAGAAGTCTGCCAAACGTTTCCTCGATTCCCTCCGCGAATCCATCAGCGTGCCTTTCGAGAGGGTGCTCTTTGCCCTAGGCATACGCTATGTAGGTGAACAGACAGCCAAGGAAATAGCCCGCCATTTCGGCAATATTGACGCAATCGCTGCCGCAAGTCTTGAAGAACTTGCCCAGGTCAAGGATGTGGGAGATGTCATTGCCCAGAGCATTTTCGACTATATGGCCGATGCCCGCCACAGCATCGAAATACAGAGGCTGCGTGCACACGGCATCAGATTTTCCGTGGAGCAGCAGCTGGGACGGCTTTCCGATACCCTTGAAGGCCAGACAGTAGTAGTGTCCGGGAACTTCAGCATCAGCCGCGACTCCCTCAAGGAACTTGTGGAGCGCCACGGAGGAAAATGCTCCGGTTCCGTTAGTTCAAAGACATCATTCCTGCTGGCCGGAAGCAAGCCCGGCCCTGAAAAAATAAAGAAATGTCAGGAACTTGGCATCAGAATAGTCTCCGAGGACGAATTCTGGGGCCTGCTTCCTGAGGATAGCCGTATCGACAGGTCGGCCGAGACAGAACCGACACTGTTTTAAAAGTAGTGTATGAAATATACAGAATTCACAGACAAGGATTTTGAACTCATCAATAAAGCCTGGAACATTTTTGCAGGCTATGCGCGTGAGCGCTGTGCAGACGACAAGGAGTTCGCGATTGTTAAGAAAGCCTTCGATTTCGCCAACGAAGCCCACAAGAATGTGCGCAGGCGTTCAGGAGAGCCGTATATACTCCATCCGATTGAGGTGGCCCAGATTGTAGTCAAGGAAATCGGACTGGGATACAAATCAATGACTGCCGCCCTGCTCCACGATGTTGTAGAAGATACGGAATATACGGTTGACGATATCCGTGCCCTGTTCGGCGATAAGGTTGCTTCGCTGGTGGACGGTCTTACCAAAATCAAGACGGTGCTCGACAACGAGGACCGTACAAAAATGACGGACATTGAGACCAAGAGCCTTCAGGCAGAGAATTTCAAACGTATCCTTCTCACTCTGAACGATGATGTCAGAGTGGTGCTCATCAAACTTGCGGACCGCCTGCATAACTGCAGGACCATAGAATTCATGCCTGAGCACAAAAGGGACAAAATCCTCAGCGAGACTATGTATGTCTTCATCCCGCTTGCCCACAGGCTTGGTTTCTACAGCATAAAATCCGAAATGGAAAATATCTGGCTCCGCTTCAAGGAACCGGATGATTACAATACAATCAAGGCCCGTACTGCTCAGAATGTGGCTTCCACCAGCACTCTGATTGATGATTTCATTGCTCCTATCGACAGGGCTCTGAAGGCTGACGGCTACCGTTACGAAATCAAAAAACGTGTCAAGACCCCATACTCCATCTGGCACAAGATGAAGACCAAGCACGTTACCTTTGACCAGATTTTCGACCTGTATGCGGTGCGCATCATCTTCGAGCCTCAGACCGATGACCCGGTCAAGGAAAGGAAAATGTGTTACGACATATATTCCACCATCACCAGCATATACCGCTTCCAGCCGGACCGCCTGCGGGACTGGATAAAGTCCCCGAAGAGCAACGGCTATGAAGCCCTGCATTGCACTCTTATGAGTGAAGGAGGCAACTGGGTGGAGGTCCAGATACGTTCCAAGCGTATGGACGATATTGCCGAAAAGGGTATTGCAGCCCATTGGGCCTACAAGAAGGACGGCTACATTTCCGAGAATGACAGCGAAATGGACAAATGGCTCGCCAAGGTGCAGGATATCATCAAAAGCCCGGACCTGAGCTCGCTGGAACTTCTGGATATGATACACAAAGACCTGGTTACCAGTGAGATAGTTGTATTCACGCCTAAAGGCCACCAGCGCAGCATAGCAGTCGGTTCCACAGCCCTCGACTTCGCTTACCAGATTCATACCGACATCGGAGACCACGCAATTGCCGCCAAGGTCAATATGAAGCTCTGCACTCTTTCGCAGCAGTTGCATCAGGGCGATCTTGTGGAAATCATTACCGCCCAGAATTCCTGTCCGAAACTCGAATGGATTCAGTTCCTTCAGACCAGGCACGCCCGCCGCAAAGTCCTTGACTACTTCAAGGAGCATTCTCCCCAGGATTTTGCCAAGGCTGAGAAAATGATTCTTTCCACCCATAAAGAGGGAGCCAATCCGAATGATGCACCGAAGATGGCCGAGAGCATCATCATCAGTGGCGGTCAACGGTATGTCATAGCAAGCTGCTGCTGCCCAATCCCTGGAGATCCGGTCATCGGCTTCAAGCGCAGTGACGGAACCATAATGATTCACAAGAAGACCTGTCCGCAGATTCAGACACTCGGAAGTACTCAGGGTGACAAGCTTGTCGTTCCCAACTGGCATCTGGACGGTCAGCAGAAGAATTTCCCCGTTACCCTTACCCTGAGCGGCATAGACCGAATGGGGCTGCTCAACGAGATTACCCAGCAGATTTCCCTCTCCCTCGGAATCAATATGCACAAGCTCGTGCTCGAAGTGCAGGAGGGCATTTTTCAGGGCAGTATCGAGCTGTTTGTGGACGAAAGGGCCACTCTTGAGAAACTCATTACCTGTATCAGCCGCATAGACGGCATACAAACCGTAGCAAGAACCGAAGCGTGATGAAAAGAAGAATACCGGACAGTCTGCTGCCGGCTTTTGCAGCGATAGTCATACTTGCACCGAGTTTTCTGGTGCACTCCTGTGCCAATACTACACAGGCCCCTACGGGTGGAGACAAGGATACGATTCCACCAGCTCTGTTCTGGGTGGATCCCGCTCCCGGTTCAACCGAAGTCCCTGTAAACAAGACCAAGATAGTATTCGGTTTTGACGAATATGTCAACATCAAAGAGTCAAAGAACATCTTTCTCTCCCCTCCACAGAAGAAAGCGCCAAAATCTAAAGTCAGCGGCAAAACCGTAGTGGTTACATTTGAGGAGCCCCTCGATTCCAACACCACCTACACCATCAATATGACCGACGCTATTGCCGACGTTAACGAAAACAATATGTTTCCGGGCTACACCTATGTGTTCAGCACGGGCTCTCAGATTGATTCGATGATGATTACAGGTACCGTGATGGACTGCAATACCCTCAATCCGGTCAAAGGTGCTACTGTGATGCTCTACAAGGACCATTCTGATTCGGCAGTATTCAAGAGCAGACCTTTCGCTGCCTGCAAGACGGACGATTGGGGCTATTTCGCGCTGCCGTATCTCAAGGATACCCTTTACCGCCTTTACGCCATTAAGGACGAGAATAACGATAATATCTATCAGGCTGAAACCGAGCAGGTTGCCTTTATTGACAGTCTCATCAGACCGGTGATGGTGGCAAACGACACCCTCAAGGAGCTTCAGAAATACGATGCAAAGGATACCCTCGAGTGCAGGGCCCGTACCAGCGAATACGAATTGCGCCTTTTCAAGGAGGAACTCAAGGGCAAGCAGAAGCTGATGAATACGGGAAGGCCGGCTCCCCGTAAGGCTTATGTCACATTCCAGTCCCCTGATGTCTGGATTGATTCCCTTTGGATTAAAGGCTACAGTGCAGACAGGCTGATTACCCAGTTCAACCAGAAGCAGGACTCCCTAGAGATATGGATAAATGACCGCAGACCTGCCCCTGACACCCTCAGGCTCTTCGTGAATTACCGCAAAAGCAATGATTCCACAGCCCTGATGGAGCCTGTTGTGGAGAACTTCAAACTGGTAATGGAGGGCGCTCCGAAAAAGAAAGGAGCTGCCGCCAGGATGAACCTTAAGCACGAGGATACCATCTGTGTCTATAAGCTCAAAGCAGAGCCTGAAACTGTGGAGCAGTACGGGTTCAATCTGATGTTTGACTACCCTCTTATCAACGAGAGTTTCGATTCTCTGCGCTTCCATTACATCAATCCGAAGCAGAAAGACATCGAAGGCAGTTTCACCGTTGAGAAAGATACTCTGAACCCGCGCCATTTCAGTATTTTCCCTAAGGAAAAGCTGCTGCCGGGCTATGATTATTTCCTTAAAGTCCCTCATCGCAGTTTCCGCGACATCAACGGTTTCTGGAATGACAGCACCGAGGTGAAAGTGACTCTGCCGAAAGATGACAAGCTCTCACTTATCATTGCCAGGATGCAGGGGGTGGAGGGCCGGCTGATTGTTGATCTTCTCAACGAAAAACGAGACAAGGTTCTGCGCAGTTACACTATCGACGGCGATACTGAGCTCCGTTTCCCTTATCTTAAGGAAGGCAAGTATTCACTCCGCATCACCTACGATATGAACGGCAATTCCCTTGTTGATACCGGGTCCCTTCTCGAACACAGACAGCCGGAGAAAGTGGTATTCTTCAAGCTGGAAGACGGTTCGGAATTCCTGGATATTCCGCCTGCAACGGAACTTACCCAGATTGTAACAGTTAATGAGTTGAAATGAGGAAAACAGCTACAATAATCGTCGCACTGACAGTTTGTCTGGGTCTTTCCGCCCAGGTGGTGGAGGATTTCCCCGATGAGTACCTTGATACAGTGAAACTGCGTGTAAGTGATGTGGTGAACGATGTTTCCACCATAGGAATCAATTTCGGAGGCACCTTTACGGGGATGAATTTCAACCCTGCTCACAGCCAGCACCGGGATTTCTACCCCGGCCATATCAGCATTATGTACAGCCGCTATGAGAAGATGTTCGACTATCTGCCGAATTTCGGCTTTATGATCGGACTTGAGTATGGTCACGAAGGTTACCATTTCAAGGAAAACAAGGAAACGGGCAATACTTTTGTTTTCTATAAGGAGCGTTCCGAGGCAATAAAAATGAGCGTAATCGAAGTTCCTTTCCTCGGAATGATTCACTTCGATACACGTTATACCAAAGCCTATGCGGACATCGGCATCTACGGAGGCTACAGACTTGGAATAGAGCGTTTCGGGCCTCTCGTGGAGGACAAGTACCGTTATGATTGGTATGACACTGACATACGCTGGGATTACGGTTTCCAGGGCGGTGCCGGCTTTGCACTTGTCTTCTCCCCCATCGAAATTTCCGTTGGCGCCCAGCTGCGCTACGGACTCTCCAGCATCTTCACTCCTGATTCCCAATTCCCGGAAGGCTCCGGCTACGAGGACAGGAACCAGTATTATTACCGTTTTGCCTATCCTCTTGACATAATGATTACTTTCGGAGTGCATTTCGAGCTCGGCAAACGTTACGGCAAAACAAGAAAGGCCCTCAAACAAGAGGCCTATGACATAGTTTACGGAAACCCTCAGCAGCAATGAGACTGATTACTGAAAAAGTGAGCGTCGGAAGCTCTCCTGTGATTATAGGCGGCGGCAGCAGGATCGTCGTCCAGACAATGTGCAATACCCATACGGATGATATCGGAGGGACCCTTGCCCAGTGCCGTGCAATGGTCAAGGCAGGAGCTCAGATGATACGCATCACCGTGCCCGGACTGCAGGATGTACCCCATATCAAGGCTATACGCGACAGCCTTCGTGCTGAAGGCATCTATGTACCTATTGTTGCGGATATTCATTTCTCGGCGCAGACTGCCATTGAGGTTGCCCGTGTGGTGGACAAAGTCCGGATCAATCCCGGCAATTTCCATAAGGACCACAATATTGCGCGGGAGCGCTTCCGTGAACTGATTGAGGTCTGCAGGGAGTGCGGCACCGCCATCCGTATAGGCATCAACCACGGTTCGCTCGGCGAATACATTACCAATCTGTACGGCAATACCCCTCAAGCAATGGCCGAGGCCGCGATGGAATGGGTCAGAATGTGCGTTGAAGCTGATTTCCGTCAAGTTGTAATATCCCTCAAATCCTCAAATACCGTTTCTATGGTCCAGGGCTACCGCGAGCTTGTCGCTATGATGCAGCGCGAAGGCACTATCTTCCCTCTTCACGTAGGAGTGACCGAGGCGGGCGGAGGCGACAGCGGACGCATCAAGAGCTGCGTGGGAATTGCGACTCTTCTTGAAGAAGGCATAGGAGATACCATCAGGGTTTCCCTTACCGAAGATCCGGTGAATGAAATACCGGTAGCCAGCTACCTGGCCGCAAGATACAGCGGAGCTGCTATGCCTCAGCTTCCGGAGCGTGAGCTGAGAATGCTTGATGCCGCCTGCACCTGGGGCCCGAAGCTGATGCGCCACGAAATTGACGATATCCCTGCGGAGGTGGATCCATATCTTCGCGACGAGATAATGCAGGCCGCAAGGCGCCGTTTCTACAAGCCTGAGTACATCGCCTGCCCTGGCTGCGGAAGGACAATGTATGACCTCCAGAAGGCCTACAGGGAGGTGATGGAGAAGACCTCCTGCTTCAAGGATATAGTAATAGCGGTTATGGGCTGCATAGTCAACGGCCCCGGCGAGATGGCAGATGCCGACTGGGGATATGTGGGGGAAGGCGGAGGCAAGGTGTCCATATACAAAAAGAACGTGCCTGTACTCAGACACGTTCCTGAAGATGAAGCCCCTGACCGTCTGGTTGCCCTGATCAGAGAAGACCGAAAAGAACAAGGTATGCAGTAATGGCAGGGACTGCCACAATAAGGCTGTCCAACCTGTCGTAAAGACCTCCGTGCCCCGGAATCAGATTGCCTGAATCCTTGAAGCCGAAATCCCTTTTGAACATACTCTCGACCAGATCGCCGAGCACGCCGAACGCGCTTGAGAGCATTCCGACAGCAATGCAGTGCACCAGCGGGAGCTTGAAGATACCAAGGTAGTACAAGCCCACGGATACGGCAGCTCCAGCAATCACCGCACCTGCCAGACCCCACCAGGATTTCTTGGGAGATATGGCGGGGGCAAGTTTTTTTGCTCCCGGCCTCTGCCCCAGAGCTGTGCCCAGAGCATAAGCTCCGACATCAGACAGCCATATCACCGCTATGATGCAAAGCAGAAGCCATCCGTCGTGTTTGCCAGTACTGAGAGTCAGCAGAGGCAGGATGGAAAGCGGCAATCCTATGCAAACAAGACCTGTATAAACATGGGCAATGCGGGTATGCCTGCTGTGGTCCTTCATCCATACCGGGACAATCATCATAGCAAGCACAGGAAGAAGCGCAAGCACGAGAAAGCGTGCATCCAGCATCCCGCGAAGGATGAAATTGAGCAAGCCGAAAACGGTCAGGGCGCTGAATACCGCAAGAATCCTCTCCGGGATGAAATCTCCGCTATGGCCGTATGCCATCGAGTAGTATTCGTGCATAGTCCAGCCGATAGCAAATGCGCCGAGTACAGGAAATAATGGTCCGAGCAAGCAAGCGCAGACCATTATTGCAGCAAGTATGAAACCGGAAACGGTTCTTTGTGCGAGATTATTCATCAGCCTTAACCTTTGGTCCGAGAATAGACTCCACATCGCTTGCGAAAATCACTTCCTTCTCCAGCAGCAGTTCGGCAACGGCCTTCCAGCCATCCTCGTGCTCCTTGAGTATGGAAAGAGTCTTGTCGTGAATCGTCTTCACAAGCTTGGCAACTTCCTTATCCATAGCCTCGGCAGTCTTTTCGGAGTACGGCTTGGAGAGCTCGTAGCCCCGTGCACCTGTACTGTCGTAGAATGAAAGATTGCCTATGGCATCCGACATTCCGTAGTACTGGACCATAGCGTAGGCCATATTGGTAAGCCTCTCAAGGTCGTTCTGTGCACCGGTAGAAGGCTCTCCGTTGAGTATTTCCTCTGCTACCCTTCCGCCGATAAGCGAGCACATCTCGTCCATCATCTGGCTCCTGGTTACCAGTTTGTGTTCCTCTGGAAGATACCAGGCAGCACCCAGCGCATTTCCGCGAGGGACGAGTGTCACTTTGAAAAGCGGATTGGCGTGAGGAAGCAGCCAGCTGGTAACAGCGTGACCTGCTTCGTGATATGCAATGCTCTTCCTTTCGAAAGGAGTAATGATCGAACTCTTCTTCTCTATGCCTCCTATGATGCGGTCAACGGCATCCAGGAAGTCCTGGGTCTCGATTTGGGACTTGCCTCTGCGTGCTGCTGTGAGGGCTGCCTCGTTGCAGACATTGGCAATATCGGCACCGCTGAAGCCAGGAGTATGCTTTGCCATAAAGTCCACCTTGAAATCAGGTGCGACCTTGAGGCCCTTGATATGAACCTGGAAGATTTCGGCACGCTCCTTAAGTTCCGGCAGGTCAACGTGTATCTGACGGTCGAATCGTCCCGCACGCATAAGCGCCTTGTCGAGAATATCGGCGCGGTTGGTTGCGGCGAGGACTATCACACCGCTGTTGGAGCCGAAACCATCCATCTCGGTAAGAAGCTGGTTCAGAGTATTTTCTCTTTCGTCATTTGAAGAAAAACCTGCATTCTTTCCCCTGGCCCTTCCGACTGCATCAATCTCGTCTATGAAGACAATGCAGGGAGCCTTAGCCTTGGCCTGTGTGAAGAGGTCGCGTACGCGGCTTGCACCGACACCGACAAACATCTCCACGAAGTCCGAACCGCTGATAGAGAAGAAAGGCACATTGGCCTCACCGGCTACTGCCTTTGCAAGCAGGGTCTTTCCGGTTCCTGGAGGACCTACGAGCAGGGCTCCCTTAGGAATCTTGGCACCGAGAGCCGTGTACTTCTGGGGATTCTTGAGGAAATCCACTATCTCCACAACCTCTTCCTTGGCACCGTACAGGCCTGCAACATCCTTGAAAGTCACATTGACCTTGTCCTTGTCGGTTTCCTTGTTCTGGACTTTCCCCACATTGAATGGATTCATTCCGCCGCCCTGGCCTCCGGCACCTCCTCCCATCTTGTTGCTCATCATCCTGAACATCCATACATACATGATAATCAGGAGTACAAGAGGGATAATCCATTGGAGCACTTCGCTCCAGGCCCTGGACTCGTGTTCAACTATGACAGGAACCTGAGAATCGGCATCGAGCTGCGCATTGAGAGCGGCAAACTCGTTCTCCATCTCAAAGCTTGTGGAAACCAGGAAGAAGAAATGTGGGGATTTGGCCGGGACTTCGCCTCCGAACATATCCTTGTATTTCTCGATTCTTTCCGGTTTTATGGTGATGGTACCACGGAAATCGTTGCGGACAAAATGCACATCCTTGACGTCTCCGTCAAGGATCATCTGCTGCACTGCAGGCCATTCCACTTTCTGCGGGTTGGCTTTTGACCCATCCCTCATCAAAAGGAAGAACAGGCCGCCTACCAGCAGGAGGTAGAACCACGAGAAGTTTATTCTTATGGTTTTATTCGTAGTCTTCTTCTGCTTCTTGCTCATTGGTTTTCTTTGCTTTCTTTCTCAGTTTGTAAGTCTTTTGGGGTGCATCAGCCCATAGGTCCTCAAGATGATAGAAATCGCGGTACTCCTTCTGGAAAATGTGGACAACGATATTGCCGTAGTCCAGAATCACCCAAAAGTTGTTTTCCATTCCCTGCATACGGGACGGTTTGAGGCCGAGCTGTTCGCGCGCTTCCTTTACGATATTGTCTGTAATCGCTGCCACATTGGTGGTGGAACTGCCTTCGCAGATTACGAAATAGTCAGTTATTGCAGTTCCTATCGGTCGGAGGTCGATTGATACTACGTTCTCCCCTTTCTTGTCGAGGATGGCGTCAGCAATGACACGGAGGTCGTGTGTAATCATAGATTTCTGAAATGTATTATTTTTGTACACAAATATAGCAAAAAAAGAGCCATGGAAAATATAAGATGGTACGATGTGTTGGATTCTACCAATAATGAGGCCAGAAGGGTCTTGGATAGCCTTGACAATTTGTCAGTAATTGCCGCCGAAGGACAAAGTGCCGGTCGTGGTCAGGGCGACCATACCTGGTTTGCAAGTCCGGGAAAGAACATTACTGCGACAGTGGTGCTCAAACCGGAAAACCTTGATGCCGGGGATTATCTGTTCGTTACCAGGGTGACAACCCTTGCCTTGCTTTCCTATCTTCGGGAGAGAGGCGTCAAGGCCCGCATCAAGTGGCCGAACGACATCTGGGTGGATGACAGGAAAATCTGCGGCATTCTCATAGAAAACATTCTGGACGGAAGCAGGATGAAAGCCTGTTTGCTTGGAATTGGCCTGAACATCAACGAAGAGGGATGGCCTGAAAATCTTCCCAACCCTGTATCTTTGAAAGAGTTGACCGGTAAGCAATATGATGTGCGGGAAGAACTGCAAGCCCTTGTACAACAAATCAGCCGTCACAGCGGGATGCTTCTGAGCAGTGACGGCCGGCATTATCTTGAAGAGGAATTCTCCCGCAACGTTTTCAGGCTTCCTGAAGGGCTCTGATTGTTGCGGCAGGGTCATCAGCACCAAGCACGGCACTTCCCGCTACAACTATGTCGGCACCGGCTTCCCTGAGGGCGGCTGCGTTGGACAATCCTACACCGCCATCGACTTCAATAAGCGCTGGAGAGCCTTTTTTGAGCAGTTCCGCTTTGAGCTTGCCCACCCTGTCCAGACTCTCATAGATGAACTTCTGTCCTCCGAAACCGGCAAAAACGGACATAATCAGGAAGAAATCGGCCTTGCCTATGTATCTGTACAGTTTTTCGACCGGAACGTCCGGATTGATGGCAATACCTGCCTTCATCCCCAGCTTCTGAGCTTTCTGAAGATTCTCAGCGGTCTTGCGCCCGGAAGCCTCAAGATGGAAACTAACCATCTGCACTCCGAGTGATGCCAGCTTTTCGAACCACTTGTCGGGATTCACCACCATAAGGTGAGCATCCATAGGTTTTGATACCGCCTTGGCAACAGCTTCAATTACCGGGAATCCGAAGGAAATATTGGGCACGAGAGTGCCGTCCATTATGTCCAGATGGATATAATCCGAATCCTTGTCTATGGCTTTGAGTTCTTTCTCCAGATGGAGGAAGTCCGCGGTGAGTATGGATGGTGCTACTTTCATTGCATTCCGAATGTTGTCACTACATCCTCAAGATGTCTTGTAAACTTGTCGAGGCTTGCGAGTTCGAGTTTCTCTCCCGGTGCGTGAACGCCGCGAAGGGTAGGTCCGAAGGAAATCATATCCAGCCCCGGGAACTTCTCGAGAAAGAGACCGCATTCAAGGCCTGCGTGGATGGCAAGCACAAGAGGCTTGACGCCGAACAGCTTCTCATAAGAAGCCACACAGTGCTTCAGGATTGCGGAATCCACATTTGGAGCCCAACCCGGATATTCACTCAAATGCTCCACCTTTGCTCCGCCAAGAGTCAATGCCGCTTCAACCTTGGAAGCAGCCATTCTGCAGGATGATTTGGTACTGCTGCGCTGACTGGTGCATACGGAAATGGTGCACGCTTCCATATCTGTCTTGACTGAAGCCAGGTTGGTGGAAGTCTCCACGAAATCCTTGATGCTCTGACTCATGGCAAGGACACCGTGAGGGCAGGCAAACAGGGAACTGATTATCCTGCGGGCATCTTCATCCTTGAGCGGAAGATGACTGCATTGGTGTTTCGGGGTTTTGATACTGAAGCAAAGTCCCGGCTCGGTAACGTGATATTCGTTCTTGAGAGCTTCCCCAAAAGCGAGAAATCTCTGCTCAAGGCCCTGAGGGTCAGGAGTTGTCACTGCTGCACTGCATTCGCGGGCGATGGCGTTATGCTTTCCGCCACCATTGATGTGTACAAGCTGTATGTTGTCGAGTTCTCCGTAGAGGAAGCGGCACATCTGCTGAACTGTATTTACCCTTTCCTTGTTGATATCGTCTCCGCTGTGTCCGCCGACTCCGCCGCTGATGATGAGCTTCATCTTGGACCAGCCTTCCTTTATGTCAGCAGTTTCATAGTTGAACACGGCCTCGGTGGTAACTCCGCCGGCACAGCCTATGAACATCTGTCCTTCATCCTCGGAATCGAGATTGATGAGAGTCTTGCCCGTAAAGAAGCCTTCCTGCATTTCCATAGCCCCGTCCATTCCGGTCTCCTCTGAGATGGTGAATACGCATTCCAGTTTCCCGCAAGGGACATCACTTTCAAGCAGAGCAAGGCAGGCGGCAACACCTATACCGTCGTCAGCACCGAGGGTCGTGTCTTTGGCAATCATCCAGCCGTCTTCTACCACAAACTCGATAGGGTCGGTGAGGAAGTTATGTGTAGAGCTGGGGCTTTTCTCGCAGACCATATCCTGATGAGCCTGAAGAACGAGAGCAGGGATGTTTTCCCTACCCGGAGCAGCCTCTTTGGTGATGCATACATTGCCGATTGCATCGCGTTTGGCTTCGAGCTTGCGCTCGGCAGCCCAATTGAGGAGGAATGCCGTCATCGGCTCCTCGTGTCCCGATTCGCGTGGAATCGCGGTGATTTCCTTGAAAATGTCAAGGACTGTATTTGCATTCATAGAAAAACTATTTGGAGACAGGTGCGAGTATGCCCTGGATATCAGTGACATACTGCTTGAACACCTTGTCTGTTGACATCAGGTCGGAAACAATGCTGCAACTGTGAAGGACAGTGGAATGGTCCTTGCCTCCAGTCTGTGCACCAATCGCAGCGAGAGAGCAACCGTCGATGAGTTTGCGGCATAGATACATCGAAATCTGCCTTGCCTGCACTATCTGGCGCTTGCGTGAATTGGATACGAGATCTTCGCGGCTGATCTTGAAGTAGTCGCAGACCGTAAGCTGCACCTTGTCTATGCTGAGTTCGTTCTTCTCCTCCCCTACAATATTGTCGATTATGCTTGCGGCAAGACCGATGGTCACATCCCTGTGGGTGAAGGTTGCATTGGCCATCAGTGAGACAAGTGCTCCGTGAAGCTCGCGGAAGTTGTTCTTCACATGCATCGCAATGTACTGGAGTACATCATCGGAGATGACGAGACCCTCGAGCTGGCAGCGGCGGCGGAGCATATCAAGCCTGGTGTTGTAGTCAGGATGGGTAAGTTCCACAGAAAGCCCCCATTTCATACGGGATACAAGCCTTTCCTCAAAATTGCTGAGATCCTTTGGCGCACGGTCCGAGGTGAGGATGAGCTGCTTGCTGTTCTGATGCAGGTGATTGAAGATATTGAAGAATGCGGTCTGGTTTCCCTGTCCGAGCAAATCCTGAATGTCATCAACGATGAGCACATCAATCTGCATATAGAAACCGAGGAAATCAGTCAGTTTGTTGCGGGTGAAAACGGCATCCATATACTGGGTCTTGAACTCATTTCCGGTAACATAAAGCACCGTGAGTTCAGGATGCTGTTCTTTGATGGAATTGCCTATGGCCTGAGCCAGGTGAGTCTTGCCAAGTCCAGGGCCGCCGAATATGAACAAGGGATTGAAAGGGGTCTTGCCCGGCTTTTGGGCAATGTCCTTGCCGGCGGTAATGCCGAGATGATTGCACTCGCCGTCCACCAGAGTGCTGAACCTGTACTCGGGATTGAGTCTCGGGTCTATCTGGAGCTTTCTGTATTCCTGAAATACTACTCCAGGTTTGCCTGATGCCACGTGTGAAGGTACAGAAATGGGTTTGTTGGTGGAAGCCAGCCCCTCAGCACCTTCTATGGTCATTGAAGCCTGGCCCTGTACCGGACTGATACGGTAGCGCAGTTTGGCACCTGAGCCGAGCTCTCTGCGGAGTGTCCTGCTGAGTATGTCGAGAAAAGCGCTTTCAAGGTAAGACCTGTAGTAATCCGTAGGAACCTCAATGGTAAGGGTAGAGCCCACCAGAGACACAGCCTTGATAGGCTTGAACCAGGTGGCGAACTGCTGCGGTTCAATGTTCTGCTCAATAATGCGCAGACAATTGTCCCAGACAGCTATGTGTCTTTCCTTTTCCATTTCAGTATTTTCCGGTAAAAATAGTGTCAGTTTGTTTTCTATCGGGGACTGCAAAAGTGGCGCAAAAAATCTTCACAAAAAAACTATTTTACTATTGCAATTGATTTCTTTTTTATCTATCGGATTCTAATTAGAGCTCGAGTTTCACTACGAAGGCATCCGGATATTTTGCGGCGACAGCCTCCTTGACCTTAAGGGCTTCAGAACGCTCAGGACTGGTGCCAATGATGTGGCGATATCGAGTTCCCGACTTGATTATCAATGGTTTATATCCGAGAAGCCGGGGATCCCCCTCTGGCACTTCCTTGCTTACGGTGAAAATCTGCACACCATAAACAGTCCTCTTCTGCTTTGTCTGGGGCTTCTGTTCTGACGGCTCGGAAGCGGTGTCAGAGGCGCCGGCTGTACTCTGCACGGCATGGATTGACATTGAGGCATCATAATCCTTTTTGTACAGGCTGAAAGCATCCAGCAGAGCCTGTGCAATCCTGTCTCTTCCCTGCCCGCTTCCCAGTATCTCCAAGTCCTTGGCATTGCTTATGAAGCCGAGCTCGGCAAGCACTGCCGGCATAGAGGTGCGCCAGAGTACATAGAAGGGGTCCTGGCAGACTCCCCTGCTGAGGCTCAGCGGCCCGGACCCGAGGCAGTCAATCATATTTTGCGCAAGCTTGATGCTGTTGCCGAGGTGGGCGCTCTGCATCATAGTCATAAATATATAGGATTCCGGATTGTTGGGGTCGAACCCGGCCGTCTCGGGATTGAAGTCGTCATCCAGGGTGATAACGCTGTTTTCGCGCTTTACCATATCCAGGTTCATCTTGAAAAGGTCCGTGTTATCCTTCTTTGACTTTCCGAGCACGTGGACCGAATAGCCGCGTGCCGCTTTGTCGAGGGATGAGTTGATATGAATGGAGATGAAAAGGTCTGCAGCAGCCTTGTTTGCGGTCTCCGCCCTTTGGTTAAGGGTTACCGCACGGTCGTCGCTACGGGTGAGTATTACCTTTATGTCGGGGTAAGCGGCATTGATTTTTTCTTTCAGCCGTTTGGCGATATCAAGGGTAAAAGTCTTCTCATAATACTTGCCGTCAGGGCTCACGGCTCCAGGGTCTTTCCCGCCGTGTCCTGCATCGATAACTACCGTCTTCAAGGCGAGTTTGTCGCTTCCTGAAGGTAGCTCAGCCGCAGCCAAAAGGGCGACAAGAAGGGTGAGAAGGCTTTTCATCATTGTGAACTTGGATAATTTGTGTATATTTGTCGTTTGCAAATATAATCATAAATTGCACAAAACGTTCCTGAAATACCTTGCTGCCCTCGGCGCCCTGCTTCTGATGTTCAGCGCCGATGCTCTGGCACAACGGCCTGCCCGTGGCTCCAAGCCTCTGGCGGGTGGAGCGCGTCCGCAAAAAGAGATTGCGCCTCCGGATTCGGCAGAACTTGCACGCAGGGACAGTATCCACCGTGCGGATTCCCTCTTCCGTGTGGATTCCCTTGAAGCCCTGAAGAGCAGTTCCCTTTCGATGCCGGCATTCTCCAATGCGAGAGACTCGATTGTGGAAGTTTTCACTGACGGCAAGAGGCTTATTCTCTACTACGGTGATGTGACCGTCAAGTATCAGGATATGACTTTGACCGCAGAGCGTATGGACTACGATGTGAACAGCGGGGTTGTCTATGCCAGGGGCGTGCTGGATACGCTTACAGGCGAGTGGATAGGACGGCCGGTGATGACCCAGGGCAAGCAGACCTACAAGATGAACGAACTGCGGTACAATTTCAACAATCGCAAGGCTGATATCCGCACAGCAGTGACTTCCGAAGATGAAGGACTGTTGCACGGAGAACATATCAAGATGATGCCGGACAACTCCATCAATGTGGATAAGGGGCGATATACGGTATGCGACCTGGAACATCCGCACTACTGGATGGAACTTTCTGTAGCCAAAGTGGTTACAAAGCCATCCAAAAAGACTGTCTTCGGTCCTGCCCATCTTGTTGTGGGAGATGTGCATCTTCCTATAGGTATCCCGTTCGGCTTCATTCCGAAGCGTCCGGAGAGGGCTACCGGTTTCCTGATGCCTACCTTCGGTGAGGAGACGGCCCGAGGCTTCTATATGAAGGATGCGGGAATGTACTTCGTTTTCGGAGATTATCTCGACCTTTCCGTGACCGGAGATTACTTCACCCTCGGTTCCTGGGGTCTGGACGTCAATTCGCGCTATAAGGTCAACTACAAGTGCAACGGTTCGCTTTCCGTTACCATATCAAAGGACAAAACTGGAGAAAAGGGAGCACCGGACTACTACGAAAGCGGTAACTTCGGTGTTAAATGGTCGCATTCTCAGGACTCTAAGGCGCATCCCGGAACTTCTTTCTCTGCGTCCGTCAATTTCTCCAGCCCTTCCAACAGCAAGTACAACTCACACTCGGTCAATGAGGCGCTTCAGAACCAGATTTCATCTTCCATCTCCTATGCCCGCAATTTCGGAGGAAAGGTGAACCTCTCGGTCAATGCTCTGCACAACCAGAACTCCAGGGACAGTTCCTATACCTTCACACTGCCGAACGTGACCCTTTCCGTAAGCACCTTCTACCCTTTCAAGCAGAAGAACCGTGTGGGCAAGGAAAAACCTTGGGAAAAGATTTCCTTCGGTTACAACACCACACTTCAGAACAAAATCAGTTTCAAGGCAAGTGAATTCGGACAGGAGGGATTTCTGGATAAGTTCAAGAACGGTATGACCCACAACTTCTCCATCGGCCTGCCGTCCTTCCAGCTGTTCAAGTATCTGAACTTCAATCCTTCGCTGAGTTACGGTATGAACTGGTTCTTCAGGGCAAGCGAAGCCCAGTACAATCCCGAGACCGACAAGGTGGAGGTCACTGAGGGCAAGGCTTTCGGAAAATTCGGCATAACTCAGACATATTCCGGTTCGGTATCCATGAGCACACGACTTTACGGTATGTACAATTTCGGCCGGTATTCCAAGGTTCAGGCAATCCGACACGTCATATCGCCTTCCCTCAATATGTCCTTCAGACCTGAGCTCGGAACCTATGCTAACGGCTACAGGACCTATACCTATACCGATGTTAATGGCCTGGAGAAGGAATATCAGTACAATATCTATCAAGGCCAGCTCTACTCTGCTCCGACAAAGGGCAAGAGTGCAACCGCTACGCTATCCATAGGAAATAATCTTGAGGCAAAGGTGAGGGATTATGCCGATTCCACCGGCAAAGGCACGAAGAAAGTCAAGCTCATCGACAACCTCAATTTCTCCACGGGCTACAACTTCCTCAAGGATTCGCTCAAGATGAATACGATAAGCGCTACGATGTCCACCAACCTTTTCAATAAGGTCAACATTTCCGCTAGCGCTGCATTCGACCCTTATGCAATCGACGGCAAGGGCAAGCAATACAACAAGTTTGCAATTGCCGCAGGGCAGGGACTTGCACGGTTTACCAATGCGTCCGCTTCAGCGTCCTATTCAATCTCCGGCAAGGGCCACATTGACGGCAATGACGGAGGCAACGGAGGCGACGACGGCGGAAGGTCTTCGGACACACATACTGCGGACTATTACAAACGCATTTACTACCATCCTGTAACAGGTGAATATGTGCCCGGAGGATGGCTGTATTACACTAACCCGGATGTGCCCTGGTCCCTTAACTTCAACACCAGTTTCTCCTGCCGCAGAGCATACCAGTACAACAGCAAAGAAGAGACCTTGCAGAAAAAAGATACCTTTACCGGAACCCTCAATGTGTCCGGAAACATCAAACTTACACCGAAATTCTCGATTAATGCAAGTTCAGGTTATGATTTCATAGCAAAGAAAATCACAACCACACAACTCAGTGCTACCTATGACCTGCACTGTTTCAATATTCAGGTTTCCTGGGTTCCGCTCGGCACCTGGCAGTCCTACAGTTTCAAGATTGCAGCGAATGCCGCATCTCTTGCCGATCTGCTGAGATTCAAGAAGAGCAGCAGTTATTGGGACAACTAACTTGCAGAATAAAAAATAATTGCTATCTTTGCACCGTCTTTAAAGAATTCAGGCGGCATTTTTTCTGCCACAAATTATAAATTACATTTCAAATAATGCTACATCGTCTTGTAGACCTTAACGGTATGAGCCGGGAGCAATTGGAAGCCATTGCTCTTGAACTCGAAATTAAATTCACGAAGAAAATTGACGACGAGAATCTTGCTTATCTGATTCTCGATGCGGAGGCTAAAAAGGAGTCAACCAAAGTGGATGACACGCCTAAACCGAGAGCCAAGCGCGGACGCAAGCCAAAGAACGAAACTGCCGCAAAAACAGCAGAGCCGGCAAAACCCGAACCGGCACCGAAGGCAGAGACACCTGAGGCCGAAAAGTCCGAACCCGTAAAGGAAGAGCAGAAAGCGGCAAGGCCAGCAAAATCTGCCAAGTCCGAAAAAAAGCCTCAGCAGGAGCCGGCAGGTCAGGAAGAAAAACCTGTTGAAGTCACATCCCAGGACGCTCAACCTGCTGAAAAAAAGAAACGCGGACGCAAACCTAAGAGTGAGAAAGTAAATATTGCCCAGGAAAGTGCTCCGGCTCAGGCTCCTTCTCCGACTCCGGAAGTGGACGCACGCAAACAGGCCATACTCAACAGAGCCGCCGAGCGTCTGGCGATGCAGAAACAGGCTGAAGCCCAGCCTCAGCAGCCGGTTCAGGCTCCAGCCGCCCAGGCTCAAAACCAGCAGCCGCAACAACAGCAGCAGCAACAGAAACAGTCCCAGCCTCAGCAGCTGCCGAAACCGCAAAAGCCTAAGGCTCCTGAATATGAAGGCACCGTGGAGGCAACGGGAGTTCTCGAACTTATGCCGGACGGCTACGGCTTCCTTCGCAGTTCCGATTACAATTACCTGAACAGCCCTGACGACATCTATGTTTCCCAACAGCAGATAAAGCAGAACGGTCTTAAGAATGGAGATACCGTAACCGGTGAAATCCGTCCTCCAAGAGAAGGCGACAAATACTTCCCTCTTGTCAGGGTCAAATTCGTCAACGGACGCACACCCGAATTCATTCGCGACCGTGTTCCTTTTGACTTCCTCACCCCGCTTTTCCCTGAAGAAAAATTCAACCTTCTCGGCCACGGCCACGGAAGCGACCCTTCCTGCCGCATTGTGGATATGTTCTCCCCTATCGGAAAGGGACAGCGCGGACTTATCGTGGCTCAGCCTAAGACAGGTAAGACAATGCTTCTCAAGAGCATAGCAAATGCAATTGCCGACAACCATCCTGAGGTTTACGAAATCGTGCTCCTTATCGACGAGCGCCCTGAGGAGGTTACGGATATGCAGCGCAGCGTCAAGGCTGAAGTAGTTGCTTCCACTTTCGACGAGCCTGCAGAAAGGCACGTAAAGGTTGCCAATATGGTGCTTGAGAAGGCACGCAGACTTGTGGAGTGCGGTCACGATGTCGTGATTCTGCTCGATTCCATTACCCGTCTTGCCCGCGCCTACAATACAGTCCAACCGGCATCCGGAAAGGTGCTCACAGGTGGTGTCGATGCCAATGCCCTTCAGAAACCGAAGCGTTTCTTCGGTGCAGCCCGCAATGTGGAAGGAGGCGGCTCCCTTACCATTCTTGCAACTGCCCTCACTGAGACCGGCTCCAAGATGGATGAGGTGATTTTCGAGGAGTTCAAGGGTACCGGCAACTCCGAAATCCAGCTTGACCGTACACTTGCCAACCGCCGTATCTTCCCTGCTGTCAATATCGTGCTTTCAGGAACACGCCGCGACGACCTGCTCTATGACAAGTCCGCAGGACAGAGGATTTGGATACTGCGCAAGCTGCTGGCGGATATGAATCCTACCGAGGCGATGAACTTCATGCTTCAGCTTATGGACGAATACAAGACCAATCAGGACCTGCTTGACAATATGAACAAGGTAAGTCCGAGGGAGGCGAAGTATTACGATACTTTCTAGTTGTAGAAACGCTCGTTGTTGATGTTTTCGCTGACCGCAGTCTTGGAAAACAGCGCAGCAACAAAGCCCAGGCCATAACCCCAGAGCTGGACATAAGAAGCTCCGATGCTCATAAGACCAATTGCAAAGGCGGACGGGAATCCCTGTCCGTCTTTCATTTGCTTTATGGTGGAGTCAAAGAGCACCAGAAGGCAGAAGAGCAGGTCGAAAGGCAGCACAAGCACTGACGCTATAACGAAGCACAGCGGGAAAAGGTGCACCAGTTTGAGCGAGCCGGGGTGGCGGCGGCTGAGCGCAATGCGCGCACGGCCGGAATTCAGCACCTGGCGGCCGAATTTGGAAAGGTCGGTGCGGCGTTTGTGGAACACCCAGGCATCTTCGACAAGCGAGGTGTGGTAGCCCGCTTCCACTATCCTCATCGAGAGGTCCATATCCTCTCCGAAGCGCATCGGGGCAAACCCGCCCATCTCCCGGAACACATCCGCACGCACGGCCATATTGAAGGAACGCGGGAAGAAACGGGTTATCTTGCGCTTGCCTCCGCGTATGCCGCCGGTTGTGAGGAAGGAGGTCATCGAATAGCTTATCGCTTTCTGCACAGGGGTGAAGTCGGCACTGGCGCGGTCAGGCCCGCCGAAGGCCGCGTAATTGCACTTCCAGTCCTCCCTGACCGCGCCGAGACTACGCTCGATGGCGCAGAGCCAGCCGGCAGGGATTATGGTATCAGAGTCGAGAAATATGAGCCACTCCCCTTTCGCCGCCTCCGCACCGAAGTTTCGTGCAGGTCCGGGCCCTGCGTTTTCTTTTTTGAGATATCGCACCGGCTCGACCGCTTCATAGCCTTTGACTATAGCTTCGCAAGGCTTGGTGGAACCGTCTTCTACCACTATGATTTCATATTCCTGCCCGCAAGGGCTGAGACGGCTGAGGCTGTCCAGAAGTTCGGAAATCTCTTCGGGACGGTTGTAAACGGGGATAATGATGGAATATTTCATTATTCGAATTCTATGCTTGTAAAGAACTCCGGCCTGTGGAAATCCGGCTGGGCGGTCGCAATCGGGGCGAAACTCAGGAAATGCGGAGTACTGAGCAAATCGCCGCATTTGTAGAAATTCGCTCTTGCCTTGAGGCCGTCAAAGCTCTCCAGCCCGCTTTCGAAAAAGGCCTGCACGGGGATGCTGAGCGCGAGTTCCCATAGGCCGCAAGGCTTTTCGTCAAATGGTTCGCCGCCAAGCGTAGTCCATCTGTCTATGTCCTGCAGGACCTCCTTAGGGGCGGGTCTGCGCTCGTGACGACCTTCTCCGCAACAGAGCAGGACCTTGCCTATGCAGTTGCATTCGATGTTGTAGTATCTGTCGGAGCCGCTCTGCGGGGCGCAGAAGAACTCTACGCAGGAGTCCTCCCAGACACGGCCGAGGTCTTCGGCTGCTGCGGCGCGCGAGCTCTGCTCTTCCACCCTGTAATGCAGGTAGAGGCGAGAGCCGCTGTGGGCTGCGGCAAATTCGACCGCCGGGGCGTAAGGGTAGTCCTGGGGCCAGTTGCATATTGCAATCTTATGGTATTCGCTTTGGGAAAGGGAGGCCGGGATCTGCGCGGCACTGCCGATAGGGTTGATTCTGCGTATCTTCATAGTGCAAATATACTTATTAAAAGTTTGATTTGCTATCTTTGCGCCATGCTTACTGCTTTACAAGATACCATATGCGCCCCGGCCACAGGGACCGGAGGCGCTATCGCTATAGTCAGAGTGAGCGGCAGCAAGGCGCTCGAGTGTGTGGATGCGGTGGTCTCCCTTCGAAGGGGACGTGTCTGCGAGGCGCCGGGCTATTCGCTGCGCTACGGCTCTGTCGAGGGGCTGGACGAGGTGATGGTGAGCGTGTTCCGCGCGCCGCATTCCTATACGGGTGAGGACAGCGCTGAGATCAGTTGCCATGCCTCGCCGTACATTGTCGGGGAACTGCTTGGCCGGCTGTGCGAGGCTGGCTGCAGGATGGCCGAGCCCGGAGAGTTCACGCAAAGGGCCTTTCTTAACGGGAAAATGGACCTGGCCCAGGCGGAGAGCGTGGCGGACCTCATAGCTTCCGATTCGAAGGCGGCTCATGACCTGGCACTCAGGCAGTTGCAGGGCAGCTATTCCTCCGAATTCAGGGAACTGCGCGACCAGTTGCTGAGGCTCTCTTCCCTGCTGGAACTGGAGTTGGATTTCAGCGAGGAGGAGCTTGAGTTTGCGGACCGCAGCGAGCTTGAATCGCTGACAAGGGAAGCGCTCGCGCGGGTGGAGAAACTGCGCGATTCCTATCGCCTGGGCAATGCCATCAAGGCAGGCGTGCCCGTGGCTATAGTTGGCGAACCGAATGCCGGTAAAAGCACCCTGCTCAATGCCCTGCTCGGAGAGGACAGGGCTATAGTCTCCCCTGTCGCCGGCACGACCAGGGATACGGTGGAGGAAGTGATGGTCCTGGGCGGTGTGAAGTTCCGCTTTATCGATACCGCCGGGCTGCGGGAGACCTCGGACCCGGTGGAAAGGCTGGGAGTGGAGCGCTCGCTGCAGAAGCTGCGAAGCGCTTCGATAGTGCTCAGTCTCGTGGACTGCAGGCAGTACCGCGAGGGAATGCGCTGGCCGGGGGAAGAGTTTTGCGGTGATGCTGCGCCCGGAGGCGGGGCCATGCTGCTTAAGGTGCTGAGCAAGTGCGATTTGGCCGAGGATGCCGGGGATTTAGGCGGCGCGATACGGATTTCCGCCAAGACCGGGCTGGGGATGGCGGAGCTGCGCGCTGCGCTGCTGCAGGGCTGCGGCCTTGCCTCCGACTGGGCTGAGTCGAGCATAGTCAGCTCCGCCCGCCACAGGGAGTCCCTCTGCGCCGCAGCCATGCAGCTCGGCGCCGTCCTCGACGCGATGCGTCTCGGCCTGCCCGCCGACCTGCTCGCCGAGCACCTGCGCAGCGCCATCGCCGCCATCAGCGGCATCATCGGAGAAATCAGCACAGATCAGGTGCTCGGGGAGATTTTCAGTAAGTTTTGTATCGGAAAGTAAAACCGCGTAAGTTATTGTTACTCAATTAGTTATATGTACACCAGGTGTACAGCCTTCTGCAATTAAGCAGAGGGCTTTTTTGTTGATAATCAAATGC
>CALYTI010000018.1 GCA_945487035.1 uncultured Bacteroidales bacterium
TAGTCTGGCAGGCTATCAGCTGAAACTTCTCCCTTAGCAAAATCACCTTCCACGCTGCCCTCTATGGCACATTCCAGATTTCCTGATGTGTCACATCGGGAGCAAAAACGGCCTCCCACACGGTTTTCCTTCCCCATCTGTCACTTCGGGAACGAAAACACCATTCCAGGCCATTATCCCTCCTCATCTGTAACTTCAGGAAAACACCAACCTGCCCCACACCGCCCTCTGTGGCACATTCTAGATTACCTGATGTGTCACATCGGGAGCAAAATCGGCCTCCCACGCGGTTTTCCTTCCTCATCTGTCACATCGGGGAAGGGTGATAGTATTAATCAGTGAGTTGGATGATGTTGATGGGGGGAAAATGAATGATAGACGAAAATGCTGTCAAAATGGGGGAGCCTGTCTGAATAGCAAAATGGGGGAGCCTGTCCGAACAACGCCCTTTCGGCACCATCTACCTATTTCTGAGTATCGCAGAGGGCCGATTGCTCTACGAAGACGGTCCGGGGAGGTGAAATTATAAGTAATTAATAATTAGTAAGTTAGTTTTTTCGTATGGGGTAAAACACCCCATACGAAATTTTTAACACACTATGTATCAATAGTTTACAATTTCACCCTCCCGGTAAACCTATTCCAGGACGATGCAGGCAAATGTTTGCTCGTGGGAATTCCTCTATATCATCTTCTCCAACGCCTTACGGCTGTCCGGGAAGAGGGCACAGAGGTGTTCCAGAAGGAAATCGCGGGATTCTTGCGGAGTGCAGGACGGCAATGAAGGCGAATCATCTTCCAGGAACTTTGCCCAGGACGGCACATCACCGAGGTCTACGGCTTGGCCGGTAGCCTGGGAGCGTGCATCGGCGGATACTGCAGTAAGGCTGTCCGGAATAGTGGCAAAAGACCCGGCAAGGCAGAGCAGCTCGTCAGGGGTTGTGAGGGTGTTGCGCTGCCAGCCCTTGTACTCGCAATTCGGGCCGCGGTACACACGTGCAATATCTCCTACAACCACCCAGGTGCCCATCTCCAGAAAGCCCAGCAGGAAATCCACCGACTGCTTTGTAATGCGGGGGAGCAGATATTTCTCCATATGGCCGCCCACCTTCCTGCGCAGCTCCGGCGGCACTTCCCTTTCGAGCACTTCTCTGATTTCGGCCGAATCCAGCGCGCCTGCAGAGCGGATTGCGGACAGAAGGATAGGGGCAATATTGAACTGCAGCCGCTGGTCGATGGTAGTGGGCTGAGTGGGGGACGCGGCGCCGCGCACGCCTTCCGCGACCAGGTACTGCGGCAGCGAACGTCTCCAGTTCATCAGATGCCCGTACATCGGTGCCGTCGCGAAGGCGGCGCGGCGCGCGAAATATTTCCCGTAAACAATACCCTCACGCACCGCATCCACCTTCCAATCCCACGGGCCCAGCTCGTCGGAGGTCGAAAACCACCAGTCGGGATGCGTGAGTTCCTGGATGGACCACCCGCGCACAGGATTCTTGAAAAACGGGATAATGCCCACCTCCCTGATGAGCGCTATCATTGATTCCGCCGAGCGGATGGGATACTCCTCCTGAAGCAGCTGCTGCATTTTTGTTTCCTTTTTTCCAACGCAAGTTATAGGCATTCTGCCATTTTTCCAAAAGAAGTGCGAATTACCCTATAAAATTGCTATCTTTCAAAGCAAAACAGGTAGAAGTATGCTTATCAGTGATAGGTTTGAGAGGGTGGATGCCTTTCTGGAGAGTATTTCTCCGGAGGCGTTCAGGTATTTGTTTCCCGGGGAGGAGAATCCTTACCAAACGGGCCCTTGCTTCCCGGATATAACTGTGGATGCGGAGGCTTGTCCTGCTGAACCTCCGTTTTTCAGTATAGGGAGTGTCCCGAAATCAATAACTGAACCCCGCAGGAAGGAAGCGGCGCCGCGTACAAAACAGCGGAAAGCCCCGCGAATCCTCTCACGCAGAACTGCAATAGACTATTGTGAAGAGAGTCCCAAGCCCATTGATCAAGTCTCCCCGCGGACACGGAAGATTTTGAAAGAAATCGAAAGACTGGAGAAGGAACTTGGGGTTTCGGTGGAGGAAATAGAGCAGGCGCTAAGTTACAAAATCAAGCCCAGCCGTCTGAGAATCAGCAGGAGCCACAGGATATTCCTGGATGACTTCGATGGTGTGGAGGTCAAAATGAATGCGCTCGACAAGACTGTTTTCTTATTCTATCTGAATCACCCTGAAGGTGTGAGTTTCAAACAACTTGCTGACTACAAGCGCGAATTGCTCGACATTTACGCCTCCATCAGCGGGAGGGAAGATATGGACGCGATGCGCAGCAGTATCGACACCCTGACAGACCCGTTCGACAATTCCATCAACGAAAAGGTTTCAAAAATCAAAAAGGCATTCCTGAATGTGGTCTCAGACAGGGTTGCCCGATTCTACTACATCAGCGGAGAAGCGGGAACGGCCAAAAGCATAGCTCTCGACCGTTCGCTGGTAGTGGTTGAATAGCTCCCGCCTCCACGCCGTATTTCCGCAAGGCTTGCAGATAGAGCAATTTCGGTCCCTATTAATGTGACAACCAATTTACTGAATGCTCTACGATATATTTCATGTCATGACCATCAATCGTGAAACCGTCCCATACTTCCATGGGGTCCGTAAAAATGAAAACTATCTCTCCTTCCTCTGGTAGTGGTGGTTCATAGATGTCGCATCTGTCATACTCGTATCTGCCATCCCAATCCGGGTCATCATATCTGCGAAACCCGCCCATAACGCATTCTGTTGACAGCTACCGTTGATTATTGTGGATAACCGTTCACTTTTCGGTGAGTAAGACAGATGATTAAGTACGAAGACAATGAAAGGACTTATTTGATGGCCATTATTCCTGTTCATCCTCAGTTTAAGGGTCATAGTATTACTCCGAATGACATTGAGGATGTCATAGAAAATGTCATAGATGAACTACCTGAAAGACAAAGGGTTATCCTTGATATACTAAAAAAAGATGTCATAGAAAATGCATCTTTGCTAGCTAAGAAAACAGGTGTGTCCTGGCGAACGATAATGAGGGATCTTAATAGCCTTCGAGAGAAAGGGCTAGTTAAATATGTCGGTCCTGATAAGGGAGGTCACTGGGAAATCATAGAACAGTAAGGCGCGGTTGAAACCGCACCTTCCACGTTTTATTTCTTGAAGAATCCCTTGACACTCTCCCTTTTGCGGGATTTCGCCATACTCTTCACCTGACGGGAAAAATCCTGCCGGGCCTCTTCGTAGCTTAAACTCATGAAGACGGTGCCTTCCGGAGTTGCATCGAAGTTGAGGGCATTGTCGATATTCAGACCGCTGGCGACTTCGACTGCGTCCTGATTGGCTCCGATGTACGCGAAGGTCCATCCCTTTTTCTTGAGTTTGTCCACAAGCGTTCTGATGGCCTGGGCTGAATACTCGCAAGAGGAGTTTTCGTAGCCGTCGGTGATGATTGTGACCAATACGACATCGTCGTTTCGCACGCAATTCTGCAGGTGGGTTAACGAGAGTCCCATTGCGTCATAGAGAGGGGTGCATCCGCCGGGGCAGTAATCACCGTCGCCGAGGTTTTTCACGTTCTCGATAGGGACTCGGTCCCTGATGGTCTTGACACCCTTCACGCCGTTGCCTTCGAAGGTGACTATTGAGACATACTGCCGCTGATACGGCTCCTCCTGCTGGGTTTTGCGGATTCCGTTAAGGGTTTCGTTGATGCCGTCAACCGCCTGACGGGCGATGGAGTACATTGACCCCGATTCATCCAACACGATAAGGTTGTACACATTGATTTCTCTGATTTCTTCCATAGCGCATCATTTTTTTTGTTTGATGCAAAGGTACTGCGCTCCCGCCCCCGCGCCATATTTCCGCAAGGCTTGCAGAAAGAGTTTTGTCAAAACTCGTTGAAAAAATTACGACGAAGACGCTAAAACTCGTTGGAAAAATTACGGCGGGTATTTGAAATATCGTTGGAAAAAATGTAATTTTGTTCCTGTATAATGAAACCTGCTATGCTGAAAAGGAAGATTGAAGACACTCTCATTGCGTGGAAAAACAAGCCGGGGCACAAACCTCTGGTGATTATGGGTATTCGCCAATGCGGCAAGACATTCATTGCACAACACTTTGCCAAGGCGAATTACCGGAATGTCGTCTATATGAATTTCATCAAGGAACCGGATCGAATCAATGCGTTCACCGGCTCAAAGAATGTTGACAACATATTGCTCAACCTTTCTGCGCAGATTCAGGGAGTTGAATTTATTCCTGGAGAGACTTGCATTATCTTAGATGAAATCCAGGATTGCCCTGAAGCGCGCACATCGCTGAAGTTCTTCATGGAGGATGGGCGTTTCGATGTGATTGCTACAGGCTCATTGTTGGGAGTTCAGGGTTATGGTGATGAACTGAAGAAACTGCACCGCAAATTGATTCAGAAACAAAATCCGGGAATAAACTCTGTCCCGGTCGGCAGTGAGGATATCATAGAGATGTATCCTCTTGATTTTGAGGAGTTTTTGTGGGCTAACGGAATAAACGCAGATGTCATTGACGCTCTTCGTATGTTCTATACAGAGGAAACACCGGTCCCGGCTGGAATTCATGTGGCCATGAAGCAATATCTGAATTTATACGTCGCAATCGGAGGGCTTCCGTCCCCTGTCAATGCTTTTCTGGCAACAAATAACATGAATTCTGTCAGCGAGGAATACAAGGCTATACTGAAGGAATATCGTGACGATATGGTCAAATATGCTCCAGATAAAGATAAGCCTCATATTCGGGAATGCTTCAATTCAATTCCCAAGCAGTTGGCCAAGGAGAATAAAAAGTTTCAATACAGCAAGGTTAAACCGGGCGGCCGTGGTGAAACATATCTTGGCTCCCTGCAGTGGCTGGAAGATGCCGGAATTATCTGTCGTTGTTACAATACGGACATTACCGGTCTTCCGATGGAGGGCAATGCAAAGGACAATGTTTTTAAGGTATATACTGCCGATATCGGCTTGCTGATTGAGATGTTGGGGCCCGGGACTCGGGCAGATATTTTGCAGGGCAACTTGGGTGGATTCAAAGGAGCCATTTACGAAAATCTGATGGCAGACACACTTCACAAGAAACAACAGAATTTGTATTACTATTTGAAGGACTCAGGACTTGAACTCGACTTCCTCGTCCGGATGAAAGGTGAATGTGTGCCGATTGAAGTAAAAGCAAAGAGCGCTCAGGCTAAGAGCGCCCAGACTGTCTTGAATCATCCCGAAAAATATCAGGTGAAGAACATCATTAAATTCGGAGATTACAATGTCGGCCGGAACGGAAAACTTTTAACACTTCCAAACTATATGCAATTCCTGTTGGATCTGGAACCCGAGCAAATCATACTCAAGCAAATTGACATTGATGAGGTTAATGCTATGGCGAAAGAAATACTAAACAGGTAAAGATCCATCATCCCTTCTCAAGCCTATGTAAATAGCTGATATTGTGCAAAATATGCAAACGAGTGATGTGGATGATTTCAGTCTTCTTACTCTTGAACTCATCAATCTTCTGAACCATCTCACTCTTTGGGACAGTATTTCTCTGTACCATTTTCTTTCGCACTACGAAATATACACGATAAAACTAGTTATTAGAATAAAATTGTCACATATATACGATAAAATATTATATTTGCACTATGGAAATACTGTCAAGACAAGAATATATACAAGAGGTATACAAGTATCTCGGGAAACAGACAATAATAGTACTGACAGGCCAAAGGCGAGTCGGGAAGAGTTATGTCCTGTTGGATCTCAAAAGAGAACTCTCATTGAATTCTCTAAATAATGTGATCTTCATAGACAAGGAAAAGAAAGCTTGGAAGGAAATAAAGACTGACTCGGATCTGAATGATTATATTGATGCCAGAATCGATTCCACAAGGACCAACTTTATTCTCATTGATGAGGTTCAGGAAATAACAGATTTCGAGAACAGTCTTCGAAACTATAGGACAGAGCATGGAGTGGAAATAATCGTAACAGGAAGTAATGCAGAGACCTTGTCAGGCGACCTTTCCAACAAACTTGGCGGCAGGCATCACGAGATTTATGTTCAATCGCTGTGCTATTTGGATTTCCTCAGGTTTCATTCTCTGACGGACAGCGACCAGTCTCTCCAGAAATTCATTGAAGTCGGCGGCCTTCCCGGATTAAGGCTGTATGATTTGGAAGATTTGGATGTGGTAAGGACATATAGCGAAGATGTTCTCAATACCGCTTTGATGAAGGATATCATCCTTAAGCATAAAATCAGGAATGCGTCTTTCCTTTATAACCTGGTGAAGTTCCTTGCGGACAATACAGGTAAACTTATTTCAGCGACCTCAATCAGCAAGTATATGAAAGGGCGAAAGGAGGCGGTCTCTACTGATCTGGTGCTGAGATATATCAAGTACCTGAACGATGCGTATATCATTCACAAAGTGGAACGCTTCGAGATACATGGCAAGAGGCTGTTGGAGAGCAATGACAAATATTACTTTGAGGATGTGGGAATTCGCAATACCCAAACCTTGGTTGGTCGGGACAAAGACATTGAGAAAGTAATAGAGAATATAGTATACCAACAACTTGTGCATAATGGTTATAAAGTCCAGGTCGGCCAGTTGCAGGCCGGTGAGATAGACTTCGTATGTACAAAAGGAACTTCCAGAATATATGTTCAGGCATCATATCTGATTGCCGGTGAAGAAACCAGAGAAAGAGAATTTGGCGCATTGAAAAAGATTAAGGACAATTACCCGAAATATGTCATTTCAATGACTCCATTAGTGACAAAAACTGACGATGATGGCATTATCCATCTAAGTCTCCGCGAGTTTCTTGCGAGTGGTTTTTGAGGTTCCGACAAAAAAAGACAACCGCGAGGTTGTCTTTTTTGTCGGGCGGATGCCCGGATTGCGGCGGAGAGGACGAGATTCGAACTCGTGGTACGGAATGACCCGTACGTCGGTTTAGCAAACCGGTGGTTTCAGCCACTCACCCACCTCTCCAAACTCGACCCGCAATGGGATTTCTGTATCCGTTCACCACAGCACGCAAGCGGAACTGACGGAACGGACTACAAAGATACAAAGGATTTTTTGATTTGCAACAATCAAAAACTACTATTTCCGACTTCCCTGCAGGGTGAGGGAGGTGCTGAGCCGGAGGTAGCTGCCGGTGTGGACGGAGAGCAGGTTGCCGCTCTGGCGCACCTGCATCGAAAGGTAGTCCCCGTTGAGGGTGCAATCCACAAAATCGGTAGTCAGCGTACCGTAGCTGTCCTTTGAGTTCACGCTCTGAATGTATATCCTGTTCCCCTCGACTCTTCCCGTAGTCTCGAAAGCCCCGTACAGGCGCACCGTATCAAATCCCGTCTTGCGGATTTGCACAACTGCCTGATAGCGGTCGTCCACCCGGCTCTGTCCCCAGCTGCCGGTCTCGTGGACTGCAAGTGTATAGGTTCCTTCAAAAGCCTTGGCAGGTGCCTCGGTTCTTCTGACTGTTACTGTGCAGCTGCTCAAAGCAAGCACTGCGGCAAGAATCGCAAAAATCTTTTTCATATGTTTAAAGTATTGAGTTGAATCAATTAACATTTAAGACCGTAAATGTAAGGATTTTTCAAACAATTGCGAAATCTTGACACCAAATACAAGATTTCACCCCATTTTTTCCTAATATTGCAACTTACAAATGTATATTTGCAGTTCAAGACTAAAACCGTACACGATGAAAATTGCTATCATATGCGAGGTTCTCGGCAAAGCGAACAACGGCACCTCCCTCGCAGCATACAATTTGATAAACTACCTTCAGTCTCAGGGACACGATGTCAGAGTCGTATGTTCCGATGAAGACAAAAGGGGCCTGCCGGGCTACTACATACTCCAAAAGAACAAACTGGTAAGCTGGATAATCCAAAGAAACCAAATCTCCGTATCCAAATTCGACAAAGCTATAATGGAAGAAGCCCTGGACGGAGTGGAAATAGTCCATATTATGATTCCGTTCTTCCTGTCTCTTCCTGCCTCCAAGTTTGTCAAGAGCAAAGGCCTGCCGCTAACTGCGGGCTGCCACGCCCAGGCGCAGAATCTCACCAGCCATATCTTTCTGGTCGGTTGTGACTGGGCCAACAAACTCACCTACAAATGGTATGACCACAATCTGTTCTGCCGCGCGGATGCTATTCACTATCCGACCAAATTCATGCAGGATGAGTTTGAGGCTGCTGTAGGCAGAAAGACCAACGGCTATGTCATCTCCAATGGCGTGAACGATCAGTTCAAACCCAACCCGGGACCGAAGCCTGAAGAGCTGAAAGACAGATACTGCATAGTCTATACGGGACGCTTCTCCAAGGAGAAGTCCCACATCACTCTGCTCAAGGCAGTCGCCCAGTCCAAGTACAAGGACAAAATCCAGCTCATTTTCTGCGGCAACGGTCCTTATGATTTCGAAATCCGCGATTGGGCAAAAAGGCATCTTCCGATTCAGCCGATTATGGGATTCTTCTCCCGCGAGGAGGTGCTCAAGATATTGAATTTCGCCGACCTCTATTGCCACCCGGCCCAGGCCGAGCTGGAGGGAATAGCCTGCCTCGAAGCAATCGCCTGCGGCCTTGTGCCTGTCATTGCCGATTCCCCGCATTGCGCCACGAAGAACTTCGCCCTCGACCCGCACTGCCTCTTCAAAGTCGGTGACAGCAAGGAGCTTGCACAGCGCATCGACTGGTTTATCGAGCATCCTCAGGAGAAGGTGGCCCTGCGCAAGCGCTACATTGAGGAGAGTGTGCTCTACGACCAGACCAAGTGCATGAAGGCGATGGAGGATATGTTCCAAAGCGTAATAGAAGCCCATGCCAAAGCATAGGTACTACTACTGGTACGACGAGCGTAACGACGACTTCGCGAACACGGGCATCAACGGCAAACCGACGCCCGAAGACTTCGAGTACCTGCCGCGCAATATCTTCTACCGCTTCTTCAAGCCTATAGTTTACTATGCGCTGATGGTGGTGATTTCCATAGTGGTATGGCCACTGTCCACCGTGCGCAAAGTTCACAACGCCAGGATTCTGCACAAAATCAAGGATAAGACCAAAGGATATTTCATCTTCGGCAACCATACCAGCGGCTTCTCCGACGCTCTGCTGAATCCGGTACTCTGCCTGCCGCGCTCAACCTATATTGTAGCCAGCCCGGATGCCATTTCGATTCCGTTTCTGCGCACGCTGCTGCGTTTCCTCGGGACAATGCCGGTGCCCAGCGCCCGTTCTTCATTCATAGATTTCAGGGATGCGGTCATCCGGCATTATGAGAAGGGTTGCGCCATAGCCATATATCCCGAAGCGCATATATGGCCGAAGTACAATAAGATACGCGATTTTTCAGATTCTTCGTTCAATATCCCTACCAAGCTCGGAGCCCCGTGCTTTGTGAGGAGCGCGGTCTATCGCAAACGCCGCAACGGCCGCACCTATCAGGAGATATGGTTCGACGGCCCTTTCTATCCGCGCACAGACCTGCCGCCGAAACAGGCCCAGAAGGACCTTCGTGACCGCGTCTATGAGCAGATGTGTCTGCGCTGCAAGGATTCCGAGCTCGACGACCGCTTCCACTACATCAAAGTGGACAGCCCCGAGCTCGTAAGAAGCGAATTCGATTAAGCTCCGATTTCCGGCATATAGACCGGCAGGCGGAGTATCTCCGTCTTGAAACGGTTGATGCGGTTGAGCCTGTCTATTTTCTCCTTCTTCTCAGGAGCAGGCTCTATGCCTTCGCGTATGTACCTGTCCAGTTCGGCATAGGTGAATCCGAGTTTGATTTCATCCGGAGAACTGTTGGGCAGTCCGTCATCCGGTGTCTTGTGAACCCACTTGGAAGGCAATCCGAGGTAATCCCCGATTGCGAGCACCTCGGTGACGGTCATCATTCCGAGTACTGAGAAGCTTCCGGCAGCATCCCCGAAGAGGGTAGCATAGCCAACATAATCTTCCGACAGGTTGCAGGTGTTGACAGGGCGGCCGTTGGTGCACTGGGCAACCGCAAAGAGCACCTTCATCCTCTCCCTTGGAGGGATATTCTGCACACACTGGGCTGAAGGCTCTATGCCAGCAGCCAGAAGGGCCTCGCGAGTAGCGCGGCAGGCTTCCGAAACGGAGATATTAAAATATCTGATACCCAGATATTTGGCTATTTCGTCTGCTTCGTTGAGGCTTTGTCCTTCATCCGGCATCGCAACTCCAATCACTCTGTCCGGACCGAGGGCTTTTGCAAGCAAAGCGGCGGTTACGGTAGAGTCCTTGCCGCCGGAAAGACCAAGGACTGCAGTGCAGCCCTTCCCGTTTTCTTCAAACCAATTGCGGATCCACCCTATACACTTTTCGGTGTTGACCGCTGCATCAAACTTATACATAGGGGCAAAAATATATAAAATTCATTAATTTTGGCATTCAGAGCTCAAATATGGAACAAATTGCAATCATAGGGGCCGGTGCTGCCGGCTGTTTCTGTGCGGTGGAGCTGAAGCGCCGCCGCCCGCACTCGCACATCACCGTCTATGAGGCCGCAACCAAGCCCCTCGCCAAAGTCGCCGTCACGGGCGGCGGCCGGTGCAATATCTCCAACTCCTTTGAGTACATCCGCCAGCTCGGTGAGGCCTACCCGCGCGGAGAGAGGTTGGTGCGCCACGCCTTCGCGCAGCTTTCTCCGGAGCAGACCTGCGCCTGGTGGGAGCGCGAAGGCGTGCGCCTGGTAACGCAGAGCGACGGTTGCATATTTCCCGAAAGCCAGGACGCGATGCAGGTGGTCCGCACCCTTGAGAACCTTATGCGGCGCCTTGGCATAGAGCTGCGCACGGGATGCCGCGTGCTGGAACTGAACTATGGGCCGCAAGGCTATACCCTGCGCCTGCAGCAGGGCGAAGTGCGCGCCGACAGGGTGGTGGTCACTACGGGCGGCGGCGCGCTGGGCCTGCTTAAGCCCCTCGGGCTCGAAATCGTACCTCCCGTTCCCTCGTTATTTACCTTCCGCATCGGTGACGAGGGCCTGCGTTCCCTTATGGGCACGGTAGTGGAAGGCGTTACGCTCAGCCTTGCGGGTATGAAGAAATACCGCAGCGCCGGCACTCTGCTCCTCACCGACTGGGGCGTGAGCGGCCCCGCCACCCTCAAGCTCTCCTCCTATGCTGCACGCGAGCTCTCGGAGCGCGACTACAAAGCCACGCTGCTTGTGAACTGGCTGTCGTCAAGCGAGCAACAGGTGCGCTCCTGGATTGAAGGTACTGCCCGGGGCGGCGCCGCGCAGAAGCTGGTCAGCTCCATCCATCCCGACGGCCTCACTTCCCGCCTCTGGTCCCACCTTCTGCGCCGCGCCGCCCTGCGCGAAGACATACGCTGGGCAGAACTCGGCTCCAAAGGCATAAGCCGCCTGGCCTCCACCCTTACCGCCGACGCCTATCCCATCACCGGCCGCTGCCGCTTCAAGGAAGAGTTCGTCACCGCCGGCGGAGTAGCCGCCTCCGAAGTCAACCCCAAGGCCCTCGAAGCGCGCAGGTATCCGCGTCTGCACTTCGCGGGAGAGGTGCTCGACATAGACGCCATCACCGGAGGCTTCAACCTCCAGGCCGCCTGGTCCACCGCATGGACCGTCGCCTCGCAGGCGGAGTAAGGCTATTTGCGGAAAATATTGTAACTTTGGCGCTATGGAAAAACGACTTATTCCCTCAACCGAGATCCACACATATCTTCTCGATATACTGAAGGCCATCGATGCGTTCTGCACTCAAAACGGAATACGCTACTCGATGGCCTACGGTACACTTATCGGAGCCGCCCGCCACAAGGGCTTCATCCCTTGGGACGATGACATAGACCTGCTGATGCCGCGCCCTGACTTCGAGCGTTTCATTTCCACTTTCGGAAAGGAAGAGGACGCCCGCTACCGCTGCATCTACAGGGTCAATACTCCCCAAGAATACTACAAGCACATTTTCGCGAAGGTTCACGACAGCTGGACTGAGCTCAAGCAGGACAAATACCGCTTCGGACTCTATGTGGACATCTTCCCGGTTGACGGAAAGCCGGACGATGTGCAGATTCAGCGCAAAATGGAGAAAACCCTCACGCACTATGCCCACAGGCTCAATATCTGCAGTACCCGCTTCAATCCTTTCAATTTCCACCAGCCCCTGTTTGCCAACATAGCTGCCCACCTTCTCGGGCCGGAGCATTATCTTCGCAAATGCGATGAGCTGATGGGCCGCTACAGGTACGAGGATTGCGCCAAGGCCGGAGCCGTATCGATGACCCGCAACGGCATCAGGGAAGTGTTCGACAAATCCCTTTTCGAGAGCTACAGGACTATGGAGTTCGAAGGTTGTCGGTTCCAGGCTTTTGCCGACAGCGAGAAATTTCTGGTGCAGCAGTACGGGGACTATATGAAGCTGCCGCCTCTTAAGGACAGGCGCACCCACAATATCATTGCCTACAGGGTGAAATGAAGATAGTCTATATCATTCACGGTCTTTACAACTCCGGGGGAATGGAAAGAATCCTTACGGAGAAGGCCAATGTCTTTGTTTCCGAGTTCGGCGATGAGGTGACAATCATCACTTCCGAGCAGAAGGGGCGCAAACCGTTTTTCCCTCTGGATGGGAGGGTCCGCGTGATTGACCTGGGTGTGAATTACCATCTTCCGCGTTTCCACAGACTGCTCACGCAGACTCTTCTGGAATTGAGGCCGGACATCACGGTGTCGCTGTGCGGAGGTGAAATCCACAGGCTTAACGAAATCCCGGACGGCAGCGCAAAGGTGGCGGAACTGCATTTTTCCCACGCGAGATATTATTTCAGGCGGGGCAAAGGCCTGATTCACAACCTGGTCGCAAAGCGCAAAACCCGCAAGCTCGAAATTGCCGCAGCCAAGATGGATGCCTTCGTGGTGCTGACCCGTAGAGACTTGAAAACCTGGACAGGCATTGCACCGAAGGCCTGTCAGATATACAATTTTGTAGATATTCCTCAGGGTGAGCCGTCTTCCCTGGATTCCAAGCATTGCATAAGCATAGGAAGACTGATTCCGGCCAAGAATTTCGGTGAAATGATTCAGGCCTGGGCGCTGGTTGCCCGCGTTCATCCAGACTGGGTGCTGGATATCTACGGTCGGGGAAGTATGAAAAGGAAGCTGCAAAAGCAGATTGATGAGCTTGGTCTTTGCGGCAAGGTGCTGCTGCACGACCCGGTGAGCGATGTGTGGTCCAGGCTTCGCGAAAGTTCCTGCTTCATTTTTACCAGCTTGAACGAAGGTATGGGTATAGCCCTGATTGAGGCTGCCGGAGCGGGACTTCCCGCTGTCAGCTATGACATAGACTGCGGCCCTTCGGAAATAATTGAAGATGGCGTAAGCGGCTATCTTGTAAGCCCTCACGACATTCAGGGGCTTGCCCGAAAGATATGCACCCTGATAGAAGATGAAGAGCTCAGAAGGAGTATGGGAGCCTCTGCACTTAAGGCTTGCGGGCGTTTCAGCAAGGAGGCTGTCATTACAAAATGGAGGGAGCTCTTCGAAAAATTGCTGTAAATAGGATTATTTTGTCTAAATTCGCGCCCTGTTATGATTAAGTCCTATGTTTTTCCTGGCGATATAGACGAGCAGATAGCCCGTATAGGGGCTCTGCCTTTCATCTATATGCGCACGGACGAGTTCTCCCGCATCAATCTGGAGTCCGAGCGGATGCTGCTTGAACTGATAGGGTGCAAGGGCGGAAGGACCATTGTCTACACCGGCTCTGGAACCGGCGCGATGAGCGCAATCGTTGAGAATTATGTCAGCACCCGCCGCAAAGCCTTTGTTGTGGACGGAGGCTCTTTCGGACACAGATTGTACGATCTCTGTCTTTACTACGGGCTCGATGCTGTGGATTATAAAGTTCCTTTCGGCAAGGACCTGGACTATCCTGCCCTTGAGGCAGCCCTGGTGGAGTCCGGAGCCGATACCTTCCTTGTGCAGCACCACGAGACCTCCTCGGGAGTCCTCTTCGATATCAAGCGTATAGGTGAGATTTGCCGCCGCCACAGCGTGTCCCTGGTGGTGGATGTAATCAGTTCTTTCCTCGCAGAACCTTTCGATATGGACGAGGTCGGAGCGGATATCTGCGTTACCAGCACCCAGAAAGGGCTCAATATTCCTCCGGGACTTTCCATTATTTTCTTGGGAGCCCGCCTTGAGGGCTATGAATTTGCCCATCGCGGATACTATTGGGATTTTGAGGACAATCTGAAAAACCTGAAGCGCGGACAGACACCGTTCAGTCCCGCTACAACCATATACCTGCAACTTCACGCAAGACTGCTCCAACTCTGCTCCGAAGGGGGAGTGGACGCCAATATTGCAAGCGTTCACCACAGGGCTGAAGTGTTCAGGGCGGAGTGCCGCAAATACGGATGGGAAATGCCTGCAGAGAGCCCTTCTGCAGCCATTACTGCCATCCAAACCCGCGATACTGCGGAGCGCAGGATATTCAAGGGCCTTATTGACAAGTACGAAACCTACATTATGCCGGGTTCCATCCCCGGCCATTATCGAATTTCACATATGGGCTTGCAGTCCGATTCTGACCTGACCGAGCTTGCGGCCCGCATTCATGAATTTGAAGAATGAAGAAAGTAATTACTTATGGGACTTTCGATCTTCTGCATCAGGGACACATCAACCTGCTGCGACGAGCAAAAGCCCTGGGAGATTACCTCATTGTAGGAGTAACGACCGAAGAATTTGACCTGGCCAGGGGTAAGACCAATATCCACGACAGCATCCAGACGCGTATCGAGGCAGTGAAGGCTACCGGATACGCGGACGAGATTATTGTTGAGGATTATGTCGGTCAAAAGATTGATGACATTGTGCGCCTCGGGGTGGATATCTTTGCCATCGGGTCCGATTGGAAAGGCAAGTTCGATTACCTTAAGAAATACTGTTCCGTTGTCTATCTTCCGCGAACGAAGGGCATTTCTTCCACTATGCTCCGGGAGGCTGTCAAGGACGGAAAAAACCTGATACGATGAAAGAGTTGAGTTTGAAGGAGATTCAGGCGCTGAGTCTCGAAATCCTCATAGATGTTGCGCAGTTCTGCGAGAAGAACGGGATTCATTATTCACTTGCATACGGGACCTGTCTCGGAGCTGTCCGTCACAAAGGTTTCATTCCCTGGGACGACGATATAGATGTGCAGATGCTCCGCGAGGATTATGAGCGTTTTGCCAGGACCTACCGTTCCGAGCGGTTCAAGTTTTTTGACAGCAGCAATATGAAGGATTGCTGGATTCCATTCGGAAGGGTGTGCGATTGCGAGCGTACCGTTTCGAAGACCAATATCCCTTGGCACGGAGGGACCGTGCAGACAGGACTTTGGATAGATATTTTTCCGGTTGACAAGGTGACTGCGGACCACGATGCCTACGAGAGTCTTTTCAACAGTCTTGTCGCGGAGTACGATTTACTGAACCGAACGCGCAAGGCTTTTGCCCGTCCTTCCGATTGCGCGACCCGCAAAGGTCGTGTCAAGGTGTGGAAACTCAACCACTTGCATCGCCGTCCGAAGTTCCGTCCGGAAGTTCTGGTCGGGGGACGGAATGAGGTAATGAGACTTACGAATATGCAGAAGGAGAGTCAGTACTACTCCGTGCTTTGCTGCACTCCGCAGTATGAAGAGTGCAAGCACGAGAGTCTTTTCGGCATAGTTCGGCTGGAGTTTGAAGGCCGCCAGTTCGAATGCTGGTCCGGCTACGACGAGATGCTCCGCCAGAACTACGGCGACTATATGCAGCTCCCTCCCGTCTCCCACCGCATTCCTCCTCAGCACTCCTACATCCGATTCTACTGGAAATAATAGTGCCGGCAGGCCGGGCCCTCCAGAACCGTCTCGCTTCGCTCGACCCCACCGCTGACGCGGTCCCCCCTCTTATGGTGCCGAGGGTGGCACAGGTTCTCGGAGGGCCCAGCCGGCCGGCACCCTCCCCGCGACATCGGGGCATTGCGTCATATCAGGCTTTGACCGGGCATCTCCTGCTCCCAAGCTGTGGTGAAGCACGGTGAAATTGTAAGTGGCTAATAATTAACGAGTTAACATTTTTCGTATGGGTCAAAATACCCCATACGAAAAAACTAACCATCTAATAACCAATACATTACAATTTCACTCACCTATCCGCTGTAAACCCATTTCAGGACTTGACACTACAGGCTGTCCGAAAAGTCCGCTACTCTGGCTGCGGTAAGAGCAATAATGGCATCCCTTCCGAACCAAGATTTAGCAATTATTGCTATCTTCGCAGTCCGAAATGGAGAATCTGGAACTATCGATATACAATCGTTCACAGCTGCTACTGGGAGAAGAAGCTATGCAGGCGATGGCGCGCGCACGCGTGTTGGTTGTCGGCATTGGCGGTGTGGGCAGCTGGTGCGCGGAAGGGCTTCTCAGAAGCGGTGTTACAGATATCACCATAGTTGACTCCGACAAAGTCTGCATTACCAATGTCAACAGACAGGTGATGGCAACGGCAGCGACAGTGGGGCAGGTGAAAGTTGAAGCGCTTAAGTCTCATCTTCTGGAAATCAATCCCAACGCCCGCATCACCGCCATCGAAAAAGCTTACTGCACCGAAACGGCCGAAGAATTCGACCTGGACTCCTATGATTATGTGGTTGACGCAATCGATTCTCTAAAAGACAAATACCGGCTGATTCTGGATGCCTCCGCGAGCCGCGCCAAGCTCTTCTGCTCTATGGGCGCAGCGCTCAAGCTTGACCCGACCAAGGTGCGCGTTGCGGAGTTTTGGAGCGTGCGCGGCTGCCCGCTTGGCGCGGCTCTGCGCAAGAAAATGAAAAAGAACAAAACCCTTCCGGCAAAAAAGGTTCTTTGTGTATATGACGAGGAAGTGCTGCCGAACAGAGGGGAAAACAGGGATGTTGAGACAGCGCCTTCGTCATTCAAAAAAGCCCAGACCAATGGAAGCCTTGTCCACATTACTGCAATTTTCGGAATGACCATTTCCGGTCTGATAATTAAAGATATTTACGATTCCTGTTATGAAAAAAAGCATTGAAGCAGCTGCGCTCGCAGCTCTCGCCCTGTGCTCCTGCCAGGGTGGTACTCAAGTTGAAAGTCCAAAGAATGTCCTTGTAGTGGTCGATGTCCAGAGGGACTTCTTCGATCCGTCAGGCTCTCTATATGTAGGCGGAAGCGAAGTGCTTCCGGAGAAGATTGCCGAGCTCGCGGGCGGCTATGACGCCGTCATATTTACCCTTGACTGGCATCCTGCAAACCATTGCTCCTTCGCGGAGCAGGGCGGCATATGGCCATCCCACTGCGTTGCCTATACCCAGGGCGCAGGGCTTCCGGACTGCTTCGCACCCATCCTTCGCAGCGGCAAGGCGCAGCTGTATCTGAAGGGATGCGATGCTGGCAAGGAGCAATATGGCGCTTTCGAGAACTTCGAGGGATATGAGACCGTTAAGGCATGGCTCGAAGGTGCTCAGAGCGTGGATGTATGCGGCATTGCCGGTGATTATTGCGTAAAGGAGAGCACGGCCAATATTCTCAAAGTAGTGCCTGCCTCCAAGGTGAGCATTTTGTGCGGGTGCGTACGCAGCATTGACGGCGGAGAGGCACTGGACGCCTTCATCGCCGAGAAGAGTCTTGGACGCAAGTGATGAACCGCTACGTTAAGAAATATGGTGTCGATGCTATGTCGGCAATGGCGCAGGGCCTCTTCTGCACCCTGCTGGTCGGCACCATACTCAATACTCTGGGACAGCAGCTCGGAGTCGTATTTCTTACCAAGATTGGGGGTTTCGCCTGCGCTATGGTGGGCCCTGCGATGGCTGTTGCAATTGGTTATGCGCTGAAGGCACAGGCTATGGTGCTGTTTTCCCTTGTGCCGGTGGGCTATGCGACGAACCTGCTAGGAGGGGCGGGCGGACCGTTTGCGGTCTATGTTGTGGCTATTGTTGCTGCCGAAGTGGGCAACCTTGTCAGCGGAAAGACCAGAATCGATATTCTCGTTACCCCTATCGTCACCTTGCTCGCTGGCATAGGACTGGCGCTGCTGATAGCTTCGCCAATAGGAAAAGCTGCAAGCTGGGTTGGAGGCGTGATTATGTGGGCCACCGAACTGCATCCGTTCCTGATGGGAATCGTGGTGGCTGTAGTGGTGGGAATGGCCCTGACCCTGCCTATTTCTTCCGCTGCGATTTGCGCTGGACTCGGGCTGACTGGACTTGCCGGAGGTGCGGCTCTTGCCGGATGCTGCGCGCAGATGGTGGGATTTGCCGTGCTTAGCTTCAAGGATAACCGCTGGGGCGGAGTGGTGAGCCAGGGTCTGGGCACCAGTATGCTCCAGATGGGAAATATCATACGGAAGCCGCTGGTGTGGGTTCCTGCCATATTGACATCTGCAATTACCGGCCCTCTCGCCACTTGCGTTTTCAAGCTGCAGATGAACGGAGCAGCCGTAAATTCCGGAATGGGAACTTGCGGTTTGTGTGGTCCTATCGGTGTGTGGACAGGTTGGGTAGCGCCCTCCGAGGCGGCACTTGCCGGAGGTGCTGTCGCTCTGGACCCGGGTTTCGGGGACTGGATGGGACTGCTGCTGGTGAGCATAGTGCTCCCCGCCCTAATCTGCGGCCTTATCGGCTGGGCCTTCCGCAAAGCCGGCTGGCTCCGCGAAGGGGACTTGAAAATATAGCTGCCAACATCGATCTACTCCCTTCCCAAATTTCAGCTACCCCATTCCCTGATTTCAGCTACTCCCTTCCCTGATTTCAGCTACTCCCTTCCCTGATTTTTGCTACTCTGTTTCCAAATCTCAGCCCGCAGCTTTCCCCGCAGCCTCCCCGCTGCTTTCCCGCTGCCGGCTTTCCCGCTTTCCATGATGTCGGCTCTCACATCGTTTTCCCAATCTATCACATCGGGAGCAAAAACGGCATTCTACGCAGTTTTTCCTCCTCATCTGACACACCGGGAAATTACCAGTGTGCCCCACACTGCCCTCTGTGGCACATTCCCCAATTCCTAATGTGTAACATCAGGAGCAAAAACGCCCTCCCACGCACTTATCCCTCCTAATGTGTAACATCAGGAGTAAAATCGGCCTCCCGTACACTTTTCCCTCCTCATCTGACACATCGGGAAAACCTGACCATGCCCCACAGCTACCTCCATACCACATTTCAGTTTTCCTCATGTGTTACATCAGGAGCCAAAACCGCCTCTCACACACATTCTCTTCCCCATCTGACACATCGGGAATAAGCTGCTGGTTGGTGACTGCTGTTTTCGTTCGGTGAGTATGCTTTTCAAATATTTTTTGAGTGCGGATATAAATGAAAATTGCCTTCTAAAGAAAAATATTTACGATTCTTTCGAAAAAATGACGATTCTTTAGGAAAAACACTATTTCTTTCGACGATTTAGTTTTGACTTTACTTTTATGCTTCATAATTTTGCGTACAGGTGACCCGGAAGAACCTTTTCTATCACATGTTTAACCAATGACCGGGCTCCTAAACTATAGCAATGAAAAATATCTATCATTTATGCCTAACGGCACACGACGAAGTCCTTATCAGAAATGAAGAAGACGCAAGACAGATGATCAACCTTTCTGCTCTTGCTTCATCCAGAACTGAAACGGTCATTCTTACTGATGCAGAGATGTCAACTCACTTGCATCAAAACATCTGTGCAACCAATCCTCGGGATTATTATCTTTCTTTATCGGAAAGTCTGGCAAAAGACTTTAACCGGAGGCATAACCGCTCTGGGCGGCTATTCGACAAAAAACCGTTCATTTTGCAATTGCAGGGCCCAAATCACATTCAAATGTCTCTATGCTACAGTTTGAGACAGGGAGTCCACCACGGAGCAGTACAAACTGCTTTCGAATATCCGTGGTGCAGTGCCAATGCTCTATTTCGTCACGAAAGAGGTGTTTCATCTGAAAAGGCACTTCTATCCGGTGCGGCTCAGTTACACGATTTGTTTCCCAAAGGGGCTGATATCCCGGACTCTTGGGAGGTTGGAAAGGATGGTATTCTTTTGCGCCGATGCTTTGAAGACATACGCTTGGTGGAAACTTGGTTCGGAACAGCAAAGTCATATATGTTCTCAATGAATCGTAAAACTAGTGATGAGTGGCTGAAAGAGCAGGAAAAAGATGGCCTGAATGAGCCTCCTGTCACTCTGAATCTGTTGGAAAGAGGGTATTCTGCGGAAGATATTTCCCGGATGCTTCAGAATGAAGGAAATGCAAAATACAATCATAGAAGAATTTCGGATATGGAGATATGTAAACTGATTGACAAAGAGATGCTTGGAAGGTATCACGTTCAATCGGTTTATGAGCTGGACATAACTCAGAAGCTGCATATTGTTGATGAATTACGCTATGATGCAAAATGTTCAAACATCCAGCAACTGTCGCGTTGTGTTGCACTGAAATATTAAAATGTGTAATTTTGTTCTTTCGAAGGGCCATAAGGCTTTTCGAACGAATAAAACACTATCACAATGAGCCAGGTACATCTGATTGACCACCCGATGGTACAGCATAAGCTGACCATTATGCGAGACAAATCCACTCCGTCAAACATCTTCAGACAGCTTCTTTACGAAATCTCCCTCTTGATGGGATACGAGATTACACGTGACTTCCCTATGGAGGATGTCGTTGTCGAAACCCCGCTGGAGACCGCGACGCTAAAGAAAATTGCCGGCAAAAAAGTCGCAATTGTTCCTATCCTTCGTGCCGGACTCGGAATGGTGGACGGTCTTCGTGACCTCATTCCGGTTGCACGTGTCGGTTTCATCGGTCTGTATCGTGATGAGGAGACACACAAACCTGTCCCATACTACTGCAAACTTCCTAAGGGCGTTGACAAGAGACTGGTCATCTTGACTGACCCTATGCTCGCTACCGGAGGAAGTGCCTGCGATGCTATCGACCTTGTAAAACAGAAGGGTTGCCAGGATATCAGGCTTATGTGTCTGGTTGCTGCTCCGGAAGGAATCAAGATGGTACAGGAGAAGCATCCTGATGTCGATATTTATGTTGCATCCATCGACCGTCAGTTGAACGAAAACTGCTACATCCTTCCTGGTCTCGGCGATGCCGGTGACCGCATTTTCGGAACGGAATAGCAACAATATGATTTTTCTCATAAGAGGGCGACCGTAATAAGTCGTCCTCTTTTGGCATTTGCTCTTTGGATAATCAATACTGAAACAACCTATGCGGCATAACTATGTGCAATTCGTCTGCTCCTAAATCCTGATGTGACACTTTAGGAAGGAAAAGTGCATGGGAGGGCGATTTCACTCCTGATGTTACACATTAGGAATTTGGGAATGTGGCGTAGAGGGCAGTGTGGGGCAGGTTGGCGTTTTCCCGATGTAACAGATGAGGAGGGAAAAGTGTGTGTGATGCGACTTTTGTTCCTGATGTATTAGATGAGGAGGAAAAAGTGTGTGGAAGGGCGTTTTGGCACCTGATGTGATAGATTGGAAAGGAAAAGTGAACAGGAGGGCCTTTTCGTTCCCGAAGTGTCAGATGGGGAAATTCCGGGCTGTGATGGGGAACCCCGGCTGCACCACACCGTGCAACACTTACCCCTCCAGGATGTAGGAAATGCCTTTGACGATTACGGTATCTTTGTCGGCCTCTTCAGCGAGTTCTGCAAACGGGGCTATATCCAGATGGATAAACTCCTCGTTTTTGAGTTCTTTGAAGCGGCTGCGGTCAGTGCGCACCGCAGCGGGAGCCGCCTTGTAGCCCATCAGCAGCACGGAAGCCATCCAGCGCCGGTGCTCTATTTCCGAAAGGGTATCATAGTCCTTCTCCGTAATGCTTCCCCCGAATATGCGCAGCTTCATAGGAATTGAATCCGCACTTGCAATGCTCGAAAGCTTGTGCGCATAAGGAATACCGGCCCAGGCCTCATCTTCCGAAGCGGCAGGCGGGTTGCCGTATTCCAGGTCATATAGCCTGTTCACCCTCTTGCCTCTTTGCGAACGGCGCAGCAGCAGCGCATCGCACCCCTCCATAGCCTCACCGAAGCACCTAAGTGAGCCGAACTGCCCGCAGGCCAGGGCCTTCTGAACCATAATGCTGCTCTCCTTCTGGTACACGGCCACCGGTACTCCGGCCTTTCTGAGAGCCTGCGGCAAATACAGCGCCGCATCCAGATTCTCGTCCGATTCCCCGAAGCACAGCGCCACCGCCAGTTCCACAGCCGGGTCCTCTGCCCAGCCCGTCAGTTCTCCCCGAAGGCGCTCGGAGCTCAGCGGAGCATCTACAAACTCCCACTCTATATCCATAAAATCCCCATATCCGCTGTCCGGGCTGTGCTCCTCGCGCCCCTCAGCTCCCACATACGTGTAGTGCGAAAGCTCGAAAAGACTCCGGTACTGTCCCGTGAACTCCTCCATCTGCCTCTTCATATCCTCTCCTACAAAGGAGATGATACTCCGCCTTCCGTTCTTGGCATATTCCGGGAAATGGCAAAGCTGCGAAGCAACGCAGGCTACCGAACGCGCCAGCTCGGTATCTCCCGCAATCACCAGACGAAGGCTCTTGCCCTCGGCAGGCACCGGCAGGAAATCGCTGTCCACCAGCAACTGCTCGGCAAGGTAATCGCTGCTCAGTACCATCTCCACGCAAAGCCGGCTCTCCTCCTTTCTAACCAGGCGGCTGAGCATATCCATACTTGTGCGGCGATTCAGCGTAAGGAAGCAAGGAATGCGTGCCCCTTGTGTTCCCACTATCCCACGAAGATTGTCAAGCGCGTGGAGCAGGGTAGCATCGTGCTGCGCATCCTCCTCTTCTCCAAGCAGATAGATGCAACACGCCTGACCTGGACAGGCGCTCCGGAGCTCATCGGCATTGCTCATATCTCCCCTGTACCACACAATGCGGCGGCAGAAAGCCTTGTTGTCCAGGGCCGTCTCGATGCGGGAGCGCAGCTGCTCCACATCCTCCTTACTCATCACCACTATCTCGCTGTCCTTGAAGCAGTTCTCGCTGCACATCTGCCTCAGCATATCCTCAAGCTGGTGGCCGCTGCCGAAAATCAGCACGTGTCCCTTCATACGGTAGCGCTTCTCGCCCCTGCGGTACTTCCCGGAGATATTGTCGAACACGTTCGAGAAGGCCGAAACGGTAAGCGCATTAAGGAGCAATATGCCGCCGAAGGCAATAATCAGGCTGAAGATATTGTGCCCTTCCAAAGGGAAACTGCCCGGGTCCAGATACAGATTGAGAATATCCGTCCACTTCAGCGCCCAGATGCTGCCCACGAGGCAGAACACGGCAAACAGTGTAACCACCAGAGCCGCCAGCCAAGCCAGCTGCCTTCCTTCGCCCTCAGAGAGGAGCCTGTCAATTTTGCGTCTCAGCATATTTGTCTTCTATTATATCGAGAATATCATCCAAATCCTTGTCCCCATAATCCTCTGCCGCCTTTTCGGCAAGCTCGAACACTTGCGCAAAACTCTGTTTCGACTGCTTGAGGAAACCGTTTTCCGGCTCCGTTTCCCGGAGCATTCTCTCGATGCGGTGCAGGGCGGCAGCGAGCATTTCCCCGGTCTCATAATGCTCTAAAGAAAAAGCAGTGGCGGTAGCCAATACGAGGTAATGGAAAACTATCTCAATGGCTTTTGCATTGCCCTCAAATCCTTCAGCCCGCACAAACATCTTCACCGTCCGCAAATACTCCCTGCTCCTTTCGAACAGCAGGTCCTGCTTCTTCAAAGGCAGCAGCATCTGCAGTGCAGTCAGATAGTAATGCGAAGACGAAACCAGAAGCGTGAATCCATCCTGATTCATCTCCAAGCTGCCGGTAATCTCATCGTACTCCCGGAAATACTGCTCCAGACTCTCTGCCACCTTCTTTTTCTTGAAAATAAGGTCTGTCGGGCCGATTCTTGTCAATGAAGCATTCAGCACCTTCATCCTGTCCGACGGGCTGTCCTTGAAAGTCTGCCGGAGCAGTTCTTCCGCCTTTGCCTTCTGGCCCTTTTGCCCAAGCAGAAAAGCCCCGTTGGAAGCCAGCTCCCGCATCAGCCTTCCGCTGTCCGGGAACCCGGCCTGCGAGCAGCGCCCAGCGGCTTCGATAGCCTTGTCCAGATGCTTGACATTATGCCCTGCTATGCTTGCATACACAAAACACTCCGGGATGCCCAACTGTTTGTATTCTACATCCTCCAACCATTCGCTCATCCTGGCGACAAGCCTTTGCGCATCTTCTGTCTTGTAGGAAAGGCCTATGCTTGCCGCCATCATCAGCTGCAGGCGCGGCCCCGGCTCAAGACCCTTGCAATACTTCTCGAAAGCCTTGCTGTCCAGCACCCCGTCGCTTTGAAGCTGGCGGAACTGTGGACCGTAAATATCCTTAAGACGGGTCAGATTGCCTCCGTGAAGGAAGTCCCCTTCCAGAAGGTAGTGTCCGTAGTGCGACACCTCTCCTCCTGCCACGGCATAGTACAAGCCCATACTCTCTCGGAAGCTGTCGCTGGCTTCGAGCCCGAGTATGTATTCGGAAATCTTCTTCTGATGCTTCTGCAGCACATCCTCTTCGACGGTAAGATATTTGGCGCGCCACAGGTGGCGGGCCGAGTCTTCGAAGAAGAAATCCTGAAGGAAATTCATCGCGCGCCAGAACTGCAGGGCATCCCACTGCTCACTGGCAAACCAGGCAATATCCCGCTCCCTCAAGCCGCCCGGAGCCGCGGCTATTGTCCATATAGCCAGCCGCATCTGCTCTCCGAGACCGAGGTTATGTGCTATGGAATTGACCATAAAGGTCATAATGTCGTAAGGCGTATCCGGCATCTCCTCCCACAACTCTTCAAGATAGCCGTTGATGGCATCAATCTGGCTGCCTTCGCGGCTGCGTATTAGCTTGAAATCCTCCTTGCTAAGGGATTCGAAGAGCCGTATCAGATTGTGGACCTTCAACGGAGGAAGAATGGTCTTCTTGCCCTTAGCCGCCACCAGCATAGCCTTTCGGATTGACTCCGGAAGCTCCAGAAAATACTCCTTCTCGTAGTTGGATATAAGCTCTTCTGCGAGAGCGGCATTGCCTTCAACACCCGTAATGAACTGCCCGCGTACATGAGGGAAATCTTTCAGGAAAGTCTTTTCCGCCACCGAGTCGCTCGGCAGATTTATGCTTATGTTCACCTGGTCCTTAACCCTCGCCAGCCAGTTCATATGCAGGTCCTTCGGCGAGCGGGTTTCCAGCTGCTCCACATTGTCGAGATAGATGTAGATATAATAATCCTCCGCCGCTTTGCTTACCAGGGCTTCAAAAACGTCATACAGCTCTGAGTCCGGCATAGTTGTGAGCATAGGCTCATCCTCCGGAAGGCCCTCTTCCTGCAGCAGCTGAGCGAGTTCGTGAATCCATCTGACAAGCACGGGACGCATGGAATCGCTGAACTCCGAAAGCCCGAAAACTCCCACAAGACGAACGACATCCTCCTCCCCGTCCCATTCGGAGTAACGCCTTGCCAGAGCGGTGCTTGCCCCGAAGCCGTGCACATAGCTTATGGCATAATCCGACCCCTCGTCAGTATCCATATCGCTTGCCGGAAGCTCGATAGAGCCCGGCAGCAGGCGCAGCAGGGTAGAGAGCTCCAGCTCCCCTTCCTGTTTCCACCAGCTCGCGCTGCCGTCCTGCTCTTCCTTTGCGGTCTCAAGCTCGATTTGCTGAGCAAGCTGCTCCGTTACAATGGCCTCAAACTCTTCCGAACAGAATTCTCCATCCTTCCAGTCAAGGTGATAAGCGGTACAGCGGTCGTCCTGTCCGGCCCTTTCGCTGAAGAGATTCTGCACCTTGCTCTTCAGAGATTTGAGTTTTGCAAGCACTTCGGGGTCGCTATCGCAGAAGGATGCTTTCAGCTCCTGGGGGATGCCCTCATAGGAAGCCTCGTCGCGAAGGAAAAACAGCACGTGGGAAGAGTCGAAACTGCCCTGGGACAGAGCACCATAGACAATCTCCATCTCAGTCACCGAGCAGCCCGCCGTATCTTTGAGCAGGTCCCTATCCTCTCCGGAAAGGCCGTCAATGAACTCCTTCCAGCGCTCCACCGGAGGAACCCAGCCGTAGCGCTGCCCGATAAGGCCTATGAAGAAAGGTCTTGAACTGTTGATGCAGTAGGTGCATACATCGAGCACCTTCAGCTCGCTCTCCTCCTCCGACATCTTTGCGGTATTGACACCAAGTCTCAGGTCTATAGCCTGCAATTCTACACGCCTGCTGCGGAAACGGCGGTTCAGCTCGGGAATCACCTTGAACTTGATGACATCCCTCTCGTAGTCCATATCCTTGAAGGTGGACGAAATGAAGATGTTGTATCTGCGCCAGTTCTTGTCCATTTCCAAATATAGGAATAATTCCTTACTTCCCCATATTCAAGCCCTTGGTGTTTGCGCTCCAGTGCGGGGCGTAGAGGCATTGAACGGTTGAGGCAGGAGCCTGGAAAACTCCTTCCTGAGTGACGGTGAACTCCTCGGTGAGGGTAAAATGCTCCTCCGGAAGGATATTGAACCAGTATCGTGTCGAGGATTTCTTTACATCCCTGTAAAGCCCGTATAACCAAAGTCTGGAGTAGCCTGACTTCTGGTTCACAGGCTGCAGGCAGGCGGGACGTTGCAGCTCCAGCCGCGCGAGCGAACGGTTCTGCGCGCTCCAAATCGGGATGACCGCACGAAGCTGGGCGCCAGCACTCAGGCTCTCGCCCTCCGCGAGCGGCCTCCAGCTGCCGTCCGCCTGCCTGCACTCCCACAGCACATCCAGGCTCATACCATTGCCCGAATCCTGAATCTGAGCAAACGGCAGAACGGCAGTGCGCGAAAGGCTCACAATGCGCGAAGAGAGCAGTTCCTTCGAGCCGTCAAGCACGCAGGCATAAGCCATTACGGCCGTCGGGTCGCTGTCCCACTTCTGGGTTTCCTTCTGAATCATTATCCACAGCCTCAGCCCGTCCGCAAGGGCAGCATCGCGCTTCGCAAATACTTCTATCAGCAGCAGATGGGCATATATTTCGCTTTCCAGCAGGCCGCGAAGAGGCATCACCGCGTTAGGGAAATAGCTTCCTCCCATAGGATGCGGCTGTGCGTATTCCCTCAGCGAGGCGGCATCCCGGGAGATAGTGCTGCGCAGGCGCTTTCCTGCCGTCAGTCCCAGGCCCCACTGCTTTGCCAGCTTCACTCCCTCAGGGGACGAGAGCAGGGCCTCCGATGCGAGAGCGCGGCGCGCCTTGGTTATGATTTGTCCCGTATAGCTTTCCTTGTCTTTCGATGTCAAGAAATTCTTTACTTCCCTGCGGCGCGCCGCGTTCATCTTTCCCAGCGGCTGATTCGGGTAGCGCGAGCGCACAAGGCAATAAAGTTCAACCGGAAGCGCTGCGTTGTCGAGCCAAGTCACCGTACTACCGAGTTCTGCGAGTTCCGAAGGAAGGCAGCGGCGGCTTCGCAGCTGCGCGCAGCACTCGAGTATGTAGGCGCTCACATAAGCGTTCGGCTCCATTCCCGGCATCCAGGCGAAGCCGCCGCCCTCAGTTCGCAGTGCCAGCAGCTTTGTGCAAAGCGAATCCGTCGCCGCTTCAGTGCCGCTGATGCCTGCACTCAATGCGCGGACAAATATTGCCTCCATAAGCGAAACCGCATTCTCGCTGTCAGGCTTCTTGTCCGCATCCAGTACATCCGCAAGTATGGCTGCAACATCGCGCTCGCTCTCTTTGAATACGCCTCCAGGGTTTTGGAACTGATCCTTAAGGCTCTGCACAAGGGCTTCGCGGTCCATTCCGGAAAGCAGCAGGGCAGAGTGCGCCTCGGTGAGCTGCTGTTCGTTCGGATAGACAGGACAGCTGACAAGCAGACCGTCCGAGCCTGCCTTGCAGCTGAATGTAAACTTTATCTTTACATCACTGATGCCGTCAGGTATTCTCAGGCCTTCAGCCTGATACTCCGCTGCTCCTCCCCGCAGGATCAACTCCCGGCTTTCGGAAAGCAGCACATCCTTTCCGCTGCTGATTTCCATAGTGAGAACTCCCTTCTGCGCTGCTCCTGCATAGATAGCAACGCGAGGCCTGTAAATGTCTCCGCTGTAGAGGAACTGAGGCTCCGTGAAGCGCAGCTCGACAGGGCGTGTCACCAGGAACTCCCTCTGTATGCTTCTGCCAATCCTGTCCTTGCTGTGGGCATAGACTTTCACGACATAAGTCGATAATTTGTCGGCAGATGTAAAGGAAAACTTTACACGGCCCTCTGCGTCCGGGTACAGCACAGGCTCGAAAGCCAGCACATCCAGCATATCGCTGCGCAGCTGTATTTCTTCATCTGCTGCAGCATCTTCCGCCTCCTCTACGGCATTCTCCCGTGCAGCCGGAGCCGCAAGGTCCATCATCGCTCCCTCGGCTTTGGTCATACTCAGGTAAGGCCTGAAACCCAACGAATTGGAGCGTCCGCAACTGTAAGAGTACTGCGCTCGCCATCCCCTCACGGTACGGGCATCCACATCCGGCCAAGGCTGCCTGTTGATAAGGTCTATAGACTTGTCATAGACAGTAAACGCCGCCTCCGCTCCCGGTGAAGTGCGGATTGTAAAGAAATTCTTTACACGAGTATCGCTTTTATCGACAAAACTCTCAAAGTAAAGAGGAAGATTACAGTCTTGTAAAGAATTCTTGTACTCGTGGCTCCAGGTTTCAGCTCTTGCATGCCTGAACCAGAACACCAGGATACTCAGCGGACCCTGCTCTCCGGCCGGTCGCGCGAACTCAACTGTCTGCACGGAGCCCTGAGCCCCCGCTTCCCCGACTATATACACTTTCCTGTACTCAAGCAGGCTACCGTCTTCGCGCTGTAGCCGCACCACCGCCCAGATGTCGTGCATAGTACAGCCAAGCTGCACTCCGAGCTCTCCGCGAGGCAGTACAAAGGCCTTGAAATCTTCTCCCAGGCACTGCTCATCTTCAATAACTACGACTGCATCACTATAGACCCGTTGAGATTCCCGTCCCCGGTATGCGCAATTCGCCTCAACCAGATATTGCGCACTCTTGCGCGGCAAGGTGCAATAGACATCCTCCCCCTTCGATACTCCGCTTGCCACCACCACGCCGCCTTCCTTGATGTACCACGATACGGAATCGACGGGGAAACGTGTGTCGAAGCTCAGCCTCAGCTCTTCCGAAGGCAGTGCGGAGCCTAAATCCGGCACCACATATTCTCCTGCTTCATTTTTGGCTCTAACTGAAAGATACATAGACGGTTTGGTGCGAACTACCGCCCAGGTTCCCGCCTTTGCGCTCTCGCCCGAAGCCTCTGTGATGCTGAACACGGCATCCACCCTGCCGTCGACTCCCGCCACATCCACGTGGAAACCGCCCAGGGAGTCCAGCTCCACCTCCTTTGTGATGGTACGGCGCACCCCGTCAATCACCCCGCTGAGTTCCACGCTTGCGCTACTGCACAGGAAAGGCCTTCCGGAGGAAGTGCGCACGCGCCCGCTCAGCCTAACGGTATCTCCCGGGAACCAGTATTGCTGCTGTTTGTCGCAGAGCACTTCGAAGTTCGACAGCACATAGTCTCCCGAATAAACGCTCTGGAAGCCCAGATATTTATCTACGTGGAAGATGTTGAGCCAGATATTCCCGCTCTTGCCTTCGCCGGGAAGCACGAACTCTCCGAAGGCTGAGCCCCAGCTGTTGAGGCTGTGCTCAGCTGTCAGCAGCAGCTCATAATCCGCATCCCTCACTTCCAGCCTCACAGGGGCTTCCTCCGGCAGGTTGAAGCCTATGATTTTGTATTTGAGAGTATCTCCAGGATGGTAGGCTCCGCTGGAAGTAAGCACAAGGGCGCTCGGCTCAGGACTGCCTGGGGCTTTGATTTCCACGGGAGCTATCCAGTCGGAGAGCCGGAGCAGCCCGTCTGGCCCCGTGTATTTTGCACGGACGACATCCCCATCCCGGGTTTCCACCTCGAAGCCTTCTACCGGCTGACCGGTGTAGTAGTCCGCAACATATAGCTCTTCTCCGGTCAGGTTTCTTGCGACGGAGAGGCTTATCTGCGAATAGTGCTGCGGATTCTTTCCGTCCAGGGTGAAACTGTACTCCCCATCCGGAAGCTCCGGGAGGTTCAAATAGTATTCATTCTTGACATAGAAGGAATTGATAGGGTTTCTGATGGTAATTTTCCAGACCGTCTTGCCCTCCTCATCCTTCATCTCCAGATGAGTCTTCTCTGTATTCTTGAAACTTAGAGTAAGCACGCAGTCGGAAATGCTGGCAGTGACACTGCTTGATTCCAGCTCGTCGAGCAGAGACTTTGCGTCCGGCCAGAATTCTGCGAGTTCCTTCACATCGCCGTGCAGAATCCTGTAGTCCAGCTGCCCCGCTTTCGCCAGCCTCAAATCCCTGAACCGCCTGTTAAGAGAGTCCATCTGTTCTTTACAGCCGAGGTAGGAGAGTGCCGCAACATAGTCATTGGGAAAGTCCAATTCGCCGCAGAACATCGGCCCTGTAGGGGTCTTTGCCTTTTCCATTTTTTCCTTGCCGGACTGTACGAAGCCCCGAAGCTGTCCCAGGCTCCAGTATTGCTGACGATCCAGATAATACAGGCTTACCAGACCGTTGTCCAAGGCTTCTATTTCTTTATCCAGGGCTGTCCGCAGCGAATCCCTCCGCTTCCAGCTGAGCCTGCCTCCTGCATTCACATACTCTTTCCCAGCCTTGTAGTAGTCCCAGACCGCACCCTGTTCCAGTGCTGCCGCCTTGATGCGTCCGAGCAGCTCCATCTCGGATTTCGGTTTGTCTTCGGTTTTAAGCTTTTCGTACTCCTTCCAAAGCGAAGAAAGGCTCTGTGCGGGCGCAATCGCGCACACCAGGCTCAGAGCAACAATGCAAAATGCGGATTTAAGAGACTTCATAGCGCAAATTTAACTATATTTGTATGATTGGTACGACACCTCAATTAAACACTTGATATTATGACCACAGAACAAAAACAGTTTATCCGTGATTGCCGTGACAGGTATCTGACGGACCTTAAAGAAAATATTATGCCATTCTGGCTCAAGTACGGCCTCGACCGTGAGAACGGGGGAGTCTATACTTGTCTTGACAGGGACGGAACCCTTATGGATACCACCAAGTCCGTGTGGTTCCAGGGCCGATTCGGATTTATCTGCGCCTATGCTTACAACAATGTGGAGAAGAACCCTGAGTGGCTCGCCGCTTCCAAGTCCTGCATAGACTTCAGCAACGCCCATTGCTTCGACACTGACGGACATATGTTCTTCACCGTAACCGGTGACGGCAAGCCTGTCCAGAAGCGCCGTTATGTATTTTCCGAATGCTTCGCCATCATCGCTATGGCCGAGTATGCCCTCGCTTCCGGTGACAGGACCTACGCCGATAAGGCACTCGAGCTCTTCCACCGCACCCGAAAGATGCTTGCAACTCCAGGCTTCCTGCCTCCGAAGACAACCCAGACAGGCTACAGCCATTCCATTACTATGATGTTCTTCAACGTGGTCCTCGTGCTCAAGAAGGTCATCGATGACCCTGAGCTTGATGCCCAGCTTGCAGAATCCCTTCGCATCCTCAAGGACAAGCTCCTTTCAGAAGAATATCACACTATACTCGAAAGCGTGGACGAAGAGGGCAAGCTCATCGATACCATCGCCGGCCGCGTCATCAATCCTGGCCACTGCATCGAGACAGCCTGGTTCCTTATGGATGCGGCTCCTCTCTATCCAGACCCTCAGGCAGTGCGCGAACTCGGCGTGAAGATTTTCGACTGGGACTACAAATGGGGTTGGGACGAGCAGTACGGCGGCATCATCAACTTCCGCGACTGCAGAAACTTCCCTCCTCAGGACTACTCCCAGGATATGAAGTTCTGGTGGCCTCAGTGCGAGACCGTCATCGCAGCCCTTGATGCCTATCTCGTTACAAGGGATGAGAAATACCTCGAAATCCACAAGAAGGCTCACGAGTGGGCCTACGAACACCTTGCAGATAAGGAGTATCCGGAGTGGTACGGCTACCTGCACCGCGACGGCACCGTGGCCCAGCCTGCGAAGGGCAATATCTTCAAGGGTCCTTTCCACGTTCCAAGAATGATGATACGCGCAGCTATGCTCTGTGACGAAATCCTCAAACTCTCATAATACTATGCTCTCGAAGGAAAGTTACATCCGCAGGCGCAAGGCGCTGGTGGAAAAAATGGCAGGGGAGCAGGGCGTGCTCGTTTTCATAGGCAACACCGATTCTCCTGCCCAATACAGGGACAACTGCTACAAGTGGCGTCAGGACAGCACCTGGCTCTACCTCTTCGGCATTGACCAACCTGGTCTTGCGGCAACCATAGACCTCGCTGACGGGACAGCCACCCTCTTCGGTGACGACCCCGACATCGACGATATCATCTGGAACGGCCCTACCCCGTCCGTACGGGATTACGCCGACAGTTGCGGCATCGAGAAGACAGCCCCTGCGGGAGCACTTTCCTCTGCGGTAAAAGGCAGGAAACTGCATTTCGTGCCTGCTTCCAGGTACTACAACGCACTGAAGCTCTCGGAGCTGACCGGTCTGAAGCCCGAGCAGCATTTCAGCGAAGGCAAGAAGGGCTGTCCGGCCGCTTCCCTGCCTCTTGTGAAGGCTCTGGTCTCAATGCGCCTGGTCAAGGATGTGCAGGAGATAGCTCTGCTTGACGCAGCCGCCGACCTCGGCATCGAGATGCACAGCGTAGCGCGCAGGGGAGTGAAGCTCGGCACCATAGAGCAGAGCATTGTAGGCTCTATGGAGAGCGTTGCCCTTGCCAAGGGCTGGGGCGTCAGCTTCTCCACCATCCTTACGCAGCACGGCGAAGTATTTCATTGCCATAGCCACGAAATGCCCCTTGAGCCGGGCAAGCTGCTGGTCATTGACGCAGGCGTGGAGAGCAACGAGCACTATGCTTCCGACTTCACCCGCACCTACCCTACGGGTGGCCGCTACACCACCCGCCAGCGGGAAATATATCAAATCGTCTATGAGTGCAACGAGCTGGCGTACAGCCTGATAAAGCCGGGCACCAGCTACCGCGACGTCCATATCGCAGCCGTTGAGCATATGCTCCGCCGCCTTGGTGAGCTGGGACTTGTGAACGGTGACCCTGCGGAGCTCGCAGCCCTTGGCTATGGGGGCCTGTTTATGCCTCACGGCCTGGGCCACAATATGGGTCTCGATGTGCACGATATGGAGGACTACGGCGAGAACCTCGTGGGCTACGATGACGACCAGCAGCGCTCCTCCCAGCTCGGACTCGGAAGCCTGCGTATGGCGCGCCGCCTCGCTCCGGGCAATGTGATTACCGACGAGCCGGGCATCTATTTCATCCCTGCCCTCATCGAGCAGTGGAAGGAGCAGGGCATAGGCGGAGGCAGGATCAACTACGAGGCCCTCAAAGCCTACTACGATTTCGGAGGAATACGTCTCGAAGATGATGTGCTTGTGACGGAAGATGGAGCACGGCGTCTCGGTTCGCAAAGGCTTCCTATCTCACCTGATGATGTAGAAAAAGCAATGGCAGAAGAGTAGGATGGACCGGCGCCTTCGCGGACTTGAACTGAAAACTTCCCTTTCGGCACTCGCATCTCTGGCGCTGCCGGGGTGGTGCACCGTCTGTGGACGGCGCCTGGGCTGCCGCGAACGCTTCCTCTGCCTGGAATGCATGGCGGACCTCCCGCTGACCCATTTTGAAACCCTCGAACACAACCCGATGGCGGACCGCTACAACTCCGCCTTCGGGGTGCAGATAGAAGAGTACGAGCCCTACCAGTGGGCAGCGGCTCTGCTCTACTACAACGCCTATACCGGCTACGCCAACATCCCGCGCAACCTCAAGTATTACCGCAACACGGCGGAAGGGCGCTATTTTGCGCGTATGCTTGCGCACAATATTGCACGCTCTCCCCATTTCCGGGATATAGACCTGATAGTGCCTGTGCCCCTGCACTGGCTGCGGCGGGTGCGTCGCGGCTACAACCAGGCCGCCGTAATCGGCTCCGAAATCTCCCGCGTCCTAGCTGTCCCTATGGATGCCGGAATGCTTGTGCGAGTCCGCCGCACTACTACCCAGACAGCACTCGACAGGGAAGCTAAATCCCGTAATGTGATGGGGGCTTTCGCCCTCAACGGGCGTCGCGCCGCAAGAAGCCACGCCGTCCGCCACATACTTCTGGTGGACGACGTTATGACTTCCGGCGCCACCCTCGCCCAATGCCACAGGGCTCTCAGGACCTATTTTGGCCCAGAGGTGCGCATCAGCTGCGCCACCCTCGCCTTCGTGGGTTAGGCAGATACGCAAAGACCCGGCGCGGAAAGCGTCGGGTCTTTGTGGTCCCAGCAGGGCATGATCCTGCGACTCCCTGATTATGAGTCAGGTGCTCTAACCAACTGAGCTATGGGACCGGTTGGCGGTCTTGATACCGCCTGTTATCAAACTTTGATCTCTACATCAACTCCTGCAGGGAGCTCGAGTCTCATAAGAGCATCAACGGTCTTGGCGTTGCTGTCCTCGATATCGAGAAGTCTGCAGTATGAATCGAGCTCAAACTGCTCACGGCTCTTCTTGTTGACGAAGGTTGAGCGGTTTACAGTGAAGATCTTCTTGTTGGTAGGGAGCGGAATAGGTCCGTTCACCTTCGCGCTGGTAGCCTTCACAGTCTCAACGATCTTGGCTGCTGACTTGTCAACAAGCATATGGTCGAAAGACTTGAGTTTAATTCTGATTTTCTGGCTCATATTGCAATTTTTTACTTTTTACTCATCATCATCGGATCCCTTGTAGCCGCTCTTCTCGATGACATCCTTAGCCATAGCTGCAGGAACTTCTGCATAGTGGTCGAAGGACATTGTGCTGGTAGCACGTCCGGAAGAAAGGGTACGGAGTACAGTCACATAACCGAACTGCTCTGCAAGCGGAACGAAGGCCTTGACAACGCGTGCTCCGTTAGGAGTGGTATCCATTGCGACAATCTGTCCGCGGCGACGGTTGAGGTCACCGACGATATCTCCCATATAATCCTCCGGGGTAACAACCTCGAGGTTCATAATAGGCTCGAGAAGGACAGGGTTGCACTTAGGGCAGGCGTGACGGAATGCCATACGTGCTGCAAGTTCGAATGAGAGCTGGTCTGAATCGACCGGATGGTAAGAACCGTCGAGGAGGGTAACCTTGAGGGACTGTACCTCGTAGCCTGCGAGCACACCGTTTGACATTGCAGAGGTGAAGCCCTTCTGGACGCAAGGGATGAATTCCTTAGGGATGTTACCGCCCTTAACCTGGTTGTCGAACTGAAGTCCGACTACACCCGGATCGGCAGGTCCGATTTCAACGATAATGTCGGCAAACTTACCACGACCGCCGGTCTGCTTCTTGAAGAGCTCACGGTGCTGAATCTTGGTGGTGATTGCCTCCTTGTAGTTAACCTGAGGTGCACCCTGGTTGATTTCGACACCGAACTCACGGCGCAGACGGTCAACGATAATGTCGAGGTGAAGCTCACCCATACCGCTGATGACTGTCTGTCCGGTTTCGTGGTCTGACTTGACTGTGAAGGTAGGGTCCTCCTCAGCAAGTTTAGCGAGTGCTACGCCAAGCTTATTGAGATCGCCCTGGGTCTTAGGCTCCACTGCGATTCCGATTACCGGATCAGGGAATACCATAGACTCGAGTGCGATAGGTGCCTCTTCTGCGCAGATGGTATCACCTGTACGCAGTTCCTTGAAACCGACTGCTGCACAGATATCTCCTGCCTCCACGAAGTCGATAGGATTCTGGTGGTTGGAGTGCATCTGGTACAGACGGGCTACACGCTCCTTCTTGCCGGACCTTACATTGTACACATAAGAACCTGCGTCAAGCCTTCCTGAATAAGCACGCAGGAATGCGAGACGGCCGACAAACGGGTCGGTAGCGATTTTGAAGACGAGACCGCAGAATGGCTCGGAAGCATCCGGCTTGCGCTCTTCTTCCTGGTCGGTATTAGGGTTGACACCCTTTACTGCTCCCTTGTCGAGCGGAGATGGGAGGTATCTGATAATTGCATCGAGGAGGAACTGCACACCCTTGTTCTTGAAGGAAGTACCGCAGGTAGCAGGGACAATCTGCATATTGATTGTACCCTTGCGGAGAGCGGCGATGATTTCTTCCTTGGTAAGGGAGTCAGGATCCTCGAAATACTTCTCCATCAAAGCGTCGTCACACTCGGCAGCAGCTTCCAGAAGCTTGTCTCTCCAGATTGCCACCTCGTCTGCCATCTCGGCAGGGACTTCCTTGATTTCATAATTGACCAGTTCGTCTCCCGTGTAATAGTAAATAGCTTTCCTGTCAATAAGGTCGACGATACCCTTGAACTTATCCTCGCTTCCGATTGGAAGTGCGATAGGAACGGCTGTTGCACCGAGTTTCGTCTTGATCTCTTCGACCACTGCGAGGAAGTCTGCTCCGACACGGTCCATCTTGTTGACGTACGCAATCTTCGGAACTCCGTACTTGTCGGCCTGGCGCCATACGGTCTCGGACTGAGGCTGTACGCGTCCTACTGCACAGAATGTTGCAACGGTTCCGTCAAGAACGCGGAGTGAACGCTCTACCTCGACGGTGAAGTCTACGTGGCCCGGAGTATCAATCAGGTTGATCTGATACTTGTTTCCGTTGTAAGGCCAGAACGCTGTAGTTGCAGCTGAGGTGATGGTGATACCACGCTCCTGCTCCTGGACCATCCAGTCCATAGTTGCTGCACCTTCGTGTACCTCACCGATCTTGTGCGTTTTGCCTGTGTAGTACAGGATACGCTCGGATGTGGTAGTCTTACCGGCATCGATGTGAGCCATGATACCGATATTTCTTGTGAACTTAAGATCTCTTTTTGCCATTTAATAAACTACTTAACTAATACTTGGGAAACTAGAAACGGAAGTGGGCGAAGGCCTTGTTGGCCTCAGCCATCCTGTGCATATCCTCCTTACGCTTGTATGCACCACCTTCGTTGTTGTAGGCTGCTACGATCTCAGCGCACAGTTTTTCTGCCATAGAGTGGCCGGAACGCTTACGCGCGAAAGCGATAAGGTTCTTCATAGAGAGGGAAACTTTCCTCTCAGGACGCAACTCTGTAGGCACCTGGAAGTTGGCACCGCCGATACGACGTGACTTAACCTCAATCTGAGGAGTTACGTTCTCGAGCGCCTTCCTCCAAATATCCAGAGGAGCCTTGTCAGAATCTTTCACCTTCTCGCCTACCAAGTCAATGGCTTCGTAAAAAATTGAGTACGCGATACTCTTCTTCCCCTGCAACATAAGATTGTTCACGAAACGTGTAACCTCCACGTCGTGAAACTTAGGATCAGGAAGTAGAATCCTCTTTTTAGGCTTCGATTTTCTCATTGTTTTGAAAAATTAAAGTGTTTTTTACCATCCTTCAGACTACTTCTTTGGTCTCTTGGCTCCGTAGAGTGAACGGGACTGTGTCCTTCCTTCTACACCAGCGGTATCCAAAGCGCCTCTGAGGATGTGGTAACGTACACCTGGAAGGTCCTTCACACGGCCTCCGCGAACGAGCACGATTGAGTGCTCCTGGAGGTTGTGACCCTCACCAGGGATGTAGGCATTGACCTCCTTAGCGTTTGAAAGACGTACACGTGCAACCTTACGCATAGCTGAGTTAGGTTTCTTAGGTGTGGTTGT